>JBHIAE010000013.1:0-69983 GCA_046758445.1 Candidatus Thorarchaeota archaeon | reverse complement strand
AAGAAGGAGAGGAAAACATGACAACTGATCTGACTATCATTCTTGAGAACCGTCCAGGAACCATGGCCGATGTGAGTGAAGCCATTGGAAAGGCTGGAGTCAACATCGATGGAGGCTGCGGATTCCCATGTGAAGGTGTGGGCGTGGCTCATATCTTGGTGGAAGACGCGGCCGCCGCACGCAAGGCTGCTGAAGGAGCCGGTTTCGAGGTGCGAGCTGAGCGTCCAGTCTTGGTCTTTGAAGCCGAAGACAAGCCCGGAGAGCTCGGGAGGATTGCACGTCGCATAGCTGATGCAGGAGTAAACGTGGACCTTCTCTACGTTGCCTCAAAAGGTCGGCTAGTAATCGGTGCCGATGACCTGGACAAAGCTCGAGCCGCCATTGGATAGGGCTAATGTAGTAGTTGGTAGGTCTATTCAGACAACTAGGAATCTAGGCCCTGAGGTTCAGCCTAGAAACCATTAGATGACGTGAAGGACCATTCACAGCATACAACTAATAGGACTGGCTATTATTAGGCCATCTACCGGTTCCTTAGTTAGGAACATAGATACGAGTCTGCCTCAGTAGGTCCTCGACACTCGGGAATGGGATGGAATTATGGGCGTAGTGAAGGTGCCCCGACATCAAATGGAATCGTGGCACAGAACACTCTCTGGGATAGCGAGAAGGCAGCCAGAGGAAGTCCCATTCAGAGTGCTTGAGGTCATACGTGTAATTGACCGTTTCATAAAGAACAGCGACGCGGCGCTTTTGGATGTTCCAGCTTGCAGACTGCGGTCTTGGAATGAAATCCTCACACTGTACGTTCGGATGGTTTCGGAGGACCTTCTCATTCCGCCAGCATTCTGTGAATCGATCAACGACATTGCCAAGCAATTCGCTCAATGGGCAGTACCTCATGTTAGATACATTACTAGTCAGAACATCTTCAGGATGCAGGAAGTGAGGGAGCACTACTATGGAGGCCTCGAGCTTACTCTCTCCGACGAAGATGCCGTTGAGGTTGACCTTTCTCCACTCCATTCCTGTAAGGAATTGAAACGGCTCTGGCTCTCTCTTGGTTCTGTGACGGCTCTTGATCTATCCCCGCTGAAGACATGCACTGGTCTAGAAACCCTCTACATTTCTCTCAGCGATCTAAAGCGTATTGATCTGACACCTCTCTCTTCATGTAAGAATCTTAGGAGTCTAGACATAATCGCCAGTGGGCTGTATGAACTGGACCTGTCGCCCCTCCGGGCATGCACCAATCTCACGAGCCTGAATGTATCATTTGCTGACTTGAAGAGCCTGGATCTTTCGCCTCTTAGCGAATGCGTGAAGATCAAGTATCTGTCTCTGGATTCTAACCATCTTGCAGCTCTAGATCTCTCTCCCCTTAACTCCTGTGTATTGCTGTCCTCAGTCAGTCTGGAGTATAATGAGATCAAGGAACTGGATCTCTCTCCACTGGAGCAATGCAGAGACTTAAGATTCTTGGACATAGGGAGAAATGCTCTCTCAAGGATCGACCTCTTGCCTTTGGCAAAGAATACCAACCTGCGGACACTGAGAATGGAGGACAACAGAATAAAGAAGATTGACCTCAGCCCGCTCAGCGCATTTCGAAGCCTTACTGTCTTGAACCTCGGAAACAATCAACTCAAGACAATTGACCTGACTCCTTTGTCGAAGGTCTCCGAACTGGAGGAGATTCTACTTCACAGGAACAGGCTCACTACTCTGGACTCTGATTCATTGACTGGGTGCAGACAGCTAAAGAGGCTAGATCTCAGGAATAACAATACAGAAACTCTCGATATCTCCGGCCTTCTCTGCACCACATCTGAAAGCCTCGAGATTCTGGTGGAGCCCAATGTGAGGGTGGAGGCTGACTCTGTTCTCAGACAAGCAGCGCCGAAATTGGAGTGGGGCGAGAACACTGCAGTGAGCTTTGAGTGGCGACCCATTCGTGCCGTATTCAAGGAAAGTGGTTGGGAAGGAGTGAGCGGTAGAGTCAAGAAGTATCTTCGCTGCCTCAAAGGGCCTAGGAGGTTTGCAGCAAAGAGGGCCTTTCTTGAGGACATGGGCGTGGCTGAGCTGGCAGGTGTAGACAAGGACATCACGCCTTTGATGGAATCAATTGAGAGTGAGGTCAGCTTCAGACGAGCAAAGAACCAGCTCCATGAAGGAGTGGTTCGGCTTCTTCAAGAACAGCTAGATGAGGGTGGGTCCTCATTCTTCCTTGACGTTGACAAGCTCAGGAAGACGAAGGGTGAAGTCCTGATTCCGAAGATTCAGAGAAGGCGCAAAGAAGAGCTTGAGAACACGATAGTCCCGGAGAAGAAGGGAAGTGTCCATCTCGAACCATTATGGCTCACGGTACATGGCTTTGAAGTACTAAAGGGCCTCAAGATGCCGCTGAAGAAGACGACTGTTGAGAGATTCGAGAGAGTCAAAGAAGCACTTCGTGATCGAGGCCTCAAATTCAAGACTAAGAGATTCAAGAAGAAACGCCTCTCCAAGCAATACGCGGTGGCCATGTCGCGTGAGCTCAAGCAGTATGTCTTGAAGCTGGCTTCGTCTAAGGGGTCGAGGTAGATCTTCGGAGATTCATCGAATCCCTAGTGCTTCTCTCCGACTTTTCCTGCGCCATAGTGGCCATATCCAGGTCCTGTGATTAGAATTCGGCATCGAATTGCTTGAAAAGACATTTAGCAAAGTTCGTGTCTATCTAATTCTGCCTTCGATTGAATAATCAATCGTGGGAGAGAGGTGTTCGTGATTGACAGTTTCTAATATTCTGAAGTACATCTTCATCCTTCATTTCATAGTAGCTATGGCCTTCGGCATCTGGTTCTTCATTGCAGTGGAGACTTGGGAAACCGTTGCAGCTTGGCCGTGGCTTGACCCATATGCGGGTCGAGTAATCGGTGCCATGACGATTGCGTGGGCAATGGCATCGGCATTGGGATATAGGGCAGCATCGTGGGAGCAGGTGGAAATCATCGTCATTCAAGACGTCATTGGTAGTGTTCTCCTACTCGTAGGCTCTGTCTGGATGATGTTCGCATATCCAACAATTCCAATCGCAGGATGGCTCATGACGGGACTATTCGGATTGTTCGTCGTGCTGTTCCTCTATGCCTACCTGACGAAACCTTAGACCCAGAGAAAAGGCTAGATTGGCTCCATCCCGGAGGATGGCCTCGGAGATGAAACTCCGCCTTTCAATCTTGTTGCCGAAGAACCTGTGCCGACATTAATATGCGTTGGCCGCACTACCATCAGTAGCGTTGCGAGGGAGATTGAAAGCAACAGCACGGCATTGACTGACAACATCTGGGTGTACTCAAGCAAGCCTGTACAGCGTCCATCGCAAATGAGGAGAGATTGCAGATGCCAAGGAAGCACCGTCTATGTTGGGTTGCCGTGTCGTTGACCATTGCAGTGTTACTATTGAATGTCGCGACGGGCGTTACGCCAGCCATCACGCCAGATTCAGAAGGACTGGGGACGCAAATTGCCAATGTTCAGCATGACCCCATAGTCATCAACGGAGATGCCAATTTCTCTGATACAGCTCGGGCCGAGGGCTGGCCGGGTGACGGTTCTTCATCGACCCCATACATCATTGAGAATCTCGACTTTGTTCTGGGTCCCACCCCTATGTCGTCAATTAACATTAGTCATACTCGCTCACACTTCGTTATTCGAGGATGCAATCTGGTAGGCCCATCTGCTACGCTTTCTTACGGAATCTTCCTTGAGAATGTCACAAATGGCCAGATAGTCAACAACGACATTGCCGCATACGAAGACGCGATTCGAATCCTGGGCAAGAGCATGAACATTTTTGTGTCCGGCAACAATTGTAGCAACAACCTCTTTGGCATCAGGATCTTTGACTCCAGTTCTGTGACTGTGATTGACAACTTAAGCAACAACAACTTTGACTATGGCATCTACCTCAGAGACTCCAATTCTAGCACTGTGACCAACAACACTTGCAATGGCAACCTCTATGGCATCTTCCTCTACAATACGAATTTCAGCACTGTTACTGACAACACCTGCAATAACAACACCAACTCCGGCATGTACATCTTTTCATCCACCTCTGTCGTCGTAGAAGACAATACCTGCAACTTCAACAGGGAAGGCATCTATGTCCAGCAATTGGGTTCCAACAACGTGACCGACAATACTTCCAACGAGAATACCGCCCAAGGTTTTGTTCTCCATGGTTCCGATTCCAACATTGTGGCAAACAACACCTCCAATTCCAATAGAGAAGGCATCTCACTCCACACAGGTGCTGACAACAATGATGTCGTCTGGAATGTCTTCGCAAACAACACACTGGCGAGCGCTTTTGATTCCGCGACGGGCAATACCTTCGACTATAACTACTGGTCTGACTACACAGGGGCTGACGCCGACCAAGACGGTATCGGCGATACAGCATACATACTCAGTGTCAACTCCGACTCTAATCCATTGATGTACAGTCCATTCTCACCAGAATGGGAGCACGCTCCTACTGACCAGGTCATTGAGTTTGGAACTGTCTTTATGTACGCACTTGAGTTTGTGACCACCCCAATCACTGCGCCTTTTGATCTGTGGGTCAGCGATACTCCAAACTTCGTAATTGACTTTGAAACTCTGATGAGCACATCAGCTCTCCCTGTTGGAACTTATCCGCTCCAGATTGGAGCGACCAACATCTATGGGGCTGTTACTGAGGGTACGCTCACCCTTACGATTGAAGATACAACTCCCCCGCTCCTGACCAGTCCAGAGGATATCGTCTATACCTTTGGAGAGACTGAGCATCAGCTGCAATGGATCATGTCAGATCTGAGCGGCGTGAGTTACAGGCTTCTCAGAAACGGAACCCAGGTCACCTATGATGACATGTTCAGGCCGTTCATATCATTTACAATAGTCATTGAAGAGCTTGGCCCTGGTGTCTACAACTACACCATAGTTGCGGTTGACCCCTGGAACAACGTGGCTACTGACGAGGTCATTGTGACTATATTGCCAATCCCGTTCATGGGGCCTCTGTTTCTGTTGCTTGTAGTGGGAGCTTCAGGTGTTGTGGTCATAGTTGTGGTGGTCTTTCTCATCAGGAGGCGGAAGGCTGGGTAGGTTAGGTTGGAGTTGACTCCAGCCACTATCCCTGTCTGGCCTTTTCATACATGTTGTTGTACCACTGCCGTAGTTCCTCTTCGGCAACCAAGGGCTGACTGATAGTATCGAGCAACTCAGCTGACATTCTTCCATCATTGATTAGCTGATATCCAACCTGCTTGGTCGCTGCAAGGACCTCCTTGGCCTTCTCTTCCTCTGTGGCCATCCAAAAGGCATGAGGTCGAAGAACGGCTCCCGCAAACTCAATGCTGCAGTCCTCTGCAACTTCTTTGGCGACTCTGACCACAGTGTGAAGATTGTCCTTCTCCCACCATCCCCCGGTCGAAACTAGTGCAATCTTCGATATGTTGACGTTGTCGTGAAACTTGGCCCGGGTTCTTCCTTCTCGGAACTCGAGGATTGGCTCAACGATTGGCATCAGCCTGTTCAACAGATTCTGCATCTCACCCGGAAGTGGAAGGTATGCCGGCATCGCAAGAACGAGGATGTTGGCCTCTCGCAGTTTGGGGAGCATTCTCAGCATGTCGTCAGAGTGCATACACTCACCCACTTTCTCGAACCAGCATTGGAAATCACCATTGCAGGGCCTGATCTTGAGCCGCTTGGCATAGATTGTTTCAACAGATGCCCCGGCATCCTCCATGCCCTCAAGATAGGCGGCAAGAATCTTGGCTGTGTATCCCTTTTCCATCCGTCCACTCCCATTTATGGCCAAAACTTTAGTCATACGCTGCACCTTCGACATCCAGGGCTGTGTTCCTACTCTTGTTTCTATCGGACAACTGGCGCAACCTCCAAGCGCTGATGGATGACGGTAGGTACAACCTCCGCTGGTCTTGGAGAACCGGACTGAGTCGAAAAGCGAATTGAAGGGTGAAAAGCCATGTAACCTGTTACGGATCCCGCTCGGGCCTCAACTGTACATCTCGAAAATCTGCTCACGAGGAACCAGTTCTCTAGAGATGATGTCTAGGGTTTCGTTTGACATTTCCCCACTCGTGACTAGCTGCTGGCCTGCATCTCTCAGAGCAGAAACCACATCGTCTACAGACATTCCCCTCTTCATCAGATGAGGGATGACCCATGCACAAGGTCGAAGGACAGCTCCAACAAATTCCCTGCCCATGTTCTTGGATGCTGCGTTCATATGATCCACAAGCGGGTCGAAGTTGTCCAGCTCTGTGAATCCGCTTACAGAGAGAAGAACTATCTTGCCCGGCTTCGTTCCTTCCCTCAGGGGATGACGACAATGGTCATCTCTTATCTCCCAGCGGCCTTCGAGAAGAGGAATCATTCTGTCCATGAAGGTCTTCATTGTGCCAGTCATTCCATCCACGTAGACTGGCGTCGCGAAGACCCATACGTCAGCGTCCGCTAGTTTCGGCAGAACGTCTTTCATCTTGTCGTTTTGCACACACGTTCCAGGTGTTTCCCACCAACAGTTGAAGCAACCTCGACATGGTCTGAGATTCAGCTTCTGGACATGAATAAGCTCGACTTCAGCGCCCGCACCCTTCATCCCCTCCATGAACGGGGCCAGAACACCTAAGGTTGCTGCCCTCTCAGCTCGTGGACTCCCATTGATGGCTAAGACCTTCATGATAGATGCAGCGAATCGGATACCTATTGAACGTGTCGTTTGGGGCGTCTAGATTTCGTTGACTACCATTGAGCCTCTTTGCGTTCCCTTACCACTGCACCAATTAAGAGTAAGCAAAAGCCTGCAATACCTGGAATTAGAAAGGTGAAGAGTTGATTAGAAAACCCTCTTCAGAGAACGGTAAAGGAATGATACGGAATGATAGGAGAACCCAGAACACTCCAGCAACTGCTATCAGCAATATCCCGATTCTAAGAATGAGTTGACGATAGTCCGTCATTCTTCCTCATCTCCGATCCTTCTCTTAACCACAGCTGACTAAGAAGGAACTCGCAATGCATTGCAAAGGTCAATTAAAGCCTGCTGAAGAACATTCTATTCCTCTGAAGAATACTCAAATTGAGTGTGCTGCACTGTTCTAACAAGGTGCAAGAATTACCCAGTCAGGAGCGAAATCAGTGACAAATCGTTTTGACCCCCCTAAAGAGGGCCTCTGGCCAGGAGAGAACATTGTGTGGACCCGGAGGGCAGGGACTGGCTTCTGGATCATCTTCGTTGGTTTCATAGTCCTCGCGGGAGGGCCAGCACTCTCACTAGTCGCGCTTGACGAATTCGGAATGGCAGTGGCTACACCGCTTCTCTTTCTCACTTTGATTGGAGCATCTATCATTCTCGGGTCTTTTGTTCGCACCAGAAGAACCAGATACTATCTGACATCAGAGAGGATCCTTGAGGTTAGGGGTGGTCGAATCAACAAGGAGATTCCGCTGGAACACTTCGCCGGGAAACCGATAGGGCAGTTTCTCGAAGCAACTGTTTCACACAGAAGCAATAATCGGCCAGTCTACATGATACGCATCTATGATCCGACATCTGATGAAGTCTTTGAACTCAAAGGTCTGGATGGCTCTTCAGCAAGAGCATTCGAGAAGATTGGGGACGTACTTGAATGTCCATACTGTGAGTTCGACAACACAGCCATCAGCCCGAGATGCAGGAACTGTGGAGCTGTCTTGTGACCAAATACTTCGACCATACGCTTTTTCAATCGGAATTCTCGAATCAGCAGTTATGACTGAAGACATCTCTCGAGTCATGACTGATGCGCTAGCTTTCCTAAGAAGCCATGTGACCTTGACTATGGCCACTGCGTCGAAGGATGGCATTCCCAACGCTACGCCCCATGAATATGCGTCAGAAGACTGGCTAGTCTTCGTTGAGATTTCACAAGATCACGTTGCAGTGCAGAATCTCAGAGAGAATCCGTGGGTGCATTATGAGATTCATGATGTATTGGCCCCCAAGAAAGCGGATACTTTCAGGGTCCTGCAAATCCTGGCCTCGGGAGTGGTATACACCAGCGAGTCTCCTGAGTTCAATGATTATTGGAATAGACTAGAGGAAAGATTTCCATACCTGGAAGTGTTATCCAAAGACACCCGGGTCATCATGGTCTTTAGTCCCAAAGAGGGCACTCTGACCAAGATCTCACCGACCGGTCTTGAACGCAATCGGCTGGAATTCTAGTGGTTAGAACCCGTAACCTCTGAGAACCACCATGTGGATTCAGCCTGCTTGAGTCAAAATAATAAAGCGGCTTGTTCATAGTATTCTAGGCATTCGCGAAACAGCCTATCCTGAACGGCTGGACACCCGGAGAGAACAACACGAGGAGAGTGAAACGGGGGTGAAACATCAATCATTACTGATTGCGCTTTCATGCTTGTGGCTTTCCCTCATTGTGCTACTTGTCGCAATCTTGACCATGAATTCTGGTCAGATGGTCTACACTATTGACGATATCTACATTCACATGGCCATCTCCCGGAACCTGAATGAGTTCTCTGTGTTCGGAGTGACCCGGCATGAGTTTAGCTCAAGTTCGTCCTCTCCTCTTTGGAATCTGATAATCTGTGCAGGATTTGCTCTAGTTGGCGTGAACGATATGGTCCCTTTGGCTCTCAATGTCCTGCTGTCAACGGCCGCTGTTGTGACGATGTATGCAATTCTCAGGAACTTGGATATGAGTGAAAGATACATCACGGCGGTATTGGTGTCGTTTGTCTTCTTCACCTCGCTTCCTGGCCTTGTCTTCACAGGAATGGAGCACATTCTTCACACTGTCTTCTCGCTTGTCTTCATAGTGCTCTCAACAAGGATCATCACTGAGCAAGAGAGCAACGTCCAGCAGTTAACTCTCTTTATGGTCGTCACCTTCTTCGTTTCCGCTGCACGCATTGAGTCCATGTTCCTAGTCATCCCAGTAGCAATCCTATTCCTAGTGAAGAGGAGATGGGGCTTCGCAATTGCTGTTCTCGGCATGGCAGCTTTGCCCTGGGCTGTATACGGCATTGTTTCGATGTTGAACGGCTGGCTGCCTCTTCCCAATTCTTTGGTAGTGAAGGGGGCTGACGCCATTGCCCAAGGTCTGGTCTGGTTTCTTGTTCGAGGCATAGGCTCTTTGATAGTCTCACCACATCTGCTTGTGCTTCTCATGGCATCAATCAAGCTAACTGCTGAGCAAGCTCAAGAACCTTGGACGACTGGTACTGTGATGAAGTGGGTGTTCATCTCGGCATGTATATTGCACCTACAACTGGGCAAGATTGGATGGTTCTTCAGGTATGAGGCGTACCTGGTCGCGCTTGGCATACTCACACTGTCAATCCAAGGTCACAGGTTCTTTTCCAAGCTGACCCTCGATTCACTAAGAGCACCTCAAATAGACCTTGGCGGGAACAAGAACCGATTGTACGGACTCGCTCTGATTGTTCTGTTCGTGACACCACTGGCAGCGCGGGGCGCTCTGTGGATGTATTGGACTCCAATCGCATCTACAAACATCCACGATCAGCATTATGAGATGGCCCGCTTTCTGGATGAGTTCTACTATGGTGAGGCCGTCATGCTTAATGATATCGGCTACGCCAATTACCTCACTGACATAGTATGTGTTGACAAGTGGGGCCTCGCTACGCTGGACATAGGAGAGTCTCTTCTTAATGGTTCAATGAGTGCAGACACGTTGAGAAGCATTGCATCGGAACATGGTGTCAAGATAGCAGCAATCTACTTGGACGGATTCATACCGGAAGAATGGGAACCAGTGGGCCATTGGACCATCAGGAACAACGTCGTGGCATACAATAGCACGATATCATTTCTAGTTGTGATGCCATCTGAAAGAGATCGGCTCATCAGTAGCCTTCAACTATTCTCACCGAGTCTACCCGATGATGTCATTGAGAGTGGTACATACACAGAGATGACTTCATGAGATCTCGAATCAAGGAGTTCTCAGTTCCTGGGCACGCTGGCACTTGGTCGAGTATTTGCGTAAGCAGTACAATTCTTCAGAGTGTTCTTCCTCTGATGAGCTGATGCCAAACGTCTTCACCGCAAGAGTACTCGCCAGATTCGCAAAGAAGGCCCCTGAACTCAAAGATGCCATCAGCTCTAGGGAGCTGGTGCTAGAACCCTCCAAGGAACCACCATTCCAGATGCTCGTGAGATCCATAGTCTACCAGCAGTTGTCAGGGAAGGCAGCTCGCACAATCCATGATAGAATGATCGAACTCGTTGGTGACTTGACGTCAGAATCGGTCCTAGCAGTTTCACAAGAAGAACTTCGAAGTGTTGGTCTATCTAGGCAAAAGGCCTCTTACCTCCATAATGTTGCCGCAGCATTTGGCAAGGGAGGTCCTCTCAGAAGCTACACCAGTCTTGATGCACTCAAGAAGCTGTCCAGCGCTGAGATTGTCCAGCTCTTCACAGCCATCAAAGGTGTGGGTGAGTGGACAGTACAGATGTATCTGATCTTCTCTCTTGGCCGACTAGACGTTCTCTCTCCAGGAGACCTGGGTGTTCGCAAGGGCATGATGAAGCTTTATGGCCTAGAGGACATGCCGACTCCCTCTCAGGTCAAGAAGTTTGCTGAGAAATGGCATCCACTCGAAACTGTTGGCACATGTCTAGCGTGGCGGGTGTTGCGGGACGACTGACGATGTAGCCTTGCCGGAGATTCAACACCTCAGAGAATCCAGCCAGGCTTCTATGTGCTTGGCATGCAAACGATAGTGGTAGAAGCGCCAAGCAACGATTTGACGTCCACTCACATGGTCCTTGGCCCAGCGAAACGAGTACTGCTTGTCCAGGTCTTCATCAGTCAGACTTCGCACTTGGTCCATTAAGAGCGGGAAGGACTGATTGAACTCTGACAGAATATCTTGAAGCGGTCTGTCACGGTTTTGGTGATAGATGTCCAAGTTGAGTTGATCATGTGCAGCCACCATTTCTTCCCAAGCATGATCTTTGAATGACACTTGTGGGTCTTCTCCATCGACCATTGATTTTATCCATCCTGTCCCTCTGCGCTCCCAAGTTGTGATGTGCGCTATGATATCCTTCACAGACCAGTCATGCTGTACGCCTGGTATCTCCATTTGCTCTTCAGTCAATTCAGCCAACATGGCCTCAATCCTAGCACGCTCTGCCTGAAGGTTCTCAACAAGCTCTTTCTTACCTTCATCAGTCATGGACTTACATTCCCTCCTCCGAGTGAAGTCGACTTGGGCAGCCCTGTGTGCCCGTATTGGCTACTCATCTCCAAGCACGTACCCACAAGCTTCCCATATTTCCCTCATGAACGGGTTCCTCTGTAAGTATTCGTCAGCCACAGCCTTTGGTGTCTTGCTCATGACACAGGAGAAGTTCACGCACTTGACACAATAGTTGTCAGCCAGGAATCTGCCGATGTAGACAGATACACCGAGCATCAGTATGGTCATGGCAGCAATCGCGGTGACGAGGACCGTATCGGCCCCGACCGTGAATAGGGCCCAAGTAGCATATCCACCCGCAACAATTGGAAAGAGGTCTATGAAACCCCCAACCAGGAGCATTGCCATCCTATCGGTTCGGTTCAGAGGTCCAGGATCATATCTCCATAGTCTGGGCATTCCCTTCAAGGTGATGCAGTGTAGAGTACGGCCCTCCTTCACATAGAACGGACAGTGTCTACACAGGTACCAAGACTCAATCAGTGTGAAGTTCAACAGCGTGACTAGTGCGTACGCAAAACACATCCACCACACACTGGTCACGGAAGATGCAATGCCCACTGTCAACAAGGCGAGTCCACGATACGGCAGATGTCTTTTGCGAAAGCACATCACAAGCTCTTCGTCGTATCTACAGTTCAACAAGTCTTCAAGAGTACAGTCGCCACAGACTGACTCATCAGCACAGGTACACGGAAGTCCTGTAGCCTGGTCGTTCATGCTGAGAACCTCTGGGCCCACTTGAGGACAAACTGTGATTTGAGACTTCTCTTTCATGGTGGGCCCAAGTCCCTTTGCACTCATCTATAAGTCAAAGCACATACCATCTGAAGTATCCCAATCATGTTTGACTGAACAATCTGGAGTGAGAAGAATGAGTAGTGAAGAGAGACGACCAGCAACTCTATGCGTCCAAGGCACCAAGGTTCAGAAGTCGGGACCTGCAGCTGTTCCCATCGTCCAGACATCAACATTCGTCTTTGAGAATCAGGACGAGATGCTTGACTCAGTGACGGGCAAGTCTGGAGGTCATGTGTACACAAGGTGGAGCAATCCCACGACAAAGCATGTGGAGGACAAGATCAGTTCCCTTGAGAGAACGGAAGACACACTTGTCCTGTCTTCCGGAATGGCTGCCATCACCACAGCTGTGATGGGTCTAGTGAAGGGAGGCGAGCGAATTCTGTCCAGTGAGTCCATCTACGGCGGGACTGTACATCTCTTTGAGGATGTACTCCCTCAGAATGGAATCGAAGTTGACATGGTTGACCACGACGAGTTTGCCGACCATCTCTCAGACTCAGGTGGCAAGTACAAGCTCTGCTTCTTTGAAACACCTACGAATCCCACACTGAGAATAGTGGATATTTCCAAAGTCGCTGATGCTGCTCGCTCTGTGGGGACAACAAGCATGATTGACAGTACCTTTGCAACTCCAATAAACCAGCAACCACACAAGCTGGGCATTGATGTGGTGATGCATAGCGCGACCAAGTACCTCGGTGGCCACACTGACATCATCGCGGGAACAGTGTCGGGCTCAAAAGAGGTAATCGACAAGATAAGAAGTGCAGCAAAGCTATTGGGAGGAACAGTCGATCCATTCGCCGCGTTTCTTCTAGACCGAGGAATCAAGACGCTGGCGGTCAGAATGGCACAACACAACTCTAGCGCGTTATATCTTGCTGAAACGCTCTCGAAAGATCCCCGAGTGAGGAGAGTCCACTATCCAGCGCTTCCAAGTCATCCAAACCATGATATTGCCAAGAAGCAGATGAAGGGCTTCGGTGGAATGTTGTCTCTCGAGGTAGACTGTGACCTAGCGGCCACTCGTACCTTCGTAGACTCGCTGAGGATCTTTCTGAATGCTGTTTCCCTAGGGGGCGTTGAGAGTCTGGCTAGCATTCCTGTGCTCACCACACATTATGGCATCAACAACGATGTGTTGTCAGAGATGGGCATCTCGGAGTCCACTGTTAGACTCTCAGTGGGCATTGAGGATTCTGAAGACCTTCTTGCAGATCTACAACGTGGACTCGGCATTGCGTGCGGGGTCGTGTAGGCAGACCGAGGAGTCTCTTCCGTAGCCTTGGACCTGGTTATATACGAGGATGATATGTGTCCGAATGTTAAGTTGAGTCCGGGTGCGGAAGCTTCGAACTTTCCACGGAAACTGCTGGAGTCGCAGTCGGTCTCCAGACGGCCAATGTAATACAAACAGAGCGCAGCGGGAGGATGTTTTGCGGACTTCTGTGAATGGATGGTTTCACTACAACCCATTATATACCAATTGACTACTGGTGTCTTGAATCAACATGACCGTCAGAACTCACTTGCCCAGTATCCTACTTGAGCCAACGAAGACACCCTGTGGAAAACCTGGCTGTATCACCTTGTACACAGGCAATGACTGCTTCTTCTGTGATGCTGCGTGGGAGATTCTCAAAGAGGTAGTGTCTGATTTTGGGCTTGCGGATACCACTATCAAGCTGGTTGATGCTAGCGCGCTTGGCGGTGATGTTCGTGACTACTCAGGAATCATTGGGCTCCCGACCATCAGCATCTGTAGGAATGTCATTGCAGGATTGCCAGACATCGATAAGGTGCGAGGTGCGATCATGCACGCTGTTCTCAAAGGCTGCTTCAACGAGTAAGAGTAGTCGTTATCAGATCTCATTCTACTCTCTTGCGACAAAGAAATGGCATCAGCACTAGTCCGCAAAGAAGTGAAGACACGTCACTGATGCATATCCTATGCTCGTACTTGCACGCTCGCGAGTGTTCTCCAGATGTCAAGCTCTTTCTCAAGCTTGCGGACTCTCTCGATGTCAGCGTGATAGAGCGGTTTACGCATGTCTTGGAAGTTGGCAACCTTGCGACATAGATTATGTTTCAGAAGGTTCCTCAAGGCAAGAGTGACAGTTCGTGGGGCGAGACCCACTTTGTCAGCAATCTCCTGTGGGTACATCGGGCCTTCATTGGCCAGTTTGTCAAGAACTACAATTGAACTCTTGGTGAGTCCGAATGGTAATCGCACATCTTATCCTCCTTAGGAACTGATGCAAGTTTCGGCCACTTCATGGTGGTCCGATTGCCAACTTTGCACCATCAAACGTACCATAGGCAATTCTCGTTTTATAAGAGTTGCCAACAGCGTAAGGCTTCGTACTCGGAAACCTATCATTAAATGAATTCTCTGGCTTCATAGTAGGGAAGTGATCACCTGACAAGTGACCTTTCCATCGATCGCAAGGACTTGGACATCATTGGTGCTCTTGATGAGATTGGAGCCAAAGCCTCAGCGAAGCAGCTAGGAGAAACTCTTGGGATTCCCTCTAGGACTGTCAGGTATCGACGCTCAAGATTGAGGAGGACCGGTATCCTCTACCCTCCTCATGCCATCGCACATGAGCGTAAGTTAGGTCTCGGCAACAACCTCGTTGCATTAGAAACGAGTAGGAGAGGGACGCGCCATCTTCGATATGTGATTGAAGCACTCACACCATTCTACTGGTATAGCGAAACTTACGGGAAGTACAACGGCTACATCGCTCAGACTGCTTATCCTCTCTCTTCTCCAAGCACAACGAGGACACTATTGAGGGCCATGCAAGAAGAAGACCTCGTAGCTGACTACCATATCTTTGACATTGTGGACTATGAGTACAAACGAGCGGATTACCGGTACTTCAACACTGACTCAAGCTGGTCATGGGATTGGACAGAGTGGTACAAGCAGATTGAGAGGAATCTACGAACTAGAGAGGGGTCTCCACCAAGAATGGAACTCAGTCCCAGAGTTGTAGATTTCGACTCTAAGGACGTGCTTCTGCTCAAACATGTTACGAAGGCGTCAGAGATGACTCAGAAGCAACTCTCCCAGCAATTAGGACTCTCAGAGACCCAAGTCAATAAGAGGCTCCACCGTTTGGAGAGGACCGGCATCATAAAGGGCTACAAGTCTGCATTCTCTCCGTATAGTGACCATGGAATGATTGTCATGTTTCTGGAGCTTGAAGAACCTGTAGATGGCGTTCTCAAGAGTTTCTATGAACTCCCGTTTCAACTCTATGTCATGATGGAGTCGAGAACGCGATACTACATACGCTTCAGTCTGTCATCAAGGGACCACAAGGGATTCCTGAGGGGCTTTGACATCATCCGTCCCCACGTCGCATCCTACTTCTTCCAGACCTTGCACAGTTCTCCTTTGGTCAAACCGTCACATCCTCTTGAGCTGCTCGATCAGAAGACGTGTACTTGGAGCATCCCTTTGGAGAGATCCATCCAGATAATCCGCAACAGAACCGCTGGCCGCTGACAATACTGAAATACGAGCAACTGAATCCTTTTACTTTGCAGAATGACCGAGCGAGATCACACTTGCACTCTTTTGTGGCCTAGAAAGGACAAGGCACGAGAGCGCGCGTTCTCACCGTCCTTGTTCAGACTAGAACCCAATCTGGAGCAGTCAGTCGAATTTGACAACACCAAGAATATGTTTGTCGAGGGTGACAATCTAGAAGTCCTTAAACTGCTTCAATCGCAGTACGAGGGCAAGGTCAGAATGATCTACATTGACCCCCCATACAATTCTGGCGGGGCCTACGTATACAGCGATAGACACCAGACCGGACTCAATTCATCTTCAAACGAGAATCCTCATTCTGGTTGGTTTTCAATGATATTTCCAAGATTGCTACTCGCACGCAAGCTGCTCAGGGAGGACGGCGTCATCTTCGCATCGATTGATGACAATGAGGTTCATCACCTTCGCATGATGATGAATGAGGTCTTTGGTGAGGAGAACTTCGTTGCCACTATTGTCTGGGAGAAGAAGTTCTCACCACAGAATGACGCCAGATGGTTGTCGGACAACCATGACTACATCTTGCTCTACGCCCGCACCAAGGAAAGATGGCGTCCTAACCTGTTGCCGCGTACAGATGAGGTTGACTCCCGCTATAAGAATCGAGATGAGGACGCACGTGGTCCGTGGACTTCAAGCGACCTGACTGTGAAGACGTACAACAAGGACTACGACTATGAGATTACCACCCCTTCAGGTCGTATTGTGAAGCCGCCGAGAGGTAGATGTTGGGGTATGCCGAAGAGTTCATTCCTCGCGCTGGTTAGCGAGAATCGGGTCTGGTTCGGCGATCAGGGGGGCAACGTGCCGCGACTGAAGCGTTTTCTCTCTGACGTCAAGCCAGGAGTCACTCCTCGAACTATCTGGAAACGCACAGAGGTTGGGGACAATCAGGAGGCTCGTCGTAGCATTCGAGAGATCTTTGGTGACGTTGGAGTATTCGACACCCCGAAACCGGTACGACTGATTAAGAGGATGTTAAGTCTAAGCACTGAGGCCAGTGAGAATGACATCGTCTTGGACTTCTTTGCGGGATCCTGTACTACAGCACATGCAGTTCTCGAGCTGAATCATGAAGACGGCGGCAATAGAAGGTTCATCATGGTACAGAGTCCCGAAGAAGTACCAGCAGACTCAAGGGCCGTAGAGGCAGGCTTCAAGACGGTTTCAGAGATTGGCTCGGAGCGAATAAGGCGTGTCGTGAAGACGCTCAAGCAAGACGTCATGAATAGTCAAGACTTGGGCTTCAAGTACCTGCTTCAAGTTCCATTGTCTTCATGACCAAACCCGTACAGCGTGTACCACTTACGAGTAGTGATCCCTGATACTCTCTCTCACAAGGTGCTCCAGCATGTCCGTCGATCCTTTTTCTGATTGATCTTCTCTGGCGATGTCTATCAATCCAGCATCCTGAGTGCAAATCTGGAGTGCCTTCCCCATGGCGAGCACTAGTGCTTCGGTTTCGTTGATCTCCGGATGGTCAACGAGAACTTGAAACACGCTGGTACGGATTCTATCTCTCAATTCATCCATGGAGATCGGGCTCTGTGTTCTTTCCAACCCTTTTCTGCAGACAAGAATGGTGTTGTAGCTCATGCCATGAGCTCGGACACCACTGGGGGTTTCGCCATGAGTTGGATACATGGCCGTGACTTGGAACTCAGACCTAATCAGAGTCTTGAGGAGTGCTGACCAAGCCTTCGGCCGCTTGTGCTGGAAGACGAACGTGAGTAGGCCATCATCCTTGAGCACTCTGTTGAGTTCCATGTAGACTCGAGTCATGGAGTCCACGAAGAAGCTATCTCCTTTGCCAATCTTGGAGTTTACTAGAATCTCTCTGTCGTCTGAACTTGATGACCCAGACGACAAGTTCCGAAATGCATCGGGGACTATCTTCTGCAGCCATACGTAGAAGAATTCAGAGAGCTCCGAATACATGATGTTGTCATAGTATGGGGGGTCGGTGACTACTGCATCAACAGAGTTGTCAGGGAGCATACCAAGGTCTTCTGATGACTTGCAAGTGAGAAGCGTGTCCTTTCCCTCTTCGAGGTCGCTGAAGGAGTCTGCAAACTCTGCATCTATCCGGTCACCTGGGATTACCACACGTTCTCTATGCCTGACGACTCCTCCCCCAATCCCAATGTTCGAGTTGAACCTTATTTCATGGGGGCTACTTTGGTACTTGAGGGCCCTCAGACCCTTCAGGAAGTACCTCCGAAAAGTGCCTCTTCCTACTCTGGCACCCCAGACATTGTTCTCGACTGGCGTTGTTGGTGGAGAGAAGTAGTGACCTCCAAAGAGCGGTTCAAGTTTTCGTGCGGTAGTGTTGTATATGCAGAACATGTTGTTGGCATTCAGTGCATCGGAGAATGTGAGTGCAAAGAACTCCCTAAGCGAGATGTCATCAATCTCTAGAATCTCCTCCATTATCAATGCCAACGACAACAGCTGGCGCTCGTTGAAGAACTGGTGATATCTGTCATACACGAGACACCGAGGTCTCATTGTCGCCATCTTGTTCCAAGGCACACACTTCTCAGGGATTATTCTGCCCATCAGCCGAGTCTTCTGACGAATAAACTCAGTCCTGGCCTCTTCAAAGTGCGATAGATCACTATCATCGGGTGTCTTGAACTCTCTACCACAGACCTTACAGTCGTACTCTATTGCAAACATCTCCTCAGCGGGAGGTTTGCCATCTGATAACCATGCAGAAGTCAGGTCCCCCTGAATGCCGCAAGAAGGACATGTGTATTCCTTGTTTGTTGAATATCTCCCCGAAAGGTCCCTACCACATTCACAAAGGGGGTCCTTTTTCGATTTGACTATCTTTCTGCAGTCAGGACAATAGTATACTCTCCCATCCGACCCAAGGTTCGCTAACAAAAACGACTTGAAGAGAGGGACCTCTTCGCCGCAGTCTTGGCAGTTGATCTTTCTGACCCAGAAGATGTACATCGCATCGCCATCGTGGTCTTTGTTGCATCTCGTCTTGTAGAATGAGAGGATTCTGGTACCAACGGTCTCTTCGATTCTCCTGAACTCCCTCGTGGCACTCTCTGGGTCTACATGTTCAAGCTCTCGCTTCGTGATGAACCATGCCACAGGATTGACATCAACGCCTATCATCTTGCATCCTAGACGATGCCCTTCGACGATTGTGGTGCCGCCACCCATGAAGGGATCAAGGATGACTGGTGGGGACCCTTCAGCATTGGTGAGCTGAACGCGCTCGTAGTATCGATCCATTGGGTTTCTTTCCAGAAAACTAGCAAGAATGATTGCCCTGAATGTACAACCTACCCTTCTGGCGAACCACTTGTGCATGTGGTATATCGGTTTCCTAGAGTTGCTCTCACTCCAAGCTATCTCATCGATCTCCTTGCTTGGAAAGCTTCTCTCTATGAAGACCATGGCCAGCTACCTCATAGGTGCAGTGTCCAAATACTAGCGTCATCATGCGGGTATAATAAAGGAACCTCTGCAACCTCTTTGAAACCCATGGTATTGTAGAAGGAGCGCCCGAGATCATTCTGCTTCTCCATGAAGAGATAGATCACTCGAAGGTGGTGTTTACTCTTGGAGTAGTACTCTGACACATCTTGAATCAGTGTTTCCACAAGTTTCCTGGCTATTCCCTGTCTTCGAAACTTGGGATTCACTCCGAGTCCAATCAGCTCTACAACTCCATCATCAAGGTTTCCCCTGATGTCCCAGCTAACAGTGCCAATTACCTCTTGGTTCTCAAGACAGAGAATGGTTCGGAATCGTAACAGGTCGTCAGCGAACTGTTCAGCCAGTTTGGCATCGTCTTCGACCTCAGACACAAACAGTTTCACAAGCAATTCTCTGTCAGAGTCTACAGCTCCTCTCACAGTCCGCATGCTACTCTCGAAACAGACCAGTCAATTGTATTTACCGGATACCGGGGCAAGATTCCACTTCTGTGACTATATTGCCAGTCATTCACCACAGCGTTTCATGAGAAGCAGTCCGACTGCCTGCACGAGCGGAAACGGTACATACAACTCCATGGCCCAAGTTCCTAGGAGGGGGAGCAGATTTGCAGGTATGGCAAGGAATGCTAGCAGTATGGCCCTACTCCTTGAGGACTCTCTATGATCCAAACAGTACTGCGTAACATAGTAGGAAAACGCAATGTTGAGTAGGGGAATGAGAAGGAGAGGAGGAAAGAATAGGCCCATCGTCGCTGTGATGAAGGGGAATAGCCAGATGGACGCACTGAATCCTCCAAGGTCATAGGTAAGGCCCACTTGGTAGGGCCATGCATGTAGAAAGAATGAGTTCGGGCCTCCGAAAAACTGGATGTTATATGGAGATAGTAGAGCCAAGAGCCAAACGACAAAGGCTCCACGGTGCAGAGTGGATGGCCATCCATCTGTCAGACTATCTGAACGTATAGACAACTCTCTTCTTGTCATGGGAACGATAATCATACCGAAGACGAGTAATATGGAATAGGACAACATTACCAGAGCAGTGACAGGTGGTCCTGGGAGCCTGAAAGGCACCGCTGCTACGATTGTGACCGCAGTGAGTATCAGCCCAATGGATATCGGCGACTTGTCTTGAGGAAGCGTGTCCAGCATATATGAGAACACAATGCCTGGCAGCCACAAAAGGACCATTCCGAAGAGCAAGGTAGGATTCTGGCGTATTAACCATCCCTCAGATAGTTGATCGTACTCCCAGAAGAGTGAGGTGACTTTGAACACAACCCCCTTTTTCATCCAGACTCAGTACGGCATGAGCGGGGCCACTAGGAGAATTGCGAGCCGCGCCAGCCATTGCCTTATGGTCTTCTCTTGGTTCTCCGTCAACCCAGATGCCCAGACAAACTACTCCTTGTCGGCACTTAATACATTGGGACAACATTGCTGGTTGTCAAGAAGTCACTCAATAATCACGACGGCGTCCACAAACAACTCGTATTCCTCGTCTTCATCCAGATTGTGAATCAGAACCTTCTCTACCTCAAACTCTCCGCGGATTTCCAAGAGTCTAGACTCGAAGATAATCTTGACACTTGACCTGTCGAGCTCCTCTCTGAGCTCATCTGTTGTAACTACCTCCTTCTCGGGAGTGAGAAGGACTACACGATCCGTCTGCGAGGTCAGTTCTAGAGCTGACTCTACTGACTCATCGCCAGTATGAACAACCAATACACGAAGGTCGGCAAAGTCCTCCAAGTCATTCACGTCGAGAAAGACTCCCTTGTCCATCAACTTGTCTTGTCCAATTATGCATGTAGGCTGTGTATACTCGGTTTCCGGCTCTATCACATCATCAGGATTCTGCCTTGCTCTGTATGTCTTGATAGCCTCGTGGAGTGCATCAGCAGCAAGGTTTGAGCAGTGCATCTTAATCGGTGGCAAACCGTCTAGCTCCGAGGCAACGTCCTCTCTCGTGACCTCCATTGCCTCGTCTAGAGTCATGCCAATCACCAACTCAGTAGTCATACTGCTTGTGGCAATAGCTGAACCACATCCGAACGTCCTGAACTTGGCGTCAACAATTCTCTCATCCTCTACTTTGATGAAGAATTCCATAAGATCCCCACATACGGGATTCCCCACGCGACCACTTGCTACATCATCTCCCTCGAGAACACCAACATTGCGCGGGTTCCTAAAGTGGTCGAGTGTTTTTTCGCTGTATTGTGTAGATTTCAATAACGTTTCCCACACGAATGCACTATTGTTAATTGCGTATAAAGCTTACGAATTCTGCCACATGAATGCTGAGCTATGCGTTGCCAATCGAGTTCGTCCCCGCCGCTCCCCCATGACGCTCCGCTCAGAGGACTGGAGGGGCCTGACTCTCTGTTTCATCCATGAAGGCTACCAAGGTGTTCTGATGGACATAGTCCCTCCTTGGTCTAGATGCAGTTAGGTCTAAATCCTCATCGTCTGCAGTCCCCTCAAAGGTCGAGTCGTTCCCCTTGGGACGGAAGAAGGCGTCGATGTAGCCGATGAAGGAGCCAAGTGGCACAAGCCAGACAAGAAACATCCACACTAAGTGAAGCTAACTGTGAACTGCCATCTTGGAGGACTATCCAAGTAGTCACCCACAAGGATGCCTTCTGTTGGAGATGTGTGTTCAGTAGCAGTTCCTGACAATGGCCGCTTGAGCCCTCCATGAGTATACCACCATGATCCTGTCGCAACTGTCAACGTTTCTGTAGTTCCGTCTTCGAATCTGATGTTGAAATACACAGTGTAACCAATGTCAAACGCGTGTGGTGGAGTATACCAATAGAGAAACTTGAACTTTACCTCATGAAAATCAACTGTGTATGTTACATTATCATTTGGTCCATATGGTGTACTCACAAAGCAGAAGCCACCAGTGTCTGCTACAAATCCTATTCCAAGATACAAAGGATGAAGCGCAAAGGCAACGATAACGACAATAACAATTGGAAATATGACTACAATCAGATGCCTGCGTCCTAACGTGAATCTTCTCAAGAGCGAGTCAATCAAATCATATCGTGTCAATGAATATCTATCTTTTCGAACATTTAGAGCCCTTCCTCGGCACGACGGAGCCCCTTCTTCTTTCGGCCACCAGCAACCACTCCTCTATCAGGTTGAGAATCGATACCCCTCTCTCCAAACAAGGCTAATATTCACTCAAGCCCCTTGATAGCTATTGGGTGGACCGTGTGACAGGACATGCCATAGAAGCGATACTGATTGCGGACAAGAGTGGCATTCCCAAGTTCTTCATGCAGCTCGATCCATTGGCATTCGATATGGACCCGGTCCTCGCGTCAAGCTTCTTCGCTGCCATCGATATGTTCTCAAGAGAGGTCTTTCAGCAAAGTGAACGAGTGTTTCAGGTCAACTACGGGGACCGCCTCTTTACAGTGTTCAATGGGGTGACTACGAATCTGATAGCCGTTGGTGCTCACCGCCTGAGTCAGGAGACCATACAGGTGCTTGATTCATTGCTGGTGGAGTTTGAGTTTGAATGGCTCGAAGTGATCGACCCCTTTGCATATCACGCGTCATTTGTAGAGGTATACATGGAGTCATTCGGGGAGAGTGTTCTGAGCAAGCTCTCTCTCGAGGTTCTTCAGGACTCATGGGTGCCATACTTTGCAGTCAAACCTGATGACGGTGCGATAACTGGAAGTACGATAGCGCAATTCATCGACGGATCCAGAAGCGTGAAGGAGATACGGGAACTCTCTGGGCTGTCTGAGAGAGAGACCAAACTTGAGATGTCCAAGCTTTGGGCGCACCGGGTCATCCGGTTTCGCAACATGCTTGACTTCAATGATTTCATGAGCGCAAGGACTCGATTCTTGAGATATGCACAGTCAACCTCAAGTGAAACAAGAGATCTTCGAAGTCTACACCCGGAGATGGTTGGAGTCATCCCGCGTCTGGCTGGACTCATAGACGGACGTCAGACTGTCAGAGAGATACTCGCTGAACTCGGACGGCAATATGACGAAACAGAGCTATTGAGAGTAATGGACTACCTCCTTGAGGCAGATGTCATTGAGGCACTCTCTCCTGAGAAAAGGCGCATCCTTCTGGTCAAGGAGGCACTTGACATAGCACTTCGTGAGGCCGAGGAAACTTTCCATGTG
The DNA here is from genome assembly GCA_046758445.1 of Candidatus Thorarchaeota archaeon. GTDB lineage: Archaea > Asgardarchaeota > Thorarchaeia > Thorarchaeales > Thorarchaeaceae > SMTZ1-83. The sequence continues at coordinate 46,686 of JBHIAE010000013.1, read as the reverse complement.
AATGAGGTAACAAACGCGCTAAGGTCGGTGATGAATAGCAGCGACACTCCTGAAACGCTAGGACAATTGCGTTTGAAAGATGGTAGGTGGGCTGTTGATTTTGACCTCAAGTTGCTTGAAGATCTAGATGTTGGTAGACTCAATCTTCTGTTCGGTGAATGGATGAGGATTCTGGCCCAGTTTGTAGCTGCTCTTGGTCGAGAAAGGTTGGATTCGTTCGTCACGAGACTGACAAGGGCCTACTCCTTGAGGATTATAGGCCGCTACAATGCATATGACCTGAGGGGATTCGAAGAGTTCTCTTACTGGTTGGAACTGTTGAGTGCCGAGAAATGGCCGCGAGTTGATGCGATATGGAGCAGTCCGTTGAAGCTTACTGGTCCAACTCCATTGGAGGAATTGGGCTATACTCTCATAGTCAGGGGACAGTCAATCCATGGTCCAGAAACCATGGCTAGGATTTGCACAGCCTCTGGGATTCCTCTTGCGGACGACTATCCTCCTGAATGGAGGGGGCGACCTAAGATTGATGCCCTTGAGCGGCTAATGATAGAGTATTCAAAGCTTGGTCCTGCCGCCCAGCTGACTCTTTCTATTCTGTCAAGACAACGTGGGATACCCATGCCCAAAGAAGTCCTCCGTGGAACAGATTAAGTCGTGAGGAGAATCAACTTGCCTTTGGTTTGTAGATTGGAGACAGTTTTCGAATCCGTGACACCACTTCTGGTACTACCTCGAGGGCGCGGTCAATGTCCTCATCTATATTGAATCTTCCAGGTGTCAACTGAAGTGACCCATGGGCCTCCTCGTGAATGAGCCCAGTAGCAATCAGAGTGTGTGACGGTTCTAGAGTCTTGGATGTGCATGCAGAGCCCGTAGAAACTGAGATTCCTTTGTCTTTGAAGGACAGCATGAGCGCTTCGCCCTCGACGCCATCGAATCTGAAGTGCGCGTTGCTTGCCAGTCTCTCGGTGGGATGACCATTGAGGTGGCTATCAGGAATCTCCTCCAGGATTGTCTTGATTAGTCTGTCGCGATACCCTTGGAGTCGCTTTACTTCCTTAGGCATCTCTTTCTTCATTATCTCTGTAGCCAGTTTCATGCCAACGATGCCTGCTATATCTTCTGTCCCAGACCTTAGGCCCCTCTCCTGACCTCCACCAATCAGGATTGGATTTACTCTATAACGCTTCTTCATGTAGAGAGCTCCAACTCCTCTGGGTCCATAGAAGTCGTTTGACGATAGAGACATCAGGTGAATCTTGTCACGCTTGACATCAATGGGAATGAGACCCTCTGCGGCCACAGCATCGGTATGAAAACCAATCCCATGCTCTTCCGCCAACTTCCCTGTCTCTGCGACGGGCTGAATCGTGCCAATCTCATTGTTGGCATAGCCTACTGAAACCAGGATAGTTTCGTTTCTTATTCGCCGTTCCAACTTCCGAGGGTCGACACGTCCATACTTGTCCACCGGAACTCGCGTGACTTCAAACCCTTCTCGCTCAAGATACTTGGCAATGTTACGAATAGAGATGTGCTCGATCTCTGAGATTATGATGTGATTGCCCTTGCGCTTCTGTCGCATGGCGTATCCAATAAGGGCTAGATTGTTCGCCTCAGTTGCCCCAGAGGTGAAGACAATCTCGTCTGCATCTGCGTTTATGAACTCGGCTATGACACGGCGGCTCTCTTCGAGTGCCTCAGTGGCCACGTCCCCCACGTGGTGAAGTGCTGAAGCATTGCCGAAGCGCTCATGGAAGTATGGCATCATTCCCTCTATGACGCGCGGGTCGACAGGCTTCGAGCTCTGATAGTCGAGGTACACCTCCCTGACTTCGGCCACCAGTACTCACCTAGAACCACATTGTCGCATCTGCCTCTAGGACCAAATCGTTGAGCGTTGCCGCTCCAACGATGTCACATCCTTCAACAAGCTCGACCTCTTCCCATCCAAGCATCTGCTTTGAAGCCTCGCAGACGTATACCTTAATGCCCATGTCCATTGCCTTCTGAAGCATCTCAGCGACACTCGGAAAGTCACCAACTTGGATCTTTTCGGCTGCTCCGGGCTGGAGTATCCTAAGACCCTGACCGAGATAGTAGATCTCAGCCTTGATGTCCATCGCCTTCGCGCTTTGGGCTAGGACTAGAGGTGAGTATTGACGTTCTGGGTCGTCACTTGTCTGAACGTATAGTATACTACTCAATGATGACTCACTCCTTCCTTCTAATCAAGAATCTCTGGGTGCCATCCTCCAATCGTTCAAAGCTAAGTAGCTCATGACCAGTCCGTTTACAGAATCGTTTGATGTCCTCTTCAGCAGCTGGGTCATCGGCGAGCATCTCCAGTACCTCGCCTGGTCCTATGCTGTCTATTGCTTCTCTGGCTTGGAATAGCGGTTGAGGGCAATAGAGTCCCAAACAATCAAGGGTCTTCACTGGTTCAACACTTGTCATGGAGGCGTTCACCTCACCATTGTGAAATAACCATTGTTAATTCCTTATAACTTCATCGCTGCGGACTCTGGGAAATCCTCTATTCACCGTCCTTCTGGAAATGCTTTTAGACGGAGGAGTCCTGTTGATACAGAGCGTATTCCCGTCGTGGTCTGGTGGGCAGAAACCGAATCACAACTGTCCTACCAGAGCCTCAATCAAATTCAGAACGGTTCAGGAAGAGAAACGCCTTGACACTTACCCCGTGAAGAACTGTCCCGCGTAGAACTAATGCTGGACAAGGGGGAATACAAAGAGGCGCTCAAAGTTGTGAATGCTCTAGCAGCGAGAAAGGGGCTGTCCAGTGAGGCGAAACTCACTTGCATGCTTCTTGAAACCGGTTTGAGGGTCAGAATTGGAGAATTGGAGAGAGCACAATCGCTGATAGAAGAAGCTCTCCAAGACGCTCGCCAAATGGAAGATCCTGCATTGCTCATCGATGCCCTGACGAGGAAGGCCGAGGTCTCTTGGTCCTCTGGGAGAATGGACGCTGGACTTGCGGCCGTGGAAGAATCACGACGGCTACTTGAAGAGATTCAAAAGGAACCCCTGAAGATCGATGAACGAGAACTCAGGAGGAGAGAAGGCGACCTTCTACTTCAATCAGGCATCATTCATTGGTATAAGGGCAGTCTAGAGAAGGCCCTTGAGTTCCACCAGCGCAGCTTGGAAATTAGAGAAGAGCTAGGAAATAGGAGAGGCATCGCTGATTCGCTCAACAATTTGGCTCTCGTCTATCAGTCCAAGGGTGATTATGATACTGCAGCAGATTACCACAACCGGAGTCTGAGAATCAGAGAGGACCTTGGCAGTAGGACAGACATCGCCTCGTCATTCAACAATCTGGGCAATGTATACGCACTGAGAGGAGACGTAAGTCGAGCACTAGAGTATCACGGACGAAGCTTGAGAATCCGGGAGGAGCTGGGGAACAAACAGGGAATTGCTATGTCACTCCTCAACGTCGGCAGTCTTTACCAAACAGGAGGCAATCTGAATCAGGCGTTGGAGCACTACCATCGTAGCTTGAAAACCTACGAGGAGCTGGGCATTGACCACATGATTGCTCTTGCCCTAAACAACCTGGGTAGTGCCTATCAGAGGAAGGGCGACCTCGACCAGGCACTTGAGTATCACAAACGAAGTCTGGCGACAAGAGAAGAGCTGGGCAATAAACAGGAGATCGCATTGTCCCTTGTCAACATTGGGTATGTGCATTGGAGAAAGAACGACTTCGATCAGGCAATGCAGCATTATCAGCGGAGTCTGGAAATCTATGAGGAGGCAGGGAATGATCCGTATGCGGCCATACCCCTGTACCACATCGTGCTGGTTGCCCTGGACTCTGATGATCGAGAATCAGCTGCCAAGTATCTCCGGAGGTTCGAACAAATCAATGAGCGAGTAGACAATCGGATAATCGACCTGCGGTACCGTGTTGCCAAAGCACTCTCTCTAAAGAAGAGCAAGAGGACTCGGGAACGTGTGAAGGCGGAGGAGATTCTAGAACGCGTGGTTTCCGAGGATGTTATTGACCATTCTCTGACTGTTACAGCCATGATTCATCTTTGTGACCTATTATTGTTAGAACTGAAGCTCACAGGAGAAGAAGAGATTCTTGAGAAGACGAAGAAATTGACACAGAAGCTTCTAGATATTGCGAAGGAACAGTCCTCACACACGCTTCTGGTTGAGTCCTACATACTGCAATCAAAGCTTGCACTCGTGGAATTTGACGTTGACCAAGCGAGGATCCTTCTGGCGCAGGCGCACGTCATTGCTGAGGAGAAAGGTCTTGAGAAGCTTGCCCAAGCTGTTGCCGAGGAACGAGAGTTGCTCCAATCCCAACTCAAGAAGTGGGAGAGTATCTTGCGGGAGCAACCCTCGGCGAAGGAGATGATTGATCTAACGCAGCTGGACTCTTTCCTTGAACGAATGATTCGCAAGACAGTTTCTGTCCTTGCAGAACAAGATGGCAAGACGCTAGGAGAGGCTGCACCCAGAAAGGAATACAGGCTGACACACTTGGACCTACTTACGGACTCTGGGAAGAGTGAGAGGGACAGATTCAGAGTAGGGATCGCCCAGATAGGACTGTCCCAAGGCGGCGACATTCTTGGAGAGATGTATGAGGAGAAGGAAAGAGGACTCTTCAGGACTCGGAAGGGTCAGGTTGAAGGAATTCGCAAGAAGACTCGAGATATGATTGAAAGAGCCCATGCGGAAGGCGTTGACCTCCTGCTATTCCCGGAACTGGCAATTGACCTCAACTATGGTGAGCTAGAGAAAGAAGTGACAGATCTTGCCAAACAGTTCGGCATGTACATTGTGCCAGGGTCCTACCACGAACATAAGGCGAAACAGAACGTCAGCAGAGTTGTAGGTCCTGACGGGGTTCTATGGGAACAGGAGAAGCATATCCCTGCAACCATTCACATTGAGGGTCAAAGAATCGATGAAGGAATAGACACTGAAGTTTACCCGCGAAAGACAGTCATATGCAACACAGAGTTCGGAAGAATAGCGATAGCAATCTGTCGAGACTTTCTCGACATGGACCTCAGAGTGGAGTTGAAGAACTCTGAACCCCCCGTGGACATTGTTCTCAATCCAGCGTTTACCCCGGTAACGGCAGATTTCCGCGCTGCTCATTTCGATGCTCGAAGGTCGATCTATGCCTATTGCTTCTTTGCGAACGTTGCAGAGTTTGGCGATTCATTCACTCATTCTCCTGAGAAGGATCGAACAGAGAGGACCATACCCAAGGCCAAAGAGAGTCTGATTCTCAAGGACGTGGACCTGTTCCAGCTGCGCTCAGAACGGAAGAAATGGGAGAAACAGCAGAAGAAGCAGAGGCAGTTCATCCAGAGTACAAGATGATACTGCGCTGGTCCTCCGGCACATCCTTGTGGCCAAAGCCTCAGTGTTAAATGTCGGTATTGGAAACCGGTATTCCGACGATGCTATGTGCAGGAGCTTGATCTTGAGGTACAACAGCGGCAGGAATCGCTCAAGGCTGTCATACAACCTCATTCATGACTCGGCCTCAGGAGCTTCATCCCATCACATTAGCCCCAAATCCGCATCCTCCGAATCTAGTAAAATCATTCGCAAAAGGTTATTAGCGAATTGTGCAAGCTGCGGGCAACCCAACTAAAGGAACTCGCTGGAGGGCGGCTTCTTTGTCAAATGCAACAAAGCGACTGAGGGAACAATACCTGAATGCGTACATGATGAGGAAGTGGATCTCGGAGAAAATGGCACGTCTGAACTATGACCAGATTCGCAAACTCTACAATCAGGTCAAAGAGTGGACCGGAGAAGAGATGTCAGGCTAGGCTTGCACTAGGGCATTGTAAGCTTGAGCACATGGTTTCTGGGATTGCAGTGATTATAGTGTAATCTGAGCCTGAGTCACGTCCTTATACTCGAAATCTCTCCAATCAATCCTTCTCTGACATGTAAGGGTCCTCGTCGATGTCGAAACCGACATATCCCATCTCTTCAAGGATCTCTTCCATGCTCTCAGCCCCTGTTATCCACCTTACTTGCCATTTCATATCCTTTGTCAGAACAAGCTCCACATCAGGTAGGTCTCCCAGGAGATTATGGTCCATCTCTATGACATCCTGATAAGCTCCGGTGAGAGCAATAACGAAGTATGACCCTTGGATCTTCTCCAAGTATCCTACCGGGATGCCTTGGCCCATCCTCGCCACTGTCATTGTTAGAGGTCTGTTGTCTCTTGTGAACCAGATCTCATCAGTTTCCTTTCTGTGGAACTGAGATATCTCACCGTCGGAGTCGCAGGTGATGTCCACTAACCTAACCGTGGTTTCTGGTCGAACATGAAGGTCCCTTATCGGGAAGATAGGGAAGTGTTGATCCACCAAGACATAGTCGCACGCACTGTTGAAGACACTGAAATTCCCAATCACTATGTGGTCTGGATGCCACAGGTTCTCAATCAGAGCATGAGCTTCTAGACCCGTCGTATCCAGTTCAGCCAGCCGACGACGAATCTCTGCCCTGACAATTCCAATAGTTCTCTCCCTTTCTCTCAGAATGCTCAATGATTCAGCCAAGACTGATCTCGTGTAATCGAACTCCTTCCATATCTCTAGCAGCTCACTACCTGAGGAGGCCTCGGAAATCTCCGCGATGGTGTCGCCAAGTGTCTTCTCAACTTCTTGTTCTTGACCAGCAGGAAACACTGATCTTACCTCGAGTGCCTTCACTACAACCAGAGAACCCAAAGCCGTGAGACCTCGACCTGACTCAATCATTATGTTTGGTACAAGGCTATCGGGCCAATTCTTGAGTTCCTCTTGGACTCCAGTCATCAGCGAGCGGGCATATAGCTCCATGAGGTCGGGGGGATGAGAACTTGTGTAGTCAATTGGGAGACCTCCACCAAAGTCAATCGTGTCGAGTCCTGATAGTCCAATCTCCCTCAGCTCTTGGTAGACTCTGATCATAAACACAGCAAATAGGCGAAAGTCCTCAATCGCAGTAATCTGAGAGCCAACGTGTCCGAGAATCGCGGAGACTCGGTCGTGGAGTCCTCTCTCCTTCAGGAAGCCCACGACATCGAGCAGGTCATGAATGCTTAGCCCAAACTTGGAATCTCTTCCAGCCGAATGTGACCAGTGTCCTCTTACCGTCAGGTATGGTTTGATCCGAAGTATCAAGTTCGCTTTTTCCGAGTTGATCACATCAGCTATCAGCCTTGCCTCGTGAAACGATTCTACTGAAACCGCTATGTTGTAACCTTCCTCGATACAATCGTTGATGTTCTCTAGATACTCAGGATCTTTTGCTCCATTGCATACTATCAATCTGTGTTTCTCTTTCGCAATAACAGACTTGATTAAGAACAGCTCAGCCTTAGTTCCAGCTTCAAGCCCGTAGTCAGAATCAGTGCGAAGGACCTGAACAACATAGTCTTGACGTTGGTTGACCTTCACTGGATAAAGCCCCAGAAAACGGCCGGAGTAGTCCATCTCATTGATGACTCTCATGAAGGTTGACCTCAGCTTCCTCACTTGGTAGGAGATGAGCTGAGGCAACCTGAGAGTGAAAGAGGAGGTGTAACCTACTTTCTCTCCGTTCTGTGTTTCAATCCGCTTGATGACTTCCTCAACCGATATGACCTTCTCTCCGATTCGAATACTCAGGAGGCCGTTCTCATCAATATCCAGAAAGTGGAGGTCATTGCGGTTTAGACCATATACTAGTCTTGACTTGTCAATTGACCAATCTTCACCGCTCACTCTCTGCACCCTGCTTCTCTTCTAGCTAGAGTCCTCTTCTCGGATAGAGTCCAGCATACCTTGGAAGGCTCTGGCAAGCTCGCCTATCTCGTCATCCTTAGAGGTATACGTCACATCTACCTGCAAGTCAAGGGTATCAAGTGGGTCCTGCCGTATCATTGCCGTCACATTCTTGGTTGCCAAGTCCATCATGTATTGAAGTGGCCCTGTGATCTGATTCGAAACTGCCACTGCTACACCTGCAGCAACCAGGATCCCAATGGCTGTTATTGTCAAGATGAACAAAGTGGCCTGTGAATTGGCTCCGGCTATTCGTGCTTCAAGTACTGGAATCGCTTCAAGCACTTCGTCCAAGGGGACTATTATGACGCAGATCCAATTTGCCTTCCCGATGGGAGTATACGCCAAGAGGTATTCCTCGCCGTCTTTAGTGTACTGAAGTGAACCCGTAGCACCCGAAACTACCTGAGCCACATTCAGGTCGGTTGGGCTCCCGTCAGTGTTGGACTCCACATTGGCTAGGTCTGGCAGTCCAACTATATAGTCGTCTGGCACGAGGTCGGGATGAGCTATGACTCCATGGTTGACCTGTTCGACAAGAGCTGCATAACCTGTTTCGAGAATCGTGATGTCCAGGATTCTTCTATTGACGTCTTCAATGGTGATGTCTCCGGCTATCACACCCAGAAGGGTGCCGTTCTCATAGTATACCGTCTTTCCGATGGATATGAGAAGAACTCTATCAATGGGGTCGTAGTAAGGCTCTACAAAGACGATGTCACCCCCTCCTCCTTCAATCTCAGTATACCATTCATCAAGAACGGGATACCATGGGTCTGTCTGTCGGTCTATGTCTGATCCGCCTAGGATGCTACCTGGGTAGTTAATGAAGAGGCTGTCGTCTGCAAAAGTCAGATAGAGCCATCTGAAGTCAATCTGCTGATGGATGGCCTGGAAGATATAGTCGAGGTTCGACACTCGACCCAGTCTATCTGTGTTGCTTGCCAAGTAGTTCCCGTAGTTTGAAGAGTCTGATTCCGGAACATACCAGCTGCTGTAGCTCCAAGAAACGTTGATGCCATATTCGGCGCTGAACTGAGTGTCATTTGGCCTTGAGCCGGGTGGGCCAACGTTCTGGAAGAAGAAGTCGTAATAGACCTCTCTGGGCTGGAATGTAGAGTCAGCTCTAAAGATTCTCTCGCATTCCTCAGCCATGGCCAGTACCATTGCCTCCGCATTCGTCAACTTCTGGTTGATCACTGCCGCGGTCTTCTCAGCGGTCGATAGCATGTTTATCTGTGTCTGAGAGTCCAGAGCCGTGCTGCTCTCAGTGGTCGTAAAGTCGCCAATCAAGTCTACAAAGAAGTAGGAGATTGCCCCAGTCGCGCCCAAGGACAGGATGGATATCGTCACAAATGTCAGGATCACATTTCGTCGAAAGCTGCCCTTCTTCATGGTTTCTGTTCTCTGTGCCATCATCATCCACCTCCTAGTAGTCTATTGTGCTGCCTCCGACTTCCAGCTGTGCCATTAACACTCCGACCTGCTGGAAGGCCTTCTCAATGTCGCTTCTCACATCGATGCTGTCTAGAACCGAGAGGTATTGTCCTTGAGGAATATTCTCACAAACCGACTCGAGGAGTTCCTCGAATGTCATTCTCCGGCCTGTCTTCGCAGACCTCACTTTATCCTCGATAGGCCGCCTAAGCTCCTCGCCCACACCGATGATTATCAGATTCACATCCAAGTGATTGTCCCGGATGAAGCCCTCGATTGTCAACGCCCGCTTCTTGCGACGTCGGTCCTTCTCGGTGAATATGCCTTCAATCGCATCAAGAGAGAACTGCTCAGAACTGTTGTCCTGACCGTCAGTCAAGGCAATCACCCATCTGTGCTCGCTGGACTCAATTCGGTCCAACTCGACTAGCGCTCTTCCAAGTGCGTCGTAGAAAGCCGTGGCATAATTGGGATGCCTAAGAGAGTCCAATGCACGTACAATCGGACTATCTCTGGGTCGGTCATACTCCCCTTTGCGAGTCAGAGGAAGAATCTCTCGATAGGATGAGTTGAACACTATGATGCTGACCTCATCCTGTGGGTTCACCTGGCTATCCAGAATCTCCTTTGCACCCTGAGTGGCCGCTCGGATGCGGTTCTGTGCCTGCATGCTCCCAGAGTAGTCAATCACAAAGATTACACTCTTCTTGAACATGATCGACCTACGAAGTTTCTCAGCATCTCTCCGCAATTCGTGGCTTGGTTTGTCTAGCTGGTCCAAGACATCAGCCAAGTTTTGCATTGTGTAGACAACAAGCCAGTACTCTTCGGTCAGGTTCCCAAGTCTGATTGCCTCTTTATAGGCACGTTCCGCTCTCTTGAGCTGGTTCTGGACTTGATGCAGCTCACCCATGTGGAACTGGATATAGGCCATGCTTCTCTCGTATCTCTCGCTCTCTGCAATCTTCATCGTTTCCTTGAACCTTGAGAGGGCCTCGCTGTATCGGCCTTCTCTCATGAGGACCAAGCCCATCGCATCATTTCTCTTGGCGAGGCCTCGATCATTTTTGAGGGTGAGATCGATGGCCTGTGCGTCTTCCAAGAGGTCCATTGCTGTCTTTGAGTTTCCGCGATCCATCTCCACTAACGCCATGTTGTGATAGGCTGAGGCAACACGTAACATCGCGTCGGTTTCATCGGCTCCTTCCTCCTTCGCCTCCTCGAGCATGGCTCTCGCCATTCTCAGGGCATGTTGATAGTAGTCCATTGCGTTTCCTGTGTCACCCCGTTGGCGGAACACGTTGCCGATGTTCAGATACATCGTCTGCTCCCCAACCTCGATTCCGAGTCGCCTACTGATCTCGAGTAGATTCTGATAGTTAGCGAGTGCACGCCTAAGATCGCCACGGATGAACGCCTGGTTTCCGAATCTACATGCCTCCTGGAAGCTGAGCAGTGCATCAACTGTAGTTCCGACCTCTTCAAACATGGCTCCCGTCGTAGTGACACCTCTTGTGAAGTCTTGACGAGCCATCTTCTCGACAAGGCGTGTCATCTCTTTTATCGGCTCCACAACAGCGTTCCCTCTCCTGTAGGAGAGCACCGTTACCCCCACGGCCACGAGGGCCAAAAGACCGCCTAATACAACAGTGAGTATGAGTGTCTGAGCAAGAACAAGATCAAGAATCTGAGTGGCTGGTGCGATGACCTCTGCCGACGGAACTACGATTGCCAGCACGAATCCCGTGTTATTTACTCTGGAATGGGTGATGTACCAGGGAATGCCCATCTTTTGAAACTCTGACTGATCGCCCTGGGAAGCCAAGATTGACGGAAGAAGCGATGTGAAAGCGGCAATCTCTTGGGGTGACGCTCCAGCAAACTCCACATCAATCAAGCTCTGGTCCTCTGACACCAAGTTAGGATGTGCAATCAGGTCGCCGTCAGACTCAAGGAGATACGCATAGCCACTGCCTAGTACTTGGATGTCGAGTACGCTGGACATGATTCTGTCAAGCGTGACATCAGCCGAGATGACTCCGATTAGAGTACCATTGTCGAATCTCACTGGGCGCCCCATTGAGATGACTAGTCCTGTGGACGGATCCCCATAAGGGCTGGTGAATGCGATTTCGCTTCCATTGATGGACGCGGCATTCTTGTACCACTCTTCCCTGGGCGGGTCGTAGTCTTGTCCTAGGCCGTACCAATCTTCAAAGTATGCCAGATTGTCATAGGGGTAGTTCTTGAAGAGTCGAGTGTCGCATATGCCTGGAGAGAATCCCATGTAGAGCCAGATGTAGTCCTCACTCGCTTGATGCAGCGCCCGGAAGACATTGTCCAGATTGCTGGAGTTCTCGATGAAGTAACGTGTCGTTTGACTCCAGTCCCATGGGTCGCTGGGCGTCCTATAGTCATCTGTAGGCATATACCAACAGCTCACGTCGAAGGAGATGTCATAGGACTCGTAGTCTTCATCATAGACAGCGGCATTCCTTCCGGGGATCGTCCTACCACTATGAATCCATTCCAAATCGGGGTCCCAGAAGTATGAGTACTGTGATGTGGCGTTGATTCTGCCATTGAACAGGTCCTCGGCATACTTCTCCATCATATAGACGCCATCGAAATACTGCTGCATCCTTTCATCAATGAAGGCTGCAGTATCTTGGGAAACTCTAAGCAAATTGGCGAGTTCTTCTGCCTTCAAGGCGTCAGAAGCGTCCCCAGCATTCTCATTTGAAACATTGAACACGGTTGTTGCAGAGAGTGCTGCGATAACCAGAATCGGTATCAGGGCCACGATCACGAATGTTATGACAATCCTCTTGCTGATTTCCACTACTGTCTTCTCCTCTCGTTCTGTCTTTTTCTGATCCTCAATCCCAGAATCTCAAACATTGTTCCATCTACGCCTCTAGTTCCTTCTGTAGCTTTGCCGCGAACTTCTTGATGTCCTGCTTCTCGTCCACAGTGAAGATATCGCCATAAAGAGTCCCTTCAACGGAGTCTTCGGCAAGAAGTATCATCAGAGTCTGCCTAAGTATGCTGCGCGGCACACCTGTTTCCTTCTCGATTCGCTGGACGTCGAAGTTGTCTTCCTTGGCAAGCAGTTCTTGTATCAGATTCGCAGCCGCCCTTGTTGTGACTCTCTTTGGTTTCTCGACTCTCTTCGGCTTCTCCTCGAAAGTACGTATGAAAAGGTTCCCGTCGAAAAGACCCTCTACGGTTCCCTTCTTTATCATAGTCTGTATACTCCTTCGAAGATTGTACGCAGCCGGTCTAGGCAGGGTCTTTCTAAGAATCCGGTCTAACTCTTTCAGTTTGATTCGAGTGTGCTTGGACGTGATCGATTCTATGCTCTCTTTCAAGTACTCTTCAATCGCGTACTCATCAAGCATCTCTAGCTTGGCCCCACATGCGGCACATTCAATAGCTTCAGGTGAAGTTGGTGCTCCGCAGTTTCCGCACTTGATTGCCCTTCGATAGAGTTCAGTCTTTGTTGACTCGATTTCCTGCAGGATGACCTTCTCTGACTTCTTCACTTTGAGCGTGCCTTGAACCTCCCAAAAGGTAAGCTTCCTGTCTCGAGAGCTAACTACGAGATATGCAACGTTCGACACATCATCAGGCATTCCTGTCGCCAGCGCCTTTGGCGGTGCCGTCAAAGAAACCCTTGTAACTTCATTCCCATCTATGTCCCAGATTCTGAGCTCAGGAGAGTGATTTCCAGTGACAAAGAGCCTTCGCTTTCCGAAGGTCAGTACGCCAAAGACAGTGATGGTTGATCCAAGGGTAAGGTGCTTCAACTCATAACCTGCGGCGGATAGTATCAGAACAGTACCCTTCCGGTCGGCTATGACAACCTCAAGCTCAGAGTCATTGGTTATGTCCTCAAGCCAAACGTCTGCAATGGGTTGCTCTACTGTTCTGCTGAAGAGCGCAGTTTCATCATGATTCCATAGAATGACTCTCTTGTTTTGGAGGGCTGCCACGACTTCCGCGGCATCGTCACCATCAACATCACGCGCATCGCACGCAATTACTGAACTCTCTAGCTCAATCTTCCATAGCGTGCGACCCTGTTGGTCGACTACAAGGACTCGTTTTCCTACTCCTCCAACAAGAGCGTCTTCTCCTTCGCTCTCTATGTCAGCTACGGCAATACACCTGACCTTGCTGCTCCAGCTTCTAGATGAACCGAGGGAGCCCTGAGTGTCATATACTCTGAGTTTCTCGGAATAGTCTAGAGAGAATACCTGTGTTCTCGCATCTTTTCCTTGCCTGACGTACAGGCTGTAGGCATTGGCGGAGATTGGTACCCTTGCGACTTCTCGCAATCTCACGTTCGACCAAGCACCTTGTTGGCTTTACTCATGTAAGCATATAAGCATGTGCTGGAAGCAACGTCATAATGAGTGCTTCCATGACTGGCTGCGACACCGGATTCCTGTGGAGCGAGGACCTTGAAACATTCGACTTTGGCACAAAGCATCCTATCCGTGTTGGCCGGTTCCTGATGGTGAAGCAGTTTCTGGAAGAGGTCCGATTCCTCGCGCAACCGAACGTGAAGATAATCACACCTGAGCCCTTGGTGTTGCCACTTCTCGACAAGACTCATTCTCAGGAATACTTGAACATGGTGAGAGAGATTTCTAGGAGTGGCATGGGGGACATCGATATTGACACGCCGGGATTCGAGGGAATCTATGACAATGCGAGAATCACCAGTGGCGCGACAGTGACAGGTGTAAAGGCAATTGTCAACGGAGAAGTCAATCACGTGATCTCTCCAACTGGAGGGTTTCATCATGCTAGCTTCAAACGGGGCGGAGGTTTCTGCATCTTCAATGATGTTGCAGCCTCAGTATATCATCTGAAGAACAGAGGGTTTCGACGAATACTGATTGCCGATTTCGACGTTCATCACGGTAATGGGACTCAGGTCTACTTCTACAATGACCCGGAGGTAATGCAGATCTCCTTTCATGAAGACCCAGAATGGATGTATCCTCATGATGGTTTTATCGAGGACATCGGCGATGGCCCTGGACTTGGTTACAACGTGAACATGCACTTTCCAATGGACTCTGGTGACGCTGTATACCGACATGCGTTCGACGAGATTGTTCCTTCTCTTATTGACTTCTTTAGACCGGAATTCGTAATCTTCCTCCCTGGTTTCGACGCCCACTACATGGATCGCCTCGCACACCTGACGCTCACAACAGACATGATACGCTACGTGACGGAACGTATTCACGAGGCGGCTCATACATGGGCTAAAGGCCAGATGGCTGTCCTTTCAGGTGGCGGATATCATCGCGATTCGTTCCTCTGGGGCATGGGAACGGTCATGTCTGTGATCTCTGGACATGACTATAAACCACCACCTCAAAGCCCGCCCTTTGAAGATGATGAGGAAACGTGGAGCATCGTGAGAAGAAATGTGCAGAGAGTGAAGGATCTCGTCTTCCCAATTCTGGGGTTGTAACTAGACTAGCCCCGGCCGCTATTTCGGTTTCCAGAAATGAAGGAGGTACTCAAAGGTCGTAGTCAGTGTAATGTAGTTTGAAGGCCAACCAAATATCCCTGCCTTGTTCACCAAGTTGCGTCTGTCCCAGACTATGGTGTTTCGGAGTTCGTACCCGACTTCTTGCATCGCCTCAATCACATGTAGGTGGGCGGGTACTCGCTTGTTCTCCCACCAATAATCACTGATATTGATGACACAGTGGCCCCTTCGTTTCAGCAGAGGAAGAATCCCCTTGAAGATCCGACCTAGCGTTTCAGCGTAAGCATGGACATTCATGGTACCGAGGTCCCTCGGATCATCAGAATACTGCTGAACGGTCAGATAGTGTTCATCATTGCGAAGGTCCCCGCGTCTACTCTTGTTACGACGTTTGCGATTCAGGAGGTTGGCGTACGGAGGAGACGTTACCACTAGAGCAACAGTCTGGTTCTCCAGGTACTCTGGAATACTGTGTGCATCATCGCAGATTGCCATCTGTAGAGTCTTCTGAGTTCCATCTGCTTCAATCCTTTCATTGGATATGTGTACGTATTCTTCCTTGAGATCAAAGCCAACTGCGTTTCGCCCGAGGTCTTGAGCAGCCACAAGCGTTGTTCCTGATCCGACGAAAGGATCTAGGATAAGCTCCCCTCGATGTGAGAAGAGTCTAATGCATTTTGTTGGTAGCGCTATTGGGAACACTGCAGGGTGTACCTTCTTATCACGTATATCTCGCTTCTCATAGTAGAACTCCCAAACAGCAATCTGGTGCTGTAGCCATTCTTTTGCTGTCAAGCAGTTGATATGGTTGGGATCACAGTCACATGTCCTATCATGACTGATGTTGAGAGGTTTCTTTCCCTTTCGCAGGGTCAAACGAATCACCATGTTCTCCAGATCAGCGTTGATTCACACATCAGGACTCTTGACCCAACTCGGCAAGGAACTTTCTTACAAGACTCACCGCGCTTACAGCATCTGCTCCAAATCCATCAGCACCAGTGTAATCAACTACCTCTTGATTGACATCACAACCCCCAATCATCACTTTGACTTTTCCCCTGAAACCTGCTGCTTGAAGGGTTTCGATGGTTTCCCTCATGACGTCGTGCGTCGTAGTGATGAGCCCACTCAGACCCAGAACTGGTGCTCCAGTGGCTTTGAGTTTCTCAACAAAGATGTCGGGTGCCACGTCCTCTCCAAGGTCATGGACTTCGAACCCATTTGACTTCAGAAAGGCCACAACCAGGTTCTTGCCAATGTAGTGAATGTCTCCTTTCACAGTCCCAATGACAACCTTGCCTTTCTCAGCAACTGGCTGCGTTTCTAGGAGCTTTGGCTCAAGAATTTCCAAGGCCTGGTTGAAGACGTCAGCCGACATAACCAGCTCAACGAGGAAGTACTCATTGTCAGAGAATCTCTGACCAACTATGTCCATTCCTGTCTTCAGATCCTCAAGTATCACCAGAGGGTTTCTGCCTTCCAAGATTTGCTTTTCAACAAGGCTGCGCACTCTCTTCTCTTCGAGTTCAACCAATGCCTCTGTAAGTTCATTCATTCGTTTGCACCACTGTCTTCTTTGCTCAAGCCTCGATTTGTCGTTAATGCCAGCGGCGAAGATTGTTCGCCTTGCGACCGTGCCATGTTTCAATCCACGTGGCATATATGTTTCTTCATCGCTTGTTTCGTCGCTTGGGCATACTACTTGAGAGGAGAGTCGACATGGCGAAGACTTTCGAGAAGCTATCCTGGGTAGCGAGCTCCAAGTAATTGACGTCGGACACAATTTGCTCAATTAGTGCTCTCATCTTTGATGAAAGTAGCATCTTCTTGGCCCCTTCGCCAGCTGCATTGCCTACTGGAACTACTCTGTCAAATCCAACCGGTGGAAGGAGGCCTATTGCGAGTGCACTCTCAGGGTTGATGTAGTTTCCAAAGGCACCGGCAAGCAGAAGTCTGTCTATTTCGGAAACATCGATCCCAGCAGACTCCATCAGAATCGTTGCGCCTGTAAGGATCGCTCCCTTCGCCAGTTGTACCTGCCGCACATCATTCTGAGTGAACACTATTTGACGCTCTGAGCCTTTCTCTCCCTCTTCAACGACGATATAGTATCGTTCCCCCTCGGCAGACTCTTCGACCCGCGCAGTTTCATGCATTCTTCCTCCGACATCAACCACATTTGCTGCCCTAAGTTGTGCAACAGTGTCCACGATTCCTGAGCCACAAATCCCTCTGGGTGGGACATCACCAATGACGAATATCTCTGGCGGGCCTCCAGGGTCTTCGATCTTCAGATACTCGATAGCTCCTTCTTGTCCCCGCATGCCGTGTTTCGTCAACGCACCTTCGAAGGCAGAACCAGCAGCTGCTGAGGCGCAGGAGATCTCTCCTTGAACAGACAGGATGATCTCTCCATTTGTGCCGATGTCAATTCCTAGGACAATGTCATCTGCCTTGTCCAATCGCTGTGAGAGAATGAAAGCAGCAGTGTCGCCGCCCACAAATCCCGCAATGTTGGGGGCAAGATACACTTGCGATTCCTTTGCAGTTTCAAGCCCCAGAACTTCTCCATTTGTCGTGAGTGATTCAAGAATGACTGGTTCGTAAGGGGCCATGCCGAGAGAACTTACATCCAGACCAAGAAGCAGGTGATGCATCGCAGGGTTCCCGACAATGGAAAGCCTAGTGATTTCGTTCAAGTTGACTCCAACCGAATCAGCTAGACTACTCAGCAGCACATCAAGTTTCTTCAATGCGGCATCCTTGAGTACAACGCCACCATTCTCTTCTCTTGTCGCATAGGTAATGCGAGACATCACATCTTCGCCGTATCTGACTTGAGGGTTCAGCGCTGCGGCTTGCCCAATTTGAACTCCATCAGCCAGATTCATCATGTACGCTACAATTGTCGTGGTGCCTAGATCGACCGCGACACCTTTCGCAGGTGATAGGCCCTCATCAATGTCCCACTCCTCGCCTATTGTGACACCCTCAACAAGGATCTTCGTCTTGGCAATGGCCTGTTGTACAACAACTCTTGTATTGGTGCTGACAGAGTGCTGACACGCAAGACGGAATCCATTCTCAACATCGTCCTCAGAAAGATGCTGGAGGTCCCTGTCAGATGGTGCAGGCACTGGTTGCATTGCGACAATGCATTTTCCACATGTACCTCGACCGCCGCATTCAGAGGAGATGTGGAGGCCCAGGTTGCGAGCCGCGTCTAGGACTGAGATCGTTTCTTCTACCGAGATTCTCAGTCCAGATGGCTCAAACACGAGGATGCATTCGCTCAAGATTTTCGCCTATCCAATCAGGTATCTGGGATGAGGACGTTCGGGCCGCAGTCGGTCCTCAAGGAGTGCTCCAGAGAGCGCCACGTCTATCATAGCAATCGAAGGGAAAGTGATTGGGGCATGCTTAATGGGGCCATAGAGCACGAAATCAGCCCCAAGTACAACTGGCATCAAGCTCGAGCCAACGAACGCAGGCTCCTTGGCTTTCCTTCCGAATTTGGAAACAAGGCCATTCCACATTGCGACCGCATTGTGAGCTCCGCATCCAACCGGTAATCCATGATGTTCCTTAATCGAAACAAGTGCTCTGCATGCCAAGCCAAGTGTCAAGAGGTCTACAACTCCGGTATCAAACAAGATGTTTGTGATCCCTGCACGTTCTGCCTTCTGCAAAAGGCTGTCGGCAATCTCACTTCTCTTTGTTGCTGACGCCATCGCTACACTCGAGAATGTCAGGATGACTGCACTCCGGGCCCCGGTATCCTGGATCGCATTGTAGATATCATCTCCATCTTCAGGAGTCAGTGAGTTTAGGACGACCCTATCAAGAAATCCCGCGTTTCGTGCAGTAGCCAGTCCGGCTGAGTTTACCTCACTTGAACCAGATCCATCAATGAGCAAGGGCATATCTGTCAAGTCAGCTAGGATTCGAAGGTAGTTGTCAATTGCTTCGGGCGTGACTGCAACTACGTCTAACATACTCGGAAGTCCGGTTTTCTCCGATACTTCTGCAAGTTGCTCAAGCATTGCCTCAGTCTTCTGCTTGTCTATACTACCCGACTTCTCATTGACAACAAGCTTGTCCTTTGAATAGAAGATTGACCCGACCATGACTGTCGGTATGAGTCCTGGTCTTCCTCCGACCTTTACTCCTCCAATATCTAGGGTTCTTTGCTCTGAGGTGTATGGCATCATACGCATCATCCCTAAGACTGTGAAGTCAACCGGAATTGAGTTCTAGGAGAGGTTCCAGATTCAAGCAACACAATAATCTTTGCCTAGCCAGCACATGGTGACCTGTTCACATAGGAACTGTTTAATGACGCAATCTACGATACTCAGCAGACTCCTGAGAGTGAATGCATGCGGATACTAGAGGACCTCTGCAGACCAAGCCGATGCGACAAAGAGTGCGTTGAAGCATGTATCGAGATACACGGAGAGGATTCGCCACTCACATTTCCTGACAATGCTAAGTTCCCCATAATCGTAAGCGGGTGCACAGACTGCCTATCATGCATCCGGGCTTGTCCCTTCGGTGCAATCACCACTGTTTGCAAAGAGGAATCTTTGGAATACACGAGAACAGTTCAGGCCGCTCGGAAAGATCTCGCCTACAGTCGCCCATACGAGGTTTCTGAGTCGTACAGCCGCTTCTCTGAGAAGGACATGGTTTTTGCGCGCGTGCACAATGATTCAACATTTGAGCACTTTGGGAAGGACGAGTGGTATGGTTCTGAAGCAATGATTGCTAAACGCATACCGGGTTATGGAAGGCTTGAGCGTGAGATTGCAGGTGCTGGTTGGGAGCTTTATGATAACCGACAGTCCGTGACAGGTCCTTTGCTCAATGATGCTAGTCAGAGAATAGGTGGGACTCCAACTGTTGGTTCTAACCCTGAGGATTTGACACTGGCGACCAAGAGGGCCGCTAGGTTATATGGGGCTAGCCTGGTGGGTGTCGCCGCGCTGGACCCCAATTGGCTCTACACGGCCGACAGGAAGGGGATGTCGTACAGCATTCCAGACACTTACACTAGAGCAATTGTCATGGCCGTCGAGCTTGACTATGAGGGCATCTCCACATCGCCTGCCTTTCCTGCATCGGCAGCAGTCGCTGTTGGCTATTCGATGATGGCATTTGCTGAGATTGAACTCACCGCCTTCATCAGGAGGTTGGGCTATGGTGCGATCCCTTGCGGCAATGATATTGCACTAAGTGTTCCTTTGGCAATAGATGCAGGTCTGGGACAATACGGAAGACACGGGATACTCATCACCAAGGAGTTTGGCCCTAGGGTCCGAATAGCGAAAGTGCTGACCAACATGCCCCTTGTGCCAGACAGGCCCGATCAGGGCTTCTGTGAAGCGGTGATACGATTCTGCGAAACTTGTGAGAAATGTGCCGACCATTGCCCTTCAAAGTCCATTCCTAAGGGTCGCGCTCGGAGTTGGAATGGCGAAACAATCTCGAATAATCAGGGCGTCAAGAAGTGGTATGTCAATCCCGAAACCTGCTATGGTTTCTGGATGGACAATGGCAGTGATTGTTCAAACTGCATAAGATCTTGCCCCTACAACAAGAAGGACGGACTTCTCCATAGAAGCATTCTTTGGATTGTCCGCCGATTTCCGTGGATGAATCGAGTCATCCTTATGTTCGATGACCTTCTTGGTTACGGAAAACAGAGAGAACCCGGGACGCTGTGGAGGAAGTATGGCTACCCCTCTACTATAACCCAGTAATGGCATCTATAGCCGAACTAGGCTTATAATACAATGACCTTTAATTCTCCCGTCATCATCTACTTTGGCCTAGAGGACTGGAGTCCAGATTCGTATGAGCAAGCGTGCAAAACGGAAGCACAGCGCGACTGGAGCTCGTGAGTTCAGAGCGTTCTCAGATGAGCTCCCGCTTGCAGTATTCGAGGCCAAGATGGATTACAAGCTTGTGTACATGAACAAGTATGCTAGGAATCTGCTAGCAGTCGAAGACAAGAAGTCCGTACGCACCACCTCGCTAGAATCTTTTGTTGCTACTGAGCAAAGGAAGCGCTTCCGTGAAGCAGTTGCTGCCCTGACCACGCCTGATGAGTCCATTGTGGTGTCAGTGTCACTTCAAGCTAAAACTGGCAGGACGATTGACGCTGACCTGCGAATCGTACTCAAGGGCAAGAAAGGGAAATCTCAGCGAATTCGTGTGTTTGCAACCGATGTGAGCTTCACTGGGCTGATCAGTACGAGATTTCCCTTCAGTGATGCAGTTCTAAGGACGATCATCGAGAACTCTCACGATGCAATAGCGATTGTCGGCGATGAATACAAGATTGAGTACGTCAATGATCGGACTGTGGAACTCATTGGGGGTGTCAAGGAGGACTTCATCGGGCAGGATTTCAGGCGATTTGTTGACGAAGACCTAGCTGAATCCACTGGCAAACGCTATGCTCTGCGAAGAGAGGGTGAAGCAGTTCCTGATGTCTATCTCGTTGAGCTAACGCTCAAAGACGGACGTTCTATTACAGTCGAGGCACGTGTTTCCATGGCTACGGCTGGAGACGGCTCAAAGAAGACCATTGTGCACATTCTCGACATCACTGAAAGAAGGAGAGAACAAAAGGCACTTGAAGAAACAGAAGAGCGCTACCGAGTACTGGTTGAAACCATGAACGACGGCCTGGCCATTGATGACGAAAACGGGAACCTTGTCTATGCAAATGAAGCATTCTGCGAGATGCTAGGCCGAACTCAGGATGAGGTGGTCGGTAGGCCCTGGCACGAGTTCACAAAAGACAAGGACTATGAATGGGTCCAGACGAAGATTGACGAACGAAGGAGCGGCATGGCTGCCCGGTATGAGCTTGAGTGGCTGAACAAGAATGGCGAGGTAGTGCCGACAATAATCTCGGCCACGCCCTTGGAGGACAATGATGGTCGTTTCTTGGGAACATTCGGAGTAATCACTGAGATCTCAGCTCAGAAGGAGGCTGAGGAAACCATCCAATTCTATCTTGATTTGCTCACACACGACATAGCCAATCAACTCCAAGTAATCATCACGGCTGCTGGTCTGCTAGATAGGGACGTCCCACGAAGCTACCTTCAAGAAGCACAAGGCGACATTCTTGATGCAGTGGAGAGATGTAACAGACTAATCACCAAAGTAAAGCGTGCTGGAGAGTTCAGGCGTCTTCCGACCACGCATGTGGAGCTCACCAACGTCCTAGAAGAAAGGGTGAAAGTACTAGTTAGAATCTACGGCGCCACAGTCTTTGTCGAGGACATTGAGCCGCCAGTGCACGTTCGAGCTGATGCATTACTGGGAGAGCTCCTATGGAACTTACTCGAGAATGCGGTACGCCACAATCCTCGAGAGAAGCCAAAGGTCTGGATATCTGGAAGCAGGGAGGGGCAATTCTACAGGCTTTCAGTTTCAGACGATGGCCCGGGTATCAGCAGTGCGAGAAAGGAAACTATCTTCGGTCGTCGAGGTCATTCGGGAGGGGTTGGACTTACACTAGTTTCTCAGATGGCAAGGAAGTATGGAGGTACGATTGAAGTAAGAGATCGTGTTAAAGGAAAGCCTAGTCATGGTGCTAAGTTCATTCTAACGCTGCGGGAAGTTGAAAGATAGAGCGATACGTCATCAGATCCTTCTAGCAATCCGCTTGTAGAGTGACTCGAAGAAGTCCTTCTTCTTGATTATGCTCTTGTTGACCTCGAAGAAGCTCGTGCTGATTCGATACAGTTTCCTCTTCAGTTTCTCATATTCCCGAAGTCTGCCGCGCTCAACACTCTTCTCAAAGATGTCTGCGACCATTTCAGGGAAGTCATCTATGTACTGGCACTGTTTCAATTGAATGTGAAAGAGTGTACTCTTCAAAATACTCTCCTTGTTGATACTCCTAATCGCCATTGCATGGTCCCCATTATGAGGTGTGCTAAACCTATCTTTAAGCGTTATAGTAAGGATATTCGAGTATATTCAGTCATATCAGGGCAATATCACAGACTATACGCGGACGTAACCCTACAGTTGGACATTTATGGGCCAGATTTCACTAACTGACAGAGGTAGTCACCGGGCAATGCGATTAGCATCGATAATTGACATCAGCCTTGTGGATGTCCCAGGAATTCCTGTTACTGTGATATTTACGGGAGGGTGCAACTTTGACTGTCCATATTGTCAGAATGCAGAACTAGTCCCAAGAGATTCCGGGATTGAAACGCCCGTTGAAGAGATCGCTCAGAAAGCGCGAGGACATCTCACTGACGGCTTCTGTGTGACAGGGGGAGAGCCAACAATTCACAGAGACCTGCCTGACCTCCTCAGATTACTCAGTGCTGAGGCCAACTTTCACATTAACCTAAACACACAAGGTTCGGTTCCGTCAGTACTTGAGAGTTGCATTCCGTTTCTCGATTCCGTATGGTTCGACCTGAAGACGACGCCAGAACGATATCCCGTTGTCGCCAGAACTCAGGACAACCCTTGGACTCGAGTTCTGAAAAGCATCGAGCTTCTATTGGACTCTGATGTCGCTTTCTGGCCAAGAACAACCTATGTTGGAGAACTGATGTCACCTGCCGAGATAGATGGAGTTCTCAAGGTCTTGAGGGAGATTGGCTTCCAAGGAGAGTATGTTGTACAGAACTATGTGCACTCTTCTGGCGTCAAGGAATCTGAGGCCGAGAGTCTGAGGGTTCCTGACCGAGAAGAGATTGAACCAGTGCTTGGTCGGCTACCAAAGGGAGTGTCAATGCGTCTGGAATGGCGATAGGAGCCTCGTGTAGCTCCGGTTGCAAACAAACACACAGACAAGCTTTTAAACGTGGCACTATTGACGTTTGTTTGACCCTTCCAGTAGTGGGCTCAAATTGACTGGAGTGTTATCAAAGCATGTTTCCAACACAGAGCATGGGTTATGACCGCGCAATCACTGTCTTCAGTCCCGAGGGACGGCTATATCAAGTTGAGTATGCGACTGAGGCAGTTCGCCACGGGCCACTCGCTGTCGGTGTCAAAGCCGTTGACGGAGTTGTCCTTGCCGGTGAGAAGAGATCGCCTCATTCGCTTGTGGACCTAGACACTCTTAGGAAGATTCTGCTTGTGGATGACCACATCGGCACAGCAATCGCGGGTCTACACGCTGATGCGCGAAAGTTGATAGACGAAGCTCGGTTAAGAGCTCAGATCAACAGACTTAGTTACGATGAGCCCATCTCCATCCAGTCACTGGTCGTCAACATTTGCGATATCAAACAGTCAGTGACTCAGGTCGGAGGGTACCGACCCTTTGGTGTTTCCCTACTCGTTGCTGGAATCGACCACGATGGACCACAGCTTTTCACGACTGATCCTTCAGGCTCCTTCTGGGGTTGGAGAGCCACTGCAATTGGAAAGGAGGCTGACGTAGTCCGCGACTACTTCAAAGAGAACTACAAAGAGAAGACGGATCTCGATGGAGCTCTGAAGTTGGCATTGGAAGGACTGATCAGAAACGGTGAAACTTCTGAAGAGCCTCCGGCTGAGAGAGCCAGGAGAATAGAAATCGGCAAGATTGACACTACAGACAAGACATTCAGGATACTCTCCCAGGAGGAAGTAGAAGAGATCCTTGCTGCCGGGTAGTTCTAATCCGAGCTGTCGCTACGAGTTCTGAATCAAGTGCACCTGTATTCATTTTAGCCCAGCAGTCATTTCACACCGGATTGGTGGATCAGCCTGTCGATTATCATTCCTGCAATGTTCTTCTCTGTAACACGTGAGAGGGCGCTCCAAGAAGGAGCTGCGTTAGCCTCAATCACATAGGGGCCCTCAGGTGACTCAATGATATCTACTCCAGTATAGTCAAGATTGAGGGTGGCGGCAGTCTTGATTGCACACTCCGAATATTCATCATCAAGGCTCGCCAGCTCAGCACGACCCCCGGCATAAACGTTGGTCCGCCACTCATCCTTGTCTTCCTCGGGGAGGTATCTGTACATTGCCCCCACCAACTGGTCGCCGATAACGAATGCTCTAATATCACGATCTGGCTTAGGTATCACTTCTTGAACGTATAAGACTTGACCCAACTGGTGAATGAATTTCATGGCCCGGTAGTTGAGTTCGGGATGTTGGGCTCTAATTGCGCCAAGGCCACGGGCACCAATGAGAGGCTTGATTATGACATCTCCGACCTCATCTGCGAAATTGATTGCAGCCTCGAGGTTCTCGCCAATGTACGTCCGTGGGACTCTGATTCCCGCCTTATGCAGTGCAGTCAAGGTCGCGTATTTGTCCTTGGCTCTTCTGAATGAATAGGCTGGGTTCATCACGTAAATACCGGCATCCTCGAAATGCTCCAAAAGACTGATTCGAAAGGTTATCTGGTCGCTATTTCCGAAACCGATTGTGCGGACCATGACCCCGTCCATTCCTGAAACGTCTTCCTCATCTAGATGCGTGAATCTGTGAGGAAGTTCGGCTGCCACATCTGCTAGGCGGAAGGGCTTGGCGGTGTGTCCCTTTGCCTCTATGGCCTCAATGAGACTGGCAGTAGCCCAATTGTTTACGTTTTCGTGATAGACTACACCGAACAGAGCCATTGATCATATCTCCCGCTTCGGAATCTGTCTGATGAAGTGTATTGACCAGATAAAAAGATGAACCTCAGGAGGCTCTGATGACCTCCTTAGCAGCTAGAATGATTGGCAAGGGCTAAGTGATTGGCGTCTATCCATTTGGTATGGGTCTGCCAGGCATATCACGGGACCAGATGATTGAAGTCGACCGCATTATGATGGAGGAGCTGAGCATTCCTGTTGAGCTGATGATGGAGAATGCTGGTTCCAGCTTTGCACGGCTAGCAGTAGAGTTGTCAGGGGATTCATCCACTCAGTTTCTGATTGTTGTGGGATCGGGAAATAACGGAGGTGGTGGACTAGTTGCTGCACGACGACTCTTCGGTTGGGGCTACAACGTCAAAGTCGTGGTTCCCAAAGGCATCAGGTCGCTCCGCTCTATACCCCGAGCTCAATTGGAGAGGCTCAAATCGGTTGGTTCCGAGATTCTTGAAGGTCCCCTGACTGCCCCCTCAGACAACAAGACTCTGGTTTTAGATGCCTTCATTGGGTATGGATTTACTAGACGTGAGGACCCGCTGGCGAATGATGTATTTGCCGCTCTTAAGGAGTCAGAGAGAGTACTATCCTTGGATGCTCCCTCGGGATTGGACGTAACCACAGGCGAGAATGTCGGAAGAGTCAACCCCCTCGCCACATTGACGATTGCCTTCGTGAAGTCTGGTCTTCTTGAAACATTGCCGGAAAGTCTAGGAGACCTATATGTATGTGACATTGGTGTGCCAAGTTCGGTCTTTAGGGAGCGGCTAGGTATCAATTGGACAGCACCATACAGTCTAACCGAGCTTGATCGGCTCTACAGGAACTTCCGGGTTCTGGCGACTCAGCGCGTGAGAGTTACATATTCAGACGTCATTCATGAATCTCTTTGGACTGTTGAAGGCAGATCATGATTTGCTTGCGCAGGAAGGTCAAACACTAGCTATGAAAGACACAGTCGGAAGACGCGATCATGTCCTGGTAGATTGGCATATCCTGCAAGAATGTGTTAAGCTTGAAGACGGGGACAACGGGAACTCCATCATGGAAGACAACCTCTTCAACCATCCAAGTAACCAAGACTGGCGTGAGTGAGTATACTCCGCTAGGGATACCACCCAGTTTCTCCGCCAGCATGTGCATCTGATCACATAGGCGAACTGTTCTCTCTTCCTGCTTCTCTGCTGCAGACTTCAAGGCAGTTGACTTGCCTGACCTGACTCCCCACATCTTGGCATCAACTGAAATAACGCTCGTGCCCTTGACTCCAATGACATCAATCTCCATGCCTCTTGCTTCTTTCGTTCCACGTTTCCTGAAGTTCTCAAGACAACGGTAGTCGTTTTCTGTCAGGATTCTTGCCACTAGCCCCTCAAAGTCTTTCCACGAGAGTAGGTTCACAATCTCCTCTAGCTCAGCACCCAACAGGTTGGCTTGAATGGCCAGAGATACTCTTGCTGCGCTGTCAAGTGTCCAGGATTCCTCATCTACTTGTGTGGCTCCCGCCTGTTCTAGAAGATCTGTCGTGACTTCGTCACTAGCGAGAATCTTGTCTAACTCATTTGAGTTCCTTAGTATTCCAATGAGAATCGAGAGGCGATTGTCTGTCATTCTGTCACTCAGTATTTCACGCTAGTTTATAACAACCGATGATGACAGAATCTCGGGATGGATTGATGTCGAAGACCGTAGAGGGTTGGCATCGTGTTCTGGGTGCTTTTGACAACTGGATCTCCTATGAGAGCTCTGAGTTTGGCCCGTGGACTGGTTACTTCTCTCTCGAGAACCTTGGAACTCTGACTCACGAGGAGCGTCTGGGATGGATGCATTCAATGTATGATGAAGTGATTCCTGGTCGGGTCGACCGATGCAGAGAGGCTGGTGTCGCACTTGAGGACTTTCTTCCCTACATGCCTGATGATGACGCAGTTGAGGTAGTCCAGTCTATGATCGATCTCAGCACTGTCATACAAGACCTAATGCTCCGCATGAGTGATACTGTCTATTCAATGATGGAAGAGTACAAAGAGAGTGGACTGGATGAGATAAACTCATACCTTTCTACTGTAACAGAAACTGAGGAAGAGATCCGGCACAACATGAGTCTTTACAGCCAAGGGTTTGGCAAGCTAGACTCAATGGGACTTCAGATTCCTGAAGATATGAGGTGAATGCCGCACAGCAAGCCTTCTGCAAACGCTTAAATGCTGTCTTGATTAGCCGTGAAATGACCCAATCAAGAAAGAGGTGAAAAGCGAAATGGGTGTTGAAACAGAGGCCACCGCCCATCGACGTCGGGTCGCAAAGGCAAAAGGTGAGTACCAAATTACTTCACGAGGTGAATGTATTCTCTAGTGCCAACCAGGCATGTCAGAGTCACGAACCTTTCGCCGAGTCTTCTTTTGACAGTCTTGCCGCATCATTCTTCACACTGGCAGACACAAGAATGAGCAAGAACCAGAAGCTTGTATTGAGAGTGAGTGCGCAACTGCTGAAGTACAACGACCTGACCGTTACGGCGCTGGCAGACCGTGTGTCACGAAGAACATCAGTACCTTATAGTACAACAAAGTGGAACCTCCGTTCTTTGATGGACATGGGTTTGCTATCTGGTGGTGACATGGAAAACAAGGGACAGCTTGCGAAGCTCACATCGGCTGGTTTGATGCTAGCCGATTTCCTATGCTGGAAGTATGACGAGTAGGAGATGAGGGGGATTCAGTTGAGTTTCCTCCTCACACCTCCCTCTTTTCAGGGGATGATTATCCTTGGACATTACCGGCCTCGTGCCCGTGAGGTTTCCCATAAATGTCAGCATGGTTAAAAGCTTGTTTTCCATGAGCAATAATGTGGTTCACAGTTCATAAAGTTGAAAAGTAGGATGGAAATCTCGTCACGCGACTAGGTGGCACCCCAGATGACGACTCTAACTGTTGACCAGCTTCAAAAGTGGTATCGAAAACGCCTCTCAAATCGATCTAAGGAATTCAAGAAGAAGGCTGAGAGGAGCTACAAGGTTGTAGAGAGGACTCTCAAAGACATAAAGGATCTCTCAAGAAACCTTAGGGAGACTGGCGAGGATGAACCAGATTCCATGGGCATTGCCACCAGATTCGCCATGAAGGTCGAGGACATCACTGCCGACTTCTATGTCGACAAAGAGGTGACCCACCAGAGTATGGAGGATCTTCAGGAGGAGATCAGGGCTTTCATTCAGGAGCTTTGGGGTGCTGGCGCCCGCTGGATCAGGCGGATGGACAAGAGGCACAAGACGACGATCAAGCAGATTGATTCTGCCATGAAAGAGCTCATGAATGAGATGAACCGCATTCAAAAGCTCCTTTTTGAGTTCAACTGGCTGAAAGACCTGGAGAGGATTGGAACCAGAATTCAGACCTTGCAAGACCTGGGTCACAGCGAAGAGCTATTTGAAGACCAGATTCGCCAGACGAGGATGAAGATTGACACGGCCAAAGTTGATTTTGATTCGGCGAAGACCGCCTACAATACATTCGCAGAAACGTCCGACGTGGCAGGGCTACTCACGCTTGACGAAGAGGCGGATCGTTTGGCTGGTGTTCTAAGGATGAAGATGAATCCTCTGAAGAAGCAGGTGAAGAAGTTCCTCCAACGTGACACCGGTGTGCGAGTGGGTGCCGCTGGCCAAAGAGCTCTCCTTGATTACTTCGAGGACCCCTATACGGCAATCGTCGAGGAGCCCGACGGACATCCGGGACTACTTGAAGGACTTGGGGGACTGAGGGAAGCAATTGAAACAGGCAAGCTCTCTCTAAAAGACCGACTAGGAAGACGTGCAATTGAAGAGGTGAACGCTATCAGCAGTGGTTCTCTCCAGGAGCTGCAGCAGAAAGCTAAAGAGCTGGAGGAGAAACGCCGGAAATACGCAGGTTCTGATGTATACGCGGAGAGCGATCGGCTCCAGGGCGAGCTTGAAGAGGCCCAGAAGAATCTTGACTATCATCGCAGCGATATGCTTCGAATCAGGGACGATATTGAACGTGAGCTAGCTCGAGTTAGGGACCATAAGGACCGAATTGAGTCAGAGATTCTGGAGTCCTTTGAGGAGAAGGTGACACTCGAGCTTGAGATATCATTGGAGCCCCTGCTAGAGAAGTGTATTGTCGATTGAGAAACGGATGATCCAAATGAGGGTGCTTGTTTCCTCGACTCAAGACATAGCGAGTCAAACCATAAGCAACTTACTACGCGATGAACATGGCTTCGAAGAAACCGGTGAAACATTCGAGGGAAATCCAGTCTACTCACTTGGAAGTTCAGCTTTGCTGATCACAACAGAGCGCGACATGATATTCGCAGATCATCTAGAGCAACATTTCGAAGCAGAGGTGTTCATCTTCTGCTCTCGCCACAGAGCACAGTCGGGCAGGCCTGCCCTGCTCGTTCATAGTACAGGCAACTTCGGAGATGATGCTAGCTATGGAGGTGCCCCAAGGAGCCTGTCTGTGTCCATAGCAAGTCTTATGTCCGTGGCCTTACGGAGCCTACAGAAGGAGAGAGCCAGGCGCCGGCTGGAGGAGTTCGATATCACGCTTGAAGTGACCCATCACGGCCCTACAACCATGAATACACCTCTACTCTTTGTCGAACTAGGCAGTGGCGAAGCCTACTGGCAACATGAAGAGGGAGCAAGGTCTGTTGCGGCAGCAGTCATGGAATGCATTCGAGCGCCAATTGAGTCAGAATCCTCTATTGGTTTTGGTGGCACGCACTATGCTAGCAAGTTCAACAAGCTAGTTCTAGAGAAAGATGTAAGAATCGGTCACATCGCTCCCAAGTACGCCCTGAACGAGATTGATGTTGATGTGATCCAGCATATGATATCACGGAGCAAGGAGAAGGTTTCTCGAGCTATCATAGACTGGAAGGGAACTAATGCGGAGAACAAGGCCCGTATCTTCCCAATCCTCGAAGAGTGCGGATTAGATTTCATCCGTGCCAGTAAGATATAGCGGCGGAAGTTGTCAGGTGGTTTGAGAGATAGACCCCCACGAATCATTTAGATATCCCGAAAATCTAAATACGCAGAGATTATGCTGGACACGGCCTCCGATTTGATAGGTTGGGCATGCCATGACGAGCGAGAAGGAATATCTTCAGAGTTTCGAAAAGAAGATTGACAAGATTGGTGAGGAAACCACTAAGATTAGGAAAGAGGTAGAAGGACTCATTGCTGCTACGGATCTCGAGAAGAAAGTAGAAGGAATAGAAGAAGTGATCAAGGATGTACAGTCCCAAGTCACTCCAGTGTCCAAGATTGAGGATCTTCTCAAATCAGTCCAAGAACTCAACACTACACTCGCGAAGTTGGGCGAAACGAAGACCTCCGAGAGCATCGGCAAGAAGGTGGATGGACTGGCTGATTCTATCAAGGGGATTGATTCGACCGTGATTGAGATTCGAGATTCCAAGGAGATGGAGGTTCTCTTCAAGAAGATGGATGATATTCTTGTCAACGTTGTGGATATCGGCAACGAGGTCAAGGGAGCCGGTTCGCTTGACGGCGTAGACAAGAAGATTGACGATCTCCAGCAGTACGTGGCGGGTGTTTCGGCAATAGAAGACAATATCCAAGACTTGTCTAACTCCTTGTCAGAAACAAAAGAGATTGTGGGAATCATTGTGCGGCAGCTAGATGACCTCGAACGCAAGTACAACCTGTCCCTTGAGAAGATGACTGAGGCCTTGGAAGAAGCAGCAAGCATGGCTCAAGCCTCAGCAGCCTCGGAGCCCGCAGCCAAGGCAGCTAAGAAGCCTGCGAAGAAGGCGCCCAAAGAGAAGGAACCCGCTGACAAAGTGAAGATGAAACCAAAGAAGGTTACGCCATCAGCCATTGATGATGTAATGGCTGATCTTCTTGAGATGGTAACTCCACAGACTGAAGCCAAGGAAATGGCTGGAGCCTTAGAAGAGGTTCGCGACCAGTTGACACTGATGATCAAGGGACATACTCCTGTGCTCTTCCAGTTCGGAAAGAAAGCCAGAGAATTGAAGTCCTATCCGCCTACGGCCACCCTCAATGAGAACGACATTGCCGTATTGAATACTGAAATCCGTGCTTGGACATCCAAGCTAAAGGAGATTGCCAAGGGCAGCTGACCTTGATGGGGTGGAATCTAGGTTTCAGCAGTGGGTTGGTCGAGAAGAAGCGGTGACAGGGGCCATAAACTTATCAAACTGAAAGGCAATTGCGCAACTTGAAACACTTTCGCCGCTATTCTTGTGGCGAGAGTATTGACCGAACTGCTCTAGGTCTATCTGTATCCATAGAGTACTCAGTGAGTGGATGGAAGTAATGAGTTCGAAACAACGTAGCACCGGTTTTGCATCGAGAATTGCGCTGCTCGACAAGGTGTCGGATAAGCAGCTTGCCAAGGAGTTCATAGAACTACATGAGGAGAAGTGCAAAGAGTGTGAAGAGAACCGTCTGGGCTGCACGGTGCGTCCAGCGTGCAAAGACCGCAACTTCCTCAACATGCTGATTGAATTGGGTATAGATCCAGAGAATCTTCCTAGCTTCTGCTATAGTCAATATCTTGAGCAAGTCAAACGTTTCGTACTGGAACGTAAGGGCAGAGGGATGGTTGATCGTCGACTCCAGACCAAGGACTTCTTGTCAACTCTCAGAGTCAGCTCGTTGAAGCACTTCGTTTCCAGATTTGGCAAGATTTGGAACAAGACCACAACAGCTCAGGAGGGCAATGTCAAGTTGGTCGCAGGAGATGACCTATTGTTTCAGTTCGACTTTGCTCGTGGCATCGTAATCATCAATCCACGGCACCATGAAGTGGAAGACTTCCAGATCTTCAAGTTGTATGTAGAACTGCTCTCCAAACACTATGACATAGATGCCTCGGCATCAGATACAACTGACACCTGGTGGCTTCTTACGATGGACCTCGCTAGTGCCAAGTCTACAAAGACCAAGCCTCTTCTGGAGGATGACGCACTCAGCGCCTATGAGGACTTCTTTGTGGATGCTACGGACAGTTCGATGCATATTGAGGCCGAAGTGATCTCGGATGGTTCAGCAGATCCATTCGAGGTACAATACCTGCTCGTGTTGTTTGATAGAGTTTCAAAACTCAAACGGCGCAAGAGAGCAAAATAGCTTGCTCGAGAACAGCATCATCAACGTAAGACGGTGGGATTGGATTTGAGTGGAAGTACAGTAGTTGAGAGTATTCCAGTACTAAAGAGGAATCTTGGAATAACGGATATTGAGGCCAAAGTGGTTCTCTCGATATTCCTTGGGGGTAATCTTACATCTGGGGGAATCGTCGAGATCACTGGTGAGTCAAGGAGGAAGGTGGGAAGTGCGCTCAAGCGTCTGGAAAAGAAGGGCTTGATTCGAAAGGTAGATGGCGTGGTAGAAGTCTATCGATTGGCTCCTACGATTCTTGCATTAGATGATGTGCTCTCTTCTATCAAAGGAGATCTGGGCTCATTCTCTGAGGAAACTCGGAAGTTGTTCGAGGCCCAGTTCGAGAGGGTGGACCAAAACATCGAGGTGGTTCTAGAGTCCCATAAGAATACCATCGATGATGGAAGAGTTGCTTTACAGAGCTACGAGTCCAACACGATTGACACCGTCCAATCCCAGATTGATACCGTCGCCACTCTTGCGACCCAGGTCCTCAGCGAGTTCGCACAAAGTATCGAAGAAGCGTTGACAGGTCTAGATGTGACTCTTGATGAAGGCCTTGGCACTCGACTCACCGCGCTCCAACAAGAACTTGACAAGAGCCAGAAGGCTCTCGATCACGAACTCAATAAGACTACGAGGAGTTTCAAGAGAGTTCTGACTGCTGAGCACAAATCGTCAGCAGCTGCCGTGGATGGACTAAGGAGTAAGATTGCAGCTCTAGTCGCATCCCTCAGTGCCTCATTGTCTTCCACTCTACAGGAATCAAGAAGAGCTGTACAGGTTTCTGGGGAACAGATGAGTAGCAGGATCTCTGAAGAGTCAACAGGTGCATCTGACAGTGCAATAGCGGCGTTGACCACGGCCAGCGAGGACCTTGAGGCGATGCTCTCTAAGCTTGACGCACAATTGAGTTCTAGCTATCTGGCAGGCGAAGGGTCGCTGAACGAGATGATATCAAGGAATCGAGACCAAGTTCGCGAAGAGGCAGAATTCGCCAAGACTCGCATTGAGGAGGCAATTCAACTCTCTGAAACAGTGAGAGCAGATGTTGAAGAATGGAAGGCTGAAGTTGCGGCGTTCATGGACGTGGCAACTCAGTCGCTGAAGTCCCAACTTGACCAGATCCAGTCTACAGAAACAAAGTACTTGGAAAACGTAAAGACAGCAGCCTCCGGTCTCATCGATAAGACTCAGAAAGTGTTCGACGATGAGTATGAGTCCTTGAAGGATATGGCGACAAATGTGCATACCGAGTTCGAGGCAAACCTTGGAACTTGTCGAAAATCCACTCTAGCGCTTCTGGAGAAGCAACTAAATGCCCATGAGGAGAAGCTTGACAAGGCCAATCTTCAGGCGATTACCGATATCGACAACTGGTCAAAGCGTGCGCTCACGTCCATGAACCAGAATCTCACTCAGGTAGTGGAGGAAGTAAGTGCGATTTTGGACACAGAAGCCTCAGAGATTGACACGCTCGCTGAGGCGATAAACAGCAGACTCAAGTCGGCATACAACACCGTGATGAAAACCTCTGCAACGAAGCAGGAGTCTGCTCTCACTTCTGTGAAGAAGATCACGCACGAGTTCGAAGCTGATGTCGGCGAACGACTTTCTGAAGTCATAGCTGGTTACGCCGAAACTACAAAGTCTCAGATAACTGAGGCTAAGGCACTGTATGGCAGTTTCAACAAACGTGTTGACAAACGACTCGAGTCAGGTGTGAGTGCTTTGACTTCACATGCTAACAGAGTTCAGAAGGAGATCGACCAGGCAATTGAAGAGCAGGTAGCTCGAATTGACGAACACTCGGAAGGCATACGCAATGAGTTCCATGTTCAAGTTGAGGACATAACCAGACAGTTCATCAATCTGACGAAGAGCATTGAAGCCACTTTCAACGGATTCCTTTCTAGTCAGACCACCGAAGCTCGCGATCTAATTGCCTCGGTTCACACGGAGTTCAAGGGGTCGCTAAAGTCAGAGATTGGATCTCTCCAAGAGGATTCTCAGAAACTGCAACAGGAGTTCTCGGTGGAGCTGAATGCCAAGGTAGATGAGCTCGTCGGAGCTGTTGATGGCATGAGGAAGGCGCTCGAGGATCTTACTGTGGAGAAGCGGACTGAGATCTCCAAGTCTATGGCCGATGCTCTCAGTGGCATAGAAGATGCTGTGAGAAGCACACAAGATGCTCTCAAGGAAATGGAAACTGGGACGATTCGCCAGTTCGCGGACAACATCGTGCAAGTTTCGAAGGAGTTCAAATCTACTGTCAATAGTGCACGCGACAGCATAGCGGAGAGAGTGGTAAGTGTCACAGACACTGCTGAAAGCTCAATGTCGAAGAATACTGCGAAGATAAAGTCCGTCATCGACACATACTTCACTGAACAAGATGAATCACGCGAGAAGCTTTTGGCAAGTACAAGCAAGAAGATGGATGGTCTTGCGTCTAAGCTCTTGAAATCTTCCAATGAGAGAGTTGAGAAGTTTCAAACTTCTCTTGCCAAGAAGGACGCGTCTAGGTCGGAAGCAGTAAGAACCACAAGAGAACAGGCTGTGGCGGCCATAGAGGAGCGAAGAAACGAGGTTGCGTTGGCATTCATCGGAGCGTCCGAAGGACTAGAAACAGCGGCAGGAAATCTTACATCCTCGTTGGAACAGCTTGGGACCAAATTGAACGCAGAGATGGCCACGTTGGCAAGTGGCATTACGAAGGCCGCGGACAAGGTGGCCTCGAAGATTGGAGAACGAGGCGAGAAGAGGCTCAAGGATTACGAAGGCCTTAGTCGAGCACTACTCAAGAAATCGGAGGCTAGTCTTCGGAAACTGTCAACCGAATTCGGAGAGAAATCAACGAGCCTACTAACAAACGTAGGAGAGGGATTCTCTGACATGCCAGAGACATTCAAGGGAATTATAGACGCGTCTGTTGCCGAAGCCACAGAGAAGGTCGATGAATACTGTCATGGAGCCACGGCGGCGATTGACTCCTCGTTCTCAAAGTTCACGGAGTTGGCTCAACCAGTCGCGGAAGAAGCACATGGACTTCTCGAGCGAGTCTCAACCCTGTCAACTAAACACGTTGAGAATGCTCTCTCTGAAGCCAAACAAGGAGTCCTCGTTTCAAACCAGTTTTCGGCCAGAAAGCTCGAGTCAATCGGTCTAGATCTCAAGACCCATCTTGGCGGCGAAACAGCACGACTCGTGGAGAAGGTTAGAAGCGATCTCACATCCAAGAACTCCGAGATAGGTGCTAGTGCTTCCAAGGCCGCTACAGATACAAAAGAGGGAATGTCAGTTCTTCGACAGGGAAGGAATGATGCGCTGAATAGTCTTGCAGAACACGTGGACAAGACAATGCGGCAGTGGGGGACAGAGCAGAAGAAGACCCTGAGCACTATCGAATCTCAGATTGATGAGGCTGTTCAAGCGGTTTCTGAAATCACCAATCGAACTATGGAAACGCTAGAAGCTGTCAAGGCCTCCGGAGAAGAGTTGTTGGCAGTTCCTAGTGATAGGACTTGGTATGTCACCGGAAGTGGTGAGATCTGTGCTCACATGCAGGACATGGTCGCCAGAGCAGAGGAATCAGTGGTCATTTCAGTTCTAAGTCTTGACTGCCTTAATCTCAAGAAGCTAGCAAAGTCAAAGGCTCCAAGGCGAAGGATACTCATAATCCCTGAGATGGAGGAGGCCAGCCCTGAACTCCAAGCCCTGAAGGGCTGGAGGATCTGGCAGACAGCGTCGCCAACCACACTGGCGGTCAAAGATGACAGCGAGATTCTTATCGGAGGGTCAGAGGAGTCTGACTCTGACCTTGCGATTGTGTCAACTGAGTCTTCATACCTCCAGTTGTATCAACACTTCCTTGGACCACGACTGACTAGTGGACGCAAGAGCGGGTCATAGTTTGATGCTGTAGACGATTGCGTCTTCATCTCCGTAGTATCCGCTCTCCTCATGCTGTGCGGCCATGCCCGCACGCTCGTATAGTCGACGTGCGGCAGTGTTGCTTGGACGGACTTCAAGTCTACATGAATTGATTCTGTGTGAGCGTAGCGTATCAAATGCATGATTGATTAGTGCTGTTCCTAGTCCCTCTCTTCTTCTCTCTGTCTTTACAGCAACGTTGAGGATATGTCCAATTCTCTCGGTCACATCTTCCTCCCAAACGACGTATCCCAAAAGTTCCTCATCAGTTTCTGCCACGTACATGAAGATGACTCTGTTACGTTCTATCGGCACACGCCCTCTCCATGCACCAATAATGCGAAAGAGACTCTCATCCCACGGTCTCGGAAAACTCCCGTTCTCAATGGCTTTGATTTTGGCAACGTCTCTTTCTTGAGCCGGACGAATCTGCCAAGCCACTTTCTCATCCTCCAACAGAGAATTGCAGCCTACTGTGAATAGTAGTCACTGGTTGACTCACGCTGAGCAGGACTGCCGCAAGAAGGACAGAATGATGCTCCCTCTGGTACAGGCTCTCCACAGAAGTCACATACTTTGGTCAGTCTCACATACGAAGGTCTATCCTGACGAGTGTTCCACTGTGCTTCTGTCGTAGTCGACACCTGCAACGTTCGTATGAAGTAGAATATCAGGACGAATATCGCACCTACGAGGAGCAGACCTATCGCAGCATTCGAACCCGCGAAGAAGAAGAATGGAAAGACGAAGAAGAATCCTTCCCCGGGACTCACAGAAGAGAATGCAAGAATGACCAGACCTATGAAGACAGTGATGAAACCTGCGATGACTAGTTGTTCTCCTCTTCTCAAGCTTCAACCTCTCTGCTTGTCGATTCAGATCATTCCACGTTCTCGCAGCTGTTCCACTATGCTGGAGTACCTATCGTTATCGCTTATCATCGTGTTGACATCGTTCTCCATATTATGGGAGCCCGGTACAAGAGTGACCTTCACTTCAGCATCAGGGTAGACCTGCTCAAGACGATGGCGAATAAGAATTCCGATAAGACCGGACATTGGGCAATGCCCAACTGTTGGTCTGAATAGTACTCGAATGAGACTTCCGGTGACTCTGATATAGTCTTCTTTCACAATTGCCAATCTTGGATCAGTGATGCTTACAGGGTGTTCTGGATCCATAACAGGTTTGAGGGCCTCAAATACTTCGCTGCTTGTGGCCAATTCTATCTCACTATTTTGGCCCCCTCTGATTTCGCTTAATAATCTATGTGCATACGCTGTCCTTTGAACACCTCCGCACAACACATATCTATGCTAAAGAGTAGTTTACATACAGTGTGAGTTTTTTTAAGTCACGCCGCGCCGCATTGGGATGCAATAATGAGGGACTAGCATGCCGTCCAAGCAGAAAGTAAAGAAAGCCAAACCAAAGTGCAAACGCAAGAAGAAGCCCAAGCAGAAGTCTCGGTATCTCTTCAAGATTACAGTCGTGGGCCCGGAAGACGTGCTCTTGGGAAGAGTGTTGGCTGTGTTTAATCAGCAGGTTGTCGCAGTGGACGGCATCAGAATTGGCGCGACGAAACTTGAACTTGCGGACTCTGATGTTAGGACTCTCTTCATGTCACCAGAACACGCAGCCCTGGACATTCTTCTCTCCCTGACATACAAGGGTGCGAAGGGTGTCATCATAGTCCTTAGGGAGGCCGACCCCCAGATTGAAACGGTGTACCGAAATGAGATACGAAACAACCTCGGAGAGGGAACACCAACTCGTGTCATATGCTTGGGGAATTCGCTTGATAAGTTCAAGAAGACTGAAGTGAACAATGTCTTGGATGACCTACTACAGGAGATCCTCGAGATCGCAGGTTCGAAGAAATAGCCCTTCAACGCAGTGTGATACAAAGGCTTTATTCGGAATCCGGGCTTAACTCAATTGGTGGCATTCGTGAGTTCGAATGAGAAGGACGACAACTATTGGATTGGTGTACGAGATGCTCTACGAATGGTAGACTCATTCTTGAGGTGGGCCAGCAGGCATCCAGAAGATGCTAAGTCTCTTGATGAGTTCCTTGCTGAAGGGTTGGTTGCAGCAGCAAAGCGTTGTGAGTCCTGTCTTGGAAAGGAACTTGGGCTGAAGTATGGAAAGGGAGCCGAAGAGATGGCTGAAGAGGCTCGCATGGCTGAATCGAGTCTTGAAGCGGGTCCAGACTCTGAAGAATCGGAGCCCGACGAGCCAGCATCATACGACTTCGAGGTAACACCACCTGAGGAATCCGTTGCTGACTCGAGTGTCACTGAATCCATAATGGACGAGTCTGAAGTAACGCCCTTGGACACCACCACTGTGGAGACTGAACCCTCCAGTCCTGAAGAGATCATGCGTTCTGTCCTCGCTGAGGAGATGACTCTTCAAAGTGAGGACATGGAACCCGAAACCATGCATGAGTATGAAGAAGCTATTGAGTCGACTGAGGACTATGCACTATCTGATGAGGAAGAATCTCCTGAAGTATCACCGACTTCTGAAAGGCGTGAGGTATGGACTCCATATGACGAGCCACCCATTCCTGATGACGAATTTGAGGATGAAGATGAGTTTGATATTGAATCGGATTACGCCTCAATCGAAGAGTCGATAGAGATTGAAGAAACAGACGAACCCCCCGTCAAGAGCAAGCCGCCACCTCCACCGCCTCCTCCTGAAACAGACGAAACTGAGGAAGAGCGAAAGCAGCGCGCAAGGAGACTGTTCTTCGGTACATGACCACGAATGTATCAAAGCATCAGCACAAGCAACAATCCAATCCATTGCTTGCGTTTCTGACACCTCATCAAATTGAACCGCTTAGGGGCTCACTTAAAGCAAGGATGAGTCGTATCTCGATATCATGGAGCATCCTGTTGAGGTTGCAATCGCTGTCAAGAGAACTGTCCATGAAGCTCTGACAACAGCATTGGCTAGTCTTTCCTCGCCGCTGTCAATATCAGGCTCAATTGACCGAGTTGTGGTCAAACCCTCAATTCTGGATCCGAAGCTGCCAGGCAACACCTCTTTGGACATCATGCACTCTGTTGTTGGACTCTTCAAAGAATCTTCAGAGATCCTCATCGTTGAGAGTGATAATCCGCTCAGAACCACATCCGATGCTTTCTCGCAATGTGGATATCATGAATTGGCAGGAAATCAAGTTAAACTGGTAAATCTGACAACTGAGCCACAGAAGCTTGTTGTTATGCCTGGTCACCACTTTGAGACGCATTCGATTCCCATATCGCTTCTTGGTAACCGACTGTTGGTCAATGTTGCCACTTTGAAGGTAGATCCAGAAAGCCACGCTGTTTCCGGGGCCGTTAAGAACCTTTTTGGATTGCTCCCAGATGTGGACAAGCAAGCGCTTCACCCCTTTCTCGATGATGTCCTCCTCGACATGCTAGATTTGTCTCGTCCTGATCTTACTATAATGGACTTGAGCGAGGTCGTTGTGGGAGAGCGACTGACAGGTGAAGCGAGAAGAGTGGGAGGGGTTGTCGTCGGGAGGGATGCCGTTGCCGTCGACGCCTTCTGTGCTGGACTACTTGGGTTTGATTCTCTAGAGGTCCCATACATCCGAAGGG
Source organism: Candidatus Thorarchaeota archaeon (assembly GCA_046758445.1). Classification (GTDB taxonomy): domain Archaea; phylum Asgardarchaeota; class Thorarchaeia; order Thorarchaeales; family Thorarchaeaceae; genus SMTZ1-83. The sequence continues at coordinate 6,538 of JBHIAE010000013.1, read as the reverse complement.
CACATGAAATAGGACTTGGTGAGGCGATTCTTGACCGGATAGCCGTCAGAGGGACTGAACACCAAAAGCGTGTTCTTGCGGAATCTATGAGGTTGCGATAGACCGCCGGAAGCAATATTAGATTAGCCATCGAGCGCGCTGTATTGCGAAGTGTTCCGGGTCAGAACGACCATGAAATGGGTGGCGAAGCAGAATGGACTGGACGAGTCATCGCATGGAGCGTATACCTCCATCTAGTACCCTGAAGATGTTTGAGCTCGCGTCTCGACTCGAAGCAGAAGGGAAGACCATCTACCACTTCGAGGTTGGGCAGCCAGACTTTCCAACGCCATCGAACATCGTGGAAGCGGCAGTTCGCGCCCTGAATGAGGGTCTGACTCGATATACAGCATCCAGAGGCATTACTCCACTGTTAGATGCAATCCGAGAGCACTATTCAAAAAGGGGCATCAAGATAGATGGACAGACGGACGTGATTGTTACTCCAGGGGCAAAGATGGCACTCTTTCAAGGGTTCCTTAGTAGCATAGATACTGGCGATGATGTGCTACTACTCGCTCCAGCATGGCCCACGTACCGCGTTATGCTCCGCACAGCCGGAGCAAAGCCCAGGGATGTTCCAACGAAGCCAGGATACGAGCTTGACGATGAAGCTCTGAAGAGGAGTATCAACAAGACTGTTTCAGCGTTGGTGATCAACAGTCCAAATAACCCGACGGGTGGTATCTTGACGAAAGATCAGATGAAGCTGATATATGACCTGGCTTCCGATCATGACTTCGTGGTCTTCAGTGACGAGATCTATGAGAACCTCGTGTACGATGGCTTTAGTCAGGCATCGATGCTGGAGGTTGATCCGTCGATGGAGCGGACTCTAGTTATCAGTGGTTTCTCGAAATCATACTCTATGACTGGATGGCGGCTGGGTTATGCAATTGGCAATCCAGAAACCATCCGAAACATGGTTCGGATTCAGCAGAACACCACGTCGTGTGCGACTTCCTTTGTCCAGTATGCAGGTGTAGAGGCTCTCTCGGGTGACCAAAGCCATGTCGAGGGAATGAGAAGCGCCTTTGAACAACGACGGGATAGAATCACTGCTTTGTTGTCAGATATGGAAGGAGTCAGTTGTGCAAAGCCAAAAGGGGCATTTTACGTGTTTCCAGATTTCAGCAACTACGGGCTCAGTAGTACCACACTGGCAGAACTCATACTCATGAAGACGGGGGTGACTACTGTTCCGGGGATTGCCTTTGGCGAGAAGTATGACCATATGTTGAGGTTCTCGTATGCCACGGGTCTCGAAACAATTGAAGAAGGCTTTGGTGAGCTAGCAGGATTCCTTACTACTCTTGACTAACGTTGGGGAGATTCGTGTCATTTGGTTGTTTTTATCAGAGTCTGTGTCTGTCTGTCGCCAGGAGGTGCTGACTCCTGGGAACTGGTATACACTTCGAATGTACCAAATGTGGCGCATGCTGCAGACAGAAGGAGATCTTGGTCACGGTGACTGGTAGAGATATCACTCGTCTATCCACATTCCTTGGGCTATCAGTTCCTCAAGTCATGCGGGCCTTGGACTTCTATGTCTTGTCGATTGGAGAGACCATCCCGGATGGACTCAGGGAAATCCCGTCTGTGGATACCGAACGGGGACCTGCATTCGTCGCCTTTCGTAGAATGGAGAACCATGAGTGTGTCTTCTTGAAAGAAGATCTTTGTATGATTCATCCGATACGACCGTCAGTATGTGTGTCATTTCCGTTCGTGTTCAGTGGGGAGAAGAGAGACATTTCGTGGGGGCTGAATGCGATGAAGGAGATCTGTCCGGGTCTTGACACTGGTCCCGAAGTAGTTGCGAGCGAACTGGAGGAAACAGCAGTCGCAGTTCTTGACGACATAAGAGTCTACCAAGAGTTCTCCGAGGAATGGAACAAGATTGAGGAGAATCCAACCGCACAATCGTTTGTCGAGGCTGTTATCTCTGATCCCCGATTCGACTTCTAGGATGGTCAGACACATACATCCTGACGCTGTCCTCTGTAAGGGTTCGTCATAGCTAAGGTCACTACAGAATGAGGCGTGTTCTCGTGGAACTTCGAGTACGGTTGGATTCTTACTTAATCGAAGTATTATTACTAGAGCCTACTAAGTATCTGTAGAATGTTGCCGAAGTTGTGTTCCACTGTCCTGCTCTTGTCGCCGTAGGTCGCGAGGCGTTGAAGGCGATCATCAGATCCAATGTGTTCCTTGAACTTGCGGGATCGAATCCGCTCATGAATGCCCTCGTTGAGGTTCAAGATGTCATCAGATGTCTTGAGAATGTATTGCAGCATTTTGATAATCATGTTGAAGTCATATATGTCCCTGATCTGCAGAGTTTGGCTGTAGAACTGGTACTCTAGTCTTGCCAGTCGCTCTCTCATCTCCACAATTTCGCGCAACCAAGCGTCCGAATCATCAGGGAACTCTTCTCGTAATTTGCCCCAGAACTGCTGTTGGTCCAATAGCTGAACCAGATAGTTCCTTAGGAAGGCGAAATGATCAATTCCCTCTTCTATGTCATCTTCAGTCCCGATTGCTTCCATCAACTCATCTGTTTCACTGAGCTTCACGGCAACCATAAGGGAGAACTTGTCAACGTAGCGTTTGACCTCGTCAGTCTTCTCCTTCTTCGTCATGGTATCTGCGAACTTGTCACTAAGCGTCAGCAGAAACTTGTAGAGGCACTCGCTACAGATCTCCGTGCTGGCAGAGAGGTCCTTCGTCGACAGGAACTGCAGCGCATCCTCAAGATCATCACCTGGCACATTTCGACCGTGGATTCTGAGAACCCAACCCTGACTGATGCAGAACACTCTGTTATCAGGGTAGTTGACAAAGATTGAGGTGTAGCAAACGTTGTCGTCCATCGCCTGTTCCTGTTTCATACTCTCCCGGGTGGTATGAAAGGAGAACAACTGAGGGTCTACCTCTATAGCCTCTATCTCCAGGACTTTGTCATCATTGACACAGAGCTTCTCGTCTCCGAAGACCTTGTAGCAGGGGCATCCTCTGACAAGTCTAATGTCGCCCTGTCTGAATTCCTGCTTTCCAACTGTCAAGACGCGTCACTCCCTGTGAATGATTTTGCCTGTATGTCCCTTCTCGAATCTCTCATTAGAGTACTCTCTCTATGTTATAGGGATTTTTGTGAGGTTCTCGTTTCTATCTGATTCAGCATTCCAATCAAGTTCCTGAACCAAATCTCTGTTTCACTTCGCCTTTCTTGATGCTCCTCAAGAAGTGTTTCTATGTTGTTTGGTATTCGTCCGTCGCTACCGAGGCTGAAGGTCTTCTCTCTGATCTCGTCAATTACCCGGATGACTCTCTCAGCCACGTCAACCATAAACCTGAGTAGCCCGAGTGAAGCATGGCTGTCATGTGAGTCTCTAAGCGTAGAAACTTGGAATAGGAATATGCCCTCGAGTCTGGACAAAAGCCTATAGAGTCCTATCAGTGAAACAAGCTCTCTGTCTGAATCACTCGATCTCAAGTCATGGATGACTGAGGTCCACGAACTTCTGAGTTGAAGCAGTGTCTTGATACGCTTGTTGATGAGATCGTCTAGCTCCTCAGAATCAGCTTCCTCAGTGTTGCCAATCAGGTCGACTGCCATTTGTGTGGTTACTCCCTTGACATACGAGGCGATGAGCTCATCCTTCTCGCTCTCGGTCAGGACATCGGAGAAAGTGTCACCTAGAGTCAGCAAGTACTTGTAGAGACAGGAGGAACAGATCACCCCGTCACTTGATTCTTCGGTGGTTGTTACGAACTGAAGTGCAGCCGATATCTCTGATGCTTTCACCTTTCTGCCATTGATTCTGACAAGCTGTCCTTGACTAACACAGAACGTCTGTTCACTATCATTGTCAAGAAAGACGAGAAGATAGCACATGCCTTTCTTACTGCTCTTCAGCTCGGCCAGGTCCTCAAATGAGTTCACGTTGCCAAAGAATATGGGGTCTACTGTAATGGTTCTGATAGGGATGACGTCGTCATTGTTGAGACAGACCTTCTCCCTACCAAACTCCTTCATACAGGGACACCCCTTGACGAGGCGATTGTTGGGTTTCACGGCGCCTGCCATGACTGTGGACTCAAGTCCCATTCCAGAAGCACCTGGTTCTATGTTACAGCCACACTCCGTTTCAAAGGCAGAGAGACCTTCGTAGACTACTATAATATATGAGCACATATTAACATTTGTTTCACGGCCTGCCCGCGCGCGAATCTGAGTGAGCAGGCATTGCCGAGAAGGTGCTGTTTCTTTTCAATGAATCTAGGATGTGGCGTCAGAATGCAGGCCAAATTTGGAGAGAGAGGGGACTAGCCCCAAAGCTCTCTCTTTAGAAGGTCTCGTATTGCGATGCGGATTGCCTCAGACCTGTTCGGATACAGTGTACCTCGGGCCTATCCACTATTTCGTTCTGAATGTTTCCAAAGAGCAAGATCTGAGTCCCTTGTATGGATGCTTGAATGCAATTCTCAAAGCTCCGGACTACTCTTCGTCCGTCTTGAGTTTCATAACACCTAGTACGTGCCGCCCGACAATTGCCGCTCCAAGAAGCACCAAGAAGGAGAACATCGAGATTGCGGTTACCGTCTGAAGCGTCGTGAGACTAGACATTGTTACAGGCGCTTCTGGAGCAGGAGGTGTCGTTGTTATGCTAGGCATGAAGAATCCGCCAATCGCAGCCACTAGGAAACCAAGAAGACCAAGTCCAATCGACCTGCGCATCCTTCTCAGTATCTCTTGCTTTGTATGAACGATACTCTTGATTTCATTGCCGTATTGTTCTTCAGTTAAGCTCTCTGGGAGGAGCCCTTCTCCCATGCCATTATCACCTTGATGAAGTGTGTAGTCCGTATAAGAAACAAGAACTGCAAAGGTTGCCGACCCTATGAGCGCCCCAGCAGCAACAAGAAGACCTTGACCTACTTGCGTAGATAGAAGTACAGTATTACCCAATAGCCAGATTATCACTCCGATACCAATAGCCAGCAAAACACTGATACCAGTCCTCAAGTTGTTCCGTACATCATCAAGATGGTCTGACCTCTCTAAGAGCTGTTCTGTAGGCAATTCGAATGGTGTTCCTTTTGCCTGTGTGGATTGTTTTCGTTGCAGAATGGACTCGTCGAGCAGTCTGTCCGCCTTAGTTGTATATCGCTTGACAGCGAAGCTACCTATTGCCCACAGGGCAATCAGGTTGATATGTTCCAAAATGAAGTCCCACATTGGAGATAACTCACCTAGTGGGCTATAATCTCCCCTTAGGAACCCAGAAACCAAGTACAATATGCCGAATACCAGTAGGGCATAGTCCCACCTACTAATCACCTTGAATCTTTCCATCTAATCCCTCAATAATACTCTACCTGATGGAATCTGGCAATGTAGGGTTTTAAGGTTCTCCATAGCATTCCAATGCATATATCATGAAGAGTGGCATGGACAGTGGGGCTACATAACGCCATCCTCGCCAGAATAGTCGAGCAGAGTCAGCTCATCAACCTCAGTTGGTCGCGCATCCCGCTCCGGAACGGGACCAATCTCAGAATTCAAATGCTGAGATGCAGCACAAACAATGGAGGGAAATATGAGCAAGGAAGAGGACAGGCCCCTCTGGGGAATCGATGATTCCTTGGATAGAGCCGAAAGGATTGTGCAAGATGGATATACTGAGGAGAAGTGGAGCTCCCTCGAGAATGCTCTTCTATCATTTGGAAGGCCGCCTGGGTATCCTCCACATCCCGGTCCAGCGACCGACGCGCAGTTCTCAAGGTTCATTGATATTGGGGTTGCTCTTCTTGAACAGGGATATCCAGAGTTAGGAAGGGACATACCCACTCTGCAACTATTCGGCGGTATTCTGAAGGTCTGTGGATTTGTTTGGGAAACGGACAGCCCATTTCCTGAAACTGAATACATCACACGCAGGTTCATAGAACCCCTACTTCGACCAAATGAAGTTGTAGTGCAAGTTGAGTGGGGCGGGTGTGAGCTTGGAGGCTTTAACCGCCTCAGGTCTGGCCACATATTGGTCACAACTGAGCGAGTTCTGGTCGTGGGTAACGACATTATCGCCTCTACGAAGGTTGCAGAAAGATACTATCTGCTCTATCCTGACATTGAGGAGAAAGCATACTACGGCAGTCTTGACTACCTACCATTGGAGCATGTGGAGGAGATGGAGTTAAAGTGGGGACTTGCTAGGAAATACATCCAGATGAAACTGAGGGACATTGAGAGCGCGAAGATCAGCCCTCGACACTTCTATGGTCCCCTGTTCTTCAAGTTCCAACTCTCCGACAAAGTCAAGGAAAAAAGAGGTGACTTCCAGATCAAGATTAGGCTCGGAGAGCTTGCGTCGAAGAGGGCTCAAGACTTGAAGAAACGCCATGAAACACTGGCAGAGAAGATCCGCAACCTCGCAGAATCATCCAAGTCTGGCCGGATTTCTCCTCAACCTCAATAACACACATACTAGCCCCA
>JBHIAE010000012.1:0-70233 GCA_046758445.1 Candidatus Thorarchaeota archaeon | reverse complement strand
GTCTGGAGTTTGATCTCACTAACGAGCCCCCTCGCAATTATCGTCTTGAGGGATTCCGAGGTGCCCCGGATTAGAAAGTATGGTCCAATCGAGCTGAGTGATGGTGTCCCGAAGCTGAAACGAATCCCCAGATTCTGAATCTCGGAGGCAGTCTCCTCGTTTAGCTCCTCGCTGAACCTAATGACAACTGGTACGTCTTCTGCGAACGCTCCAATCTGTCTGGAGAACTCTATTCCAGTCTGAGCTGATTGAGGTTCTTCGAGCGTGTGTGTGATTACACTGTTAGTCAAATTGAAAGCCGAAAGGGACAGGATAGCTATCACAAGAATGCCTACGTATTCTCTCTTCAGCAACTACGTTTCCTCCTTTCTTCCAACCGGGATAGTTCAGAAACTGCCGGGTCATATTGGAAAGTCAAATGCACGAATGTGTGGCGGCTAGGCCTTGATTCAGCATATGACAACGCGTTCTGTTTCTCAACTGTAGTTACATCTCGAAATAAAAATGCATTGAAATGTTTTGGGCTGCAATTTCGTGTTGACTTCTAAGTCCGATAGACGGGTTTCACTGCCATACAGGAAACAGGGGCAGAGGAGATTCATCAAGACTTCTTCTTGGATGGCTTGGGCTTCAGCGTCTTGACATACTCGAAACTGAGATCAAGATACTTCTTCAGTTCTTCTGTGTTCTCCAGCTGGTCATCGGGGACTGTCACATACTCCTTCATTATCGCTCCATGCTGCTCAAGGAGAATGGTGTTGTACTTCTCTAGGAAGCCCTCTCGCTCTTCTTTTGGCAGCCTTATGCCCAATACTCCAGACTTGGATAGGTGGGTGAACATGTGACCGTTGTGAGATGTGTAGGGCATGGTCTTTCCTTTCCGCTCTATTTCCGGATTGGTTGCGATGAGCTTGTCGTATAGTTCCAGTTTGTCCTTGGGGACCTCTTTAGGAGATTCACTCATAGTCAATCCCTCAGGGTTCACATTCTTCGTATGCGCGTCCGGCACCCGTCAAGGAGTTCACTGAATAGAAACCTGCTCGTGATAAGTCTTCAGAGTTTCAGGTTCGACCGAATCATGAATTGCCCGAACTAGATTCTGTCTTCCCTCTTCAGAGCTCTAACCACAAGACTTAACTATAGTGAATGATTCCTGTTTTGGAAAGGCCACGGAATGATCTGTAAGAGGAATGTCAGATGATTGATGTGTTCACGCTGAGGATAATCGCAGGAGTTCTACTCGCCTCGTCGTTCTTGTTGATCTACGTAGTGAATTTCAGGGGCGAAAAAGTAACTGAATCCTATGAAACGAAGAAAGAGGTTCCCGTTGCCACTTCAATTGAGGTCGTAGGAGGTCTTGTGACAATCGGGATTCCAATCATCGCAGTGATCTTGTTTGTGGTCTTGCCTGGGACAATCTACGAAACAGTGCTCAACTTCTATTTCCCCGGCGACACACTGGTACAAGTCGTGGGCGTGTTTCTCTACGTGGGAGGAGGGGCCCTTCTCATATGGAGCGCCAGACATCTTGGTAAGTTTGACGTTGGCAAGGTCGCAGTCGCAGAAGATCACGTCTTGGTTGAAACCGGCCCATACGCACGCGTCCGTCATCCGGGGTACACCGCCCAGTTTCTAATAGCGCTAGCAGTAGCCTTCATCTTGCTCAATGCTGTGCTCTTCGTCAATCTCGTATTAGCTGCTGGATTCTATGTGCAGAGAGCCCGACTTGAGGAGAAGCTTCTCTCCTCAGAAGACGGCTTTGGCAATCAATACCTGACTTACATGAGTCGAACTGGCAGATTCTTCCCCAGATTGAGGGCAAATCCCTCAGTCTGACGGTAGTGTAGGTGCTGGAATGACCGAAGGTAAGAGGGTAGATATCAATGACTATCTCTCAAAGTTCAAACCAGGACAGCGAGAGCTGGCCAAGAGTGTGCGTCAGATTATACTAGGCTCCCTCCCGGATCTTGATGAGGTCGTCAAATGGGGCCACCTTGTCTATGAGAGAGATAGGAAGATATGTTCAATCATGATCCACAAGAGCCATGTCAATCTCCAGATTTGGCGGGGGGCTGAGCTGGATGACCCGGAAACCATGCTGGAGGGTGAAGGCAAGAACATGCGACATGTGAAGGTCAACTCACCAGAGGAAGTGAAGAAGGATTACTTCGAATTCCTGCATAAGCAAGCTGCTGAGCTACATTAGTCCTGTACCTAGCATGCATACTTGTGGACTACTATCAAACTGTGACTCCTGATTCACAAGACAGCAGACTATCCGCCTAGAGAGTCAGACAGATAATCCGTTCAGAGAGCGTGAGCAAACTCCCGTTTCCTTAATTCACACCACTTAAATAACAGGGGACCAGCGCTACTCTTTCATTAGCACCCAGGTGACTTGACTTGGTTGAGTTTCATGGATTCATCTACAAGACTCTGGAGAACATTGTTGGGCCAGAGAACATATCTGACAAAGACTTTGATCTTGAGGCGTACACTCGAGACTTGAGTTCTGCTTCTGAGAAGAGAGCATCGTTCGTTGTCAGACCCAGCACGAAAGAGCAGGTTTCAACCATAGTCAAAGTGGCGAATAGGTATAGAATACCCGTCTACATCAGAGGAGGCGGCACCTCGCACTGGGGAGAGTGGCTTCCATTGCAGGGCGGGATACTCATGGACATGACTGAGTTGAACCAAATCGTTGAGATCGATGAGAGGAATCTGACTGCAACGGTTCAAGGAGGATGTACTTGGTTCAAACTTCGAAACGAACTCAAGAAACGCGGCCTAACTTGCGATCCCAGGGAGATGGGCGGTCGAACCATAACGATTGGAGCTAGCATTACGAAGATAGGTTCAGGTTCAATAGGAATAACGAAACGCGGAAGACTGGGATGGGACGTTCTAGGTCTAGAGGTTGTCTTGCCCACTGGCGAGATAGTGAAGACAGCGGCTTTAGAATATCTTGGAGTTAGACCCTTCGAGAATCGGGGGATAGGACCAGACCTGACCCATTTCTTCATTGGCTCAGGTGGTGAGTTGGGAGTCATCACGGAGGTCACCCTAAGAGTTTCTCCGATTCCACTCGACGCATACCTGTTCTTCGAGTTCGATCGGTTTGAAGACGTAGAGAAAGTTGGAGATGAGGTGACTAGGCCCGTAGGTGATGAGTTGGCCTGGCATCTGGAATATGGCAAGGCGGCAGACTTGGATGCGGGAGTAGAAGTACGGGTCTGGACCTATGGCTATACTGACAAGGAACTGGAGTTTCGCTGCGAAAGAGTGAGAGCCATTTGTGATGAGGCAGGAGGAAAGGAAGGTGATCCGAAGAAGACTGAGGAAACCCACCACCGCGATCATGGCTTCCTGTGGGGTGGCCTGACTGACTACTTTGAGCCAGGCCCGGTTGACTATGTTGGAGGGTATTTCCCCCTCTACTCGCAGCATAAGTACTATGAGGTCTGGAAGGAGGTTGTGGTCACGAGGCACGGTTGGGCTCCTCCAAAGTGTGGCTTTGGAGGATGGTTGGTTCCTAGATGCTGGGGGCATTATGCGGAGTTCCGATATACCGATCCTGATGAACGTCCCCGGGTCAGGAAAACAGCCGAAGAACTGACGAGAAGATACCTGGAACTCGACTTCATGCCATGGCGGCTAGGTGATCACTTGTACTTGACTGAATACACAATCCCCAGACTTGGTGGCTGGTACGAACTCGTTAAGAGATTCAAGAGAGAACTGGACCCGAACAATGTCCTAAATCCAGGAATAATGATTCGATGAACGGAGGAATAGGTATGCGGGTTTCTGAGTACTACGAACAGATTTGGAAGTGTGGCAGATGTGGCTATTGCGCAGGAGGTCACCCCGACGACCGCTGTCCATCTCGCTTTCTGGGCGGTTTTGAGTCTTCGACTGCTCGAGGGAAGCTTCTCATTGCAAGAGCCCTCATGAAAGGGGATTTGGATCCGTCGGACATGCTGGCGGAGAGGGTCTACGAATGCTCACTTTGTGGTTCCTGTGAAACCATTTGCGACTCAATCATCCATTTGGAGTTGACAGACATTCTTGAAACCCTTAGGACTGACCTGGCTGAGGCAGGGTTGGGACCGATGCCGCGACACACCGAGATTCTGGATTGGATTGTGAAGGAGAACAACCCCTACATGGAGAAACATGAAGACAGACTGAAGTGGATACCTCAAGGCAAGGACGCTTCAGGAGAGAGTGAGATACTGTATTTCACGGGATGCACAGCTCCGTACAGACAACCTGAGATCTCAAGCGCGTTCTTAGAAGTCATGGAGGCCGCTGGAGTTAGCGTTCACATAGCACCAGAAGAATGGTGTTGTGGTTCGGTATGCCTCAGGGTTGGTGCAAGAGATGTAGGATTAGCCCTTGCAGAACACAATGTAGAACTCTTCAAATCACTGGGAGTGAAGAGCATAGTAACCCATTGCCCGGGTTGTTACAAGACGCTCAAACAAGACTATCCAAAGCTCGTAGGGGAGCTACCACTGAACATTATCCATGCCTCAGAGTATATTGAGGGTCTTCTGAGTGAGGGAAAACTAAAGCTGAATGGCAAGGTTGATGGAAGAGTCACCTACCATGACCCATGCCATTTAGGAAGGCATACAGATATGTACGAGCCTCCAAGAAGAGTTCTAGAGTCAATACCTGGGGTGGAGCTAGTTGAGATGGAACGGACGCGCCAGGACTCATGGTGCTGCGGCGCCGGTGGAGGGCTGAAGTCTGCCTTTCCTGATTCTGCATTGAAGGTTGGGCATGAAAGAATCAAAGAGGCCGAGCAGACTGAAGCAAAGTATCTCGTTTCTGCATGTCCATTCTGCAGGCAGAACCTGAAGGATTCAGCCGAAGGGAAGCTAGAAGTCTATGATCTGCTTGAGTTGCTGGCGAGAGCGATTTGAGACTCTTCACCGGAGGCGAAAATACACTTCAGCTGAAGGGCGAAATGTATGGAGTCTTGCCCAAAGACTTAAGTGTTACTTAACTATTGTAAAGTCCTAGGTGTGAAAATGAGCATCTTAGGCACTAAGACGTGGATGTGGATCAATGGTATCACCATGATCATAGTCGGTGCAATCTCGCTTGTTCCGGAGATAGCAGCGCTAATCCCAGGAATTCCTCTGAGCATCGTGAAGATCATAGTTGCCCTCATCACTCTCTTTGTGGCATTTCGTGAAACTGATCTGGAACTGCTCAATGGCAAGCTTTGGCTTCTCACCTTGGGCATCATCCTGCTGTTTATGGGCATCTTCCCATTCTTCCCTGAGGCCATGACTGCAATTCCAAGGATTGGCGACTTTCTCAACACGTTGAAGGTTGTACTAGGTGTGCTGACGTTATTGGTCATCATCATCGACTGGTCCAAGCTTGGACCGTGATGCATGTGCAACCCAACGTGACCGTTGCTCATCGAGTGGCCTATGAAGACTGACTATCGATTGAAATCCATGGCTGAAATGAAACAGCTGCTTTCTGCAGAGAACTAGGTGCGGACATGATGAATGATACCTCTTCAGAAATCACAAGCCTGAATCAGAACCTTGAACGAATAATCGATAGGTATCGTGATTCGGAGGGAAAGTTGAACTACTTCGCCCTCATGGCTGACAGACTGATGGTAGAGTACGCCGAAACGCTCGCCGATTTCGACCTCAGCACATTGAAGACTAGAGAGGCACGGTTGGCGTTCTGGATAAACAGCTACAATTCACTGTCCATATATGGAGTAGTCAAGAAGCTGAGAAAGGACCTCGGCTTTGCAGAAAGAGGAAACAAGAGCTGGCTTGGCAGAGTGAGATTCTTTGCTTTTCAGAAATTCAAGGTTGGGGGAAAGATGTACACACTGAGGAACATAGAGAAGCTTGTCAGAAACGATTTCAAAGACCCTCGAGTACATTTTGCGCTCAATTGTTCATCATTGGGGTGCCCGATTTTAAAAGATGGTCTTTACAGCGAGGAGAACATTGAGAACGAGCTAGATGCCGCCACCAAACTCTATCTTAGTAGTCCTGAAGGGCTCAGACTCGACAAGGACCACGGCACCCTGTATGTAAGTATGATATTCAAGTGGTACAAGGACGACTTCAAGAGATCTGGAAAGACCTTCATCGACTTCATCCATGATTATGCACCCGAACATATTCGTGATTTTCTGGACGAGAAGGAAGGAAAACTCAGGGTGAAGAATATTGAATACGATTGGGGCCTAAATGTTAGTGAACAGGTGGAGAATTGATGGAGAGGCTTAGTGGGACCATCTTTGGACTCAAGAGAGTTGGGAAGTACCTCCTTGATGGCGATCTAAGAAAGGCCTATGCAGAATACAAAGAGTCTGAGGAAACGGCATCACGGCTTATAGTGAACACCATTCTGTCAGAGGGCTGGATGATAACGCTCTCGAACCCCAGAAACATCGAGGAACTTGCACAAGAACATGGATACACCAACATGCATCTTCTTCGTGACATTCTCAACCTTCTTGTCGGACGGGATATGGTGAGTTTCACGAATGGGAAGTATCAGATACGCGAGATAAAGACTGCAGCCATTCGTCCTGAAGATGTAGGCTCCGTTTTGACGAACTTCTACTATGATTGCTCCAAGTATCTGCCGGCGGCACTCACCGGAAAGAAGGTGTCCTTGGAAGAGGTTCCAAGAGTGGTGTTGGAAACTGTGTTTAGTAGTGCGCTCACCGAAAAGGGGCGCGGAGTCCTGCTTCGGTCTTTCGCTCCAAAGAAGACGAGAGAGATTGGAGTATCTGCATTTGCTGACGTTGGTCTGCCTTTCGCCCTCAAGCAGATAGCCGACATATTCAACCCGGAGAGGATTCATCTCTTCCTTCAGGACTACAGATGGCTATCGCCTTTGAAGACGATCTTAGAGCTGCTCGCTGAAGATCGCATCTTGGAGAAGCTGGTTCCTGATCTCCTTGGCAGAGAAACAGAAACTCATTTGGACTTGTTCTATGGAGAAGAGCTCTTCGCATTCTCCCATGATACCTTGGAAGAGAGGGTAAGGACAGTGTCATCATACCTCAACCCAGGAGCAAGACTAGTCACAAACGATCCAACCTTGTCTCCGGGTGAAACCGTCAGTACTCCGGCCTATGTACTCATGCAGACAATAGATGGCTATCCACAGCCGCTCAGTCGAACACTGATAGAGGAAGTGTTCCAAAGGCACTCGTTGAGAGTTCAGACAATCGGTGACAACTGGATCATTGCAGGGAAGGAGGCTGATGCCGGTGTCTAGAGAGCGATTGGTACGGGAGCTATTCGTAATTCACAAGAGTGGAATACCGGTCACACACGTAGGGAGTGGACACGTCCAGATTGATGACGCGCTGTTTGGAGGCCTACTATCAGCAATAGAGAATGTGGGAATCAGCCTTGGGCTTGAGGGGGATGCTGCTCTTGATACAATTAGATTCAGAGCCTATGAGCTGGTCTATACGAGAACAGAAAACGGTCTAGTTGTCCTTCTGACGGATCAAGACAAAGGCAGCTTTCTGGAGAAAGCGAAACCTGAACTTGAGGAAATCGGGAAGGAGATTGAGAGCGGAGGTTTCTTGGACGATCTCTCGATTCGTACTGCAGAGAGGACATCACAGATTGATTCGATGATTACTCGTCATGCGCGAACAATCTTCGCTGAGCAAGACGACGTCTTCTTTTGGGACGAGGACCACACATTCGAGCTTCGAGAGCATGATAATGAGCGGTGGAATGGCAGGGCGTTATTCCAGAACTACCTGCTGTTGTCCCCATTAATCATGACCCTTGACATTCCTCTGGAGGATGCAGTTAGAATCTGCGATCTCTTGAGACAGAAACGGCGTCCTTCAGAAATTCTGCAAGATAATAAGATATCAACAAGAAACGAGCGTCGTATTGAGAACACCGTGAGATTGCTACACATGTATGGCGTCGTTCATTGTTTCCGATCAACAATCTGAAGAGATTTCACACAAGTCTGGAGCAGAGAGTTCCATGAGTCGGGTAACCGGAGAGAGAATACGGGAGATCTACAGCGCGTCAGCACGGCGTTACAAGATGCTACTGAAATTCTATCGAATCTTGGGTGTCAACCTTGCAAAGTGGAGGAGAGAAGCCTTTCACCGCCTTCCGGATTTGAAAGAGCCTAGGATCTTAGATGTTGGGGTAGGTACAGGCGCAAACCTCTCTTTGCTGGTTGAAAAGTACCCTGACTACAAAGACATAGTTGGAATCGATTATACTCCGGCCATGCTGAAGCGGGCAGTTCGAAGGGTCCGAGACCATGGATGGCACAACATTCATCTCAAACTCATGGACGCCAGAGAGATGTCAACCGCCATAGATGGGTGCTTCGACCTAGCCGTGTCCACCTACACGCTCTCTATTGTACCGGAATCACCGCGTGTGCTTCATGAGATGAAGAGACTTGTCTGTGAGAACGGATACATCATGCTCTTGGACTGTCAGAAATTCAAAGGCCTTCTGAGAATCTACAATCCTCTTGCAGTCTTCCTGTCGACTAGACTGGGAGGTAACATTCATACATATTCTGTCCCCGTCAGTGAGATTGCGTCCAGATTGCTGAAACCGGTCAGACGTAGACTGATGTACTCAGGAATGTTCTATGAGGACCTATACAAATTGAGGACCTAGTGAAACTCGGGTCACATTAGGAAACCTCACTTCTGCTGGAAGATGAACATCCCATACCCGATATTTCCAGTTGAGATCTGCTCCTCAATCAGACCGATTATCCTCATGGCATCAGACATTCTGTTGATTGTACTATCATTCCCTCCAACATCCCTAAGAAGACGAGCGCGTCCCTTCGCTTTTCTGGCCATGTGTTCAAGTAGGTCTGAGTGGGTCGATGACGTGGCCATTTCGAAGCCCCGTTTCTCGAACAGATCTGTGTACTCACTGACTGACAGTGCGTCGGCAACACAGGCAACTCTTCCTAGAAGACCTCTGAGCTCTTCGTCAAGTTCCTCATGAGTCTGAACAGTCACATCATTCAGCCCGAGAATCCCGCCCGGAGTCAGTACCCTTGAGATCTCCCTGACTGCTCGCTCCTTGTCATGGAAAGTACACAAAGCACATTCACTGAGTGCGGCGGTGAATGAGTTGGCACCATACGGGACTTCGGAAGCAAGGGCGACCGCGAAGTCAGTTCTATCTTCTATTCCCAAGTCCCTCGCGAGCTGCTTTGCTGATTCAATCATCTCTGGACTAGCGTCTATTCCTGACACCCTACATCTCAGACTCTTTGCAAGATAAGTGGCTGTTCTTCCGTTTCCACATGCAATATCAATGACGCTTGAGTGAGCGTCGAGGCCCATCCGCTCCGCCATCAGTCTGCTGAGTGCCAATCCACCAGGATGGAATATGCCATCCAGTAGCTCTATCACAACAGGGTTGTTGTAGAAGCTTCCACAGCACACTCCAAGGTTTCTCTCAAGGGAATCATCAATGTTCAGTCCTTATCCCTCCTGGCGATCTGTGAAACATGTTGTAGTTGCAAAAGGGAATCATGCCTCCGTCAGGCTGGATGACATGAATGCAACATTTCTGAGCTCGTTCAAGCTGGAATGTTTGCCGGTCCATGAAAGCGTGTACAGATACGATTTTGACCGATTTCCCAAGCACCTCCGGGACAGTCATGCCACAAGCATCACAGAAGGCTTCGAGACTACTCTCTGTTCCAGGGACCGCTCTTGAGGAGAACAGTTTCTTGAACGCCTCATCCATTAGAACTGCTTCTTTTACGAGCGTACGATCTCTGGCATAGTCAATGTACTCATCCACATTCACGATGTCAGTCAGCGGCGTCACCTCTTGATCATCCACCAGAACATAGGATATTGCTGTGCAATGTGGATGCGGGCAAGGTATGGGACGAAAGTCAGTCCTTTCAAGGACTGAGTTAGTCTGAATCTCTATCTCATTGAGTATGTGAGGCACTGTGAGAGATGCAGTATCAGGAATGCCAACTCGGCCCGTTAGAGCAATCGGCTGAAAGCTCACACCAAAGACTTTCTTCTGAGCCATTGCAAACCGAATCAATGGGCCAATCTCTTTCTCATTCATTCCAGCTATCAGAGTAGGAACCAAGACGGTAGTCATGCCAAGGTCATTGCAGACTTCGACAGCACGTTTCTTCTCCTCCACAAGGTTTCTACCACGAATCACCCGTGAAACTTCGGGCTCGAATGTGTCGAACTGGAGATATATCACAGGGTCAGTATTTGCCAATTCTTCAGCAAAAGCACCATCAAGAAGCTTTAGGCCGTTGGTGGAAACAGCCACATCTTGTATACCGAGGTTCTTCGCATACCTCACAATCTCAAATACGTCGGGATGGAGTGTTGGCTCTCCTCCGCTCAGTTGAAGGAGTTCAGGGGCGGCCTCATATGAAACGTATGAGTCAATCATAGCAGTGATCTGATCAAATGGCAAGTGACCGCCAGATGGCGCCGCCGCAAAGCAGATGTTACACTTCAGATTGCATTGCCCTGTAATCTCAAGCACGCCCACACACGTGTGCTGTTTGTGTGAAGGACATATTCCACAGTCGTTAGGACACCCTCTGTTCCGGGCAGAGGACCAGACAAGGGGCTTCGTTCCGGGACGATCGTATTTGAGAGACTCGCCCCAGTAGGAAGCGTCAGTTGAAACAAGTGTCTTTGTGGGACCGTGTTCAGGGCACTTCTTTACGAGGTATATATTTCCCGACTCGATGGTTTCGCTGTTCTGCACAAGACCTCCGCAGACAGGACAAAGGCTATTCATTCTATGCTCTCCAAGTCATCAAAACGGCTGCAGGTTTCGACTCATAACACTATTCCTAGGACCATGATTAGTCATTTGTGATGGGGAGCCTGTGGCGTGATTTGAGTGGCTTTCAGACTCTGGCGCATCTGAAATACCACTATAAGTAGTTGAGAGAAGAGTAGAACTGCGCCGCCTTCGAGAAGACGTAGGAGCAGACTCTGATGAGCGGTATACTCCGTAGGCAGTTCAAAGTTTGTCTAGTTGGCGATGGATATGTAGGTAAGACAAGCATTCGCCGAAAGTACCTGAGAGGGGGGTTTAAGGCCAGCTACCTGCCGACGTTGGGAGTAGACTTTGCTCAGAAATCCCTATCGTTCGATGGTGTCCCGACATATCTAGTAGTGTGGGATATTGCTGGACAGCCTCTTTTCCAGAGCCTTAGGAGGCGGTACTATGAAGGAGCAAGCGGCATGATTCTCGTCTACTCAGTGGTGGATAGAGAGTCGTTTGATAATGCCTCAAAGTGGCTTGTCGAGGCCCATGGATTCATGGCAGAGCTCCCTCCTCTGATAATAGCAGGCAACAAGATCGACCTCCGTCCAGGGTATCCAGAAGAAGAAACAGTGTCACCTGAAGAGGGCCAAGAATTCACGAAGATGTTTAGTGAGAAAATGAACACACCATCAATCTTCATCGAGACCTCTGCACTGACAGGCGAGAATATCGATGATGCATTTGCTCGACTAATCAGGATGATGCTTGATGATCATGAGCGACGGCGCCTTGGTCATGAGCGTGTTCTGACGACCACTCCTGTAGAGGACGCGCCTAGTCCAGTATCTGCCGCAGACGTGACAGATACCTCTGAAACAACTCACGCAGAGCTATCCTCGGAAATCAGTGCTATCACTCAATCAACGCAGGATGACGCTATCGCAGTTGAAAGTGAGAATGCAGCCGTATCTATAGAACCCGAGATCGATCCTGTTACATCCTTAACAGCGGATTCCGGATACCTTGTGGAGGACCAAATTGGAGAGTCTATGACCGACCTGCTTCGTCTACGTGAAGAGCTTCAGAAGACTGAGGAAGGATTTGCCAAGGTCACGTCAGAAATGGAAACCGAGCTTCTCAATCTGAGAAACATCATACATGTGAAGAGAATCATGTACGACCACCTGAAGAAACAGATTCGTCAAACTAGGCAGGAATGGGCAGAGGCATATGGCGAGTATACCAAGCTAGAACGGTGCAAGAAGGAAGAACTGGAGAAGAGGAGTAGAGAGATTAAGGAGATCAGAGAGAGCATCGAGAAGATTGGTAAACGAATTAGGAAACGTGTCGGAGAGCTTGACCTGAAGAGAATGTCTGAATGAACTTGAAACTAAAGAGAGCAACATGTGTGAAGAGAGGATTGTCGCGCGACCTGATATCTTCGGTTCGCTATGGTTCTGATTGGCTTACCGAGGAGAGTTGTTTCTCGTTCACTCCCCGATAATCTTGATCAGAATTCGTTTGGGCCGACGTCCATCGAATTCCCCGTAGAAGATTGCCTCCCATGGCCCGAGATCGAGTCTGCCGCCTGTGATGGCTACGACAACTTCCCGACCCATAATCTGGCGTTTGTGATGAGCGTCTCCATTGTCCTCTCCCGTGCGGTTGTGTTTGTAGCGGCTGGTCGGTTCATGGGGGGCAAGTTCCTCAAGCCAGCGTTTGTAGTCTTCATGCAATCCACTCTCATTGTCGTTTATGAAGACGCTTGACGTTATGTGCATCGCATTGACGAGGCAGAGTCCTTCGCGGATTTGACTCTCTACAACGGCTTTCTGCACTTGTGGTGTTATGTGAACGAAGTCCATTCGTAATGGGACATTGAAGGTCAGGTACTTGGTGTGACTTTTCATGGCGTTTCCTCTTGCCGGCCAGGTGCCGTAAAAAAGTTGTCAACTGCCAAGCAGCATCATAACGGGTGAATCCAGAAAGGCCGATAGAATGAATCATGTGCAGGAAACTGGTTGACTTCTGAATGGAGATTGCTTGGAGATTGTACTGATTGAAGGACGTGCATATCGCAAGAGCACCAGGTGATAGGGGATTAACTAGAAAAGAGCTAAGGGAGGCTTCCTAGGAAAGAATAGGACGACCCTCCTTACAGCTATATTGACATTAGTTTATTCGGAAAGTCCCGGGACCATAATGAGGAGCGCCGAAGTCGTACCATTCAATGATGCCATTCATGTGTACATTGCGGCCTTCATATACGAAGAAGGTCCCAAATGCTTGCTCGACGTTGCCATTCATATGATACTTGCTGTTTCGAACATTGGTCTGGCCTACATCATATCCCCATAGGAGTACTTCACCGTATTCTAGCCACTGGATTACTTCTTCACCTACAATCACAGTATGTAGTATGACGTAGTCGTAGATTATCCAGATCTCCTCGAAGAAATGTACCTGTCCTTTGAGAAAGTCATCGAAAGCCTTTCCTGATCCTATAGCAAAGAATGCCATGCCATACTCGGTATCATCGCCCTCGAAGGTGATGGTTCCTACCCAATCAGGAATCTCAGACTGTGGTCCGGGCCAATATAGATTGAACTCTAAATCCATTGCTCCATAAAGGGGTCTAGCAGCGGATTTGGCCTGAACTGCAGGGACAATTGCAAGTAGTATTGAGAAGGCCAAGATAGCAGCACTAAACCTCTTTGCAGCACTCAGTTTGTTCAGTATTGTTACCACCTCCACGATTCTTGGACCATATTAGGGAAGATACTTGTTTAAATTTGTTATCGTATAACTGAGTTATAGATAATTTTT
This sequence comes from Candidatus Thorarchaeota archaeon, assembly GCA_046758445.1. Classification (GTDB taxonomy): domain Archaea; phylum Asgardarchaeota; class Thorarchaeia; order Thorarchaeales; family Thorarchaeaceae; genus SMTZ1-83. The sequence continues at coordinate 56,617 of JBHIAE010000012.1, read as the reverse complement.
GGAACTTCTTGTCGAACAGGTCAATGAGAGGAGCATATCCAGTTTCGAGCAAGTGCCTTGCAAACAAGAGAAGCAAATGTGGAACTCGGACGTATGTGGAGAAACTTAGGTTTATTAGGGCTCTCGTGGCCTTGAAGCAACGAAGAGTGAGAGAAGAGCAAACGGGTTATCTGAACCCAGGACAACCAGAATGGTTTCTCTGGTGTTGAAACTATGTCCGTTGTTTGACCGCCGCAGTTTCAGAGACTGCACCATAGGCGAGGCTCACGCAAATATGAGACTACTATATTGGAAAGAATGAAGATTAACTCCAAGAGAAGATATCGCAGAAGCCGGGTAGCTAACGGTCATGCACCACATAATCTGCTGAAGATGGCTCAAGAGAGGGCGCTATCCAAACGGAAGAAGAAACCGAGGGTCATCACAGAAGAGCATTAGAAGGACGAAGTGAGAAGATACTATCGACCCATAAGTCGATTCCCAGAACTGAGTTTTGAGAACTGTTACTCAAGTTCACTTGGTACTGTGTCAAGGGCTTTTCGAAGATTCTCGAGTGACAGATTGCCCCCTGAACAGATGAGTCCAACCTTTCTACCTATCAGTTGTTCACGGATCTTGTAAGCTGCTGCCAGAGGTGCTGCCCCTGCCCCCTCTGCAAGCGTGTGTGCAAGTTGCAGCATCCATACTACAGCCCTCATGATCTCTTGTTCGCTGACCAGTATGAAGTCAGTCAAGTGCTTTCTCAAGATTCTCTGTGGAAGTTCAAAGGCAGTACCTGTTGAGAGACCCTCAACATTGGTACGGTTGGGTCGCTCAACCATGATCCCTTGTTTCCATGAGTCATGGGCGGCTGGGGATGCCTCAGACTGGACTGCTATGACCTCAATCTCAGGATTGATGGATTTGGCTGCAATACACGTTCCTGCGGCACCGCTTCCTCCCCCTACGGGCACGATTATCACATCAATCTCGGGCTCCTCCCGTAACATCTCAAGGGTTTCAGTTGCCACACCGGCTATAAGGGCTGGTTCATCCCCTGAGTGAATGTAGCAGTACCCGTGCGTTTTGGATAGCTCTTCACAGTGAATTCTTGCTTCGTCATATGTTGAACCATGAAACACTATCTCGGCATCCATAGCCTTCAAGGCTGCTACTTTACTAGGGTTCGACCTCTCCGGCATTACGACGATTGCCTTCACTCCAAAGACCTTCGATGCATAGGCCGCGGACTGTCCGTGGTTCCCGGTGGAGGCAACAATCACTCCACGCGCCCTCTCCTCCTTTGAGAGCTGCGAGACCAGGTTGACTCCCCCTCGAACCTTGAAAGCTCCGACTGGTTGGCAGTTCTCATGCTTGATATGCACCTCTGTCCCCACCAGTTCGTTGATAGTTGGATAGCTCAGAAGAGGTGTGGGTTTCAGGTAGGGTCTAATGCGCTTCTCAGCGGCCAATACGTCCTCGTACGTCGGGATCTGCAAACAAGAACATCTCCTAGAGAGCTCGTCTGGATCATCCCCATTCCAAAATCCATGAAATACTTTCTGACACAGGGATTATCATTGGCATAGCGTTCCTGCCATGCAGACAGGAATAACAACAGAATGAAAGTTGAAGGAAGTGATTCAATAATGACAAGAGACGAACTACATGTTGTGAATGGAGCAGGTGGTGGCATTGGTAACGCGATTATCAGAGAGATCTCAGCTCGGGTCGTGCGCAGATACACAGGTACTTTTCGACAACGACCTCCAATCAAAGAAGAACCTAAAAGGGCTAAGGACAAACCTGAGAGAATCAGATGCTAGTTCAGAAGGTGATATTGGTATGAAGAATCCGGACGTAGAGATGCTGGAGAGAGTGAAGCACGAAGAGATTAGCTTCATCGACCTCATGTTCTCGGATCTATCTGGTCAGTTGAAGTGTGTCACCATTGCACCCCGAGAATTAGAGAGCTGCCTCCAACACGGGAAATGGTTTGACGGGTCTTCAGTTGAGGGGTTCACAAGAATCCATGAGAGCGACATGCTGCTTATTCCCGATTTAGACACCTACATCAAGCTACCATGGCCACGACATGGAAAGAATGCTGCGAGAATCATTTGTGATGTTCATGAGCCCGAGAAGACGCCCTTTGAGGGGGCACCTCGGAACATCCTTCGACGTGTTTCCAAGAAGATCGAGGACAACGGATGGTCATTCAAGGTTGGACCTGAGATTGAGTTCTTCCTTTTTGGATCAAAGAGTGAAGGCGACTTCCATGATAGGGCGAGCTACTTTGATTTCTCACCTAGAGATCTTGGCACTGACATTCGAGCAGTTATGGTTTCCACCCTTGAGGGTCTGGACATTCGGGTAGAGATGACACATCACGAATGTGGGCCCAGTCAACATGAGATTGATATTGGATACAGTGACGCATTGAGAAGTGCAGACAATACCTTGGTTGCAAAGCAGACAATAAAGACCGTGGCTAACAGCATGAACTTGCACGCTAGCTTTATGCCAAAGCCAAAATCCGGAGTGGCAGGAAGTGGAATGCACATTCACCAGTCTATATTCAACAGTGATGGTGAGAATCTCTTCTATGATGAGAAGGATCCATATCGACTCTCCACTCTTGCGTACCACTTCATGGGCGGACAGCTCAAACATGCAAGAGAGATGGCTGCTGTGCTCTGCCCAACTGTGAATAGTTACAAGCGATTGGGCGGATTTGAGGCTCCTGTCTATGTATGTTGGGGGCAAAGGAATCGTTCCGCGCTAATCCGGGTCCCGAAATATGGCAAGAACCGGCAAGAGTCTGCAAGACTAGAACTTCGGTGTCCAGATCCAAGCTGTAACCCATACATCGCATATGCTGTCATGCTAGCAGCGGGATTAGAAGGCATTGACAAGAAGATTGAGCCACCGAAACCGGTAGAAGAGGATGTCTTTGACTTCGATGACTCAAAACTTGCAGAGTTCTATATTGAATCACTGCCCTCAGACCTTGGTGAAGCTCTTAGGGAATTCGAAAAGAGCAAATTTATGAAGAAGACTCTAGGCGAACACGCCTTTGAGAAGTACTTGGGACTCAAGAAGGCAGAATGGGCTGAGTTCAAACGAAGTGTGACTGATTGGGAACGAGAGCAATACATGGACTTGTAATCCTGAGGCCTCGATCTTCCTAATCCAGTGAGAAGCAGCTACTCTCTCAACTATTAGTTCCTCCTTCTCGACGAATGACTGATTAGGGTGGTCAACTTTCGTTACAGAGATTCGACGTGTCTGGAGGAGTACTGGTTTGCACTCTTTGAGAAGAGCTCTCTGTATCACCATCTCATTGATACTCATGTTCTCGGTTAGCTCGTATTCTCCGGAAACGAATACGACTAGAGAAATGAGAAGTGAAGATAAGCTAAACCTCAAACTAGGAGAACTGGAGATGGGGCTTGCGTATGAGATTCATGCTCCCATCTATATTGATGGAGATAGCAATCTCTCTGATACAGCGCAGCTCGAATCTTGGCAGGGAGATGGTGGCGAGGACACCCCGTTTGTCATAGAGGGGTACAGCATAGACCGTGGAGGAGCCCCGGGTAATTGCATAACCATCTATAATACAAGTCTGCACGTAATCGTCAAGGATTGCCTCTTGACGGGGGCTACCGCCGCTTCTATGGCAGGAATACATCTCGAGAATGTAACCAACTGTATTCTTGACGAGAACACCTTATTCGACAATATGTACGGAATCTATCTCTATAACTCCCATCACAACACAATGAGGAATAACAACTGCACAATGAACTCGTGGGGAGTTGTTTTCGAGTACGATTCAGTATTGAACCAGTTCTACAACAATACCTTTAGCTGGAACTGGGCCTACGGGATTGGCTTGCAGAGTAGCGGTGGTAATGACTTCCTCAATAACACCTTCTTGCACAATGATGTCGGTGTCCACGTTGGCGATGGATGCACAGCCAACGAGTTCCGGAGTAACTTCTTCATCATGAATCATTTCGACGCCTTGCTCTTCACTGGAACTTCACGAGATAACTTCGTGTTCTGGAACACCTTTCATTGGAATGTGATAAGCGTCACTGACCATTCAGTTGATGGAAATCACTTTGGATACAATTACTATAGTGAGTTCTCTGATTTCGATCAACAGGATGACGGCATTTATGACCGTCCATACCTGCTTGCAGGCTCTGCTGGAAGCATCGACTACAATCCGTTGGTGTACATTCCGATGCCGCCAGTCTAGGGACAGACGCCAATCGATCAGACTGTTGAACTTGGCGAAACGGTTGTGTATGGGCTCGATGTGATATCTTCACCACCCATTGAAACTTGGCGCATCAATGACACTCTCCATTTCATAGTTGACCATGATGGAGTGGTGACGGATAGAGGGAATCTGAACGTGGGGAGATACGATCTCGAGGTCAATGTGACTGACCTCTATGGCAACTCAATTGTCGGGCATCTTAGTGTGATTGTCGAGGACACTGCTGCTCCACAATGGATCATTACTCCAGAAGATCAGAGTTTCCTCTATGGCGCACAAGTCAACATGTGGATTGGCGCATGGGACCTTTCAGGAATCGCCGGATTCACACTCAGTGACAACGTAAACTTCACGCTTACCAGCTCATCATATGGTGAAGCCGGCTTCGCTGGCGTTAGAAGTGTTACGACACTAGAACCGGGAAGATATGCCTTGTCAGTCACAGCCTATGATAACAACCAAAATGAGGTCGTAGCCAGCTTCTCAGTCATGATCGAGGGTGTGGAAGCTGAGGCGTTGTCGCCAGTGTGGCTTGTGACGCCCATCAGTCTTGCAGGAATTGCCATTGTGATTAGCCTGTTCAACTTCAGGAGAACTAGGGAGAGCAAGTAGACCTTCGTGCTGGTTTCGGCACGTATATTCATGTATGAAGATGCCTTCAGGACGGGTGAGATGAGCCTCTGTTATGAGAGAACTCACCTAGGCGTGACCTTGTTCCTCCAAAGTCGAGATTTCCGACCATACCGAACCAGTTTTAGCCGACTCTTCGCTACACTGAAGCACTTCCGGTTTGGAGGTTCTGCAATGGACAAGTTCGAAGAACTGATGAAGAAGGCCATGCAAATGCCTGAGGAGCAGCGCATGGCAATGATGGCCGAGAACAAGAAGATGTGTATCTGTGCAAGCTGCCCAAGCTACACAGGTACTGGGGAAACTGAACTTCTCTTCTGTTCAAGCGGCAAGAGTAAGGTTATTACCGAGGAGAAGGGGTGTACGTGTGGTGGTTGTCCCGTGACTCCAAAGATGGGACTTACACATCTCTACTTTTGCACACGCGGCTCAGAAGGACAACAAAGAGGCATGATGTAGAAAGGGAGCGTGAGTGTACTTCGCACTCCGTTCCTACCTCATTTTTCCAGAAAAAGTGGAGTTGATTGGCCGTAAGGCAACCCATTCCGTTTCCAAGAGAAGAAACCGTAGTAAGCAGTTCCTGATTCAGGGGTGTTCAAACCCTCTCGTCACTCGGATTTAACGAGCGTAGTTCCTATCAGTTATTAGGGCTAGCGATGATTCGATGACCATGGATATAGCTCAGATCAAGACGGAAGAAGATGTAAGTCGATTCCTTGCTGGGTGGAGTGACTTTGAGAGAGATGTCTACTTGGCCACTTTCATGATTCCAGAGGGAATGGTAAGCACCTACGGAAGGATTGCAGAGAAGATAGGTAGACCGAAGGCATACCGTGCAGTTGCTAATGCTCTGCACAAGAACCCATTACATCTTGTGGTACCATGCCATAGAGTTGTCACTGCGGATGGTCGGTTTGGAGGCAACAAAAAGAGGGCAGATGACAGAAGGAAGCTCGTAGAAAGCGAAGACGTCCCGACCGAGAATGGAAAGGTCAAGATGAGCAAGGACATAATCTTCTAAGACAAGGCAGCGACGCCATGAAAATGGATTGAGCATTCACTCAGAAGGAATTACGTACTAACTATTCCATCTCCACCAGAAGGAGACGCCTCATCTGTTCACCGAAGAACGATAACGTGAGAGCAAGTGTCTATGCTTCGGTCCAATCTCTTATGGCGACCTTGACAGAACGACGCATTTCTGCAGCAAAGTCAGACCCTGTCTTCCGCAGATAGATGCTCTGTCCGATGTTCTGAGCATCTCTGTGAAGACTGCGTTTGCCAAAGTGGTCTTCGAGTATCGTTTCGAACTCTTTGCCATCAACATGCGAGTATTTGTCTTGGAAGTAGACGAAGTGCTGTGGGAATCGAAGAGTCTTTTCCCGTGCAGGTCTATCTGGCATAGGATATCCGAAGCAGAGTAGAGCAATCGGAAAGACTCACTTAGGCAAGTCAAACATCTCCCTGTGGATTTCTATATTCTCCATTATATCCCCAATGTAGCACGATCCTATCCCCAACGACTCCGCGGCAATCACAGCATTTTGCGCAGCGATTAGGGCATCACAAGACGCAAGCAACAGGTCTGACTCTTGAGGAGTGACGTATTCGGTCTGATGCGCCTTGCACAATCCTGGGACATCAGAGTATTCGAAGAAGTCATACCATCTCTGCATGTCTGCAAGGAATAGAAGAACTAGATGTGCCTTTGCGATGAAGGGCTGGTTATCACATGTTTCCACCAGCCGGTCCTTCATCTCTTGGTCCGTGACCTCGACTATTGAGTAATGCATCATATTGCCGGCAGTGGGAGCACGGAAGGCACTGTGGAGAATCCAGTCTTTGTCCTTCGGACTGATTGGTTGAGGGTCATAACCTCTCAGGGATTTTCGGTTGTCAAGAACTCGTAACGTTTCATTCATAATCTCAAGTTCGGCTCGATCTCGATTTAACGATTACCCAGTATATCGGATCCTCGAGGTTGGCGAACAGATATTTATGGTGGGACAAGCAAGTAGTGTAAGGGTCTTCAAAAAGGCCGCCTTAGTGTTGAGAAGCACTATGCGTGAAGGAGCGAGAAAGATTATGGATAGCAGAACTATGGCCATAGTCCTTATCGGTATTATTGTTGGAGCTGGCGTTGGATTCAGTGTCGGCTGGTTCTGGGTAGGTATGCCACCCCCTGAACCTCCCCCGGAAATGCCAAAACTGAAAGCTGGTTTCATTTACGTAGGACCGATTGGGGACTTTGGATGGACTCATGCACATAACCAAGGAAGGTTATACATAGACAACAAATACGACTGGCTGAATACAACGTATATTGAGTCGGTTGATCCTGCGGATGCAGGAGAGCAGATAGACTATCTCATCAATGTTGAAGGATGCGACGTAGTATTCACCACGTCCTTCCCGTATATGGATGCAACAATTGCAGCTGGTGCACGGCATCCTGACAAGATATTCTTCCACTGCTCAGGATTTCTGAGATCTCCCAATGTAGGTACTTACTTTGCTGATTTCTATCAGCTGTACTACCTCAATGGGTTGATGGCCGGAGCGCTGACGATGTCCGGAAAACTCGGATATGTTGCAGCGTTTCCGATTCCTGAACTCATCAGACACATCAATGCTTTTGCCATTGGCGCAAATGAGATCAATGCATCAGTGACAACTGATGTTAGGTGGATGAATACAGCGTGGTTTGACCCTACTACTGCCACGAATGCAGCCAACGATCTCCTTGGAACGGGAGTTGATATGTTGGCATTCACTGAGGACTCTTCAGCGGTACCCCTTGTTGCACACGGAAACGACAGCGTCTATGTCTTCAGTCACTATTCACCCATGCAGCCATTCGCGCCAACAAGCACTATCAGTGGACAGCTAGTACACTGGGAAATCATGTACGAGGACATAATTCAAAAGGTGTACCTTGGACAATACAACAACACCAACCTCGAAGATGTTGACTACTTGTGGTTACTGCAAGAAAATGCGGTTGAGCTCGGTGGGCAATTCAATGTCCCAATAAACCCGATTTTCATTCCTCAGCTTCAGGCAATCAACCATGTTGATCCTGTTCTTGGAACGATAAGTGTCTACGATCTTGTGATGACCAGGCTTTCTCAGATGAGCATGGCAAACATCATCTACGAGCCATTCACTGGACCAATGAACTTCAAGAACGGAACACAGTGGCTAGCAGCGGGAGAGTCAGCTGACATCTACACGTTACTCGGTATGACTTGGTTTGTTGAAGGGGTTATTGGATCCGTCCCTTAGAAACCAAGCCATCCTTATGAGGGGATTCTAAATCCCCTCCTCACCCTTTTTTCTTGTGACAATTGAAATATAGGCAGGTTTTCCACCGAAAATCTGTCGAGAGTATGTACTATGGAAACAGTCCTTGAGATGCGGGACGTGTGCAAGACCTACTATGGTGAGGGTGAAGTCGAGATACGCGCAAATGACCATGTCAACTTCACATTGAAGAAAGGCGAGATTCATGCACTCTTGGGCGAGAATGGAGCTGGCAAAAGCACTCTCGTCATGAATCTGTGTCGAGAGCCCGATAGTGGCGTCGTCCTCGTAGCAGGAGAAAGCCTTGAGCTCAAGACACCCCGAGATGCAATGGAACATGGAATTGGAATTGCGTATCAAGACTTGACAAGATCACTTGTTGAACGGCATTCCGTAGCAGAGAATATCCTAAGCCTGTCTAAGGGTTTCCTGCTATCTATCAAGACTGTTGAGGAAACTGTGAAGAGCGCGCTCACAAGATTTGGCCTGGGCGAATTGGATCCACGAATGAAGGTATGGAAGCTCTCTGGTGGCGAGAAACAGCGTGTAGAGATTCTTAAAGCTCTGATAATAGATCCGAGGATTCTCGTCCTTGATGAGCCAACTTCAATGTTGACTCCTCCCGAAGTCGAGAACCTTTTCGCACTCTTGGAATCCCTCAAATCTGAAGGCAAGAGTATTGTCATCATAACGCACCATCTAGAAGAAGCAATCCAAATCAGTGATCGCATAACCGTGCTAAGGAATGGACAGGTTGTGCGTACACTTGATGAGGAGAAGGTCAAGGAACTTAAGAAATCGCCAAAGAAAGGAAAACGAGAGCTAGCTAGACTTATGGTCGGAAAGGACGCGCTGTATGATCTCAAAAGAAAGACCATGAGTGAAGGCCCTGCTGTACTCGATATTGAGGCACTCTCAGTAGACAATGATATGGGGGATCAAGTTGTTACCAACGTTTCCCTTGAAGTGCGGGAGAATCAAATCCTTGGGCTTGCAGGAATTGCAGGTAATGGTCAGCGAGAACTGTTGGAGGCCATAGTCCATTGGCGTGGCGTAAGGTCAGGAAAGGTGAGCCTGCATGGAACAGACATCACCAACAAACCCGTCGCCATGATTCGTGAGATGGGAGTTTCCTATATTCCGGAGAACAGAAAGAAAGCCATGGTTCTCGACCTATCAGTACGAGAGAACCTGATGATAAGTTACTACACAGAATCGAAGGGGCCCTTCATAGACCGAGAAGCAATTGTTGAGTTGACTGACAAGCTAATAGAACGCTATGCGATTGATACTCCCGGTCCACTTACACCCATGAGGAGTTTGTCTGGTGGAAACAAACAGAAGGTCGTCGTAGCGAGAGAACTCTCTCGGAAACCTCCTCAAGGAGCAGGATTGCTCCTGATAGCCGAGAACCCCACCTCGGGCCTTGATGTAGCGACCACTCAGTTTGTGCGAGAAGAATTGCTTAATGTACGGGAGTCCGGTGCAGCAGTACTCCTGGTTTCAAGCGATCTTACTGAGATAATGACACTCAGTGATGAGGTTGCTGTTATCTACAAGGGCAAGATAATCGGAAGAGTCAGAATAGAGGAAACCATTCGAGAGGACATAGGACTCATGATGGGTGGAGTCGTGCCTGAAACTGCCGAAGAAGGGGTGAAGAAAGAGTGAAGCTAGGAGGATACGAGATTGTCCTCAGAAAGAGGTCCAAGAAACTCACTCTTCAAGAATCAATGCAGGTCAGGGCGGTTTCGCTTCTCATGGGTCTGGGCGCGGTAGCGCTCATTGTTCTTGCCTATGGCCAAAACCCGCTTCTGCTCTATTTCAACATATTCCAGTATTCCTTCTTCACTGGATTTGGGCTCCTAGCAACTCTCTCTCGTTTTATCCCTCTTCTGTGCATTGCCATCGGCCTTGCAGTGCCTTTCAAGGCTAGAATTGACAACATCGGTGCTGAAGGCCAGTTCCTCATTGGAGCGATTGCGGCAGCTGGCATTGCACTCTTCTACGGAGAGGGTGCTAGCCCGTGGGTGATTGTACCAATCATGTTCTTGGTGGGATTCATCGCTGGGGCAGTCTGGGCTCTTCCGATTGCTCTTTTCAGAGTCAAGAGCCAGTTCAAAGGGTCAGATGTGGTCATCAGCTTCCTGCTCTTCTTCCCTGCTAAATTCCTGATAGATTACCTCATCACAGGCCCTTGGAGAGATCCAGCTGGCTGGGGCTTTCCTCAATCTCCGCTCTTCCCTGAGCCTGCACAGATCTTCTCTTTCCCCGGGACGCGAATACACTTCACAGTATTCCTTGGACTTGCAGCCACATTTCTGATCTATTACTACCTATTTCGTACGCGCGAAGGAATCCCAGAAGCAAAGCTAGGCTATGAAATCAATGTCTTAGGTGAGAATCCGGAGGCAGGAGAAGCCGCAGGGATGAGCTTCCTAAAGGTCGCGATCATCACCGTATTGATCTCAGGCGGTCTTGCAGGCCTTGCTGGAGTAGGTGAGGTTGCTGGCAACCCGAATTTCTACAGACTACGTCCTGAATTGTCTAGATTCTTGGGATTCACAGGTATTGCGGTAGCTTGGCTGGGTGGGCTAAATCCTATAGGGGTACTCGTTAGCTCTCTCTTCTTCGCCGGTCTGTTGGCGGGAGGAGTTAGAATTCAGGCAGCAGGATTGCCTGTTTCAGTTGTTGACCTCTTCAATGGTGCAATACTATTCTTCGTGCTCCTAGCTGAGTTCTTCATAAGAAACAAGATTGAATGGAGGGCCGTGTCTTGAGTCTTGAACCGATGGCGTCTTCAATTGTCGTTGCCGCTACTTTCTTTCTACTCCCAACACTAGGCGAAATCATCGCAGAAAGATCTGGAGTCCTCAATCTTGGAGTTGAGGGTATGATGATCTCCGGTGCTGCAGGGTCATTTGCTGCAACGTACGCCACAGGTAGTGTCTGGCTCGGTTTGATAGCAGGTATGGTGATAGGAGGAGCGTTGGCTCTGATACATGCTATCGTCACCATAACTTTTAATCGCAACCAAGTGGTTTCAGGGATCTCACTAACGATCTTTGGAACTGGACTGAGTGGGTTGCTAGGGCTCGGCATGGCAGGTCTGCAGATAGTTCCCCTTCAGACCATTGAGATTCCAGGTCTAAGTGCCATTCCTTTCTTTGGACCCGTCTTCTTCAGCAAGAATATCCTGGTTTATGTTTCATTCATTATGATTCCAATTCTATGGTTCTTCTTGTTCAAAACGCGGTACGGGATCATAGTGCGGTCCGTTGGTGAGAATCCAATGGCAGCATACACTCAAGGCATAGATGTTACTCGAGTAAGATACCTCTGTGTGATATTCGGTGGTATGATGTGTGGCCTAGGCGGCGCGTACTTGACACTGGGATGGATTCCCTTGTGGACTGAGGGAATGACTGCAGCGAAAGGCTGGATTGTCATCGCGTTAGCTGTAGTTGGATTGTGGCATCCTGTTGGTGTCTTCTTCGGTGCCTACATATTTGGAGCCTTTGAAGTTCTCCAATTCACGTTTCAGCCGCTGGGAGTTCCTCCTGCATTCCTGAATATGCTGCCATCCGTGACCACAATCCTGTTCCTTGTGATGTGGGGCATTCTCCTGAATGTGTCGAGAGTGAAACGGATAATAGGCGCACCTTCAGCTCTGTGCGTTCCCTTCGAGAAAGGATAGAATCCATGGGATCATGTCGATGGCGCAGTGTTAGAACAGTACAACGAAGGCGGCAATCACGAGGCTTACTACTGCCATCCCAAAGGTCCCCCAGACGTGTCCCTTTGCATGGTAGAGTCTGAAGTCCTTATACTCCCTATCTCTCATGTGTTCAGTTCCAGGTATTATCACGAAATCTGGAGTGATTGTCCCGACGACTAGCCAGTCGAGAATCACCAGGTCAGCGAAGTTGCCGAACATCATTATTCCGAAAGCATTGAGAAACGCGTCTAGGAGAGGAATTGCATCAACATATGTGGTTTCCAGCATCAGAGTTGAAGCAATAGGAAAGCCAAGAGAAAGTAGAAGGAAGGGGATTACGATAATGGCACCAATCCGTCGTTCTCTCACGGTCTGAGAAGGAACCGCATCAGTAATCTCCTTTGGGTAATCACTGAACCCCCAGACCCGCGGACTCAACGACACCATGATGGCCAGCAGGAACAGAGTAAGAACAACGGCAAAGATAGTCCCATGAACAAGGATGCTGTAGACTAGAGACATTAGACCACCCCACAGTGGCAGTCGGACACATGTATTGTTTAGATGCGTCTAACTTTTCAATCCTTCTAACAGCGCGATTGGATCAACTAATTCAGAACTGATAACGACGTTGAGTGCGCTGCCTCATGTAGTTCACAATCACAAGGATCACGATTACCATGAAGCCCACCGTGAGTACAAGAACAACAAGACTGAGAATGTCTGGGTCGAATATCGGAGTCGTTGTAGTGGTAGTGGCAGTTGGCGAGGTCGATCCGAGCATCACCTCAAAGGACTCGGTCAGCAGACCAATCACTGCGACACCGTCGAGTTCACGCTCAGCCCGCCAGAGGAACGTCACAAGGCTGTGAGTATCGTCACCTTCAACAGGCTCGATCAAAGGCGTAACCTGGGAGGCGACCTCCTGCCAGAAGGTTTCGAGCGCATCCGTATTGCCGCCGTCCAACTCCCGCCTTAGGAGTTTCAGTTTCGGACTCTCCGGGTTTTCATGGGTTGTCACAGTCAGTGTTTCTTGGTCGAATAGTCGCTCTAACCGCCATTTTCCATGTTAGCGTTCCTAGAAAGCATCATTTCGCAGACCTCTCACATGCCTTTTGACAAATGCGCTGTATAGCGTCTTGAAGAGAGTAAGTCCAGGGAGCGACAGACCCAGGCATAATCTTGGAAAGCCCTTCACATGTGTCTTCTTCTGAAGAATACCGCAGCCACCAGAATCACTACCACGGATGACGACACGATCACAACCAATAGGAACTCTGGCCCAGGTGCTGTAGTAGGAATGGTAGGACTGCCTGAGAGGCTTGTCACATGAACTTCAATCTCGGTCGGGTCCATTGTTACTTGGAATCCATGTTGTACTAAGACATTCATTGCTCTCCTCAGGTAGTTGTGAAATGATTCATCCATTTCCTCATATGAAACAAAGGGGTCGCTCATCGGAGCAAAGTCAGGATCAAGTGATGAATGTCCAACGTAGCCCAGGTCTATTGCGGCGGGGATTAGGATGTACTTCGAGGACCAATAGTCCAATGCAACGGGGTCTTGACTAGCACCTATTATGTCGCTGAAGCTGGCATCCTCACTAGGCGACCACGGACCGCAGTCTGCCGAACTCTCAACAGGGTGTGCATTGACCCAAATTGCATCAAGTATGTTGAGTACGGGAAACCTGGTTTCGGCCATCATTGTTCCCATGCCGCCCAGGGCGATGGAGAAGTGCTCGTGTGGAGTATAGGAGAAAACAGAATGCACAATATGCCCCTTTGGGACACCCATGTAATGTTTGATGCACCCGGTGACTCCATATCTTAGGTGACTTTTCATTACCGGCATGTTGATGACCTTGAGCCTATCTGAGTCAAAGCCTGTGCCGTTGTCCCAGACACCATTCTTGAAGCTGATGTAGGTCCCATATGGGGTTGTGAACTTTGGGTAGCTGACATAAATCTCTGTGTCTTCGTTCCAGGTGGTGTTGAGCACGTACCCATCATTGAAATCGCCTGAGTCATAGTCTAGGACTGCTCTACTACGTAGATTGTCCCAGAGCTTTGTGGAAACATTGTGTGCCGTAAACGAGTCGACAACGACCTGCATACTCTGACTGTGAATGAATGCGTTGCTCCAAGGCCGATTTAGACTCCCCAGTCCTTGTCCGTTGTCTGCAACAATGATTTCACCTGCGAAGCCTTCTGGATGATTTACAATAGTCTGTATGACGCTCTTTAGCAAGTCAGTGTTGGTGCCCCCTCTATCCCGCCATTGACCGTTCACCTTGAGAATCACTACGTCGTCGCTTCCTATCAGGCCAGAAGTCTGACTTCCACTCTTATAGAAGTAGACGCCCTCGGCCTCCATCAAGTCTAGCAACGCTGAAACAGCTTCATCCATGTTCCCCTCAAGTCCCGTAGCATTTTGAACGAAGAACACCTCTGAAGGGTCTTCTGAGGCAAGAGCAGCGTTTGCGGTCAGTGTGATAGGAACTCGAGAGTAGTCAGCACTGGCGGCCGAAAGATGACTGAAGTCCAGTGTGACTGCTCCATTTGCAAGTGTGAATGAGCCTAGGACCAAGACACTGAGCACGGCCGCCGGCTTTAACACTCCGAATCGTGATCGCAGAGTTCCAAGACTCGGAATAGATGCAAATGCGGCAAGATGAAAGATACGAATATTCGAGACTGCTGCCTGTTGACAAGGATAGGAAATCCTCGATGGTTTGAGTCCAGTCCTGAGAAAGAGCCAGATAGCGCTCGCAAAGGCAATGAATCCTAGCTTCCAGAGCCACAGTCTATGCCCTCTACGCTTCACCAGATGACTTTCCTTTGACCTGCAACCATCCCGGGTCATGTCATTTCGCCTCTGGGTCTCGGCGGAAAGAGCATCAGAAACAGACTATGTTGGAGAATAAAACGCGTTTGATAAGCGCCATGTCGTTTCCACGGTATCTTCAACAATCAGCAATTCGCATCGAGGTTGAATCTCCTTTAATAGAACGATTTATATACAAATTCGTACTATGTGTTGTGTAATAGTATTACATGTGTCAAAACGCGAAGAGGTTGAATGGAAAGGTGAGCGTCCGAGAGGTGGCGGATGAGATTCTGCGTGGATCAAGACTGAGCTTGGGTAGACCATTGTGTCAGCCGGGGATAGCTGTCGTCCCAGTGATAGTCCCAAGGCTCCTGGAATGGAGCCTGAAGTCCTTGAGAATGCCCTGGGAGGGAAGAGAAACCTGCACTAAGATTGTAGACGACTTGCCTCAGAACACCTGTGGCGCGATTCTTGTAGACTCACGAGGCAGGGTCGTTGCTTTCAAGCTCTTCCATGGAATCCAAGAGTTTTGGGAACGCATAGACTTCATCGAGGACATTGCATTGAAGTATCAGAAGGAGTTTCAGCGGCAGCTCCCCGAAGCAACTGTCCTTGGAAAGGCAATTGTCTTTCTAGCACGTCTAAGAAGCATGGGCCCAGAGAGCATCCTAAGCGAGGACAGCTCAGACTTTTTCGCAGTGGGGTTCACCGACCATGAGAAGGCAGTTTCAGATACGGATAGCTCGAGATCCACCAGAGCCGCTGTCTTCTACGGGTCCCTCCAAGATTAGTGCGCTTCCCAAGAAGTTATGTAGGTATATACTATCGTTAACTCAGTGGGTACAATGGAGAAATCTGAAGAAGAATGGAGGTTGACCCTGTCACCTGAAGAGTTCAACGTTCTCAGACAGTGTGGAACCGAGCCTCCCTTTAGTGGCAAGTACGTTCACCATAAAGAAGATGGAATCTACGTTTGTGCAGGTTGCGGCAATGAGTTGTTCTCATCGGACACTAAGTTCGATTCCCGGAGTGGTTGGCCAAGCTTCTGGGAGAAGATGTCAAAGGACAGCGTAGAAATGAGACCGGACAATAGCCACGGAATGCGAAGAACGGAGGTAGTCTGTAAGAAGTGTGGCGGGCATCTAGGCCATGTCTTCGATGACGGTCCTAATCCGACAGGTCTGAGGTATTGCATAAACTCAGTCGCTTTGGATTTCAGGTCGGGAAGAGATTGAAACAACCGGGTGAAGTGTAATGACCGATCGTAATCATGAGCACTTCACAGGAGAGATGCCGGGAAACCACACCTATCAGATGATTCTCATCGTTGTGTTTCTGACAGTCTGGATTGTAGACTCGTTTGTCCTGCGTTTCACGACAGTCCTCTGGGACTTGATTCCAATCTGGATTCCTATTTTGACTGCCATTGCCATCTTCGCTGCGGCGGCTTATTTCATCAATGCATCTCAAAAGACCCTCTTTGAATCTCATGAGACCGGAGTTTCAACTGGAGGCGTATACTCACGCGTACGTCATCCGATGTATTTGGGAATGGTCTTGGTCTATCTTGCACTGGCGACAGTGACGCTTTCACTTGCCGCCCTTGCCGTCTGGCTTTTCATCTTCGTCGCCTATGATGTCATGGCCAGTTACGAGGAGAGGTTGCTCAAGGAGAGGTTTGGTGGGGAATATATAGAGTATCAGAAAGAAGTACGAAAGTGGCTCCCAGGCTAGAGAAGTGACCAAACCAGAAGTGCACCCAGTTCTAGCCAAAAGTGATTCTTCCGGAAGAATAGACTGATTAGAGGCTTCACCTGACAGGATTCATAATGATGCTTCATCTCAAATGGGCATCACGAGATTCATCCTCAAAGGTGGCGCAACATGTCCGAGGACCCTGTAATTCTGGATCGGACTTACATTGGAAAGGAGTACAGCAGCAGTCCCAAGCTGGTTGAAACAGAGAGTATTGTGAAGTATGCTCTGGCTACAAATGAGAAGAATCCACTCTACACTGACAGAGAGTCTCCGGAAGGATTAGTTCCACCCCCTCTCTATCCAGTTGTGTTCCTGCCCGAATTACTTAGTCAACTCGTAGATGACGCTGAAGGAATGGGCCTCGACATGTTGAGAGTGGTCCACGCAGAACACGAGATGGAGTGGCGAGGCACAGTCAGGCCGGGAGACCAGATTCTCTCTAAGGCCAAGATTGTCAACATGGAGCGAAGGGGAGTTAATGACATCTTGGACCTCCAGATACAGTGTACACGAGAGGGGACGACTGTCGTTGAGATGCAATATCGGTTGATGGTCAGAGGCAAGAAGAAACAAGGTGAGAAGAAACCTGGTCAGCCACCAGTTGCGGGCGAACAGAGAAAGAAACTAGCTGAAGGGGCAGTCATGGTCAGTGATGATCAAGGTGTGAGATACGCGGAGGCTTCAGGTGACCACAATCCAATCCACATCAGTGATGAGATTGCCAGAAGCGTCGGAATTCCTAGTGCTATCCTCCATGGTCTATGTACGATGGCTCTTGCATCGCAAACGATTGTGGACAAACTCCTTGGAGGAGATCCAAGACAGCTAAAGAGGATGAAGGTTCGCTTCTCAAGACCGGTACTCATGGGCCAGACCGTGACGACTGAGGTCTATGATGCTGGAACCAAAGAAGCAGGAATTCAAGTTGTTCATTTCGAAACAAGGGATGCAAAAGGGGTTCCGGTACTCACGCGCGGAGTCGCTGAATTCATTGAGTAGTCTGCATTTCTGTGTTATGAGCCCCATCGAATCCTAGCACTCAAGTTAGGCTCTTCCACAAGAGGCAAAAGGATTCAAGCCTATCCACTGGAATACACCAATTGAGAATCGTACTCTAGAGTGGAGCGTAGACATGAGCTGCAGCCAATGTCAGGGAATCGAGTCCAAGTTTGATCGGAAGAAGGCCGCAAAAGAGCTTGAGAAATACCGCAAAGACGGCCCAGACGAAACAACTCGTATTCTGATTGACGCACTAAAGGCAGAAGGTGTTGACGGAATGACTCTACTGGATGTTGGAGGTGGAGTAGGCGCCATTCAGCACGAATTGCTTCAGGCTGGTGTGAGTAGTTGCATCAACGCGGAAGCATCGCAGGCATATGTCGAAGCTACAAAAGAAGAAGCGAATCGCCAGAACCACGCCGACCGTATAAGTCACATACATGGCAACTTTGTGGACAAGGCGGCAGACATTCCGGAAAGCGATATTGTCACTCTGGACCGAGTAATCTGTTGTTACCATGATGTGGACGCATTAGTGAGAACGTCATCAGTGCTTGCCAGAAGGATTTACGGGGTTGTATATCCGCGAGATACTTGGCGGGCAAAGATTGCTACTGCGCTCGAGAATCTCTACTTTCGGGCTCAACGAAATCCATTTCGCACTTTTGTGCATCCCCCGGAGATTGTCGAGTCAATTCTTCTTGATATGGGCTTTGAGCGGCGGTTCTATCACGAGAAGGGAATTTGGCAGGTTGTTGTGTATGGGCGCACTCACGATTGAACAAGACTTCCTTTGATGTTTCCAGATGGAGATCCGGCATCCCGTTCACTCCCTCCAGAGCTTCGATTCTTCTTCCCTCCGGGAACTACAAGAATAACGTACGTTTTTTAACCAAAATCGAGTGTATTGGAAGGAATTGCAACTTATTAGTCGCTTCAGCAAGAGTGCTGCCTGCGGTATCGAGGTCTTGATGCAAGTTTGCTGAAGAAGAGTGCAATTGGAGGTTGATAGAATGGAAGTGAATAGAGTCAATCTAGACAATTTCGACCGCACTGTTGAAGAAGCTAAGAAGGACCCAGAAGCAGCTCTTAAGTCTTTGAAAGTCGAGGGTGTATGGAGATTGGGAGCAAAAGGGCCTCAATTTGAATCCGAACTCAAATATGAGAATGGAAGGATAATTCTCTACGCCGATGAACCTTCCTTCCTTGGAGGAGGCGGGATGTCAGTGAACCCGATACAGTATTGCCTTTTCGGCATTGCATCCTGCTTTGCTGCAACGTTTGCGAAATGGGCTGCTAAAGAGGATGTTGTACTTGAGGAACTTACGATCAAAGTCGAGGCGGACTTAGACATGTCAAATAGCTTCGGTCTGACTGATAATCCAATTCTAAGGAAGATGACCCTGGACCTATCCGCTAAGACTGAAGCGAGCGATGAGGAGGTCGAAAAGATACACCAAATCACATTGGAAAGATGTCCAGCCTACTATTGTCTTACTGAGCCGGTCGCACCCGAGATCACTGTTTCCAAGGGGTGATTCATTTCGCCTGTCAAGGAACCAGAGGGTGGACTCCTTGCCGCCTGCTTCTGAGTCCTTCTACCCTATTTCTTTGGCAGTTGTCCACCATTGCATGAACGTGTTAGCAAGGAATCTCACGTAGCCTTGATCAGATACAATCATCATTGTGTCAAGTGTCTGCCCAGAAGAAGAGAATGTCATTAACTTATCATCTATGATCGCAAATGAGAATTCAATGGCCTGTGAACTCCTTGATTGAAAACGAGTTCGAATAGGTCGGTCCGAAAGAAAACGGATATCAACACCCAAGGCGAGAAGTTCCTCGAGTTCGGTAGCCAGTGCAAACCAATCAACAACGCCGCCAGCGGTGCGCTTGCACACCCAGACTCTTTCTTTTGTACTTTGGAGGACATCTCGAATTACTGAAACTACTTCGTCAATCTGTACAATTCTTGTTTCTGATTCTTTGGAAATCCTGGTATTGGAAACCCTCAGAGATGTGAGAAGCCTTCCAAGACTCTCAGCCTCAGCAATGCGTTGATCGAACTCTTCGGCTAGGATTTGCGTTCTGTGTGCAAGACTCTCCATTGGTAGCAGGACACTGAATCGAAGCGGCTCTGAATCTATCTGAGCTATCAGCTTCTTGTTCTCAAGTCTTCTTAGGTTGTCGTATACTCTCGTACGATGGACTCCTACTGCCTCGCTTATCTCTCGTGCGGTGAATGATTCTCCTTTGAGCATCGCCTGGTAAATCCGTGCATCGTTTACCGTGAGTCCGAAGACTCTCATAAGCTGCTGCATCAAGTCAGCTTGGTGGTCGTTCTGTACTGTTGAAGGGGTTTCTTGACGCCGCTGTCGCTTCATTCGTGTAGCACCGTGTTGCGACACACACGTGATTACATCTTATTAAGCTGTGAGTTGCGGACGGACCCAGGTGCACAAGTAGATGCAGACCATAATGTCCGTCTTTCCGCTGATAACGACGGTAGTTTCGGCATTATTCGCTGTCCTACTACTGAACCAATGGCAACGTAGAAAGAGAATCTACCAGTTGATCTGGTTCATTTCGCTAGTCATGTTCACAGTGACAGCAGGATTCGAAACAATATCCGAGTTTGTGGGGTGGAGTGTTGAAATCTACCGAATCTACTTGGTCCTCTCCGCATCTCAGGTGGCTGTGATGGGCGCTGGGGCATTGTATTTGGTTCTGCAGAAGAACGTCTTCTCCACAAGAGGGCTTCTTGCTATCGATGCGATAATCCTCGGAACAATTGGATTCTTCTCTTGGACGATGACACTGAGTACAATCACTGACTACTCGGCTATGCTTTTCGGAGTTATGGAATACCCCATTGCCGGTCTAGGTACTTACTCCGTACTGATTATCGCCGCGTTTCTACTAGGGAGGAATAGGACTGAGAATGATAGGAAGATACTTCATGGACACATCTACTTGGTGTTTGCCGTAATCATGACGCTGTGGATGGGGTCCTACGCAGCTGTTGCAGAAGTCAATACAGACAATTTCGTGGCAGGGATTGCTGTTGCAGGGCATGCAATGGCTCAACATGTGAGAAACTTCTCGCCATTCATGTCAGTAACAGGAGCAATCCTTTTGATCGGCGTTGCGTTTCTCTCCTTCTTGAAGACCCGATTCCAGTTCAACCTATGGATTGCCTTGGGCGGTCTTGCTATTTCTGTAGCAGGAGCAATTGCTAGATCTGGAGCAGAGTTCGGAAATGTTCTCTACTTGGGAGAGGTCGTCGGTGTGTTGCTCTTGTATAAGGGGTTCGTTGATTCAGACAAGGTTATTCGAGCGCGAGAAGAACGCCTCACTGAGGGCAAAGAACAGACTGTTCAAGTATCTGAAACAGAAGAGAACTGATTCTCACAAAGAGAATCACCAACTTTCGTCGGCAGAACTCAGGTTTCAAGCCAGTCCAAAATGCGTTGAGAATCAACTTGTTATGCTCAGCCGACTATACTATTGACAGTTGTCCACAATTGAAACCGCAGGAGTTTCAGCGATGGTAGACGATGAAGCAATCGACCCAACTGAGAGTACTAAGCCAAGCACTTCTCGCGCCTCTGAAGTTCAAGCAGGTCAGTTGGAACCTGATGTTGACAATTCTGACGCAGTCAAATCACGTGTGACCACCGTCATTGCGGCCATACTGCCACTCATACAGTCTATTCCACCAATGGCAATTTGGGGAGGATTGATGACGATTCCGCTCTTGAGCTATCTAGCTTTGATGTTCACATCTTCCCCGATGACCTTCTTTGGGGCACTCATCTCCCTGTTCTTTGGCGGATTTGTCTGGGAATTAGCCACTGCGATAATTGGTGTTGCTGTGGTCGTGTACTCAGTTCTACATCTCAGAGGGAGCAAGCACGAAGGTCTGGTCAAGACTGGCCCTTACGGTCTTGTTAGACACCCACAGTATCTGGGCGTCATACTGTTTACCATGACACTCACGACTCGCAGCTATTGGATCATAACCAACACATTCGGGATGGGCTTCCTAGGTCCAACGGAAACCTTGCTAGTGTGGTTTGCCACGCTGTTCGCCTACGTCGTCTTAGCAATCGTAGAAGAGTTGCATCTATCGAACGTCTTTGAGAACGAGTATCAGGACTATAGGCGAGAAGTGGGATTCATGTGGCCGTATCTAAAGACTGAGAATAGAATTGTGGAGATGCTCATCACAGTCATAATCTTAGCGTTGCTTCTCTTTGGTATAGTATACCTGAATGCTATGCTTCTATACCCTCCACCCTTCTAACCTGGTAGTCTATGCATAGGCAGACAGAACGTTCCTGAGAGAACTAACGAACCCATCCTCGTCTTCTGCCATTCTCTGCTTCACTGCCTTCCAAGCCTTGGGACAGTCCTTGTAGTCTACGCCGACCAGCTCGTGGATCCTCCTGTCAATGTCACGCTTGTTCTCTTTCGTAACTTCCACACCTATATCCTCGAGAAGACGTCCGATGTGTCTAAAATAGCAGGTCAAATCTATCACCAATAACTCGGTTGCTAGCCATCGTGGCATATCGTCTAACAAACCTTTCCATCCGGAGGACCAAACTCGCAAAGGCTTTTTCTACTGGCGAAGGTTTTTGCGAACAGTTTCATCCAAGACCACAATTGGCATGTCTCGAGCCATTTCCTTCATGTCCCTCAGCGTTTCTAGGTTCCTGCCATATTCCTCTGTGAACTCCTGAGCGAACGAGCCATCCTGAATCTCTGTCAGGGTTGTACGCATCTGCTCACGTAGTTCAGGATTTGCATACCTAATGCCTCGGGACATACTACCATACTGACTGCAGGGAGAGTGAAGTTCTAGCTGCTTCAGAGTACCCATCTCTGCAATCTTCCCAATTGTGTAGGCCAACTCTCCAGACATATAGAGTTCAATAAGAACGGCCTCTGGAGGGTAGCCGGCCTCGATGGCCACATCAACTGCCGATGTGAGGACCTGTCCGAACGCTGGACCGAACGCCTGCTCGTTGAATAAGTCGAGCTCGGCTTCCTGCCTGAACGTTAACTCAAGGACGGCACCGCCGGTTTTGGTGGCACCTATCCCCTTCGCAATTGCAAGTGCCATCTGTCTTGCCTGGCCAGAGTGGTCGTTGTGAACAGCCATGAAGGCATAGAATCCTCGATTCTCAAGATATGCTTGTCTGACGCCAGCGCCTATCATTCGAGGTGCGACCAGGACCGTATCGATCGTGTCCGGCGGCTCAATCATTCCAAAAGTTATGTTGTAGCCAGAGGCAAAACACAGAACCGTATCGGGTGTCAATGCCGGCAATATGCTCTCCTCGAACACCTGAGGTTGTACTTCGTCAGGTACTAGAAATAGGACAACACGGGCTTTCTCAACGGCATCCTTGATCTCAAACACTTCAAAACCGTCAGCCACTGCGGCGTTCCACAATCCGTCATGAATGTTGCCTATGACGACATCAACACCGCTCTCTCTTAGATTCTGTGCTTGAGCTCTTCCTTGATTGCCGTATCCGATGACTGCTACCACGCCATCCAGATAGGAAAGACTCGTGTCTTGGTCAAAGTAGATTGGGGTTTCGGCTCTGAAGCCCTGTTCTTCAACTTCGTGCATATGGTGGCAGAACAGGGACTCAGATATCACTGTGCCGTTTCTGCAAGGTACCGTCGCAGAAGTATGGTTCAGACATGTGGTCAATCTATGGTAGAGCGTAGTAGCATCTCTTTGGAGACGTGAGCCTACCTTCCTTTTGAAGTGTCTTTATGATCTTTGACACTTCTGGCTTTGCGACACCAGTCATCTCCGCCACGTCTCCAGCCCTGAGGGGTTTTTCGGCTTGGGCGAAAGCATTGTAGACTTTTTCGACATTATCTGTCATTTGACTGCCTCAGCGCAACAGGACACAGATTGACATTTAAGACAATAGGTTTGGCAGGACATTTCTTAGGCGGCTCACTCTTATATCGGACCCCACAGTTCAGGACAGGCCAGTTTCTCTCAGGTATTGAGCTAGGTGTGTTGACTATGCTGCGACTATACAAGAAAGTGGGTTACTCGATGGGCAGATTCGGGCCCTCCTTCCTAATGACAATGATAACTATAACCGTCTTCTACGTCTACGGAACAAGGTTTGAACTCAATTGGCTTCTGAACGGCATCTCTCTAGCAGCATCATATATCGTCATTGGGCTCACTCATTGGTTGGTCGGGTACTATAGCGACGGCCTGAAGACCCGCTGGGGCAGACGAAAGCCGTTTGTCATCGTAGGCACACCGGGTATCGTAGTTTCCGGCTTTCTTCTGTTCGTGCCCAATTGGTTCCTTGATACAGCCGACCCGGCCCTCGAGCTAGTTGTCTTTGCATACTACCTGACCATGTTGTGTCTGTTCAAGTTTTTCTACGCCTTCACGATGACAGCTCACCAAGCTTGGCTCCCTGAGATCACTGATGATGAAGAAAGATCGTTTGTGTCCGGTCTGATGAACACATTCAATTTCGCAGGGGATTCTGGTGGCGCCATTCTCGGATTCATGACCTCGTTGTTGTTTGTGACGGAACCCATTCAGCGGTTGAGTGATACCGGGCTGACAGTCTTGTTGCTCTTCTGTGGCATCACCCTTCTGTTCATGATGCCATCGATGACCGTGATAAGGGAGCGAGAGGGCATCCTACCAGTGAAGCGGAGCCTAAGAGAAGAAACCAGAATCGCAGTGAGCAACCGTACTTTCGTTGGATGGACCCTCGCAGTGGGATTCCTTTCCTTCACATTCATAGCAATCACTCAGCAGTTGGTTGGTTTCATTCAGCAAGTCCTTCTCCTCAACACGATAGAGGCTTTGATGCCGCCTGCTCTGACCATGCTGGGATCCACAATGGTATTCTTCTATTTGTGGCTCGCAGGAATCCGGCGCCTGGGTAAGAAGAAGTCCCTGATGATCGGGCTAGCCCTCTTGGCTGTCTTGACACCACTCACACCCTTCTTGCGAGGAATTGGAGAACTGATTGGCTACACAGCAGCCGCAATCATGCTCTTTGCACCACTAGGCGCTGGCATGGCCATCTACTACCTCATGAGCTATGTCGTTCCGGCCGACATTGCCCAAGTCGACGAGATAATCACTGGCGAGAGCCGGGCAGGGATATACACTGGTTTCATCGGTGTGCCCTTGAACGTGTTCCAAGCGGCCTCATCCGTGCTCCTCGGTTGGTTCATGAACCTATCAGTGACTTTGACTGGTGCTGAACTATGGGGTCTGATGTGGTGGGGTCCTGTCTTCGCACCGTTCCTTCTAGTTGCCGCCTTCATACTTCGCTACATAGATATCGATCCAGATTTCGAGTTGTTGAAACAAGTGGAGATTCCGCCGGCGGAAGTGGGATTGCGTGAACAGTGAGTATATGCCAGGAGCAGAACCGCTCTTCATCAAGGGTACGACTACAGGTTGCCTTCTGCTTCACGGGGGCGGGGGGGGAACCACCTGGGATTTGAAAGAGTTTGCTGAGGTCTTGCACACAAGGACTGGAATGACGGTCTGGTTGCCTGCCTTGAATGGGTACGGAACAAAGCCGGAAGACCTCTACGGAATTACGTTCGATGACTGGTTTGAAAATGCCCTTGAGGGTGTCAACAAGCTGAAGGAAGACTGTAATCGAATATTCGTCGTTGGCCACAGCCTCGGGGGAATACTGACTTTGTTTTTGGCATCTGAGAGCAGAGAGATTGATGGGATAGTAACATGGGCCGCTGCACTCTCGGTCAAGAGTCGTCTACTACCGTTGTTGCCAGTCATAAGTAAGATACCTCTCCTGAGGCGTGCAATTCCTGATAGATACCCAACTCGTCCATCGGATAGTCTAGTAGAACAGGGATGGATAGGATATGATTGGATCCCCCCTAGTATTGGGCTCGCTGTACGTGACGGTATGAAGCGTGCAAAGAAAGGTCTTGGAAGAGTCACATGTCCAGTGCTGGTGGTACAAGGATCTGCGGACAAGAGTGTATCAAGGGACAGTCCAGAGAGGATCTGTGAAGGAGTTTCCTCTGAGAAGAAAGAGGTGTGGATTGCAGAAGGAGCAGGTCACGCAATCATGCAAGACGAGATGGTCAAGGATGAGCTGTTCAATCGAACAATAGCCTTTCTTGAGAGCGCCTAGGTTTCAACTGCTTGGTGTCGGTTGGAGCGATGCATCGACTTTTCCTCACATATAGTATCTTTAATATAGTTAAGCTTGACTTGGGAAGACATCGGAGGAAATCCGGTGAAGTATCGAAAAGTAGGGAAGAGTGGACTGAAGATAAGTGAGATATCTCTGGGCTCTTGGCTCACCTATGGTGGGACTGTTGACAACAAAGTGGCCAAGAAGTGCATGACTACTGCCGTGGAACAGGGCATCAACTTCATAGATTCTGCCGAGGCCTACGCCGGGGGAAGGGCCGAGCAAGAGATTGGCGAGTGGCTGGCAGAAGAAACGATTGACCGAAAGAATATCGTCATATCCAGCAAGGTGTTTTGGCCCACTAGCGACGCCATCACTGATTGGGGTCTGAACAGGAAGAACATCATGAATGCAATTGATGGCACCCTACAACGTCTGGATCTAGACTACATTGACATCTACTACATGCATCGATATGACTATACAACACCGATGAAGGAAACAGTTGCAGTTCTGGACGATCTCATACGAAACGGTAGTGTCCACTATTGGGGCACGTCGACATGGACGGCGGCTCAGTTGGAACGAGTCAATGCCGTAGCAAAAGACATGGGCGCCCACCAACCAATCGTAGACCAACCAATGTATAACATGCTCTTCAGACATATCGAGCTAGAGATTATGCCAGTTGCCAAGACGCATGAGATGGGCTTCACCGTTTGGAGCCCGCTTTACCAGGGGATTCTTACTGGGAAGTATAATGACGGAATCCCAGAAGGCAGTAGGGGGAGTCGTGATAGCGGGTTCTTGAAGTACTTGGATGAGCAGACTCTCTCAAAGATGAAGCGCCTAGGAGAGATTGCCACTTCCCTTGATATCACAATGAGTCAACTAGCACTTGCATGGATACTCAGACGGCCAGAGATCTCTGCAGCGATTGTTGGCGCAACGAAACCTGAACATGTCATCGATAATGCAGGGGCATCGGATGTCCGGTTGTCCAATGATGTTCTGGAGCAGATAGAAAAGATACTTGACAACAAGCCTGAGTGGCCGAGAACCTACGCACCTAACGTCTTTCACAATGACAGGATGAGGTTTCCAAGATAGAAACGAGTTGGAGCACTACTCTCGGAGCTCCTGCCTCCCGAATTCAATCCATACCCAAGTGAAATAAGCCCGAAATGGACTTCATGCTCCTCGGTTTCACCAGACTGGGAGGCCCTTATGTTGATAGAAGTTGAAATGAATTGGCGGAACCTGGATTGGCTCGAGAATGCAAGAAACTTACTCATCTGGCTTGCCAATGTCAAGAACAGTTCTCCAGCGTTGCTAGCCATAAGACGCTCTCATAGGGAAGTCATCAGAACCTTTGATGAGATGGCTGAAACAGGAATCACGGAACTGGGACATGACATGGCAAGGGAGTTTGGCAAAAGGATTCCAGTTGAGTTGGACATCCAGATACTTCATAGCTTCATACCTCGTTGCCGTCAGACAGCTGAGTCTATCGCCGAGGGGTTTCGAGATATTGGTGGTACGGTAAAACGTGTGAAGTCCTTTGGTCTCCTCATTGGACCCCGTGTCATTGACCTGGAGCTTTGGAATAGGGTTGGAGATGACGGAGTCGGAGTGGCAAGCTTCGTGAACGACTGGGCTGATGGACTGTTTCCACAAGAAGGCATCGAGCCTTTCGGAGAATTCAAGAACAGGCTTCTCAAGGGAACTATTGGTATTCCAAGAGGGACCGAACCGGGACTTCTCCACACCTGTGTGACACACGACCTCTTCTTGGTAATCGCAAAGAGCACATACCTACGCCTAAGAGTCACTGACGAGGACAGGCCACCATTTCTTGGAGGCTTTGGTCTCGTTACTGAAGCTGAACAGGTCTTGTTCTACGAGAAAGGTGCAGCAAGAAAGGTTGTCATTGGATTTTGAGAGCCTCAATCGCAATGAAATGATGAAGTCTGTATCAGCCAGAAGAGCCCTAAACCAAGAAGTCATTAGTATCAATTATGGCTCTGGAATGATGAAGAGGAATGATTGATCGATCTGACATTGAAACCTGGCTATGGATTCTGAAGTACTGGATTGTGCTGTTCCCTATTCTTTTGATAATCGGAATCTTCCTTGGCCAGCTAGTTGGACCTTCGTCCTATTGGACTCCCTTCCTAGTGGGTGTCCCAGTCACTGTCATCCCAATTACATATCGTAACTTGGTCGGGGGTGGATGTAACCTCAGATTCCAGATGTGTTCTCTTGTGAAGGGAATGACTGCAGGAGTTGTATTCCTATTCCTCTCAGTGGCTGCCGACTATTACTTGTGGGGACTCATCGGGCCATTTCTCGGTTGGAGTCCCTTGTCTTGGACGCCTTCGATGGCAGTGATTCATCAATTGTGGTTCTTCAGTGCGACTGTTGGCGGATTCGGTGCGAGAATCATGGAGATTCGCGGACACTCTAGGGCGGTAACTGGTGAAACTGCATTCTCCGTGATTGAATAGCGGTTCTGGCGCACTTCGCTCATGTAATACGTGGAAATAGTCCCTCATTTTATCTCCCACAGCTATTTATGGTACGGATGTAAGCTGGTTACAACCACATGGAGTGGAAACTGACATGGGTAAAGGTCTCGCGTTATTTGGACTCATCCTCATAATCTTGGGGATTCTGCCCTTGATTTTGAATGCGCTAGTTTTGCTGCCTGAGATTGCTGCCTACTTCTATATGCTCAACATATACTCGATTGACCTAGGCGGCTACATCTTCTCCGAGTTGATGTTGATTCTTCTCGGACTGGGCATTATCCTACTGATTGTAGGTGCTGCAAGGTAGTCCTCCCATCCTGTGGATGATCCAAAAGTGCATCCCAAGCAAAGGCATGGACCCCAAAGTCTGGGCTGTCGGGGAACAACCAGCTAGTGGGTTTTGACAATACAGTGTACATGAGGGTTGCGACATTGGTCTGCCCCATTTCACACTCTCAAAGCGAACCGTTCTTTTGATATGTTCGAACGTCAGACTTGGACCAGTAGAGGAGGTTGCTCCTATCACCAACCTGACCATAGAGCAGATCCGAATAAACCACATGCGCAAGCAGTACGCACTAGACACAGACAAACCAGACTTCTACCGCGCTGCAAAAGAGCAGCTAGGACTGCATTCCACGGATTACTGGACACCCTATCTTTCGGTCTGGGCGAGAATTGGAGACTACGATGCAGTAGCGGTCTTCAGGTCACTCAACAACGGTGACCGTCTGGTCCGATTGAATGCCTTCCGGGCCACAGTTCACGTTGTACATGTGGACAACCTATCCTTGTTGATACGGGCTACAGGACCATTTCTTTACAAGAGAACGCGCCAGCATCCCGACATCAGAGATCTCAGTGATCAGGACTTACAATCGCTGACGGATAGTGTGCTTGGAGTCCTAGAGGATGGACCCAAGACGATGAGGGAGATAAAGAAACTACTTCCTGACCATGCGAGAAAGATTCGACCTCTCTTCACGCTTGCAGCCACCACAGGTAAAGTAATCAGAGCCACTGCAAGTCATGCCCGAAATCCGACCACAGCCTATGCCCTCGTTGAGAAATGGGTTCGAGGCTTTACTCACCAAGATATCTCCGAGGAGGCTGCGATTACAGAAGTGATTCGCCTCTATGTCACCAGGTTCGGACCGGTTTGTCTCGATGATGTTGCCTAGTGGTTGCCAATAACAAAGACCAAGGCAAGGGCCACGATTGAGTCACTGTCTGACGAGATTGTGGAAGTCGAAACCATGGCAGAAAAGATGTTCATGGCACCAGACGACTTTGAGATTGCTAAATCACTCGAGACCCCTTCCAAGCCGGTGGTCTGGTTTCTCCCGTATGAAGACCACCTTGCTAAAGCATTCATCGATCGGACTTGGTACTTGAGCAATGATAATCGGTCGAAGCTCCTTCCACATCTGAGAGAACATTACTGGCCTCCGGATGTGTCCATACCCACAACCATTGCCACCAAGGCTACCAACACATCAGGCGAGATTCGTCCCTCAATCTGGATTGACGGAGAGATTGTGGGAAGATGGGAGCTGGAAGAAGATGAAGGAACCTTCAGTGTCGTATACAAGCTATACAGGAAAGTCCGTCCTAAATATGGTAATATGATTCCTGAGAAAGCAAGAGAGTTGGAAGACTTCGTGAACACGCGTTTGGTGCCAATATCGAAGTCGAAATGAATCATCCTACGCACCGACGGCTGCCTTGTCTTGGAACGTCATACGACTCCGTCATGGTCAAGGTGGCAGTCCTCAACCACTCTCTCGAGGCTAACGTGATGAGAATAGGAAAGCATGCAGTCATTGGACTCCTTGTCATCCTGCTCCTTGGATCTCTCGCGACGACGGACCCGGACGCAGTGCCTTTCCTAGACCCTGATGCGTCATCAGTTAACTCACCTCCCCAACAGACTGTTCGAAACATCAATCCAGAGCTTGAAAGAGTGGGTGAGAAGACGTTCACGATTTCACAGGAAACTCAGGACGGTATTCTCGACCCGGTTGAGGTGAAAGAAACGGGGTATCTCGTGTCCGATACTCTGCGTGCAAGAACTGACACCGGGACAAATGTCAAGACCAATGTCAGAATCGATGAGGGGAATGGTTGGTTCGCAAGTCAAGCGGGTGTCGAGGTGGAGAACCTCAGGCGGCTCTATGCACTTAATGGTACCTTTGAGGATGGTACTTCGCCCTGGGTTGGTTCTACATACGATCCAAGTGGAGGAAAACAAGCACAAAGCACAACGATGTGGAAGGATGTATTTCCACGAATAACACGGGCGAGTACTATAACCATCCGTCCTTTGGAGTACGTTACACGCATTTTGCAAATACCGAGATTCTGTGGAGTCAGACCATAAACAACAATCCATATGCTGAGGACTTCTATCTGAGTTTAGACTTTCGACTGAACAGTGGCCCAATCGATCCTGAAGGTGACGATCTAGACCCACTGAATGGTGATCCTGAACTCATAATATGGGTGCACACCGATGGCTACTATCTGAGTCTGCTCACACTTGACTCTAGGAATACTTGGTACACAATAAGTGACCTTCACGTCAATCTTCCTGGAGCTCCGGCCAACTTCCAGCTCGAGATAGGACTGCTTATAGAATACAATGATTTGGTGCTCTATGCTGACAGAGACTACGATGACGATGGATTTCCTGATGGAGAAGCCAACGCGGCATCAATAGTACTCGACTTAGATGATATTTCGTTTACTAGCACAACTCCTCCCGGTTTTGAAGAAGTAGACTTCGTCTTTCATGTGGAGTCCTTGTCGAGGGCAGTTTCGGGCCTCGGTTCGCAAGGGACTGCATCGATCACGAATCCGAGCCACTGGACACAGACCCCGTTGCAGGTCGAGGTCACATCTAATACCACAGTATCCTTTGACTACGAGATCACTGTACTGTCTCAGCGCTATGTAAACGCCTCTTGGACTACAGATCCATCAAAGCACGGAGTCACGTATTCCGTGACATTGGGCCAGAGTGCAGACCTGGCTTTCTTCACCTATGTTGGATCTTCGGGAAGCTATGAGAATCTAACCCAGGACATCCGATATCCTAGGGACTGGAAAAATGCCACGGTATTAGACCCGCTTCTAAACGATATCACTAGTCAGTGTAACGTGAGTGCGGGGCTGATTGAAGTACCGACTAGCCTTCTGGACCGTGTTGGATGGTGGGAGATAAGGCTCCAGGCACCCAATTACGCAAAGGACACGCCGGTACAGATTTGGGACGTGGGCATAGGGCAATGGATTGAGAGCACGGTCTTCGGTGTGGACAACGTTACTAGAACCCAAGTAGAGATAGGTACTCCCATCACGACTCCACTCCAAGGTGAACCTGTGAACATGTCGTGGGCTATGCCCAACGGAACCGTCTGGGCTATGGACTCAGTAATCACGATGAGCAACGGAGTTGTGAATGGCTCATCCTTCACACTTGGTGGTATCAATACAACAGCTGGGCAATGGCAAGTCAAGGTAGCGTGGACAAACGGAACTGAGATCGCTTTTGGACACTATTCATTTGACATGTATCACAGTGCAACTCTCACCCCTCACCAATCAGAAGTGAATGCAGACACTGGTCAGCTGATTACAAACATGATCTATTACGTTGACAACGACAATGGGGATTACTTAATGGATGGTTCTGCTGTCATAGAGGGCAATTGGTCAACCTCAACTATTGGCTTCTCCCCCAATCTTGTGAGGAACTGGTGGGAGGCAGACTTTGATACGTCTATGGTTGGGTCCGGTCGATACGTCGTAGTCGTCAATGCCTGAAGACCCTACTTTGAGAACGTGTCATGCCAGTTTGTCATTACTTCTACATATCGAACGGAATGTCAACTCACTTCAGTCGGCGGATTGCCAGTCGAAGTCGGACTCTATGAGAACGCTACTGTGGATATGCGATTCGAGCTAGAAGGGGGGCCTGGAGTCGATGGTGCTACCATACACATGGACTACTCCGGGCCGGAAAGCGGATTGAGTCTTCTTAATCAGAGTAGCAGCAGCCCTGGAAACTACTTCGTCACAGTGTTCAGCACGAAATCGGGAACGTATACGGTCACACTTACGGCCTCAAAGAACTATCACTACAATGGTTCTGACACGTTCACGCTCATTGTTGGTGAGATAGGGACCGACCTCACTATGACAAACGGGACTTCAAACTTTGCCCGCCTTGGTAGCACGTACCGGCTTGTGGTTAGGTATGAGAATAGCACCGGTTACGGACTATCTGGAGCAGACGTAAGCGTAGTAGATGTCACTCCGACTTCAGGACTTACCTTTGACAATGCCACCTACGTTCTTGATGGCTACTACTCAGTTCTTTTGGATTTGTCATCAGCGAGGACCTTTACGTTGGTTGTGAAGGCTAACCTAACTAATCATGAAACACATTTCGCAACCTTCACAATCACAGTAAGTGAGATACCCACAGTCCTAGTCTTGGATGCGTCTACGGCAACCATCTCTGCAGACCAAGATTATACTATTCAGTTCGCTCTTGAAGATGATCTGTCCCATGGACTGGCAGGCGCACAGATACTTGCGTTGAGCCCACCAGAGGGTCTTTCCATTCACAGCTTTCTCGATTTAACAGGAGGCCTCTACAATATCACTGTGGAAGCACCTGATACCGGCACTTATCAGATTGCATTCAGGGCATATCTAGAGAACTATCAGAACTCGACTGTTGGTTTCACGCTTATTGTCAAATATGTCACCATGCAGATAATCGACGTTCAAGGACTAACGGCAACTGAGGGCCTACCAACAACGCTGAGCCTGAGGGTAATTGATTCGGACACGGGGACTGCCGTGTCTGGAGCCACAGTTGAGTTTCAGATAGTCACAGAACTAGGGCCTGGCCTCCTCGAAGAAATGGTTGAAACAAGTCCAGGCGTGTACACTGCTAGCATCACAATGCCAAGTGCTGAGGGTACTTCATCATTGAGAGTCTATGTCACAAGAGAGAATCATGAGCTTGAGGGAGGCGTTTTCGAAGCAACCTTCGTTCCAATTGTCAGTGAGCTTGGAGTGTTGACAAGAACATTCCAACGCTTATTCCCGTTCTTGGCACTGGCTGTGGCGGCTGTGGTTGGTTTTGCTGGACGCAGGGTGTATATCAGAAGGCAGAGAGAAAGAAACCTCGAAGCGATGACTGTCAAGAGACGCTTTGATGACGTAAGGAGCCTTCTTGGGGTCATTGTACTGCACAAACACACTGGAATTCCGGTTTTCTCGAAGATGGTGAAGGGAGGTCTGGACGAGAGTCTTGTGTCTGGATTCGTCAGTGCGATCAGCACGTTTCGGTCTGAGTTCGACGTCGACCAAGAGGATTGGGTTGTGACCCCGATTTCGGACATCATCAGGACAGTGGCCACTCAGAACCTGATCTGCGCATTCATTTCATTGTCGGCGCCCTCAAGGAGTCAAGAATTGAGAATGGTTGAGTTCGCCGAAACTGTGGGATTTGTGTTTGACAACATGTTCACTGAACCCCCAGTCAGGACCCTTGATGATTGGACCATCATCCAATTCGAAACACTCTTCGACGATATCTTGGATGGTCGCCTTCTGAGGGAGTACAAGGTGGCCGAGCTCAGGGGATTCCCGAGGAAGACCAAGTGCATAGAAGAGCGCATAATCAAGATTGACAAGACGGACGGTTTCGAGCTCGAAGAGCTGGCTAGCGAGATGACCTCTTGTGGACTAGAAGAAGCAAGGGTCTACAAGATCATAATGGAAGCTATCGAGAATGAGAACCTAGTGACAACGAGAATCGAGGAGCTCAGAGCTCGAGCAGAAAGCGAAGCAAGCTCGGACCCCTCTGCATCCGACTAGTCCTACGAGTGCCTATGTTCAATACGCATCTATCTGTGACCGTTTCATGATGCGGGATACGGACAGCCCGACAAGAATGACAACAATACTATAGACTACAAAGGCAATGGTAGAGATACACAGAAAGAAGTAGAGTAACTGCTCCTCGACACCGGTTGCATACCATGGGAGTCCTGGACCGTTCCTGATGACGAAATACATTACAACTCCGAACTGAATCAGAATCGTCAGGGCAATGAATTGAGATGTCCTAGCGACAAACCCTTCTTCTGGTTTCTCTCTTCCACGGAGTTGTCGCTCCATAAGAAACACGATTGCCGTGCCGAACACAATGCCAATCAGAGGTGGAAGGAACGCTTTCAACACATAGCCCTCTACGGAGGTTGCAATCGTGCTGACAGAGAACGTCCATCCACTCACCGCGACTACAACGTAGAAGACGGCGAGATAGGTTGCAGCTGCTATGATAGTTGCTGCAAGCCCCACACGATTGTCGCCAATCCTTCTCAGAGGAGAATTGGGCTTGCGACCAAGGAAGAACACGAAGCCTGCAAGGACAACTATTACAATCGCTGAAAACCCTGTTCGTGAACTCACTTCTTGCTGAATCTTGGCTTCCCAAGTGATACTTAGGACTGTCCTAGAGTCACTCTCTGACGAAACAGCATCCGCGATGGCTGAAGAGTAGTCGGAGGCGTCGAAGTTCTGCAGTGCATTGGTGAGATAGTTTCCGGCTTGGACTATTTGGTCCTCTATCGACTCGAGGTAGCCCATCTTTGTGGCCCTTGCTGAAGCCTGTCGAAGACGAATCTGTGCCAGATTGATCCGGTAAATGGCTTCCTGCAATGACGAGAAGTTGATGCAGTCAAATAGGACTGTACCTGATGCGTCGGATGGAACCTCCCAGCCCATGATTGAGGCCACAGTAGGGGCAATCGAATTCTGATGAGCAGGCGACTCGTAAAGTCCGGCCTTCACACCAGGGCCGCGAATAAGGAGAGGAATGTGGAGTACCTCTGGCTCTGTGCCTCCATGTTGACCCTTGCCCGGAACAGCGTCGATTTGTCCATGGTCGGACGTTATCACAATCAGAGTCGAGTTCAATACACCTACATCTGAAAGCGCCTCGAGCACTTCTCCAATATACGTATCCTCATTCTTCAACGCATTGACGTAGGACTCACTAGTCGTACCGTTGGCATGACCTGCTGTGTCAGTATCCGAGAAGTGAACCACCATCAACGTGGGCAACTGACTCTCGACGACGAAACGCGCATATTCAGCCACCAGGCTGTCCTGATATTTAGGGAGAGCAACTTGATGGGACTCTGTACCGGTCTTGTTGATGAGTAAGGTTGCTTCTCCGATGTGCGTGTTTGTGAAGGTCAAGGAGTAATCCAACCAGGGTTCGAACAGCTCAGACCAGCCGTCACTTCCAACAACTGCGGTCGTGGCAGCATTCCTGATGGCCGTACTCCAGAGAGAGTCCCCGGTAAACAACCCTTCATAATCATTGCTCATGACTTGGCTCTCGCTTGTGTTCACTCCTGACGAGATCACGCCTTGTCCAGGACGACTTAGACTCAGAAAAGTAGAACACTCAGCATCTGTGTAGTTGGCCCAGTCACTCAGAGCTTCAATGTGTGGCTTATTCGTTTCATAGAAGGTGTCGGCTCTGACTCCATCCAGCACGAACACTACTGTATGATTGGCAAGAGGGATCATGCCAGTGCCAGCAATCGATGATCGGGGTCTTGTGGGAACATAGCTATATGGGTTCTCGAAGTTCAAGTAAGAACCAAATCCAACTATGAGCAGGCTAGCAGAGCTTAATGAAACCAGGATTAGGACTATCGCGGTAGCCACAACAGTTCTCCTATCTCCTTGCATCAGGATAACCAGCCTATCGCTTTTCGTACACGGGGTCGGACCGTGAAACAAGATTCACGCCATTCTAAATGGGTTTTGGCTGCACTGCTTTAGGACCCAAGATGCTAGACAACAACTAAAACGGTCAAGGTTGAAAGAGGCTTGTGATGTTCAGGCTAAAGGATTTCGAACAAGAAGTCGTCAAGAAAGGTCGGCTCCAACGCGTTCAGAACAATGGCGTCAGATGTATGACCTGCAATCATCGATGCTTGCTCGGCGAGGGAGCTGAAGGACTCTGTGGCACTCGTGTGAATGTCAATGGAATCATAAACACAGTATGCTACGGAAACGTTTCATCACTTAGCAACAATCCAATCGAGAAGAAGCCACTCTTTCACTTCGCACCTGGTACGAGGGCACTCACAGTAGGGAGTTGGCGATGCAATGCTACATGTTCATTCTGTCAGAATCATCACATTTCGAAGACGAGTCCATCACCATCCAACTCCCGTTACATGAGCCCTCAGACATTTGTGGATCTCGCAGTTGCAGGAGGAAGCGAAGGAACATCCATCTCGCTCAATGAGGCGGCCACTCTGATGCTTGAATGGAACATTGATGTGTTCAGAGAGGCTCGGAACAGAGGGCTCTATAACACAATCGTCACAAATGGGTACATGACACCCACAGCACTCGATCTGATGGTGGACGCCGGGCTTGATGCGGCTAATGTAGATGTCAAGGGTTGCACTGAAGGTGTCAAGAGAATCTGT
The DNA here is from genome assembly GCA_046758445.1 of Candidatus Thorarchaeota archaeon. GTDB lineage: Archaea > Asgardarchaeota > Thorarchaeia > Thorarchaeales > Thorarchaeaceae > SMTZ1-83. The sequence goes on along the minus strand of JBHIAE010000012.1, from coordinate 19,850 downwards.
GGTATCGATGTTGAACACGTATGGGCGAACCTATCACAGATGAAGGAGAAGGGAATTCATATCGAGATCACGACACTGGTAGTTCCAGGGCTGAGTGATGAGGAGGAGTGCCTCCTAGAGATAGCTGGTCGCATTGTCGACGAGCTTGGTCAGGATGTTCCATGGCACGTGAACCGATACCATCCTCATTACCAATACAGAGAACCGGAAACTCCGCTCGAAGTCCTACTGAAGGGAAGAGAGATTGGATGGAAGCAGGGGCTGAAATACGTCTATATCGGGAACGTATGGCAGAGAGGACTCGAAGATACGATATGCCCCGGGTGCAAGAAGCTAGTCTATCAAAGAAGCGGCTTCAGGTCTAAGAACACTGGTACAGATACAGATGGAAGATGCGTTGATTGTGGTCATGCACTTGGAATACGATTCTGGGCGGCTTAGGGCCTAGGCTTCTGCCAACTCTTCCTTGCGCTCCAGTTCGAACACAACCACATTACGCGGGTCAGGACAGGCGACAAATGCCTTCTGTGGATCAGGCTCCCAGGGAAGTGCTCCTCCGAACTCGAGCACTGTGAGAAATGGGAACATTGAGTTGTACGCCCACCTGCAGACCTTGGCTCGCTCTTCTTCCTTGGTGAGATCAAACTCATCACCAAGCTTATACAAGCCGCAGGGTTTCGAGTGTGATTCGCTTCTGAGTTCTGATACGCGTGCGACAATACGATATCTCATGGTCATGTGATTCGGCTCCAACTTGTGGCAAATGGTACCCTGTATTAAAGGTGATTCCTGAGTGGCTCAATTGATTGAGGGTTCTCGGAGAGGCCATTAGCCTGCCATGACAGGAGCACCGCAATAAGGACAGAATCGATCCTCGGATTTGAGAGCAAAGCCGCAGTACTTGCAACCGGTTGGAGTGCCTGCTGACTCGGGTTCAGCAACTCTAACTGGGGAGGGTGTAGTTTCACCGGTTGACGGGTCAAACCAAACATCAGCGGCACCGCTTCTCTTCTCCCTGACAATGTGTCTTCTTACTCTTTCCTCAGGCATGCCTGTTCTGTTAGCTATGTCCTGAACAGTGCGGGCGTCACCCTTCTGAATCTCATCTCTGACTTCGGAACGACCCCTTGCACTATTCACTATGCTACCCAAGAATGAGATAACAAGGACCGCCAATGGTATCAAGAAGACCCACGAGTTAGTTGAAACGTATAGCCAGCCAATGATGAATATTGGAATCAAAGTCCCAAAGGCAACCCCTTCGTCTTTTCTTTTCTGTCTGTCATAGATTGGCTTGGGATCAGGGGTCGGGCTTTCCGGAACATAGCCGGAAGTTATCGTTCCAGGTTCGGGCGCCTTCCAATGGTCAATATCGCGTCGTTTCGCCTCAATTCTCCGGCGTTCTGAACTCTCAGAGAAGAAAACAATCACGAGTACGCCAATCGGTATGAGTATCCACACCACACCAGTATATATCATGACGATTAGCAAGACCACTATAGGGATAAGCAGGCCAAACCGTGAATCTTCGTCAGAATCTTCTGACATTTCGCTCTCCTCACTTCGTTTCTGACACGTGCTTCTTATTGGTGTTGTGCAATCCGCTTTGTCTAATCCACTCTCCTAGTACTTGCCCTCATCTTCTCAGGATCAACTAGAACTTCAACGAGAGCCGGTTTGTCAGACTTGAATGCGTCCTTTAGGGCTGCGTCTAACTTCATGGGATCCTCCACTCGGACACCAAAACCACCTGATGACTTGGCAAACTCAGCAAAGCTAGGATTCGGAAAGAAGATGCCATACTCAGGATAGCCGTCACGGTTCTGTTCCTTCTTGATGTTCTTCAGCATACTGTCATTGAACACAATCACCTTGATTGGAAGGTTCTCCCTGACTGCTGTGGTGAAATCTGCCATCACCATACCGAAGCCGCCATCACCTGTCAGGCATACGATTTGCCTGTCTGGGAAGTTGAAAGCGGCAGAGATTGCTGCAGGTAATGCGAATCCCATGCTTGCCATGTTGGCACAGAGGTAGAACCTCTGGCCCTCTGTAATGAACGTGCCAAACGACCAGTAGGTGTGGTCTCCCACATCCACGGTGATCACGGCATTCTTGTCAACAGTTCTCTTCAGCGCCTGGATGAGATACCCAGGGCTAATGGGAGTAGCTGTGTCTTTTGCGAATTCCGCAAGTTCTGTCTCGTGTTCCTCTCTGATCTCTTGAACCTTCTTGAGGAACTTCTTGTTCTCCTGCTTCTCCTCAACTCTCTCAGTGATTTCCCGCAAGACCTTTCCTGCATCCCCAACAAGTCCAAGGTCGACATCAAACGTCTTTCCGATTCGCGTTGAGTCGTGGTCAATCTGGAGGATCTTGACTCCACTTGGAACGAGATTGGCCTGTCTGAATCCAGAGCCTACTATGAGAACAAGGTCACTGTCCCTGATTGCCTGGGCTGCATGCTTCATCCCTATGGATCCTAGGACACCAACAGCAAGTGGATGGATTTCACTGACTATGCCCTTGGCGCGCGAAGTCGTGGCAATCGGGGCCTTCAGCTTCTCTGCTAACCTCACCAGTAGATCTCCTGAATGGCGGGCCCCCCATCCCCCAAAGACAACTGGTTTGGAACACTCATTGATCATCTTGACCGCCTTGTCAACCTCCTCATGCGATGCCTCGGTTTCAGTTCTAAAGAATCTCTTCTCGGGTGAGATGATTGGATCTTGAAGCTTGTCGACAAGAACGTCTGTTGGAGTGCTTAGCACGGAAACCCCGGGTTTCTTGAAAGCGTACTTGGTTGCCATCAATACGAGTCTGAGAGCCTGATTGGATCTGGCGACTGTTTCCGCATATTCTGCGAAGGGTCTGAAGAGTTCAATCTGGTCTATCTCTTGAAAGGCCTCACTGCCTAAGTAGACCTCCGGGACCTGCCCAACAAGAGCAAGTACTGGGCTCCGATCTGTTGCACTGTCCATCAACCCCGTGATCAAGTTGGTCGAGCCTGGACCTGCGATAGACATGCACACGCCCAGTTCATCAGTCATCTTCCCGTGTGCCGAGGCCATGAAAGCGGCAGTTTCCTCGTGTCGCGTCAATACAAAGTCAATCTGGCCACTCTTCCTAATTGCCTCTACTAGAGGTAGATTTGAGTCACCGGGGATCCCATAGACTCTGGTGACCCCGAAGGCTTCAAGCTGCTCAACAATCTTTTCGGCAACTGTGGTATCTATTGATTCATCACCCTTGCTTACTCCCTCCGGGACGAATGCAGACTTTGGAGCGCCACAAACTGGACACGTGTAGGAGTGGGGCAGTGTCTGGAACTTCTTTCCCTCAGCGGTTTCATCGTATACCCAATTGCATACAGTGCAGCGATATCTTGCCAATACTCGATCCTCCAGCTCTTCTGCAGATAGATGCCAACCAATTCTGTAGGGTTGTGCGTTCCCCTAATAAGCGGATTGAAGGACGACAAGACTTATATTGAAATTCACAATTGTTAAGTCAATTGCATTAGTTTTCGAAGAGTGATTGAAATATGGAAGACATGATCAAGATGCTGGCTGATGCTCCACAAGAGCAGCGGATCCAGATGATTACGGAACGTCTGAAGATGATAGCCGGTCAACCTGAGCCACAGAGAGTGGAGTCAGTAAAGGGTCTCGTGTTGGCGATTTCAAAGCTTGATGACAAGAAGAAGGCACCATTCATCGCTGACCGCACGAATATCATCGCTAAGCTCGAACCCGAGCAGAAGGGTGCAATACTGGTTGCTAGAGCGAAGGTTGGACCACAACTTCCTGAGAACATCAACAAGGCGGACTTGAAATACACCGTCGCGGCCGTGAAACAGTGGCCTGAAGAGAACCGCAACATGTTCGTACAGGGACTAAAGAAGGCATTCGAAGCGGCGAATGTGCCAATGCCTGACATTGATGCAATGATGAACTAGTAGACGTTTTAGGCACTCCACCTGAACCAGAAGTGATCGGGTGGAGTACCTAGCATCATAGAAAGCAAACTCATGTGGGGGTCTAGAAGTCTTGATGGACGGGTTAGTGAAGAGATACAGGTCGATTCTGATTCTCGGGTTCTTAGTTGTCGTAGTTTCGTTTGTAGTTGGCATCTTCAGATTGCTCAATCAGGTGACAATTGCAGAGCTGGGAAGAATCGGAGATACAGACTCTACAGTCTATCTTGCTGCAGTGACAACTGAAGCAGTGCTGTTAGCCTACGCAGAGATAGTGCCCCTTTTTGGACTGGGCATTCTGAAGCTCGGCATAGGATTTGCAATAGCAACCATTGTCATGAATCTTCGCGCTACTGGGAAGAGTGCCAGAACGAGTCTAGCGAAGATCAATAAGCAACCACCAGAGGTGCATCCGCCGCTATTTGCTAGAGTATTCACGGAACTACTCGTCATTGGGATTTTAGTTGAGCTGGCTGCAGTTTTTCTTGCCATTGGATGGATGGCAGCGGGAGCCGGCATCATAGATGCTGGCCTGGGTCACACCTTTGAGGTGCTAGCTGAACCCCTTGAGGGTCTTGGTGTTTCATTGCTGATTGGTGGAATAGCACTTGGACTTGCAGCAATTGTTCTTAATCTAAGTAGGCAGGCCCTTGTCCTTCCAGGCAGACTCATTGAGATTGCCACGGGAAAGGAATCCAAGACAGATGATTTCCAGAAGCTGTTTCCTAAATGGAACTTGATGGTCACGTACTTGGGGATGATCATAACTGCCACTGGACTCGTTCCTCTCGCCTTCATCAGACTGAGTGTAGACATGCCAACTCCCCTGTGGGAGAACTGGATGTTCATAGGCATAGGAACCATGCTTTTCTCGATTGCTTTCTGGCTCCTGACCATCATCAAGTGGATTAGAGCTCAGAGAACCAACCTCGGAAAGGCAGTTGGTGAATCTGCAGGGATTGACGTGCCTGAAATCGAGGCGCCTCTGTCGACCACAAGAGGGGTCCCTGTCCTTGCTGTAGTTGGACTACTTTGGATGATTACCTTCTTTGGACTGGCAGTGCTATTTGCCAATGGGGTGATTGGGCCGTACGGGCCCCTCGTCAGACCTGGTAAGGCAATTGGGCTGGCAACGATTTTCCTAGGGATTGGCTTAGCTCTGATTACAATCGTGGTGAATCTCAGACTCACTGCATTCATGCTTCCTGGGTCCTTCTCCAAGATCGTGAGCGTGATAAAGGGAGAGAAGGTTGAGGGGGCTCCCGGCATACCTGTGGCCAATCCTCTATCGCTGGCGCCAAAGAAGTTGTTCCTTGGAATCGTACTAGGGGCGATAATCGCGGCACTGGGAACATTCCCTCTGGCATGGATAAGGGCAATGGTGGGTTCTGGTGATGCTTTGTTCTTCATCGTTGAGCGTATGATTGGCACAACAGTCGCATTAGGTATCGGGACCATCTTCTTCTTCATCGGGATGTTCTTCAGCACCATAGTGACCTTTGTCGCGGGCAGACGTACTCTGATAAGCGAGGGTGTTGAGTCATGCGTCTACTACGCGGCTGAGAAGGAAGGCAAGTAGAACAAGAGATACGTAGTATGGTGATGACAGCTCTTTCACCCCCCTTCTTCGCCCATTCTACCAGTCAAAAGACAGATAGCATCATCTTCAAAACTGTGAGGGGTCCCCTATTACTATGCGGAAGATTCTGGTATATCAGTGAGATGGTGATTTGGCTGTTCGTGTCTTGTTCGACCATTGGAGGCCTCAGGGGAAATCCATCAAATGAGAGGCTCCTCTTGGACCAGATTCGTACATTGGTCAGGGTTCGAGATGCGGGGTATGAGAATGTGGAGCTATGGATGGACGACAGACCAAGCTGGGTCACACGAACAATTGAGCAGGCGCTAGATGATTTCAGTCTAAATCCGTATTCCATCCACTTGCCTAAGTTCCTCATAGCCTTCGACGATGACGATTTCAACAGAGTGATTCAAGCTGTGTTTCCATTTGTCGAAAGGCTAGGAATCAAGGTGGCCGTGTTCCATCCGCCTGACAAGAAGTTGATGCAAGAGATCGACTGGCAAGCTAGGTTCAGTACTTTGCTAGACCTGTCTGAAGAATCTGGTTGCTCTTTGACGATAGAGAACGTGCCCTATCTGAATGATGTTGACCGGTTCATCAAGAAACAGATTGAATCCAACAAAGATCGACCATTAGGAGTCACAATCGACCTTGAATTCATGCACATAAACGGTTCAGAGATTCAGCAGATGATTCACGATTTCAATACACGGATTCTGAACGTTCACTTCCGCGACAGTGATGGTAGCCTCCTAGATGAAAGTGGTCGTAGAAAGTATCTGCAGCCTGGAACGGGAGTCATAGACCTTCAGGCCGTCTTAGGATCTCTCCTAAGAGGAGGTTACGACAAGGCTCTGACGGTTGAGGTTTCATATAGACGCCGGGAGAATATTGCTGAGGCCCGGACTTTTCTGACCTCGTGTCTGGAGAGCGTGCTCTCTCCAAGTGACTAGGAAGACTGATTTGTGCCCCAAAAAAAAGAAGGTTGGAGCGGGGGGGGCGCGACCCCGCTCCTAGATTGGCTTCCGCGCTCTATTTACTCGCACAAGTACAACTGCAATGGCAACTATGCCCACGGCACCAACTAGTAAGGACGTGTTCACTATTGTGCCTATGAGTTTAGTCACCGACCCGGGAGCTGAGAGGGGAAACACGGAGAAAATCGGGTCATGCGTTATCGCGTAGCCATCCCATTTGGCGTAGCATGATACGTAGTAGTACGTACGACCAAACCATCGATTGAGACTGTAGGCTAAGTCTGCAGAAGGTGTTCCGTACTCGAGAGGTAAGATGTAGTAGTAATTGGGGATTACTGCTGACCCCACTTCATAGGTCAGCCCATCCTTTGCCCAGACATAGGTGCCACCAAACTCGACAGAAGTCCTCACTCGACTTTCGGAGAAGAATCTTAGAGCTCCTTGGGGAGCCTCTCCTGATGCAGACGTCGTCGCTGAGAGGGCAGTTCCATCATCGAGTTCGCCCCTCATAGTGTACCCTGAGAAGGAGCTCCAGTATTTGGCGGCAAGTCCAAGACCGTTGGCCTCAGGGAGAATGAAGCCAGTTTCTGGATCCTTGAAGTTTCCTATGTGTTGGTCAACTTTGAGAACAGCAGCCTCATCTGTCGCCTTGAAACGATAGACCATTTCTAGACTGTCAACTGTCACCGGGATTCTTTCTGGTTCTACGTATTCAATCGGGCGCTCGGCGATGTCCCAGCACCCACCGAACCAGACTGGTTGTGGATATGAGGTCATGAGGTTTCCGTTTATGTTGACAACCTCTGCACTCCACTCGATTTCTCCATCTGAGTTCAGTTCTGGGAATACGATGTCCCCTATCTCTGCACTCTCTGCGTAGAAGTCGTAGACGTTCTCAGAGGCCTCTCCATCCAGCTCAAAGAAGGCCCAGTCAACTACACCATCTTCATCAAAATCATACTCGACCTTCTTGTAGACAATGTCCATGATTCCATTGTCGTTGAGGTCGTTGAATGCGGTCAATCCCGAGAAATAGTGGTTCATCCAGTGTGTGCGATTGTCGTCAGCGAACATCTCGTTGATGTCGAATCCATATCCCGTGTACGACCAATCATACTCATGTTCGTATGACTCGTTCATCCAAGAGGCCCAAGTATACTCAGGCGCTAGGTTCAGGATGACATCGTTTGGATCTACTTCGTTCATCGATTCGTCGTACCATGTGAAGTCAGCTTTGTAGTATGAACTTGAGCTGTATTCTGATAGGTAGAAGGACGAGAAGATGAACACTTCATCTCCTGAAAGGGCCTCAGGTTCGGGCCACCAGAAGAATCCCCACCAGTGGACTAGCTTCGGCACATCGAACCATGCAATCTCAGAGAGCCACTTCATGTAGGAGCCGTCAGGGTCTAGAAGGACGGCAACGAGTAAATTCGAGAAAGACCAGTTGTAGGAGTATTCATAGGTAATATCCTCCTGGATCCAGTAGGGATTTCCAAGGACGTCTTCTACGTGTATCAGAGGGTAGGGCGGATACTCAACCAGGTCTATCCGGTCTGTCGGATTGACGCTGATTTCAGTGAACTCTATGCCGGCATCTATCGGGGGCTCGACTGGTTCAGCTGGAAAGAGAGGCCCCGTTTCTCGGCCCTTGTTTTGACCTTCATCCTCCCACCACTCATAGGCCACATATACCCCAGGCAACATCTCGGTAAAAGGCTCTGCAACCTGGGTGGGTCGATACAGCCTGTCTGGAAGTGCGAAACCTGATGACGGAAGAAGACTCACAAGCCCGATACTTGCGACTACTGCTAGTGCTAAGACTTTCAGCTTCGTGACATACATTAATACGAACCTCTGGTCTATGCTGGTGTGGAACATGCAGCAGGCAATAATAGGAGTTTTCAGTGAACCGTTCAATCCGTGCAGCCAAGCGCCGTGACAGAGGCTCTAGGGAGTTAAAGCAGCACGTATAAGCCTCTAAATCGTTCCGTACAATAGAATAGCGGTTTCAGGCTAGCGTTCGACCCTTCTTATCAGATTCACAATCTTTGTTCTTCCACTTGTTTCGCGTGTAACCACGGACTTTCTCTCGAGATTGGAGAGAGTCACACTTAGCGTGGACTTACTCAGACCGGTTGAACGCCTTAACTCATCCTGAGTCATGATTCCGCCAGCTGCTTCTAGCTTGTTGATTACTCGACGCTCAGTGTTTGAAAGTGTCACGACAATAGCTGGCTCTGCCTCTGTGACTGCTTCGGGCTCATCACCTGTCGTGATGATTCCTTCAAGAGTGGTGACCCTTCTCTGTAGCCTAAGAACTACTAGGATAGCCACACTGATGACAAGTACGAAGGATATCACAAGTGCGATTGTTGCTGCCAAGAAGACGGTTTCTCTCGGGATGGGGAGAGCGATGACCCAGATCCACAGAGACACAGAGAGTGTCACGATGGCAATGACGACTAGAACCACATCGATTTGTCTGCTCCACTCCTCGACGCGGCTCATTCCCAAGACCCTCTTGGAATATCTAGCCTCCGCTTAAGAAGTCACTTCTCACCTGGACTAGACCAATCGCCCTTGATTGCGCTGAGGTGACCATTGTGGTGGTTCAGGTGTACAAAGGCATTGGCAATGACGTCGATGACTCTCATTCCCTGAAAGAACGTTGGAATGTCTTCTCCCTGTAGCACACGTTCGAGCTCTGCATCGTCTGCTTGCTCTGTCCAGTCAATCAGGTCCTGTTCGCACGAGTCGTAGTACTGCTCGATCTCTTTGAGTGGTGTTCCGGCCCATTCTCCTTCAGTTCCTGGAGTGTATAGTGCAAAGAGGTCTGGTTTCTTGGGAGATTCTTTCTTGATCAGCATGTTGAGAGTATAATCAAAGACTGCGGCCTGGTGGGCCAAAAGCCATCCGAAGGCAGACATACCAGATGATGGCCTATAGGACAGGTCTGTGCATCCTGCTTTGCGTAGACTCTCAACAGCACTGTCACGCCAGCTCCTAGTGTGTCTAGCAATGCTCCTCACGAAGTGAACTGCGTCCATCTTCATCAATCTGGCCTAGTAGACATCCGGATTTATCTATTGGCACCATGACTACCGCGGAGCCCTATAGTACATGCTTGACGCAAGCACAATGTGTATATGCCCCGTGAAAGACGAGCTCAAAGAGGCTTGGGACTTGGAAAGACAATCAACTGGACAGCTCTCGAGAAAGGAACTTCGTGACCTTAAAAGAATGAAGATGGTAAAAGAGGCACTTGATGAGCTGAAAAGACGTGGTGTCGACGCGGATATCGTGATTTGCCCCAACTGTAAAAGCCCTAGAGTAATCGACCTGACATCCTATCGCGACTTGGGCTTTTTGGGAACCTTTCAGCCCGCATATCTGTGTTTAGAATGCGGTTGGTATGGAAGAACTCTCACCATTATGACCAACCGGCCTGAAGAGGATGCTGTACTCGAGGATATGAAGGGCATATTTGCCCCTTTGATGGAGAGCAGGGAGGAGGATCACTTCGACGAAGCACCCTATGAGGACCTCTAGAGTTCAAGGCCAAATCGCCTGCTCGATAAGGTATTCTATGACATGGGAAGATGCGTCCAGATTGACAGGATTTGGGTCAATCTGAGAAAGGTCTTGTGGAGTGGATATCTCAGGAGTTTGATGAAAGTTGGATACACGCGTGCCTATCGATTCTTGAAGCCGCCCTTCAGACAGACGAGCGGAAGGATGAGTCCTATCCCAAGGAAGAGTGCGTCGAGGACGTGGAGCGACTCCGAAAGGCACCTGTCGTGGCTCGTGTAAGTGCTCGGGTATTGTAGTAGCCTCTATTCGCCAGACTGACTCTCCAATGCCTCCCTCGCACGTTGGATTGAAGAAGACAAAAGAGCAGTCCTCTTCTTCTCGTCATAGCCATCGAGGATGAACTTTTCGGGAAATGGGGAAGGACTCATTAAGAGCTTGATCTCTCCTGTTTGGACTTCAGTCCTATCTCCAAGGTCGAACTTGACCCAGAGGGGGCCTTGGATTATGGTGGGCTTTATCAGTGCATATGTGCAGTGGAACTTCATCTCTATCCGCTTCTTCTTGGTCACCAACTTTCGTATACGGTCCAACTCGAAGAAATCTAGACCATGGAAGTATCTCTTCTCCTCCATGTCAGGATAGATGAGCTGAAGGATGTCGCTGCGCTCTCGAGGGTCGTACATATTCCGCCTCCCCAGTACGAAGAACCGTTTGTTGGTCAAGAAGATACAGCCAATGCGGAAGTTCGGCATCCTGCGCATTACCATCTGGATTTCATCATGATAGAGAATCCTTTCATCGGGGGCAAGGAGAGGACGGAGAGAGTATGCCTCAAAGTGGGCCCTCACTGAGAGATTGGGGACATCTATTCTCCAGCCAGAGTAAAAGTCCATGCCGGGGAGTGGATGACCGTCCGCGTAGCTGTAGGTCTTAGCCAATTCACTCATTCGATGAACTAGACCCTCTAGGAGGTATGTCCTGCCAAGCTCCAGAAGGTACTGAGACTCAGAATCGGATAGAGGAGAGAGCCCATTGGACTTCTTCTGGAAACGCCGCAACCAGTCAAAGTCTGCGGCTTCGATTCCTTCGCCTCTCTCCAATGACTTCTCCTCTTGCTCCCAGTACTCCTCGTATTCCCGGAGCAAAGCCGAGAGTTTCTCAGACGCCTCCATCTCTTCCTGTCCACCATATCAATAGCTGCCTGAAGAGCCCGCTATCCAACTAATCAACTTCATTCCCAAGAGGACGATGCTGACAGCCTTTGAATATGCCTTGATGTTATCTACTTGTTCGCTTGCACTAGACAACTCCTGCCATCATGCCATGGTCGCTTCCTTGTAGACTGTGTAGTCAACTATAACCTACATGAGCAATAGTCCTGAAAAGGATGCCGTCCTTGAGGACATGAAGGGGGCATCCGCTCCTCTCATGGAGCAGAATGAAGAGTTCTACAATGAGCCTCCCATTGAGGACCTATGACGAGTATGTGGTCTAATCCGGGGACCTTCGTATCAGTTCGAACATGACAGGATTGAACCCGTCAGGGCATGCGTGTGTGGCCACACACTGGTCCTTGAGCCATGGAAACCTTGCGTTGTACATCATTGCATAGACCTTTGGAATAATCGAGTAGAGAGCACTGATGCATATTCTACCTTTGACCTCTTGTGAAGTGAATAGAATCTCGTTACCTTCTTTATGTCCAGCTGCACAATGGCCTGTCTGACTCTTGACACGGCACATTATGTGCCATGGTTCATCTCTAACACAGTTGTCTTCACTCATGTGCGATTGATGTCATTCCCATCTGATAAGAATCACGTGTCATTCTCTTCCGGGGGAGGTTCAGACGAGGGCCAATCTGACGCATTGTCAGGATTGCCATTATCTGAGCCTGGTTCAAGTCGCAGAGAAGTCCCAAAAGGGACTTCGCTACTAGGAACAAAGGCGTTCTCAGAGTATTCACCTGCACGCTTCAGCCCTTCGCTGGCTGCGATAGGACCAAAGATTTGGAGAATCATAGTTGTTAATACTAGTACATTGAGGATGAGCACGCCATAATAGATTGCGTCAGCGTGTCCAATACTGATAAGATTCTGTTCTACCACCAGAGAGAGTCCCACTGCTACGCCAGCCTGAGACATCAGACAAAGACCAAGATACCGCGTCGTGAGAGCTGGAGTTCCTGTGGCCTTTGCCCCTCCATATGCACCAAAGTACTTGGAAAATGTTCGTCCTGCGACATAGAGTGCTGCCAGGAGAACCACTGTGACATTGGCCACCACGGAGAAATCGATTGAGGCACCAACAATGACGAAGAAGATCATCACAATCGGTGACATGACAACATGGAGTGTGTGACTTACTGGGTCTTTGTCAGCACTCACGTAGTTCCCAACTATGAATCCAAATACCATACTTGAGAGAATCGAACTCAGATGCAGATATGACATCAACCCAACAAGGAGTATAATGACGCCCAGCTCCAATTCAAGAAGCTGTCTTCTATCATCTTCACGATTGATGAAATACACCATTGCCGCTCCGAAAAGGACTCCAGCTGCGGATGAAGCAGCTATCTCATAAGCCGATACTATGACTACGTCGAGTGCCGTAATTGCTCCAGGAGCTGAATAGAATAGAACTGCAATAGATATCGATACATTAGCTAGCAGAATGGCAATCACGTCATCCATAGCTAATACAAACATCAGAGTATCAGTGAGATTCCCCTTGCTCTTCCTCTCCCAAATCACCATAACAGTGGAAGCGGGATCTGTGGCACTAGCCAGCGCTCCAAAGATTATAGCAATGTGTAGCTGTCCAATTACAAGATTAGCCAAGAATGTCACAACGAGGAAGGTCAAGATGGACTCAGACATGAGAATGATAGACATTCTTCTGGTCTGTCCACTGAAGACTTCCTTTCTCAATTCAACTCCAATATTGAAACCAATCAGACCAAGTGCAAGTTCAACGAGGGGAAAGAGTGCGCCCCTTACGGATTCATCAAACACACCTGTTACGCCCAGGATGAGCCCTGTAAGCATGAATCCAAGAATCTGGGGAATACCAATCCTCTTCATCACTCTAGCGCCGACAAAGGCAAAAACCAAAGCGGCGCCAATGAGAAACAGTATTGCTGGGTCGAACGCTGCCTGCAAGAGTTAGTCTAGCTCCAGTTTGGTTAGTATCGATATATAGCTTAGGAAACCATGCACTCTCCTTTTGTAGTTAGTGGAAGGTGAATCGCACAAACGAATAGTTAGGAAGGGGATGATTCTCATTTCTTCTGTAGATTTGAGTAATAGATGCAGTGACAAGATAGAAAGCACTCCCTGCAAATCGGTTTCTGCGCTTTGCATATTGTTCGTCCGTGTTTGATGAGGTTGTGATTCATTGAGTAAACACAATACTCTGGCACTTTCTCTTCAAGTAGACTCTGAGTAGATTCTCGGGACGCATTGTCAGGTACCAAGCCCAAACGCTTGCTTACGCGCCATACATGCGTATCGACTGGTAGAACTGGTTTCTCGAAGCAGAAAAGCAGAACTATCGCAGCAGTCTTCGGACCCACCCCGTGAAGAGTTGTTAACCAGTTCATGGCTTCTTGAGTTTCCATTTCAGCAAGGTGTGAAAGATCAAGTCTGCCTGTTCGTCTCTTGATCTCTGACAGAGAGGCTTTGATGCGCTTGGCTTTGACCCGGAAAGGACCAGAGGACCTAATGACAATGGCTAGCTCGTCATCAGGTGCGTCTAGAACATCATCCCAGTTTGCGTATTTAGAGCGAAGTGCATTGAATGCTCGCTTAGTGTTTATGTCAGCGGTGTTTTGGGAGAGGATTGTGAACACAAGCTCCCCTATAGGATCCAACATACGATCGACTACTACATCGCCGTACTCCTGAATCAGTAGTTCACACACTGCTGTGACCTTCTCCTCAATCTTCTGTTCGTGGTTCAAGAGATCACATGAGAAGTAGATACAGGACTGCCATATGAAGTCATACGTGTGAAGGTTTCTCTTGCAGTTCGATGGTCAGTTCCGAATGCTTTTCTTGGGATGGCATATGCTAGTGAATGAGCAAGATGAAAGTTCTAATCGTCTATGAGAGCACAAGGGGCCGTACAAAAGCTATGGCTGATGCAATATGTGAGGGTGTGCAGTCTGGCAAAGCTGAGTGCCTCTTGATTGATGCAGCCAAGTTCCAAGCTGTTGGTGACGTATGCGCGGTGGCAATCGGAAGCTCAACCAGAATGAAACGGCCACTCCCCAAGGTGAGGCAAATCTTGGCCGAGATGGGACAGCTCGATGGAAAGCCATCAGCCGCATTTGGCTCCTATGGGTGGAGTGGAGAGGCACCTGACTTCATCGGACAACAGATGGTGGCTCTTGGTGGAACTCTTGTCGACAAACCTCTCAAGGCGAAGGACTATCCCAACGAGGAAGCACTTGAGTCGTGTAGGGAGTTAGGACGCAAGTTAGCTAAGAACTGTGGTGGTTGAGAACTGCACACATCGCCGACACGTTTCATCCAGTGGCCAATAGATGGTGCAGACTGCGCAACTCTTATCATGACAGGTCAAATCGGATGAGTGGGCATCAGGTATGGGCTATGTGTCAAGACTCACAAGATATGCCCTGAGATATCGGGGCCATTTCTTCGGCTTTCTAGCCTCTGCAGGAGTGGCCACCATATTCAACGTACTGACGCCCTTGATTCTCGTAGTTATGATTGACTCCGTTATTCCGGCAGCCCAGTACGACCTCATTGTCACATACTCCCTGCTCTATCTCGCGTTGATCGTACTGCACATGGTCTTTGGTGTCGGTGGGCGTTGGCTTGCCGCTCTATTGGCGCAGCATGTCATATACGACCTTCGAACTGATCTCTATGATTCGCTAATGGAGAAGGATTTAGCATTCTACGATGAGAACGAAACAGGACAGCTCTTGGCGAGAGTCACAACTGATGTCACCACGATGCGCGAGTTTCTACTCTGGGGCTATCGAGTGATCTTCATCGGCCTAGCCACAATGATTGGGACTTACGTGATTATGTGGAGCCTGAGTCCGCAACTCACTCTGTACATGCTTGTCCTCGTCCCCTTCATGGGCGTCTTTGTGTATGTGTTCGCAAACCGCGTACGGCCAGTGTTCTACGAAGCCCGGAGTCAGTATGGTGTTCTGAGTTCTGTTCTCGCCGAGAATGTGGTTGGAATGAAAGTTGTACAGTCCTATGCCGCTATGGACAGGGAAAACGAGAGAGTAGAACAGGAGAATCGAAACTTCCTAGAACTCAGAGTTGAAGCCCTTAGGCTGCTCTCGTTCTATCGCCCCTTGTTGCCCACAGTCTTTGGTGTGGCAACTGGTGCACTCATCTACATCGGGGGTTTCTCGTTCGTCTTGGGCGATCTTTCCTACGGTGTGTTTGTAGGATTTGTGTCGCTTGTGGGGATGCTCATCCTGCCCGCGAGATTCCTCAGCTGGGGTGTGGGGATGTACCAAAGAGCCTCAGCTGCTGGTGAAAGGACCTTCTACATCCTTGATCATCGCGATGAAATCATGAATCCAGAAACACCAGTTGAACACGCCAAGATTGAAGGTAGAGTTGACTTTGAAGATGTGTTCTTCAGCTACGGCGGCGGAAAGCACATCCTCCGTGGCATTGATCTCCGTGTTGAACCTGGTAAGGTTGTTGCACTACTTGGAGGAACTGGGTCTGGGAAGACTAGTCTCATCAATTTGATTCCGCGATTCTACGATACTGATGAACCTGGGAAAGTCCTTGTGGATGGGATTGATGTACGTCAGTACAGGATTGAACACCTAAGAAGAAGTATAGGTATGGTTCACCAGGATCCCTTCCTGTTCTCTGCGAGCATTCGGGAAAACATTGCATTCGGCAGGCCAGAGGCATCGTTGGAGGAGGTTGAAACGGCTGCGAGGGCTGCAATGATCCACGACTTCGTCATGACTCTGGAAGAGAGATATGATTCTGTCATAGGTGAGCGTGGAGTCACGCTGAGCGGGGGTCAAAAGCAGAGGGTTGCCATAGCAAGAGCTCTGCTGGCAGACCCCAAGATACTGATTCTGGATGACTCGACAAGTTCAGTTGACGCAATGACAGAAATGCAGATACAACAGGCACTCGAGAATCTAATGGTCGGTCGCACCACCTTCATCATCACGCACAGACTAAGTACTATTCGCAATGCCGACCTCATTGTCATGATGGAGAGAGGGCAAATCGTAGAGATGGGGACCCATGAGGAGCTTGTGGCAAATGGTGGTGTCTACTCGGGGATTCATGGGACGTTGACCGAGATGGAGCTTGCAGCTCCAAGCACAGGATCCGGATCCTTTACGGCTACAGGAGAGCATGAACCATGAGCGGCCAGATGGTTGCCGACGAGGAAGAGCGTACTCACGCATATCCAGACGGCGCCTTGATGAAACGCATGGTTTGGTACCTACTCGTCTATCGAGGTCTCTTTACTGCAGTCGTGTTTCTGGTTACGTTCGGCATTGTGGTCAGTGTTTGGATGCCTTTTATTCTACAACATGCAATCGACGTGGACTTTCCAAGTGGAGACCTCGATGCGTTGCTCTTCACGGCATCGCTCTATGTGCTTCTGCAGCTGTTTGCTTGGTTGAGTGCCTACGGAAATGAGTATCTCATGGCCCTCATGGGACAAAAGGCCATCTTCAGAATGAGACAGGAGCTCTACCAGCATCTCCAGAGAATGTCGCAGGACTTCTACGATAAGTCATCCTCGGGTAGAATCATCTCCAGACTCATCAACGACGTAGATAGGATGAGCGAGCTTCTCAGCGGGGGCCTCATCAGTACCTTCGCCCAGATCTTCATTGTGTTTGCTATTGGAGCAGTGATATTCACAGTGGACCTTCAGCTTGCTGTTGCATCAGTAGCGATAGTGCCGATACTCTTGATTGCGACAGTGTTCTTCCGCAGCAGACTCAGGGAGGCTTATCGCAGGACGAGAAAGACAATCTCTAATGTGACTGCGAACTTAGCAGAGAGCATCTCTGGAGCAAAGGTCACGAAGAGCTTCGCTCGAGAGCGCAGAAGTGTGGTTCAATTCGAGGAACTGAACAGAGCCGACTATCAGTCAAATGTTGACGCGGGAGAGGCAATGGCGGCCTTCTTCCCCTCAATCAGGTTCATCAGCGGTCTCGGAATCTTCCTTATCATCCTTCTGGGAGGATTCCGGCTTATTGATGGAACCATCACATTGGGCACGGTCATTCTGTTCATCCAGTTCAGTGACAGGTTCTTCCGACCCATTCTCATGATTGCGAACTTCTACACATCAATACAGAGTGCCTTTGCCGGCGCAGAGCGCGTCTTCACTGTGATGGACTCACATCCCACTATTGTGGACAGTCCTGATGCTTCAGAAATGCCCGACTTGGACGGTCATATTCGTTTCAAAGACGTCACATTTGGATATCTTGAGGATACTATTGTATTGGAGAACTTCGACCTTGAGATTCAAGCCGGAGAAACAATTGCACTTGTGGGTGATACCGGAGCCGGAAAGACGACGGTTGTGAGCCTCCTCAACAGGTTCTATGACGTCTGGAAGGGCTCAATCGAGATTGATGGGACTGACATTCGCGGAGTCACTCAGGAATCACTTCGTGCAAGGATAGGTTTGGTGCTGCAGGACCCGTTCCTGTTCATGGGAACGGTATGGGCCAACATTAGATATGGCAGACCTACTGCGACAGATGATGAGATTGTACGTGCGACTGAGGCGATTGGTGCGAGGAGATTAATCGAGAACCTAGAGAACGGATTTGATACAGAGGTCGGTGAGAGGGGAAGTAGGCTTTCGGAGGGTGAGCGTCAATTGGTGAGCTTTGCCAGAGCGCTCTTGGCGAACCCAAAGGTGCTTGTGCTTGACGAGGCTACCAGCTCGATAGATGTGTACACAGAACACGCAATTCAACGTGGCATGAAGACGTTGCTCCAGGGTAGGACCTCAATAGTGATCGCTCATCGCCTTTCCACCATAGTGAATGCAGACAGGATTGTAGTTCTGGAAATGGGCAAGATTGTTGAAACAGGCACGCACCAAGAACTCATGGCGAAGCGGGGCAAGTACTACTCACTCTATGAGCTACAGTTGCGACCTAGAGCACTGGGACCGCAGATTCAGACATAGTCTAGTCGTCCCAGTCGAAATCGTCCACGTCATCCCAGACAGATGAAACGGAACAAATGGCTTTCAATGACTTCCATGGCTTGAGTGCAGCTAGACTCTTCAAGGCTCCACTGACAACGACCCCAACAGCAGGACCAATCTCTTCGAGGCCCTCAAGTCCCATGATTCCGTCGGAACAGACCATGATTGGCCTTCCGCGTTTTCCCTTGACTCTGAAGCCAGACCTGTCTACATGCACCAACTGTTCGTCGCCGATTGCAAAGACATTCTCGTCATAGACAAAAGCAAGTCCTTTCTTTCCGACGGCCAGGATAACCGACTTAGAATGGGAATCAGTGCCAAGAAGCAGACTGCCTTCTTGGTGTTGGATTCGCTTGTCACCCTTTCCGTTCACCTTGTCCCGAATGGCGGCAGTGACATCACTCATGAATCCCGAGCTACCGTCGAAACTGAGAGCAACCACATCAGATTCACGAGCCTCTTTTGACAGTTCCTCGAGCCCGACTTCACCTAGGTAGACTTGGATTCCTTGTAGGGTGGCGGTGACCGATTCACCAGAAGCACCTGCCTCTGTTTCGGTGATTGCATCGACTGCTAGTCTGGAAGGCCCAGCAAACGCGATGCCTTTTCTCTCTCCGTTGTGAGTCAGATAGACCCAGGCACAGCCCTCCTTCAGCTCGAGCACTGCCTTCTCATGTGAGATCAGTTCATGAGATCTGGTTGTAACAAGTATGGGTCCTTCAGGCGTAATTTCTTTCATTCCCAGTCATCCTCCCTTGATGGCTCGTCCTCATCGTCTTCGATCACTACTCTGATCTCAGATTCGCCATTTTCATTGTTGCCACTTTTGGACCGCTCCCTCTCGACTCTCCCCGTCAACCATTGTGCAAGTCTGTATGCGAGACGACCCTCCACCGTGACATAGTAGGTGCCACGGACCTCTCCCTTTATCACATAACCAGCCTCAACAAGTGGACTTAGATGATGTGTGAGTGAGCTCCCAGTCTTTCCTGTGTGGTTCTCCAGTTCGTTGAAGCTCTTACCGCCGTCCTTCAAAAAGTCGAGTATCTTGAGCCTCTCTTCACTTCCCAGGGGGCTCACTACGCGGGCGACACGCTCCGGAGGGATCCTTTCGTCCTCTCTCTCTTGCCTTCTCTTTCTCCTTGAACGGATATGAAGGGCGGGTCCAGAGAACGCCTCACCAATATCCTCCACACCCCTGAGCGACTCACGAATCTGATCGCCAAGGCCTTCCATCATGTCCTCGAGGCTATCTGTGAGACCTCTCAAGTCCACGATTGCCGCTCTTGGGCGTGGTGGCTTTGGCGGGCGGATTCTACTCTTCTCTCGGATTCGGCGCACTTCATCTAGCTCATCACGGAGGTCCTCCTTAATCCTCCGTATCTCTTCAAGCTCTTCCTTGATTCGGTCAATGTCTTCAGTCATCATCGGTGCACTAACTGTAGTAATGTACAGTTTTCCATATAAACCTTCGGTATAATTACATTAACCTCCTAAGAAGCCACCGAGCAGTAGGTTCTGAAACTGAGTCGTCGAACGCAATCTATATAGTCCATAGTCACACCATGAG
>JBHIAE010000011.1:0-71618 GCA_046758445.1 Candidatus Thorarchaeota archaeon | reverse complement strand
ACCTTCTTCTTGGGGACCTTCTTGGGCTTCTTCTTCTCGACCTTCTTCTTGGTCACCCTCTTGGGCTTCTTCGCCACCTTAGGTTCTGCAGGTTCCACAGGTGCGGGCTCTGGCACTTCCAATGGCTCAACAATCACCTCAGGACGTCGATCCTTGGACCGTTCCTTCTTCTCACCGACTTCACGCCGCTGTCGTGCGAGCCGTCCGGGTTTGACTACACCTATGCCCTCCATGCTGGAGGCTGCGACGAGCTGTGCATCCATCTCTTTTGTTATCACAGCCGTTCTTGGAACAGAAGAAGCAACCTGTTCCAGTGCGTCAGCCATCATAATGGGACGTTCAGTCTCTTGTTTCTCAAGGTCTGCCGGAGTTGTATAGACCTCGAATCCACCTTCACGAACATAGGGGACAAGTATGCCCTCTGCTTCCTTTGCTCGCAGAATGCTCCGCGCAACGCTCATTCTTATGTTGAATCGATTTGCGAGCTCATACTGTGTGACCGATCTCGCTTTCGCCAGGTACTCATCAATCCCCGACTCTACGTCGGCTTTGAGAATTGCGTCTCTGACTACCTTTTCGGTCTTCTCGGCTTTCTTGCCCCATCTCTTGCGGCTGATATCAATTACTCTCCTTTGAACTATTGAGAGGTCACGCGAAGGTTTTGAGTTTGACTTTTAAAGATGCTCATTGCTCAACGCTCTATCCAGCTCAAGTTCTGTTTGCGACGTGTGTGCAGAGGAAATGTATGATGTCAGAAGGCATTCCAGACAATGAAGGCTTGACGAAGCGGCTTATCACTCACACCTCACGAGTTCCCACACAGACCCGCTGGCCTTCCTTGAGAACTCGGACCAACTCATTTGGACGAAGCCACTCGTTTCTTGATGTTGAGCTTCTGCTTGACTGTCACATCGCTAAGGGGCGGAATGTCCTGATCGATAACACACCCCGCTGCAATCATGCTCCCCTCACCAATGCGAATTCCCGGCATGACGGATGCATTCACGCCAATCACAACCTTGTCGCCAATGATCCCCCCGAACTTGTCAACGGGAATCTGTACTTCCCCGTCCTTGTACCGGATAAACAGAGGGGTTCCTCCTGGCCTCCAGTTCCACATTTGAGCTCCTGCTTCAATGCAAGAATCGGCACCGAGAATTGAGTCTGCAACGTATGTCATCCTGCCGACCTTGACTCGGTCAAAGACCATCGAGTTCCTCATCTCAACTCCATAACCGAGGTGAACGTCCTGGCAGAGGCTGGAATAGTCGCGCACAAGCGAGTTGTTTCCCACATAGACCCTCTTCCCAATGTAGACAGGACCACTAATTGTTGCGCCCGGCCTAATGATACACTCCTCGTCGATATAGACTGGACCCTCCAATACCACATTCCTATGAATCTCGGCGGACTCTGCGATGAAACTCCCCTTACCTCGAAGCTCTCGATCCATCACAATCCTATTTGCGTTCAGTATGTCCCAAGGCCATGTGAACTCTGCCCAAGCCTTCTCCCATACGACAGAGGCCACAGTCTTCCCATTTGCGATCATCTTCTCAACCGTGTTCTCCATCGTGGTGTTCTCGACAAGCAATGATAGCGTTTCAGACCTGAAGACCGAAACGCCGGCGACGGCGTAGTTGCTGACATAGCGGTCTGGTCCTCCTTTTTCAACAAGCTTCTCCACTACGCCACTGTGGCCGATCTTGACTGTGCCAAACTGCTCCGGATTTGACACGAGCGTGACGAGCATCGTAATGTCCGAGTTCATAGATTTATGGTTCGTCAACGTACGCTCCACCATCTCTGGCTCGACAAGTACGTCTCCGTTCACAAGTAGGAACGCATCCTCATCTTCCAATTCTTCTCTGGCTGAGAGAATGGCATGCTCGACACCCTTCTGTTCGTGTTGGACGACGTAGCGAATCTTTACCCCTTGGTCGCCACCCATCTGAAAGTGATCTATTAGCTCTTCACGGCCGTGGCCGACAACAATGACGATATCGTGAATGTCATTGTCTTTGAGACTGTCAATGATGTATTGCAGCACCGGGCGCCCTGCAATCATCAACATAGACTTGGACCTGTTTGAGGTTAGGGGTCGGAGTCTAAGCCCCTTTCCCGCAGTGAGCACAAGTGCTTTCATAAATCTGAACCACGCGATAGGTGTGACATAACGGCATAAAACTGTTGGCTGCTGGCTGGTCCTACTGATTCATCAGACTGAAGTATATCCTTCTCTTCCCGGCACCTACATTCTTGCTCTTCCCAATCTGAATCTTCCCAATCTCTTTAGTACTGGATACATGAGTTCCTGCACATGATGCCGCGTCGTAGTCACCTATGACTAGTACTCTGAACTCAGTTACGCTCTCCGGCACCATCTCCAAGTATCGTGTCTGGTATCCTCTGTCATGGAGAAACTCGATTGCCTCTTGCCGGACCATAAACTGAGTTACAACATCAAGGTTCTGAGCTAGAATCGAGTTGACGCCGGCCTCGACTTCACGTTTCATGTCCTCTCCGAAATCCTCCAGAGGAGAGTAGTCTGCTCTGCTCTTTCCTGGAGTGATCATGTTTCCGACTGTTTCGAGTCCATAGTTCAATTGCAGATATCTGGACAGTACATGTTGGGCGGTATGGAACCTCATGCATTCATATCGCCACTCCCAGTCCAGTTCTCCGTGGACGATGGCGCCAGCAACTACCTTGACATCATCCTTTGTGAAGTGGCGGATCTCACCCTCAACCTTCCTTACCTCGTGAATGGTCACCACCGACTTGCCATCACTAAGTGTACCCTTGTCGCTCGCTTGGCCGCCTCCGAGTGGATAGAAGACCGTTCGGTCAAGTACGACAAAATCCTCTGAAGCCTTCTTGACTTCCGCGTCGAATTCTCTGAGATAGTTGTCCTTCATGTAGAGCAGGTCAGTCATGACTCTCCCCCTCAGCAGTCAGCCCGTTCCCCTCAGACGATTCCATTCTTCCACAGCGAGGTCTTGGGCTCTCTCAGTCTCCGTTGGAGTGAGGTCGACCTCAGGAGTCCCTACTGCCGCTTCTATTATGGAACGGACGGCCTCCTCGGTTTCCTCCTCCTTGAGACCACTGGTAATTGCTGAAACTATGTCGTCTGGGACTCCTCGCTCGCCCAGGAATTTGGCAAGAGGTGTGTAGGAAACAGGGATGTATCCAGACTCGGTTGTTGGCTCTAGTCCTATAGCGCGCATCCGGCTTTCAAAGAGGTTGGTGATTATGGCCTGACGGGACTTGACCTCATGCACACGAACATCGCGACCCTTCTCAACATCGCCAATCATACGTTCCATTCTCTTGGTCATTTTAGACTTCCTCGGTCCGCGACTTCGACGAGCAACGGCACCTGCAATGGCACCAATCACAATCACTATGATTAGGTATTGAACGAATGGTTCGAGTAGGAGGTTTATGAGGTCTTCAAACTGCATGAACACTTGCCCCTCCTGGCGGAAGGCAGTCTAGAGGGCAGCTCTACCAAACGTCAACATTAAGGTTTCTCATAGGTAGATAGCATGCTTTGTGCAGGTCACTACTACGAATAATGGCGAGCCACCTCAAGGTAGACATCTACAGACTGAATGAGCTCATCCACTCTTATGTATTCGTCAGGTTGATGTGCTTGCTCAATCGAGCCTGGGCCACAAATCACGTTCACAATACCAATCTTGGGTTGGAGGACAGAGCAATCGGTGCCAAAGGTAGCTGATGTCGGAGAAGGATGGCGCCCCGTCACTTTCTTCACCGCCCTCATTGTCACCTTGACGATTTCAGACTGATAGGGTGTCACGACAGCCGGCTTACCGTGGATGTACTCCACTTTGACTCTGTCACCAAGACCTGCTGCCATCAATCTCCGGATCATCTCTTCCAGAAGGCTCTCTGTTGTCTGACCCTTGACTATGCGCATATCTATCTCAGCCTCACAGTGGTCTGGAACCACATTGATTGTTGTCCCCCCAGATATTGCACCCAGATTCATTGTTGGTTCGCCCATTAGGTCATCTTCTTCGTATTCGTACTCTTGAGCCCGAAGCACCTGCAGGGCTCTGATGCACAGATCGATGGCATTTGTGCCTTCAAGCGGCCGCGATCCGTGTGCAGACTTTCCTTCTACAACAACACGGTGCCAGAACGTTCCCTTCTCGCCAACCAGTACGTTGAGGCTCGTCGGTTCCGCACAAACTCCAAACGAAACTCCATTCAAGAGGCTGCTCTTTGCAACTTCCTCAGCACCCATGCATCCGGTTTCTTCTTTGGAAGTTGCGAGCATTACGAGGGGATTGGAGTGATTCTCCTCCTTGTACAGAATCATGGTTTCGGCAAGTGCAGCCAGTGGGCCCTTCATGTCAGCGGCCCCTCTACCATATAACCTGCCATTCACGATTTCGGCCCCGAATGGGTCGAACTTCCAAGTTTCTCGAGACCCTGCCGGAACAGTATCCATATGTCCATGGATGACGAGAGAACCCTTCTCGTCATCAGAGGTTGAGAATATCAGGTTTGGACGTTCTCGAGTTCCGACTGAGATGCATGAGATCCCATAGCCCTCCAGATGGTCTTGTAGTATCTTCGCCACTTCCTCCTCTCCACCAGGAGGACTCTCTGAGGAGGTGGCCACCATGTCCTTCAGCAAGGAAAGAACTCTCTTCTTGTCTGTCAAGCTAACACCACAGAACGCAGTGAATGGGGGGCTATGAAGATTCCTGACTGTGGTCAAGAGAGTGTTGGACAGTTTTTAAGCGAGGACTCCTCATTATGTGATGGCGGTGTCGATGAGGCAGTTACCCCTGTCTGAGCTCAGGCAATGACGACCCAAGAGCAAGCCGAGACCTGCCACCTCCCATAGGAACTTCAGACCGTGAGGGAACCAGTAGGAAGATACTTGCTGGAAGATGTTCTGTTAGGGAACATCTTCATCAGAATGCATCCTAAGATTGGAGATTGAATCTTAGAGTCAAGAGTGAGAATGGTGAATATTGCAGCTGCTGCAGATGTCCATAGTCCGAGATTCTTCAGCGAGTTCAGGACCTCTCTTTCAAGACTATTGAAGCCCGATGTGTTTCTACTCGCCGGGGATATGGTGACCTTTGGCAGAGCGTCCGAGTATGAGCACGTCATTCAGGCAATTGACTCGCAGCTCGGATCGGGACTTCCCATAGTCGCATGTTTCGGGAATGAGGAATACAGCCGGGCAAGGGACGAAATCCTTGACCTGACCGGTGACAGGGTGACATTCCTAGATGAGGAGTCCATAATAATCAATCATATGGAGTCCAGACTGGGCATAGTAGGTGCACGTGCTCCAATTGACAAGCGCGATTATGTCGGCGCCCATGACGAAATAGACTTGCGAAGAGTCTTCGAGAGGCGATCTGGACGCTTGTCCAAGCTTCTGAAGGATGCATCCAACAAGGCGGATCACACAATCCTCCTAATGCATTATAGTCCTCTTCTGGAAGCCGGTGATGATACAAATACAGACAGTTTCTCATGGTGGACAACTAGGACAATCGGTGAGATAGCTCCCGATTTGGTCATTCATGGACACATACACAAGCCAGCGAGAAGGATTGTCACTGTCGGGCAGACAAGGGCGATCAATGTTGTCTTTCCATCCGGCGGAGAGGTGACAGAGATTGTATTATGAACAGTCAGTTTCCATACATGAATCTGAAGCAGGAGATAGACACCCACGACTCTCTTGGAAGAAACAAGATGTGTTGGCTGAGACCAGTTCGTATCGGTCGCCTTAGTCAAGAGGATAGCGATGCCTGCTAGAGGTCAGGACTGATAGATATCCCCGTCGTCGAGTCGTAGAATCAGTTTGTTCTTGTGAATCACGACCCCGTATCTTCGTCCATTCACGTCTTCTACCGATACTTCATCCCCTTCTAGGAAGACGCGAACCCTCCGTCGCAGTTTTCGACTTATTATGTCGCCAATTTTGAGTATACAGGTCTCAGCCATTCTAATGAACTCCGACGGATGTTAGTGATGGCGCGGCAGCCTGATAGGGATGCAAGACTTGTTGCATAGATAGTAAATGCAGTATATAACCGAAAGTTGCGCGTTGAACCTCGCACAACTGTTTCAGGGGTGCCCCAGAGGCCGTTTTGTGCAAGGTATCTTCATTGCATGTTTCTGTTTCGAAAGCTGCTCCATAGAAGTAATATCGAGGTCTCTATGACCTTAACACTCGGCCATCATCCTCAATTGCATTGCGGGAATCGGTTTTCATCAGTGGGCGGACAATGAAGTCTCCATCAAGAAGCGAAAGAACAACTTCCCCCGATTCCACCTCGACAATCAGCTCCTCACCCTCTTCCAAGAAGTTACACAAGGTGGATTTGTCGATCTTCCTGAGAATCTTCACAAGGTCTTGAGCGTATTCCTTGTCCATCTTGATGCCCGCCTTGACGGTAGTTAAAGAGAGGGGCCTGGAGGAAAATGAAGATACAGTGGTCCTATTATAGTTGATGCATCGTGATGTGTTTCCATCAGGAACTAGCCTCTCGCCGCTCTTTCAGCGGCTCTTTGCTTTTCCTTCTCAAGTTCCCCAATCCGCTTTGTTCTGGCGCCTTCATGCTTCTTTATCTGTTTCCTCAGTTTATCTATACGTTTCTCTTCCGTAGAAACCTTCTTCTTTCTCCGTTTCTCTGCATCGTTGTGATCCTTTGTCGCTAGCTCCGATTCTTTCTTAGCAAGAAGGGTCTGTTCTCTCAAGCCCTCATAGCGCATCCTCTTTTCTTCTGCCATGGCGCGATAGCTTTCGACCTCTGTATCAAGTTGTGAACGAATGCCCTCTAGCTCGTATTCGACACGTTGGAGCTCCACATTGGACTGTCTGATGTCAGCAATTGCCTTCTTGATCTTCGGGTCGTTCGCATAGGCAGGGTCTGGGAGGTCTGTTTCTAGAGTGTCTGAAACTTCTGGCTCGAAGGGTGCTCGTTGAACCAGTGGTGGTGAAACGGGCTCCGGTGGGGGAGCTGCTGCAGGTTCTGCTGGTGGTTGATATGCAACCTCACTCTTTGCTGGCGGTTCCACCGGCGCTAACGGTGTTGGAGCATCTGGGATCACCGGCTCAACGGTGACGGGTGGTTCGGGCTCGGGCTTCTGCTCAACCAGAGTAGACTTGGATCCTAGTATGCTTTCTTCAATGTCCTGAGGGGTTGGAACCGCTGGCGCCGCTGTTTCAGGTTCTCCGGGCAATCCAAGGCTTGGTGAGGCCTGAAGTTCTGGGTCCTGAGGCATCTCAGCAACACTATCAAGGAGTTCTCTGACCTCGCTTGCCCTCAGCATTCTTGTTTCTACAATGCCAGGTCCGCCTTCCTCAATACCGTATTCCTCGGCCTGCTCAAAGATTTCCTTTGCCTTCTCAAACTCTGTCTTCTGTACGTGGCGGTCAGCAGCTATGACGCGATTTGTTTGAACCTCACTGGGACGGACAAGTCTACCCTCAGCTGCGGCGTCAGGAGAATCGGGCACGGTCGGCGCTGGAACTGATTTTGATTCCTCAACAGACTCTCCTTTAGTGACAGTACCAATCTCAGGAGTTGGAGTTGAGGGTTTGGGCTTCTCTTCCTTGGTGACTCCAATCAGAGATGCTCCACAGCGAGTGCAATGCTTCCTCGTAGGCTGGTTGACTCTTCCACACTTGACACAAGTTCTCATTGTCTGAACCACCATGGTATCCTGTTGGCGGATATCCTAGGAATTGTGGATAGATATACATTTGGCGTTTCTATACGGTCAGCGCTAGTCTGCATATTGATGATTTCTATGGGTTGTATGCAAAGGGATGCCTCGCGGACTCTATTCTGGCTATGATCTCATCGGCAGACTGCCTGTTCTCAATAGCCCGCCTAATTGCAAACCTGACAGCTCTAAAGTTGTTGATATGTACACGTCTGGAGTTGACTGCCGTTGGATGTACGAACACGTTTGCAGCGATGACGAGATCGGGCACCAACTCCTCTGGAATAATGCCGTCTGTGACTGTTCGAACGACAGCATCTGCCACAGCTTTTTGCGCAACTTCAAAGACCATTCTCTTCTGCTTCTCGCTTGTGATAGTAACAGTGGGCGCAAACACCGTTGTGGGCTCAATGTCCTTTATGACAGTGGAGGAGTGGAATCCCTCGATAAGTTTCCCAGCGTGCTCGAAAACTTCCTTCATTGGTCCGTTTCGGACTCCCATCACCAAATCTACGTGGGCGACTTCCTGTCCCTCACCAGCAAGTGCTTCACCATGAAGCAGAGTGATATCAGGAATCTCATCCGGGACAAGCCCCTTGGCCTTTGGGTAGCTCTCGGCCACTATGGACTCCTCGCCCATTTTGAAAGTAACAGGACCCCTCTCGATCAGCTGCAAGTCTTCTAGACAGGTACGGAGCTCATCAATGTCCTCGTAGCGAAGGAGATCTCCTTCATGCAACGGAGGTCGGGCTTTACCGACATGGACTCCCATCATGTTCAAAGCGGCCTTCACAGCCATTCCTCCTCCTCTATTGACAATGATTCGCACCGTCTTCTGTATGCTCCTCTGAATGATGAGAGCATCCTTCAGGTTTCCTACGGCAAGCGCACCCTGGAGGCGGAGGTATCTGTCAGGAAACACGTTCGCGCTCGCAAGAACGGCTCCATCACATCCAGATGCTAGAGCTGGAAGCGCAACTTCATCATGACCAACCATCACCTGAAAGTCGTCGGGTCTCCTCACCAGTACCGTTGTTAGATTTACAAGATTGCCACTTGAGTCCTTGAGTCCGATGATATTGTCTATCTCCCGAAGACCATCGATCAGCCACCAGTCAAGATTGACTCCTGTCACCTGCGGAATATTGTATATGATGATGGGAATCTCACTTGTGTTTGCTATCTTCTCAAAATGCTCGTATACTTCCTTGGTTGAGGGTTTGAGGAAGTATGGGGAAACAACTAAAGCTGCTGCTGCTCCGAACTCAGCCGCCCGACGTGTGAGCTTGATGACATCATTCGTGTATGCAGCGCCAGTTCCTGCGAGGACAGGAACACGACCCTGCGCTGCTTCGCATGCGATTCTAATAGCCTCAACTTTCTCATCGAACCTCATGCTAGTAAACTCACCAGTTGTCCCGCATGGAACAAGGCCTGTTGCACCCTTGCTGAGTGTGTATTCTATCAGATTCCTGTATTGCTCCTCGTTCACGCCGCTGTCATCAAGGGGAGTGACAAGTGCAGGATAAACCCCTTTGAACCGATATTCCTCACTAGTCATGTCTTATCAGCTCCATATCTGCCCAAGGGCTACAGATACTGCGTCCTCGGTGGCTGCTCGTACCACTCTACGTTCTCTTGTGTTCATATCCATGTCAATTGCCATAATGATTACTTGGTCACGCAAGAACTGCTTTGGAATCTTACCAGCCTCGACATGAAGTGCTACCGCCCGCGCAGCTCCAGATTGGACAGGCCCATAGAACAAAGATGCCTGCCGCATTGACTGAATCTGTTTTGTCGGCAACATGATGCTTGAAGGTAAGACTTGGAGATTCGGTTCCAGAATCACTGTCAACGCCTCATGGCCAATCTTCGGAGTCGTCAGGAGCTTTACAAATGCAGGTCCCAGGGAACCGCCCTTCGGACCTGCAGCAATGCTTACAGAAACTGAGTCATTTGATCCGCGTCCAAATGCAAGGCCAGATTTGCTACCCAGATCTACGCCCATATCATGCAGAACACTTCCAATATCGATGTTCGCGTCAAGCGGAGGATGACTCAGACTCTCAATTGCGCCAAGTTTCTCGAGCTCAATACGAATCTCCTCTCTTGTTTCAAGTGTCAACGTTCCCCCAGTATTCAGAGGCATCCTACTCCTACCTGCCTTAATTCCCATCATCTTCAGAGCTGCCTTGACCGGCGGAGCTCCTCCATTTCTTGTAACAATCCTGGCAAGTGTCTGCGCACTATGCTGAAGTTCACTAGCGCCCTCAAAATCCCCGGTCTTGACCTTCTCCATGATGTCTAGCCAGATGTGGGGAATAACATTGGCGGATGCGAGAATTGCAGCACTTGCTCCGGCGGCAATTGCTGAGAGAAAGCACTCATCGTGCCCTATCAGAACTGGCATCTTCCCCTTCAGCTTCTGGATTAGTTCTACGGTGTGGCCTATGTTTCCACTGCTGTCCTTTATTCCCACTATGCTATCGAGTTCTGCGAGATCCTCCAAAACGTTGGAGTTGAGTACACCTAGAGTGCATTGGGGGATATTGTAAGGGATGACGGGTAGGCCCCCCTTTCTAGCGACAGTGGAGAAATGTTCGTAGTATCCCTTGTCTGTTGGCCTCAGATAGAATGGTGAGATGATAAGAGCAGCGTCACATCCTATGTCAGCCGCGTACTTCGTAAGTTCTACAGTTGCCCTCGTGCTATGTTGACCCGTGCCAGCCACAATGGGCACCCTACCGTCAACAAACTCGACCGCCAGCTTGAGGAGTTTCTTGCGTTCCTCGGTGCGCAGATACGAGAATTCTCCGGTTGTGCCAGCCGGGACTATTCCCGTGGCACCCTTGCCGATTGTGTAGTCGATTACCTGCCCGAAGCCCTCTTCGAGAATGTCTCCATCCTTGGTAAACGGAGTGACTAGAGCTGGCATGACCCCTGTAGGAACGAACTTCTTCGCCATCAAGAATCACCCTTCGGCTGTGCGGGACCAGCAACTCACATATAAACTAGAGGATGCACTTGGTTGCTCACGTCCTCATAATCGATGAAATGCGTCTAGAGGTTCCCCCGGACCTCTGTTTGACGAGTCTTCAGTCTGAACAACATTTGCTGGCGTGCGAACCGGTTTCTAAATTGCTGGTTCTGACAACAGACTCCTCACAATCACCACGCCGCCGTGCCGCTTCATTCCAAATACATCCACAACCTATGTTCCTGACGGCTATTGCACCGCCCAGACAGTTCTTGGCGCAGGCTGTACAATTTGTGCAGTTTTCAATCCTTGCAAGTACTGCCGGCCCCTCTTCTGGCATCTCCCAGACCCCAAAAGGGCAGACCTCCAAGCATATGCCACAGCGATTACACTTTTGGCGGTTGTATTCAATCTCTAGGCCCACATCTTCCAAAACAATCGTCATTCTCTGTCACCAACCCAAGAGAGCTACTACCAAGTTAAAGACTACTATGAAGACAACACCGACTTTCAGAGTCTGAATCATATAGGGATACTCTCTTCTTATCACCTTTGGATCACTTACTGATGTCATTCCAGACCAGTCCATTGTCAGGGACGTGGCCATCACCAATTGAACAACCATCCATACAACAAACAACGTCCAATGTACCCCAAACATTATCATGATGACAGCGGCAAGCGGCAAAGTGATTCCTGCAAGTCCGAGCCCTCGTCGCCAGAAGGAATTCCCCTTTGAAGGAAGAATGGGGAACAAGAGACCAAGGGTGAATGCGTTGCCCACCAATGCTGCGATGAACTCCGCTATCAATAGAAGAATCTGAAGCGTAAGTGGGTACGATAAGGTCATTGCTGGTGGGACAGCTACAAAGAGCAAGATGTTAACAACCGCAAGAATCCCCAAGATGGCCGCGATCGGTTTGCCAAGCAGAGCTGCGAACAGGAAGGGAATGTGTGCTGCACTCTGTTCCATTCTCTCTCTCAGATTGAAGGTCACACTTGCCATCTTCCTCGGCTTCGGTCGGGGCTTTCCAAGTGCAAGCCACTCTGAGAGGTCTTGTATCCGGACTGGTCCATAACGGACTCTGAACCCTGTTCGCTCTCGAATCAACGTAGGATCCATTCCGGCAGCTGAGAGCTGTGGCATTATGATTTCTCTATGATCCACTAGTTCGCCCAAACTAGTCAGGCGCATCATCTGGATAACATCTTCACTGTCGAAGTGCGTCCCCCTCGCCGCGCACCATACGTTAATACCGTCAGTGTCGCATACAAGGACCCAGGCATCGATTCTCTCTTTCGCCAGAGCGCGCATGACTGTATAATAGGTCAGTTCGTAATTGGCTGTCACTACGATAGGACTGTTGCGCTTCGGATCTCCCGACTTATACAGGCCAGGCTTGATTGGAATCCCACGCCATCCGCCGGTTAGATGATTGTACCAAGTTCTTAGTCTAGCCTTGACACCTTCGAACGCTTTGGCTCTGGTCCGATATGTGAGGGAAGGGGGGCTCTTTCCGACCTCACCCTGAATGAACGTAATCTCTGACCCATACTTCTCAGTTTCAAGAATGACAAGCCCTGCTTCTTCTACGATTTCGTCCAAATTGGTGATAGGCCGGGGCAATCTCCTTCGCGATTGCCTTTCTGCTTGGCTTCTGTTTCTCCAGAATCTCCTTCTTTCTGAGAAGGAACTCGGTAGAGTTTCCGCTGCAACTGCAAATATCCCGTCAACACGCAGCAATGATCCGACGACCTGCATGAGGAGATCGCGCTGGGGTGGTTTGAGCTCCGAAAGCAGAAATGTGGTCACAATGAGGTCGAATCGGCCAGATTCATTCTCAGGCCTTCCAGTGCCAACTTCCTCTCCAAACGATAGAACATCTCCATGCAAGAACTCTGGGGCGTTGTCCAAACCTGCTGCCCGTATTATGGCAAGCCCTATCATCTCCAGATTCGAATCAATACCAACCACCCTTGCCTCTCTCTTTGCAGCCTCCGTTGCCAGAAGGCCCGTGCCACAACCCAGGTCCAGCACATTCATCCCTGGTTTGACAAGATCTAGGATTCTTTCCCTTATCTGACTGGCACGCCCTTCAAGAACGGCATCGAATTCATGGTCGTAGGTTTCGGGAGACTTCTCCAATGCGGCCATGAACGCGACTGCCACATCTACTCCTCCAGCAGACAATCTTCAGCTTGAGCACTGAGTCATATATTGTGCGTCCGATATATTATTGTGAGGGTTTCGGCATGTAGTGGACTATCTCCAAGTCGGCGAGCACAAGAAGTGCCAACCAGCGATACTACCGCACCAAGTGTAAACGAGTCGGAGATTAAGCAGCACAAAGATAAGCTCTGACTTGAGCTCCGTAAATACTAGGGGCTCTCCCAGCTTGATACTTGCTCTCGGTCTATCACAGATGTTAGAACAAAAGCGATGACGGCAACTAGTGGTATGAATGTGAATGTCGTGGGTGGGCCTCCTATCGCCAGGACGACAATGATCACGTGATAGGCAATCTGCATCAATAGGAGAATGAAGACCATCACAAGATATCCTCTCCAAGATATCTCTCTCCTATCCGCAGCAAAGAACACGAGGAATGCCATCACAATTCCTAGCCCCCATAGAGGGGCATAGTCTATGGTCATTCCCGATGGCAGCTCCAGTGTAAACGGACCCCCCGAATGTGAAACCATAGTCCAGATAGGTGCGACAATGTGAAGACTGGAGCCACCCAATAGATTCTGCTCAACGATATAGTATGGTGCGAAGAGTGTGACAAGGACCAACAGCAGTGCTAGTCTTAAGGGCGAACTTAGGCTCATCTTCCCCACAGCACAGACAGGAACTTCGAGTGTGATAATAAGATTGGCGTTTCGTGGAAGTTCGCTGCAAATGCGTTTAAGGAGGCAAGTATTCCATTCTCACATGCCAGAACACATCCTTGCACTCACCACTTGCCCACAGGCAAAGTCTGCTGGACTTGCGAAGAAACTCGTAGAAGCCAAAGCATGTGCATGCGTGAACATTATCCAAGAAGTGAGAAGCTTCTATTGGTGGAAGGGAAAGATTGAGGATGAAGCAGAGTCCATCCTTCTAATGAAGACAGAGAAGAAGAGTGAGGACCGACTCTGGGAAGCTATCAAGGCCAATCACCCCTATGAAGTGCCTGAATTCGTTGTAGTATCTGTTGACGGAGGGTCTTCTGACTACCTTGAATGGATATCGAGCAGTGTTAGGGACGGATAGACCTAGGTGTAATCGTAGCTCCTTGCGGCGTAATTCAGCGAGTCGTTAAAGTACTTACCAATGACTCGCGCAATTGCAGGTCCAACAATCTGATTGATCTCGCCAGGCATCAGTTCTTTCAAGTTTGTTTTGGATGTAAG
Organism: Candidatus Thorarchaeota archaeon; assembly: GCA_046758445.1. Taxonomy (GTDB): domain Archaea; phylum Asgardarchaeota; class Thorarchaeia; order Thorarchaeales; family Thorarchaeaceae; genus SMTZ1-83. The sequence continues at coordinate 57,511 of JBHIAE010000011.1, read as the reverse complement.
CTTGCCTTGTCGTTTCAACACGCCTATCTCACGGTCCACGATTGAACGGGCCTCCCTTAGACTCATGGGCTCAGCGGACGCTCCAAGAAGACCTTGCTTGATGTCAGATATAGACCTCTTGACGAAGACTGCAAGGTTCTCCATGTCGTTGCCCGGAATCATGTCACGGGTGCCATGTGTTCTGCATTTGCCATCTTCTGGGGCTTCACAGCATAAGGAGCAGACTTTACGTCCTCTGCTCGTCCTCACATAGTACGAAAGTAGATTGGCGCACTTGCTATCATCATTTGGCGTCCATTCCAGCCCTTTGGGACCGACACGCCCAATGGCCCTAAAGACAGTCTGGCTCTTTGTGTAGACCCAAGACAACACGTCTATGGAACTCTTCTTGCTGTCCGCAATCCGTTGTTCTTCTAACTTGGCCTCGAGTGCAAGTTCTTCCTTTGCCATCTTCTTGCCCCTCTCAGTTATGAGAAAACGATGCATGATGTCGTACGCAATGGCATAGTTGTCAAACTCTAGCGAGTCCATCACTAATGGAGTATCTATGACCCCTTCGAAAACTGGACTCGGAGTTGCATCCAGCTCCGCTTTGGCAGCAGTCATGTCCTGATCTGACAAACGTGCATGTATCCACGAGCAAATGTCTGACGCGCCCAGCTCTGGATAGACTGTCTTCAACTCATAGATTCTCATCGATGCCAGGTCAATCAGGATTTCCACACGAAGAGCTTGGAGATCTGTTTCTGTTCCCTCGTAGATGCTCTTCAGAAGCGCCTTAATGCGCAGAAGATCCTGCCTTGATCTGATGTAGGTTTCCACAATCCTAGCCATGTTAGTTAGTATACTTGATGTGAAGAGCCATGCAAGGTCAAGCTTGATGGATGCGATCGTTTCTTCGTGCCGCCGATGCCGTATCATATCGGCCGATGAAGTAACTCCTATTGAGCTGAGAGCCCCCTGACGGACTCTCTCTCTCGCATCCAGCAGTCTCTTGACTTCCTCAGGTGGAGGTACGCGTATCCTCTTCTCAAGAGCCTCCAGCACACGAACCTCGAAGCCAAGGAGAGACTCTCTGTCCCTAACAAGGGTTTCAATATTGAACTTGTCAAGCTCAGATGCTCTGAGCCCCTGTGACCGCAACATGCCCTTGACCGGTTTCTCAAGTGTGTTCTCAAGTTTGTCAATCGCTTTGAGTGAGCGTTCTAGATACTCCATCTCGACCTCATCGATCTCGGAATCCTTTGCTCTCTCCTCGACCTCAGCTCTTGTGATTCGAAGGCCTTTTGCAATGTCTTCCGGGTCTGTCAGTCCCTTCCGCCTGAACGCAGACTCTATATCGACGACTGGGATTTGCATCAGATGTGATAGCAGGTCGAATGTCGAATCTGGATCTTCTTCAATCGCTGAGGCTATGCTCTGTGACAGTTTGTTCACCAAAGCATCTTCATACTCATCCAATGTGATTGGCCGCTGTAGCACAGCCTTCAGAACACCCAGCAGTTCTAGGCGAATCTCGTGAGATTTCTTGATTGTTGCCACTTCCTTCTGTCCTTTGCAGAGATGACTGGCAACCTCAGAAGCAATACCGGCAATGGCTGCTGGGAATACCATCGAAGTCGAAATGTGAGAGGAGGCATATTTCGGAGCCCCCCAGATACGCTTCAAGCCTTCCTTCAGGACGGATATCTCGATAACCTCGAAGTCGTGTTCTCGCAGGAGTTCGTTTCGCAGCGATAACGCGGTTTCCTTAAGGCCGGATGCTTTGTTATAGAACTCCTCCCGCATTGCTGAATCAGATCCGGTGATGCGATTCAGAAAGTCAATGTCGTGATTTGGAGAGAATTCAGCAGGTATCTTTTCGAGATATTCCCTAATCAGGTCCTGTGCCCGAGTCACCGTTTCTTGGTCGGAAGGATTACTGCTTCCGAGTTCATCACAGAACCTGACCACAAACTCACTCACGATGCTCTCGGTCGCAACTTCGTCGGGAAGCTTCCTTCCGAATAGAAAGCGAATCTCACGCTCGAGTTGGTCCCTATCCTCTATAGCCTTTTGCTCCTGTTCCTCGATTGTGAGCTCCAAAGTTTCCTCTATGGTGTGAAGGCGTACACCCATGTAATTCTGGAGATAGAAAGATGCGAAGGCCGAGAGAAGGTCCTCTAGTGAACGCTGGTCAGGTACGATCTGTGTGAAAAGTTGTCGGTCTCTAGAGCTCCTAAGGTGAGCTGCCAATGCCTCACGAAGAATAAGCTCCTTGCCTGCCTCAGACATCTGCCGCGTCTTGATTACCCACGAACTTGACAGCTCATGCACCTCCTTCTCTGAGATAGTTGTCACCTATCGTAACCGTCAGCTCATTTCCGCTATGTTCGTAGGTCACCAGGTAGACTATCTCAGGCTTCTTTGGGTCTCGTAGATATGCTCTACTCGCTCGAGGTATGAGTCTACTGAGTCCTCGGATACGAGAATCTCTGAGGTACTCAAGCAGGTCATCCCCAAGCTCGATTCTTACCTCTCCAGAAGCCTTGGCTGCATCAGACTGCATCTTCTCAAGTCGGTCAGCAAAGAGCGACTGCATTCGTTCCTGGGCTTCGTCCAGTCTACTTAGTTTCTCCGCCAAAAGATTCCTAAGCTCTACGTAGTGGAACATCTCAGGTGGAGCTACGGGTTTGGGTGGAAGAGGTTTCTCTTCCTGATGAGGATACAGATTGTTAATCTCGACAAGTCTTACGTCCAAGGACGTGGGCCTCTTAGGCTTCTCAATGTCTGGCTGAGGTTCATCTTCAGGCAACAATCTTGCAGCCTCAATGTCCTGACGGTATTTCTCCATCTCTGATTCGTATTGAGCCATCTCCTCTTTGTACTGAATCTCGGTCTGTGCAGTCATCTCCTCCCGCTTTTTGTTGTTCTCTCGAATGGGCTCGTTTTCAGCTTCAAACCTGCTGCATGTTTCCTCCCATTCCTCCACAATCATCTGATAGGCACGCTCGCGTAGGTCAGCCTCGGAAGTCAGTTTATCCACTATTGCCTGTGCCGTTGAACCGAGACCAACCTTTGTGTGCACAAACCGCAACAGGGCTAGAATGCCTTCAGGTGCACTCATTTGCGGGTCAACTGACTCAGCGTATGCCTTGATCCAAGAGCGGGCCTCCTCCTTCCAAACATCAGACTTCTGAGTACCCCTCTCAATGAACTGTGCAAGCTCCTTTATCAGATCTGCATTCTCAGTTGTTATTCGATCAATCGTCTTCCTGAGAAGTGGCTTTGATAGCAGAGTGTCTGCGACGTTAGGGATGACTTCCACAACAAGATTCTCGAATGCCTCAAGGATTTCTGACATTGACTGTCCAGTACTGTGAAGCTCCTCACTTCCCTGTTCAATCGCGTATTTCTTGGCAATCTCATCCCTGGCAATCCCGGCAACGTCACTGAAGCTAATGAGGTCCCACATATCGATATGACCGAAGGCCTCTGTCATCTCTATATCAATCGTCCGGAGCATATCGTCAAATCGCTGGTACGTTTGTCCTTCGTAGGTCTTCTTGTCAAGAATCGCATTCATCTGAGCTCTAAGCTCAGAATAGAACTTCTCAAAGAGTATCTCATTTGCGGCATCCGAGGCTTGGGATTTTGTTTCATCTCGGAATTCTTGGAGTGCTGTCAAGAATGCCTTTCGAGCCGATGTGACTAGCATATACTGACCTAGTTCATTTGTGAAGTACTGTGCGACACGCCTTGCGAAGATAATGAAGTATGTAGTTGCACTTCTTAGGCGCCAAGCCCTTACCTCTCTAACATCGAAGAACTCTCGCTGAAATGACTTCATCATCTGTTCGACAAGTTCATCCGCAATAAAGCGACGGAATCCTACAAAATCATCTTCATGAAGTTCTATCCCCGAGAGAAGCTCAGACTTATGTTCAGGCAGAGAGAGAGTCTTTCCAGATCCTACATGTTCCTCGGCGATCCTGCTAAAATCATCAACCGCTCCGGACAGCAGGCCCGAGAACTTCTTCAGTTCCTGCTGGATATCTGCCGTATCTCTTAAGCCAACCTCTTCGCGCCCGAGGAACTTAGTGAACAGACTGATTGCGGCTTTAGCAATGTCGTACTCCTCTATGCTGTAAGCGTACATGTTTAGTTCGTTCAGAATTGCTCTTCCGGCTTCTGGCACCTTAACAGCAAGTGCCTCCAGGCCGGTTGGAGTAAGAATTCGATGCGGGAAGTGGCGCAGGAGTGCCTCATCCTTCTCCCTCGGGAGGAGGAACTCAAAGAGAGTGCGCTCAGTGATTTTAGGACCAGGGGGAAGGAGTGTGAAGTCATCTCGAAAGTTCACAGTGACCATTGCTTCTTTGTCCACATGTTCAGGCTTGATCTGAAGCGAATCCCAAGATCCTTGAAATCGACGGTCTAGCATTTCCACGAATGTCACACGATTAAGACGGTCGTTGAACCTCCGAAGTATTGGAAGTCCATGGGTTTCATAGCTCATTCCATTGCTTATCACAGCGCTCTCAATGTCAGCAATCTTCTTTGAGAGAGTCTTCATATGAGTGTCAATCTTGAAAGGATCAACCACGCCCCGCTCCCAGCTCAGTACAACCACATGTGAGCCCACACCCTCCGATATCCCGCCCGCAACCACTAACTGTTCCGGTAGTACTCCAGGGCCTGGGGTGCGTACCAAATCCCATTCGAGTGACAATAGCTCAAGTCCCTCAGCGTCGCTCAAAGAATCCCTTATGGAGAAGACCAGAGGGGCGATGTTCATAGCCACTGTTTCCGAGTTCTCTTCCATCATACTGCCGGTGCCGACTGCACTTCCAAGTGGATAGCCAAGGTTCGTAGTCGTTCCAATGACTGATGCTGATGCCATCCGGATGGCCTCAATGGTACTCGGTGTGTCAGCCTTCTTGTCGGATCTACTCATGTTAAGACCGCCCTGTATGAAACGAATGGGCCTCATGATTCGAAGGTCCCTTGAGATATCGAACCACGACACTAGAGAACCGCACAGCAGATTATTGAATGTAGCTCGAATGGCCTAGGTAAAGACTAGGAGGGAGTCCAGATACCTTTGGCGTCACTCTTGACAAGGCCAGCACTCTCAAGGCCTTCGAGTACAACTTGAATTGTTGTGGAGAGTAGACGCTGGTAAGTCACCGGAATTGGGACACTTCGGGACTGCTTTGTGTCAAACACCAGCTGTTCAACATCAGCTTCACCACGAGCACTCAGATGATGAAGAAGACTGTCTTGGAAGTGAATAACTCCATCACTCACCTGCTCCAGAAGCAGATTGACATCACCAAAGAGGTGAGGTACGTCATGAGATGGGAGAAGGTACTCAGCATTAAGAGACTTCAAGGTGGCCAAAGCAGCACTCTTTGAGGAGATGCTCCCCGTTAGGTCAAGATAGAACTTCCTTGGGTCATTTGGGAAATTACTTGCTTCATCACCAGTAAAGACAACCTTCCGAGCCCTGTCATGGAGGATGACATGTCCGATGCAGTGGCCGCCTGTATGCAAGACTTCGAGTGATAATTCTCCAACAACGACCTTGTCCCTGTGCGATAACATTCGGTCTGCCTTCAGGCCCTTGTAATTCACACGCAGAGGACCTCTATCAAACCTCATGGACAAGCGTTCTGAGAAATCAAGAGCGAGTCGATCCGTGATGAAGAGTTGAGGGTCTTCCAAAACATCAGCATCGCCAGTATGAATCATGACTGGAGCACTCGTTGCTTTCTTGAGACCATACGCGCCACCGACATGATCCGGATGGCCATGCGTGCAAAGTATGCCTGTGACATCCTTCCGCGGGTCAAGCCCAAGGTTGCGTATCGCTTCTAATGTTCTGTGTCCAGGGTCCCCAGCTGTTCCGGGGTCAATGACTAAGGCGCAGTCATTATCAATGACTAGGTAGCTAGTAATGAAACCGAACTCGTCAGCGAACTTTCCTCTGACGGCGTATATTCCAGGAACTACCTCAATCGCGGTCATTGTCGCTTCTGCCATGATTGTGACACCTTATGATGGTATCGCCAGTCAGTGATGCTTATCAATCAGCAATGACCCAGAATTCAACTGTGAAAGGGGTATACTGTCTTGTCATCAACATTCAGCAAAATGCGATAGTCCCCATGGGAACACTTGGTGACGTAGATTTCGTTCCAGGTGAATGGGTCTACGTCGGCTCCGCAATGGGGATTGGCTCGACAAGATTAGAGAGCCGGATTAGAAGGCACTTCTCTACCGAGAAGACACTTCACTGGCATGTAGATTTCCTGATTGACAAAGTAGGTCTACCTGTCGGCGTAGTTTGGGCAGAAACAGAACGCGAAATTGAATGCGAAGTTGCCGAGAAGCTCAAACTGGAAAAAGACTTCGAGATTGGACCTATAGGGTTTGGTTCATCAGACTGCAGGGGCCGCTGTGGTAGTCACATCTTCATGTTCTCTGGAAATGGCAACGTGACAGACACTCTGTTCGGCTTGCTTGAGAACCTAGGACTCAAGCCGAATTCGGGATTGCCTTTCTTCTAGAGGAAGAGCAAGCACACAGGCAACAACTGTTAAATGCACCTCTACCAGTCTGTCAACGCCTATCGGAGGAACTGATATGCCGGACTGGAAAGCGATATTCGAGGATCTGAAGGCGACGCAGCAGGTATTCACTGTCTACCTGAGGTATATGCAGAAGGACACGCTAGCGAAAATCCTCAACGTGAAGGTCTTCGAGGTTCACGAGGACTATGTCAAGCTCGAGAATCCAAGTGGGTTCGGCATCCTTGCATACGAGGATGTCCTTTACATAGTCATTCCAAAACAGTGACGTCTGAAGTGCCCGGTGCGAGGCGCGATTTGTTCCTACACGGTGGATTTTTTAGCGTCAGTCATCAGACTTGTTTCCAGAACAGAGAACATTGACAAAGGTGATTATCCAGATGCCAGCTCCCGTCTACATCCCGATTGAGGGAGAACGCCTCCTCTCTCAAGGTTCCGAGTCGGTCATAAGTAACTACAGATTTGCTCAGTTCGACAACGGCTCGAGGACCACTGTGAGCGTTCCCTTGCACGTCATTAAGGAGTATAAGCTGACACAGAGGTCAGGGATGTTCAAAATCGTCAACGGCATCATCAATGTGTTGGGTGCGATGCCACGGAGAGAAGAGCTAAGAGGAGCATTGGGTCTACGAGAGTTCGAGAAACTCAGGGCTGGAGACCAACGAAAGCTCTGCGAAGTCTGTGGTGTTCCATTTGTCCATCCGGATCATCCATACAACAGATGGTCAACAATAGGCTATCACCGTAGGTTCTCAAAGCATTTCTATCAGACCTATGTCTGGCTCAGAGGTGAGTCGGTCTTCACTTACTGGCCTGATGCTTTCATTCTGACCAACTACCGTTTGTACGCGTTTGACGACAAGAAAGACAAGCTCTACATGTTCCCTCTACATATGGTTGAAACTTTCGAGGCCAGGAGGAACCGACTAAGGATCAAGGCAACAACTGGAGAGTTCGATATTAGAGGAAGGGTTCCTAGGCAGGACCACCTCGTGCGAATGTGGCAGGAGAGGGCATGGGACGCGCTTCCGAAGGAGAACCTTGACTGGCTTGTACGGACCTTCACTTACGTGAACCCACGACACCCTCTATCCCAATACACATACAGCGACACCGCATCTGTTGCTACTCAGGTTGCTCAAGAAACCAGGGAGGAGATGCAGGTCACCTCTGCAGAGGCTGGCGCTGGCACGGTCTTTGTAAAGCCAGTAATCAAGAACAGATGCGAGCACTGCAACGCTCCAATGTCGTGGGAGAGTATTGACTGGGTGGGCCCGGACCAGTATGCTTGCCCAAGTTGCGGCAATTCTCATCGCGTAGACTACGTCCGAATGTAGTCTGAGCTCCTGATAGTAGGCAGTTGTCCACCAAAAACCCAACTACCAGCCATGAACCGGGATGATAGACGGATTTACCCCAACCAGCGTGATGAGACACGTGTGATCTTGAATTTGCAGGATTCGGCGCCTGCTGACATGCAGGCCTCCTCGTTTACTGCCAACTTCTCATACTCGTCAGTCTCGAAGGCTGTGAGGTACTCGAAGACAGCCTCGATGAATCCTTTCAGGAAGAAACAGGATGGCTTCTCGCTCTCTAGTCCTACCGCATATGGGTTATCCTTGATCTCGATAGTCGCCTCTTCGTCTTGCCACATCTTGCGCACCTTGCTAATCTTGACGTCACCGAAAGGCACGATGAGCCGTTCAAGAGTCGTTTCTATGACACCGACGACTTCCTTGATATTACTGGGAGGCTTCTTCTTTCCAATCTTGAAGTACTCTTTTTGTGCTTCCAGTCCGGCCAAGCGGCCAGCAGTGTAATAGAGGTCACGGTAGTGATCCGGAAACATCGCAGCAACTCTATTGCCAAGTTTGTTCCATGTCTTAGAGAAGAAAGCAGACATGAGCTGGTTCCCTTTGAGGCGTCCTCGCCACCAAGGTAGTACATCGTCTTCCTTCGACATTCAAATCTCGCTCAATGTTTGGGAGACGGCCAAAGCAGGAGTTAAGTGCTTTGTTTTGACTTGGGGCGTAGGGATGGCTCCTAGCATGTGACGAACCAACGGGAACAACCAGACCGCCTCGAGAATCGACACATCGCGCAGGCTGAGTACAGTTTCAAATGTCCCACTAACCGCTACTGTGGACGCAGTCGGTGGAACTCTCCCATTTCAGAGGAAGGCTGCCGTCCAGGTGTGAAATCCGTCCCATACGGTGATGAGGCCATAGTCTGAGGGCCATGGCGTGGCTGAGGGAAACTCCCCTTTCACTGTGACCACGGTTCCAATAGAAACTCAGCCAGAGTTGAGGTCCCCAAGTGTCGTTGCTCCATTCCCAGCATCATGCCAGAGTACCACAACAAATATGATCACCCCGCAAGCAGCACGACACCTATCACCACGCATCTGTTCAGATGTTTATGCTCTCCATCATGTGAGTCGAAATCTCAGAAGGCTTCGGGAGTGACAGCCATTCATCTCATGGTTCATTGAAGTGCGCGGGTTCGAAAGACAGAATATGAAGAACGGGAGAACCACCATTTCCTTATTCGTCAGCCATGACCCGCATGCTTTCTTTTCAGACATATAGTACAGGTCGGCTTCAGGGGTCGGCCCTTGTCCGCTCCAGACCCAAACACTTGATTGTCTTGGCAGTCGGAAAGACTTCAAAATCCAATCCGCATAGTTTGAAGTTATCTGCAGGTGAAGTACTCGAGCCCTGGACCGGTATCCTGAAATCGCACGGACTAATGTGATGGCTCTGTTGAATAGCATTAATGTATGATGTATAAATGAAAGGTGGGAGAAATGGACAAAGAATCTCCAAATCAGGAGTCTGATGTGGGCGACAATTACGACTCTATGCTCGCTCCGCGCTATACTGGCATCGCGACCTTCATGCGCACACCTCTCGTTCGTGACCCGTCTAAGTTGGATATCGCACTCATCGGTATACCTTTCGATGGCGGAGTCGAGAATCGTGCAGGCGCGCGTCACGGGCCTCGTGAGATCCGCAACAAGTCGAGCCTGTTGCGCACTATCCATCACGTTACTAGGGTTAACCCTTATGAGCTATGCCGAGTCGCTGACATGGGTGACGTCCCGATTACCAATCCATTTCAGCTGGAGGCAGCCCTAGACGTCATAACGGAGTTCTATCACAATGTGCACACTGCAGGCGCCGTGCCTTTGAGTGCTGGGGGAGATCACTCAATTACCTTGCCGATACTACGAGCGATTGCAGCGGATCAGCCAGTTGGTTTGGTCCAGATTGACGCCCACACTGACACCAGCGATGAGGAAATGGGCTATAGGTTCAGTCATGGCACACCAATCCGCAGGGCGGTCGAAGAGGGTTTGCTCGACCCAAAGCGAACAGTCCAGATTGGCTGTCGGGGTGCCCAGAACACTGAAGATGGCTGGACCTTCTCCCTTGATTCCGGCATGCGCGTCATCTTCATGGAGGAGTTTACCAAGCTAGGTGTGGGAGCGGTGATCGCTGAGGCTCGTCGTGTGGTTGGCGATGGCCCTACCTACATCTCTTTTGATGTCGATGGCCTTGACCCGGTCTACGCCCCTGGTACTGGAACACCGGAAGTCGGAGGAATTACCACGGTCAAGGCACAGACTTTGTTGAGGGGCTTGAACGGACTAGACTTAATCGGTGGTGATGTGGTGGAGGTAGCTCCGCCATTCGACCCGCTTGGAAACACCGCACTCGTCGCTGCTACGATGATGTACGAGATTCTCTGCATCCTGGCCGAAACTGTCGCCCGGCGTAGGAATGGTCTGTAGGAATAGTTTGTAGGAGATGTGCAGAGTAGCTCTAGAGGAATTCAGGCGTAGAGTGAAGCGTTCCCCTAGGAGTGGGCACTTGTCCACTCCAAGCCCAATCGTTTGATTGTCTTAGCAGTTGGAAGACCAGTTTCAAGGTCCCAACCGCGTAGTCGATAGTAGTCGTTCAGCATTGGCTCTAAATTGACAACTTGCCCCTTTCCCGGCCCCTCAGGCATGGGCTCCTTCGTGAACCTGTCCGGCAGTGTGTCGTCCTTCCTGCTGATGCCCTCACGAGCGTTGAACAGACGTTTCAAATTCACTTGGCGCTCAGCTATCTTGGTTAGTTCCTCCTCGCTTCCAAACTCCTTGACCCCAGTAGCAAGAGGGAGCATCTTTGCAAAGTCGTGCATCCAGAATATGGGAGGCCACGACACCGAGTACCAGCATACAATCAGTGTGTCTCGGATGCAGTATGTGTTCTCAGATTCAAACACTGCAACCGCCTTGTACTTCTCGGTATAGGGGTCAACTATCTCCGGGAGTTTGTCCTTACCCCACCGTTCAGCGGCGACATCCTCATACCCAAGCTGGTCGACAACCACTAGACTTCGTAAATGGTCTGCCCCACGCGCTCCCGTGGCGTGACCCAAGCCGATGCTTCGATGAGTGCGCCCGTCTTGCCCAGATACCTCCATGCCCTTGACATGAATTGCATACTTCTCAGCTCCTTTGCCGATCTTCTGGGCTGCCTTCGCACTCCCTTCTGCCAGAAGGCCACCAAATCCCTCTCTCTTTGCGATCATCTCAAGCAGACGAATGGTTAGGGCGCTGTCACCCCAATCCAATCTAAGACCACCAGTGTCAGTCTCATTGATTACGCCGTTCTCAAATGCCTCCATGGCGAATCCAATGGTTGCTCCTGCTGAGATGATGTCCATTCCATATCTGTTGCAGATCTGATTGGCCTTGAGAGTTGTAGGATAGTCGTCGATTCCCAGGGAGCTGCCAAACGCCATGAGACCCTCATACTCAGGACCTTCTTCTAGCGTTCCAGCAAATGGCCCGTTTCGAACGTAGTTCACCTTCTTGCATCCGAGGCTGCATCCAAAACACGCCCTGTCAGATATTGTGTACCGTGGTCGAATGTAGTCACCCGCGAGCTTCTCCCAACCGGGAAAGACTCCTGTTCTGTGGTTGTACGTTGGCAGTTCTCCTATTTCCTGCTTTACAGCTGTGAGAATCCAGGTGCCCCACTTGCCCATTTCTTTGGCTTGTGGATTCTCTCTTACTCTGAGATGGGCTTCCTTCGCAAATTCCGTGAAGCCCTCATGGTCATGCACCTGCACGGCACCGTGTCCTCGAATTGCAATGGCCTTCACGTTCTTTGAACCGAGTACCGCACCCATTCCTGTTCTCCCTGCCGCCCGGGCATTGTTCACAATGACAGCGGAGAAACGAACTCGTTTCTCCCCAGAGGGTCCTATGGCCGCAACCTGGACATCTGGATCGTTGTGTTTCTTCTGAATGGCAGCGCTAACTTCGTTGGTCTGCATCCCCCACATGTCACTCGCGTCAACAATCTGAACATGGTCATCCTCAATAGAAATGTAGACTGGTTTGTCAGAGGCTCCTTCAACTACGAGCATGTCGTACCCCGCGTATTTCAATTCTGGACCTAGGAAACCACCAACATGTGATTCTCCCCAAATGCCGGTCAGCGCCGCCTTCGACACAAAGACCGTTCGACCCGACATGGGCCAGAGTGTACCGGTTATGGGGCCTGTGGATATCATGAGTTTGTTCTGGGGGTCAAGAGCATCAATACCCCCCGGGACTTCCTCAAAGAGCAAACGAGCGGCAAACCCATCGCCTCCGATGAACTCTCGTATCCACTCTTCAGGCAGCCGGTCAATCTTAAAGTCACCGTCATCCAGTCGGGCACGAAGAATGCGTCCGGTGTAGCCCCCGTACTTCATGTCAGCTCTCTCCGCATGACCCTTTTGCTTCTGCTAGTCTTCGTATCTCATCGAGATAACTCGCCACCTTGCCGTGGCGGTCCACAGTTTCAGCAACAGACGAGGGCCCGTAGTAGACAGCCCCGGTGGGACAAACAGTCGCACATTCTGGACTGCCGTCACAGTGGTTACACTTGATGATTCTCATACGATTCGTGTCAAGGAGAATCACGCCGTTTACGCAGACACCCGCACACGATTTGCAGAGAATACACTTGTCTAAATCGAGATAGGTCATCTTTGTGACTGGATCTCTTCGCATTGCATAGACAGGACATACATCTACGCATGGCGCAGTTTCGCAAGGACCACACACATTTGGGATGTCGACACCGAGATCGTCATACTTGACAATCCTCAGTCGTGCCAAGCTGGGCTGAAACATGCCCTCGTGTCTTGCGGAACATGCAAGCTCACACATTCTACAACCCGTACACTTGGTGAAGTCAACGATGAGTTGCGACGTCAGTGTAGACACCTCGTAGGACTTCAAAGCAGTAATATGACGATAAAAGCTTCCTGATTTGACCTTGGAGATGTCCTACTCTACTTCTATTACCCAGCCGAACTTGTCTTCTCGCTCGCCACTCTGAATGCCAATTAGTTCGTCATAGAATCGCTGTGTGACCGGTCCGGTATTGCCGTCGGCTACTGCATAGGCCTTGCCCTTGAAGTAGAGGGACCCCACAGGCGCGATTATCGCAGCTGTACCTATGCCAAAGATCTCTTGCACCTTTCCCGTTGAAAGCCCTTCAATGACCTCGTCAATGGTTATGGGTCGCTCGTTCACATCCAGCCCCCAATCACGAGCGATGTGGAGGACAGAATCCCTTGTTATTCCGGGCAGTATTGTCCCCGAGAGTGGGGGTGTGGCCAATTCGTCATCGAATTTCACGGCGATATTCATTGTACCCACTTCCTCGAGGTATTTCCTGTCATGAGCATCCAACCAAAGCACCTGAGAGTACCCCACGTCAGCAGCCTCTTTCCCCGCAAGTAGACCTGCGGCATAGTTGCCCATTGTCTTCGCGGCTCCAACCCCTCCTTTTGCCGCTCTAACGTGTTTGTCTGCAACCATGATCTTAACAGGTCCAAACCCGGACGGAAAATACGGACCGACAGGACTCAGTATGATGTAGTAGAGATATTCACTTGATGCTCTCACACCCAGCTTCGGTTCCGTTCCAATCATTGTCGGACGAACGTAGAGAGAACTCCCAGCGACCTGTGGAACCCAGTCACGTTCTATTCTGATGAGGTTCAACATGGACTCGAGGGCGAAATCCGGGTCGAGAGTAGGCATCACCATTCTGGTGGCGGACTGGTTCATCCGTTCAATGTTCTTGCTTGGACGAAAGAGGAGAACCCTCTCGCCTCTTCTGTATGCCTTCAAACCTTCAAAGATGCCTTGGCCGTAGTGTAGAACCAAGGCGGCTGGGTCAATGGACAGGGGCGCGTAGGGCTCTATTCTGGCGTCGGTCCACTCCCCATTCTTGTGGTCCATAAGAAACATGTGATCACTGAACACAGTTCCAAATGCAAGCTTCAGAACATCGGTCGGCTTCTGTTTCCGGTCCTTCTCCGGAAGGAGATTAGCCTGAATCTTCATCTCCACTTACAACCGTCGGATGTGATGAGCTTACGTCCTCTTAAGCTGTGAGGTTAGAGTTGGTAGCACTGTGAATGATTTATTAGCGAAACTCCTGAATGCCCACTGGGTGCATCCGATGGTCGAGGAAGAGAAGAAACCCAAGAAGAGAAAGAAGAAAGACGACTATACTGAGCTCGAGTTCGAACTCGGAGAGCTGGAATTCGAAGCGAAAGGAAGCGCCAAAGTCGTGGAACGGATGTTCTATCAGCTCCTCGAGAAGCTGGAGACGGGAAAACTGAAGGCGATTTCATCCACAGTCAAGGAACTTGAGGAGGCAGTTGAAGAAGTAGAGGGAGAGGAGGAGGAAGAAGAACTAGAAGAGGAGGAAGCGGAAGAACAGGAAGAAGGTGCAGAGGAAGAACCTCCACTTCCTGAGCTCGAGCCAGAATCTTCGGAAGGTGGGCCTCCTGAACCTCCACCCACTTGGGACTATCTGGATACAGAAACGCCTCCTGAAACTGAACCTGAACGAGAGGCAAGAGAAACGGAGTAGTGTTCATACGCCAGACAATCAGAACAACGCTTACGAAACACCTTAAGGTCGGAAGAAACCGTACAGTCTTACTCACCTGGAGAGTTAACAGATGAGCCATCATGAGGGTGACCAAAGGGACGAGTACTATCTGGACCCAAAGGAGATTCTCTCACAATATAGCGTTGAATGGGTCTCGTTGAGAAAGTCCTACGAGGAACTGAAGGACCAATTGGATGAGGTCAAGGCTGGATTGACAGAGATTGACCTCAAACTGGAGAAGGGTGAGATCTCGGAACAGGAACATATGACTCAGTATCATGAGAAATGGCAAATCTCAACACAGATGGTACAGGTGAAACGAGAGGTGGAGGGACGACTCTACGAGATTCAGAAAGAGATCCGTGCAGCCAACAGACAGCTAAGGCAACAAGAGGCAGAGAGACTCAGACGCGAACGCCTTGAGCAAGAGAAGAGCAATGCAATGATAGAGTGGATGTCCCTGAAACAAGGGTTCGAGCTTGTGGAGCAGAAGCGAAAGGAGATCTCAACAGAGATGGACAGGATTGAGCTTCAAAGACGGCAAGGCAAGATCTCCGAAGAAGAGTTTCGAAGTGAACGTGTCGGACAGATTGGCCAATTGGCTCAGCTGACCACCGTGGAGTCTGACGTGAAGCGTCGACTGGCTGAGCTTCTCGAGATCATCAGGAAATAGATGCGCCGTTGCCTCGCCGATCTTACCATTGGAGATGATTCGTGATTCTGCAAATTCAGTTCGACCCATAATCGTGCAATCAATCGGGGATTAGACTTAAGTACAGGTTGAAAAGTGGACGGCGCAACTCAGGACCTTATATACCGAAGGTGAGGTGTGTATTATTGACAACTGTAGGAATCCCGAATCCAGGAACCCCAAACAAACGTGGCTCGGCAGGGACTAGAACGCGTCAGTCTGACATTAATCCTCAGTCAGGAATGTGTCCTGCCTGTATCAAGTCTTGCACTGTGTTGTGTGAGATTAGCAAGTCTGCCTTCCGAGGAAATGAAGTGCTATACCCGGAACCCGAGGAGTTTGGAGCGAGTACCTCTTCAGGCAACAAGTATTACGGCCTAGGATGGGAAGACTTCCAGATAATGGTGCAGGTTCAAGGTGCACATGGGATTGAAGCAGACTCTGACAAGGCCATCTTCCCGAACGTCGATGTATCGACTGCAATCGGAGGAGTTCCGATGAAGGTCCCTGTGTTCACTGCTGGTCTCGGCTCTACAGCCGTGGCCAAACTCAACTGGGATGGCATTGCCGGTGGGGCAGCACTCTCAGGCGTCGTTCAGGTAGTTGGTGAAAACGTTTGTGGGATGGATCCGGATTCGAAATTCAAAGAAGTAAATGGACAGAAGAGGATTGAGAACTCTCCTGACATGAATTTCAGGATCAAGGCATACAGAGATTGGTGGGATGGAAAGTACGGAGACATCGCCGTCCAGACCAACGTCGAAGACCAGAGGCTGTGCGTTGACCTCTATGCGATTAGCAAGCTTGAGGTCAATATCATAGAGAGAAAGTGGGGACAGGGCGCAAAGGCTATCGGCGGCGAGGTGCGACTGCGCTCTCTAGAGAGAGCCAGACAACTCAAGTCGCGTGGGTATGTTGTCATACCTGATCCAGACGACCCTGTCATCGTGGAAGCTTTCAAAGACGGAGTATTCAAGACATTCGAGAGGCACAGTCGTGTTGGTATGCCTGAGCACAGGGGCATGGTCGAGGACATAAGCTGGCTAAGGGAGAACGGAGCCAAGAAAGTCTTCTTGAAGACGGGCGCGTATCGACCAATTGATGTCGCCTTTACTTTCAGGGTCGCATCTGAGGCCAAGATTGACCACCTAACATTCGATGGAGCTGGAGGAGGCACCGGGATGTCACCGGTGCCCATGATGAACGAGGCCAGCACACCTACTGTCTATCTCTACGCTCAGATGCTGAAGTGTGCTGAGATACTTAAGAAGAAAGGTAGGCATGTGCCAACACTTGCCATCGCTGGAGGGTTCATTGAAGAAACTGCAATCTTCAAGGCCATCGCAATGTCCAATCTGGACGGCAAGGGACCTCTTGTAAAGGCAGTTGCCATGGCTCGGTCACCGATAACTGCTACATTCAAGGGATCCTATTTTGCTGAGCTCGCGAAAGAAGGCAAGCTGCCAAAGCCTTTCGTGAAGAAGTACGGTGATGACCCCGAGAAGTACATGGTTTCATCACCCAAACTCAGAAACAAGTGGGGCGACAAGTACAAGGACATGCCGAAGGGCGCAATTGGAGTATTCTCATATTATCATGAGAGGATAGGGGCAGGTCTCCAACAGCTATTGGCCGGCACCAGGAAATGGAAGATTGATCTGCTCGAAAGAGATGATGTGTGTTCATTGACTCCGTTAGCAGAAGAGGTCACTTGTATCCCAATGGCACATCGTTACCAAAGCAGCCAGATGGAAGAGATTCTATTGGACTGGTAGAAGAATCATGGAATGAAGTGGGGACTACAGTCCCCACGCTTCTGTCTTTGATTCTGCTGCCAATCGGTATGCGTCAGTGTTTCAATGTTCTACCACGGATTGGCAGTTTCCGGGTCTGAGAAGTTTGAAAGAAATAGAGAGGAGGCTGTAGAACACAGCCTCGTGTCGCTTAAGGATATAGACCGCGGAGCGTGTGGGCAGCGGCTATCCGACCCACAGCAAGGACATAGGCCGCAGTTCGCATGTGAACTCCCTTCTCTTTAGAAATCTTGTGTACGTCATTGAAAGCCTTCACAATGCGCTTCTCAAGCTTCTCGTTGACCTCATCTTCTGTCCAGTACTCACGGGTAAGATTTTGGAGCCATTCGTAGTAGGAAACTGTGACACCACCTGCGTTGGCAAGGATGTCAGGCACCAAGAAAACTCCCTTCTTGTGGAGTATCTCGTCGGCTTCAGGAGTGGTGGGGCCGTTGGCACCCTCAGAGATTATCTTGGCCTTGACGGTGTCTGCGTTCTCTGCGGTGATCTCGTTCTCCAATGCTGCTGGTATGAGGATGTCGACGTCTAGGCCAATCACTTCATCTTGGCGGATGTTCTTGGCTCCGGGATAGTCCTTCACGCTTTTGGTCTTCTTCTTGTGCTTGTAGACTTTCTTCGCGTCGAAACCATCAGGAGCATATATGGCACCCTTCGAGTCGCTTGCAGCAACTACCTTGGCACCCAGCTCCTCAATCAACCAAGCTGCATTATAGCCAACATTCCCATAGCCAGTAATGGCAACAGTCGCTCCATTCAGATCTAGCCCGATGACTTTCGCGGCCTCTCTGACGCATAGGACTGCCCCTCTGGAGGTTGCCTCATTTCTCCCGAGGGATCCTCCCACTTCTATTGGTTTTCCTGTGACAACCTCTGGAACGGCATAGCCTTGGTTCATGCTGTACGTGTCCATCAACCAAGCCATTACCTGAGCATTAGTGTTGACATCAGGAGCGGGTACATCTCGGTAAGGACCAATTATCAATGAAATCTCAGTTGTGAATCGGCGAGTCAGGTGCTCAATCTCATGACTGCTCATCTCCTTTGGATTGCAGACTATTCCTCCCTTGGCTCCCCCATATGGAATATCAACAACCGCGGTCTTCATGGACATCCAAGTAGCTAAGGCCTTCACTTCATCCAGGTCTACTTGGGGGTGGTATCTGATACCGCCCTTGAAGGGTCCACGAGCTTCGTTGTGTTGGACTCTATAGCCTGTAAACACCTTAATTCTGCCATTGTCCATTCGTACAGGAATTGACACTTCCAGCACTCTCTTGGGATGCTTCAGAACTTCGACAATGTCAGGATCAAGATCCATGTGCTTCGCGACTATGTCAATCTGCCTTTTCGCGATCTCAAACGGGTTGAGTGTGGCTTCACTTTTTCCAGACATGATATCACCTCAAGAGGCATCACTACCTTGCACTCTTGACGCTCTCGCGCGTGCTGAATTCTCTTTTGAATTCATCGATGTGGCAGGTGTTTTGGCAAGTCCACGACACAAGCAAGCCAGGAGGTACAGGAGGCAATGAGAATAGTCTTTAGCAGTCGTTCGGAGTCTATTCCGGACGAATCTCTATGTCGGACTTTGAACAAGAATGGATATCTCCAATCTTGGAGGCCTACAAGAAGGCAAACATGACTGGCACCTACACAATAATCCTGGGCCTAAATCCACTGGGACAAATGCTGTGTCGACAACTGTACGAGAGAAACACGTTCGAAACTCTGCTAGTATTCAATGCTCCTGCATTTGCGGTATGGAACAGATATCCGGCGGACGTTAAGCCTCCCGTTGTGCCGGTACAAGCAATGGTAGCGGATAATACGATGCTCATCTTTGGTGACGTCGTTATTCGGGAGTATGAGTGGGTTCCGGACTTCCTATTCTACCTGCATAGTAATGTGCCAGCAAGCTTCGTCATCGCACTCATGGCACATGAGGGCCCAACCTGCGGACAGGTCGTTTCGGTAAAGGGTGAAGCCCTTCTCAAGAAGATGGAAATCCCTCTAGGAAAATCGGACTTCTACGATGGATTGGTCGCTCCACTGCTGAGCGTTGGCCCTGTGGCTGGTCTAGAACCTGTTGTCCTATTTCTTGAAGAATCTACAGAGAAGGAGGTTCTCTTGCAGGTGGATGACATCACAGTTTCTGCGGGCGAAGTTGAACGCGCAATACACTTGCTCGATATGGGACTGAATCTGAGTCTATAGGGAGCAAGTCAGAACCGGGAGTGGATCGTCAAGAGAACATTGGCAACTCTATTCAAGCTGATTCTTCCTCTCGGTCCGTCCATATCCCGTACGGTTTCGCTCCCATCTTTCCGCACTTGGAGTTGGAGGAGAGTCTCTCCGTATCTTCTCGTCGCATTCTCGACACATCAGCGCTCTGGTTGTTTTCACGTCTGCAATTTGCCCGCATGAGATGCACGTCCACAAGCCCGATTGAAATAGCTTCGTCTTCCTGAACACCAGGCGGGCCAACTCTTTCAGGGACTCTGGACAGTCCTCGGCAACGCCAGTAACTCCCTCCTGAGACCATTCGACTATCACGGAAACTAGAGTTGTGGTAAGCTCGATCACTCTCGTTGTGCGCTCTTCAATCTCTGTAGAGGTTTCAGATATCGTGTCAGAAGGTGCCTGAGGTACCTGGGAGAGTAATTCGAGAAAGGCAAAGAATGCCGGGATGGGGAATCGGTCTTTTCCTTCGGCCTCCACCATCTGACCTAGGACTGCAGATATCATCAAGGTCTGTGTGTAGTCTTCCTGAAGAATCCGAATTAGCTCTTCCACAATCTTGACTGAGTTTATGCGGTACTTCAGAGGATCAAGGCCTTTCTCCTCAGCAAGAGCTGTGACGGCGTCGAGGAGACCTTCACCACCATCCATTGCATCGTTGATGCGGCTGGCCACCTCGGTGTATGAGAGACTAGCATCCTTGGCCACTTTTTGTAGAAGGTCTCGGGCGGTAAGACTCAATTGAAACACGTACCTTAAGATATCAGGATAGTTTTCACTGACAACCATTTTAGGTTGTGTGTAAGACGTATCAGCGTCCGCACAATAAAAGAGTAGGTGACCCACATATGTTGTCCGACGTGGATATTCAGAAGGCGATAGACAGGGGTGCAATCGGTATTGATCCATTTGACCCGGGCTCCCTTGGACCATGTAGCATAGACCTGAAACTAGACGTAGTGTTCAGAGTGTACAATCCAGGTCCACCAGTCGATATCCGTTCCAAGGAGCCATTGGATAGAGATACGACACTGGTTGATACTGAAGGAAGGCCATTCATGATCTTGCCCGGGCAGTTCATCCTTGCTCAGACATTGGAGAGAATCAGTCTAGACTCTGAACATGCAGCATTACTCGAGGGTAGGTCAAGCATAGCACGACTTGGGATCATTGTGCATGCTGCTGGTCTTGTGAACCCGGGGACAGGCACAGAGAAACCAGGCAAGCTCACACTCGAAATATACTGCGAGAACCTGAGTCCTGTCCTACTCTATCCCGAAATGCCCATAGTGCAGATGATGTTCATCCCTCTCAGCAGCCCGGCAAGAACGGGCTATGACAAACGACCTCATAGTAGGTACGTGGGACAGGATAGACCAGACGTGAAGTAGCTAGGCAAAGTCTCTTTAAGGAGATGTTGACGCCCGAAACTCGGCTGTCCGATATGAAAGAGTTCGACGTTGTGCTTGCCAGCGGCGCAGAACATCTGAAAGATAGATTTGAGAATCATGGTTTTCGGGTATTCATATCAAATCTGAACTATGATGGGAGGCGGCTGTTCCCCAACGCCGATCTCTATGCAAGACTCAGCAATGTCGCAGAGCTGTCCAATCGGAAGGTTGTAGTGATTCAGAGTTGTACCGGGGCCGGTCCTGCTGAACAGGAACCATACACAACGTCCGATCGTGTTATCGAATTGCTATTGATTCTTGATATTCTGAAGAACCCAATTGAGGTGGAAAAAGTAGGACACAAGATGTATGCTGAAGAAACTGTTCCGCCGCCATCGAGAGTCGAAGTAGTACTGACATTTCAGCCCTTCGCATTGCAAGACAAGGTATTCAAGACTGGTGAGGCAGCTTCAGGAAGATGGGCCACAGAGCGTATAGCCGAAGGCTGTGAGAAGATCTGGGTGGTAAATCCTCATGCCCCTGAGAACCTTCAGTGGGTAGAGAACCTAGCCAGCAAGGGGCTCTACGAGGAGATAGATGTGATTCCGGATCTCATTGAGTTTGGACGAAAGCAGTTCGGTTTCACAGATTGCATAATCGTGACACCGGACGAGGGTGCTCGGGACAGGTACGAGATTGAGGGCTTCGGTAAGAGCCGCACAAACTCTTTCTGTGTGGAGCTGCATGGCGAGGTCGATGTCAAGGGGAAGGAAGTGATTGTCATAGATGATCTCACAAAGAGCGGCAGCACTCTTCTCAAGGCGGCTGAACGTCTACAGAACTTGGGCGCAACTGAAGTCGGAATGGCTGTGGCCCATGTTCTTCCAGTGATCGAGAAGGGTGAAGAACTTCTTGAGGCCCTTCTCAAGAAGAGCGAAGGCAGGGTTGTAACAACAAATACCTTAAGGACCCGCGTCTTCTGTGAGGATTCGCCGGAGCTGACCTATAACATAGTGGATACTCTCATCAAGGTCCTCTAAATGACCAGACTTTCAGTCCACGAGGTCTTGGGCCTTCGATCTTGCAGTCCACGACTTTGAACCATCTCTCTCAACTAGACCACGCTTCTCTAAGTCATTCAACGCCAAGACAACTGTGTTTTGGTCACAAGTCACATTCTTGCGCTTCAGTGTCTTTGTGATAGCAGCTGCTCTGTGACTATCCTTTAGAATCGAAGACAGAATTCTTTGCTGAAGCTCTGTTATATGTTCACTCATGGACTCCACTTAAACACGCCCTCTGTCAGAATCTTTTAAGGCTATCTCTCAAAGTGTCTGCGTTCTTGCCAAGCGAAACGCTTTTCTTTTGCTTTCGTGCGGCGCCTCTCGGTTAGCAAAGGAATGGACGACAATCGTGAGTACCACATAGCTATTGCTCCCGGAGAGATGCCAGAGCTTGTTTTGCTTCCAGGTGATCCAGGACGGTCCCAAAAGATTGCGGAACAGTTCTTTGATGACCCGATAGAAGTAGCTAGGAATCGAGAGTACTGGAGCTTCAGAGGAACATACAAAGGAATTCCAGTAGGAGTCTGCTCGACTGGGATTGGCTGCCCTTCAGCGGCAATTGCCATAGAAGAGCTGGTAAGAGTTGGATGCAGAGTATTTGTACGTGTTGGAACCGCCGGAGCAATCGACCCGAAGCTGCAGGCAGGAGATTTAGTGATCCTTACCTCTGCTGTAAGAGACGATGGAACATCAAGGCAGTACATTCCCTTGGAGTTCCCAGCCATTGCAGACCCCCGATTGGTTGTATCACTTATGGAAGCGGCCAACGCAACTGGATCAACGTACTATGTTGGTGTTGGACACAGCAAGGACTCGTTCTACAGTGAATTTCCAGAGATGACAGCAGATGCCGAAACGACTCGCAAGAAGTGGGAGAATATGAAGCACGCGGGAGTTCTAGCCACAGAGATGGAAGCGGCGGCGCTTTTTGTCATTGGGCACCTCAGGGGTGTTCAAGTAGGGACTATCTGTGTCATTGTGGGTGAGAATATAGAGAGAGAAGCGAAGATCGTAGGCAAACCCCCGTTGGACAAGCTAGTCACAATAGCTCTCGACGCAATGATTGGACTTCGAAAATAGCAGCTGTTCTGAGATGCAAGGACGGAGAGGTTCTTCAGATTCCGCCGAACCAGACCCTCTTCTGAACTGCCATATGCAAGTTCTCAGCGGTAGCCTTGTCCAACCCAGTTGATATTGCTAGCTGTTCTGCACTGGTAGAAACGATATCAGTGACACTTGCGTAGCCCGCATTGGTTAGTGAGGTAATTGTCGGCTCAGGGACTCCTAGCTCCAAGAGCAATGCACGAAGCTCGACCTTGCTCAATTCATCCGCCACTGGTGGCTTCACACCGGGCATCTGCGCTTCCAAGGTGTCCTCAGCTGTAGGGGTAGGAGCGGGTTCCGGCTTTGGTGCAGGCTTCCGAGGCGAAACTACTCCGCCTCCGTGCCGTTCAATGAAGGAAGGACGAAGCACAATCAGTCCCGTAAGCAGCATTGCAATCAATAAGGGCACGAAGAAGACCGGCCCTATACTGATTCCGACGATGGTACCAGAAGCGCCCGGAGCAGGAAGTCCGTCCTGGATACCCTCGAATATTAGTTCGGTCCACGGTGTGCCAGACATCTCAGTTGCAAGAAACAACCAGAGAGGGGAGAAGAGGCCAAAGCCTCCCGCTTCAAAGAGGACAAATCGCCTGAAGTTCTCTCTCCATCGATAGTATACAACTAGAAGTGGCACCACAGCTATGCCAATGCATATGTAGAACCAGAGAACGTACATCGACCAGATCGATGCAAGAAGGGCCTCGTCTGTGACCCCTATGCCAGCGATCTTTGGGATTACACTTCCCATGAATATGATGCCTGGCAAGAGAGCACCTATTGTTACTCCGAGGCCGTATCTCAATCTCCAAACTCACCTCAGAAACGTGGCGTTGTGACAACACTTCATCAGCTCTCTTTTAGATGTTTTTAGAGTATCCTATACTAGAGTTTCAAATACAATCGAAGTAGGTCCGTCATCCTTATGAACATGGACTGAGGATACGTGACTGCTGATGTATTTGAGACCATTCATCGTGCTTGGGACCCGACCCGAAATCATCAAGCTTGCACCGGTGGTTCATGAGTGTGAGTCAAGAGGTATTGATACCTTTCTACTTCATACCGGCCAACATTACTCGGAAACTATGAGCAGTTCGATCTTCGATGACATGGATCTTCGGGAGCCAGACAAGAACCTAGACATAGGCTCGGGAACTCACTCTGAGCAGACGGCGAAAGCCATGGTCGGAATCGAGAGAGAGCTTCTTCACGAGAAGCCGGACGTAGTTGTCGTGGAGGGAGATACAAATGCAGTGCTATCTGCAGCACTGGCCGCAGCCAAATTGAGGATACCAATTGCCCACGTTGAAGCAGGTCTGAGAAGCTATGACACCAGGATGCCCGAAGAGCACAACAGACGGCTAACTGACCATGTTTCGGACTACTTATTCGCACCAACGGACAACTCGGCTCGCATACTGAGGAATGAGAATGTCTTTGGCAAGGTGTTTGTGACCGGCAACACTGTAATCGATGCTCTGGAAAGTCAGCTTCCAATCGCAAAGAAGAAACCAAACCTGGCCGCCCGTCTGGGATTGAAAGACTTCGCCCTTCTTACCCTTCATCGCGCCGAGAACGTTGATACCAAGGAAACACTAGAGGGAATCGTTGATGGTCTCATCTCACTTGGTAGAAACATCTTGTTCTCTGCCCATCCACGAACTGTCCGACGACTTCAAGAGTTTGGCCTTGCTAAGAAGATCGAATCAAGTGGAAACAACATCAAGATGATAGATCCGGTACCATACCTCGATTTCCTCCGGTTAATCCAGACCTGTTCCTTTGTATTGACCGATTCAGGTGGCATTCAAGAGGAAGTCACTGCACCTTCACTTAACAGGAAGGTGTTTGTTCTCAGAACATCAACAGAGAGACCCGAAGCTGTCGAGTCAGGCCACGCGACAGTTGTTGGAGTGGACCCAAGGAAGTTCCCACAGGCAATCCTAGACGAGATCGATAGAGGGCTTGACGATGAGAGACCGTGCCCCTATGGAGATGGGACTGCTTCGAAGAAGATTGTGGATATTCTTGCAGAAGAGATCCGATAGTTGGCCAGAAGCTGTGGAGAGATTCCGTCAGTCTTATCTTAGGCTGACTACAGGCCAATAGATAGCTGAACAGGAGACGTTAGAGTTGTATAAGGTGTGCCTCACAAATGATGATGGCCCGGAAAGCAGTGGTCTTCTAACATTGGCAGAAATACTCTCTCCCCACGTAGAGATAGTCATCGTCGTTCCTGATGGCGAACGAAGCGCATCAGGCAAGGCGCTCACACTGAATCGTCCACTGAGAGTGAAGAAACGGGCGAATATCAAGGGCATCGAAATGATTACTCACGACGGTTCACCGGCAGATTCGGTCATCCTAGCACGCTGCCTGATTGAGGGTATTGACCTACTTGTTTCAGGAATCAATGCGGGTGCTAATCTCGGATACCAGAGTATGCTGACGAGCGGGACCGTCGGGGCAGCTCTGGAAGCAGCAATGATGGGTATCCCCGCCGTTGCCGTGTCTTTGTGCGTGTCACCTCAAGAGTGGTTCAACAATGCAAACAAGCAGAGGGATTATTCAAGGATCTGCGAGATAACTCGTGACCTAGTTCTGAAAGTCCTCGAGAAAGGACTGCCGGCAAGTGTAGACGCTCTGAACCTGAACTTCCCGTCAGAGGTTTCACCTGACAGCAAGATAGTCGTAGTTCCTCCTGCGAGAGTTCGAATATACAACGAGTTGGACAAGAGAGTCGATCCAAATCAGAGTCCATACTATTGGCTGAAGGGCATGCACAAAGAACCCCCACAAGGCTCTGATGCAGACGAGGTCCTTAACAAGGGAAACATATCTCTATCTCCCATCGTAATTGAAACGGCTGATTTACAGAGCATTGACGACTTGAGGAGCTTCATGGCTGATTGATCCTCTCCAGTGCATCCCAGAGCGCATCGGTCTTGGGGCGAGGTAATGTGTAGGATTTACCTTCACTTCGTGCGATGCGTTCATCCTGATTCTCCCTGATTGTCCCTATGACTGCGGCAGCTATTCCATTTGCTTGAAGAGTGCCCACAACATCCCGCGAGTGATTTGAGTCGCAGGTCATTATCATGCACCCACTGCTGATTAGTTCCAGGACATTGACTGATAGCGCATCGCAGATTTGGCGCGTTGAATCGCGAACTGGAATTCTGTCAATATCGACCTCGAACCCGACCCTACTGGCGTCGCAGAGTTCATGTATCCCTCCTGATAGACCTCCTTCTGTTGGGTCGTGCATGGCACTAATGTGACCTGTGCCAAAGGCTGTCAAACCATCCTTCACGACGCTTATCTGCTCACGGATAGCTCGCCCATCCCTGACAACCTCCTCACCAACACGATCAGAGAGCATCACTTTGCCTTCAGCCGCAAGAATCGCTGTGCCTTCAATGGCAGCAGTTTTGGTCATGACTATGTGATCTCCAGCCTTGGCACCAGCTGAAGTCACGTATTCATCCTTCGATGATATGCCCATCATGAAACCTGTAATGATTGGCCGATCGATCCCCTCTGTGACCTCTGTGTGCCCACCTGCTACACTGATGCCAAGGGACTTTGCGGCTTCGTCAATCTGTTTCATGATTCGTTTCAGGTCTTCTGAACCAGATTTGACAGGAAGCAGGATAGAAGCAAGAAACCATCTAGGAGCAACTCCGAACGTTGCGACATCGTTGGCGTTGATGTGTACGGCAAGCCAACCAACATCTTCCACTGAGCCTGTAATGGGGTCAGTTGCAGCAACTAACACCTTCTCTCCGATTTGGATTACCGAAGCATCTTCACCCACAGCCGGGCCCAGAAGAATGTCAGCATCACGCTGACCAAGATGAGAGAACACAAGCTTCTCCAGCATGCTTGGAGGTACCTTCCCTGGAAGCAATGCAATGCGCTCCTTTCACTATGTTGGTGCGCACCAGCCCTGTGCCTGCTGCATGAAAAGGAAATTCATCGATACCCCATACGGGGTTCTCCTAACTCACTATGACAACAGACATATTTCAGGCTGGGTGCGCACTGACATTAGGAGAGAGAACACGGTATAAAGTAATCGAGATGGTCACACATTATTCCAAAATCTCGTAATCTGTTTCCTCGTTCCCAATGTAACACACTCAAATAATGGTGCCGTCCATGTATTTGTGGGGCAGTCAATGATATCGCATCTTCTGCATCTCGAATGTCCGCAGTGCGGCAGAGACTACTCAGCTGATGTTCCCCAGACCTACTGTGTTTGTGGCTCGCCCCTTTTCGGAGTCTATGACCTGATCAGTGTAATAGAGGACATCCACACAGGCCAATTCCCTTCAAAGATCAACTCGATGTGGAGGTATTCTCAGCTATTGCCTGTAAAGTCACCTTCTTTCATATACAGTCTTGGGGAAGGTTGGACACCCCTTGTGAGTGCCAGAAGACTGGACAAGCATTTGGGACTAAGGCTCTTGAGCATCAAGGATGAGGCGCAAAACCCTACTGCCTCGTTCAAGGACCGGGGACTCTGTGTTGCCATATCAAAGCATGCGGAGCTCGGTGCTCGTTCGTTTGCAATGCCTTCTGCAGGCAACGCAGCAGTGTCTGCAAGTGCTTACTCTTCGGCTGCTGGGGCAGAGTGTCATATCTATATGCCTGCGGACACTCCTGAACCGTTCTTTCAGGACTGTTCTGCATATGGTGCAGAAACTACCCGAGTGCCGGGTGGCATCTCTGACTCCGCAAAGGAGATGAACAAGAAAGGTGGAGAGTGGATTGACCTCTCGACAACAAAGGAACCTTATCGAGTAGAGGGCAAGAAGACTCTAGCCTTTGAGATTGCAGAACAACTTGGGTGGCGGGTTCCAGACGCAATCGTATGCCCAACTGGAGGAGGTACCGCGCTAATCGGAATCTGGAAGGGGCTTGATGAACTGGAGGCACTCGGTCTCATTGATACACGAAGACCCAGAATGTATGCAGCACAGAGTGCTGGGTGTGCTCCTATCGTAAGAGCGATTGAGCACGAGAATGACGATGTGGAACCATGGCCAGGGGGGGACACGAGCGCTCTTGGACTGAGGGTGAATAGTCCCTTTGCAGGGAGACTGATAGTCGCCACCATTAGAAGGTCAGGTGGGAGTGCCGTGGCAGTTGCCGAACAGGAGATTGAGCCCTGTAGAAGGATGGTTGCTCGCATGGAGGGCATCAATGTTTGTCCTGAAACAGCTGTTGGATTGGCAGGTCTCAGGAATCTTGTCGAGATGGGCCAGATTGACTATGATGAGGAGGTTGTCATTCTCAATACCGGATCAGGAGCAAGATATTACTACAACTCAAAAGCTGAGGCCACGGATTAGAGTGTGAGATGGCCTTGAAATCTGATGGCGCTGATGACAAACTATTAGGGCGCAGAACTGCGATGTCCATATGTACTGGACGACCTTAGATGCACCCTCGTCCGGAGGAAACCAGTTGACCAACGCACAAAACGATCGCCGCACTTATGATGATGACATTGAGTATCGCAAAGTCAAGGACTCTATTGGTGTCGGGAAGATCGAAGGTGCATTTGCGCTCATCATCGTTGGTGCCTTCTTCTACAGTGAAATCCTGCACCTCAATCGAACACTAATCATCATTCTGGGACTGGTAGGAGGTTTATGGCTCGCCTTCCGTCCTTCGGAGTGGGCGGTTGAGGGGATCGAAAGCGTTGCAGGGCACAGGGGCTATACTGTGTATATCGCGGGTATGCTGTCAAGTCTGGCCAGTAACATGCCCGAGGCCGTCATAAGTGGACTTACTGCGATTAATGGATTCACTCAGAACAGACCAGAGTTATTGACAATTGCGATCTTGTCTGTATTGATTGCCGCGGGTTTCAACATGCTGTTGCTTGGTATCACAATAGTAATCTCAACACGTCAGAAAGATGACATGGAGGTTCCCGAGGAGGCAATCAAAAAGGATTCAGTGCTGATTCGATGGACAATCGTAGCTCTTGTGAGCATGTTTGCTTTGGGGATTGTTGATGTCGCCTTCGCTGCAGAGCCAGGTAGTCCGATATTTCCATGGGAAGCATCTCTTATTTTGTTCCTCTCATACATCTTGTATTCCTTTGATTTGATGAGGGGCGAAGAGGTGGAGAACCCGGAGAAGGCAAGTCCAGACCACTCCAAGAGAAGTGCTGCCATTCTTAGCTTGGTGGGATTTGCTGGGATCTTTGTTGCTGGTCACTTGCTCACATCATCGGTCGAGATCCTGCTTGTCGATTTTGATGCCACAATCAGGGCAGTAGCCAATCCAGTTACAGTTGCGGCTCTGATTCTGGGCGCCGCTGGCGCATTGCCAGAACATGGCATAGCTCTAGTTGCTGCCATGAAAGGCAAGGTCGGGATAGCGGTAGGGAATCTGATGGGTGGTGTTCTCCAGATTCTGCTGCTTGTAATGGGAGGGATAGGGATTCTGGTGCCTATCCCGATGAACCGGTATGTGTTGTTTCAGATAGTTGTCATAGCGGGAAGCCTTTGGTTCCTCAAACGAGCCATAACTGACGATAACAAGCTAGATACATTTGAGGGATTGATGATTGTACTCCTACAGCTGTACGTCTTCACACTATTGATCTGGGGGACGCCTATAGGATATGGCTGAGTATCTCTCTCAGATCGTTCCGACGAATCGCAACCATAGCAGCCTCTGCAACTTCATCATCTTCAGGCATAAAAGCAATGGAGAGCCCAACCATATCGAAGACACTTAGATCATTGCGACCATCCCCAATGAAAGCGGTTTCCGTCAGTGATACACCAAAGTGACTGCAAATCTTCCTAATCTCTTGTACCTTCTCGCCCCAGCCAACTCGACTTTCAACTTCTCCTGTTAGCCTATCGTTCCTGTGCAGCAGCCTATTGGTCAGTACGTACTCAACACCGACACGCCTTGCAATATGATTGGCAAGAATGTCAAGTCCTCCGGAGAGTATCGCCACCTTGATACCGGCATCCTTGAGCTGATCGATTGTTTCCTTGGCTCCGGGGACTAGCTCTGTTTCTTCGACAACCTTCATTACATCATCCAAAGTTTGACCCTTCCAGAGAGAGGCGTCTAGATCGGCCCACTGATTGTAGGTGATCTCACCGGCGAAGTACTGTTTGTAGAACTCTCGTCCCTCTGTTTCAGTGCCGAAGTGCTCATGAAGCCTCCACCAAATGCTCGAGTGGCTTGTGAGCGTTCCATCTACGTCAAAAACGACCAGTCTGACAACCACGAGATTGACTTCCATCAGCGCACGTTCTGTTTCAATGTCAGCTCTGTGCTTCTCGTTCTCTTTCCTCTTGTGCCTCTTTCTCCAACTCCGCGAGAAGTTCATCAATGCGCTTCTCTTCAGACTCAACTTGAGCGTGGGTCTTTGTTCCACTTTTCGCTTCAAGCGATGGGAGAACACCTTCCTTCTCTAGAAGTATCTCTGCCTCCATTGAGTCAAGCTGGCGTTCAATGCGTTCGTCTGATTCAATCGTGGATGTCCCAGTCGAGAGATCCTCAGATAGAAGCTCTCCAGCGATAGAGATGTGCTCAAAGGATTCGGATAGTTTGTCGAGCTGAAGTTGAATCTCTGTCGGACTCAACATTGCCCGTGCATCCGTGAGAGCATCGTTCGCGATTGTAAAGGCTCTGAGAACCTCAGCCTGATCCTTCGCCTCTTCGACGTTCAGCAGTGCAGTTTCCAGAGTGAGGAACTGCTGTTGATACCGACCACGTCTACTGTCAAGATCAACCACAATAGAGAGATGCGCCCTCGCCTGGCCCCGGTCACCTCGAGACATGGCATCCTTGGCCTTCTTCTGCTCCTCTGTCATTCGGGTATCTAGTCTTCGGATTCTAAGAGTCAGAGCATTCATTGTGCCTTTGATTTCGAGGATTCCCCTCTCTGCATCAACCTTTTTCTTTCCGCTGAGAAAGCCCATGGCATACACCGGAGCCGGCCTTGTTCTTGTGTGATGTCCGCATCTTTGGCATTTAAACGATTGGAATACAGATTGCAGAATCCACCGTCAAGCATATGAGCGTGGCTCGCCGTCAATACTGTTTTAGAGGGGTTCTAGAAGGACAAGGCTGGGAAGACCAGATGACACTCATGAAGGAACTAACTGAGGCCGTCGATGCCGCCAGGAAGTCTGTTCTTGAGAACATGTCAGCCGCATCTGAGCTCACAGGAAGAACCAACCCATTTGGTGACAAGACCTTGGTTCTCGACATGACCTCGGAAGACAGTGTGATAAGCGTTCTCAGGGAGTCCAATACTTCGATAGCGTTCTTGACTGAAGAAAGGGGTGTTATTTCACACCAAAAGAAGCCTGAATACCTAGTCGTTATTGACGGCATAGATGGTTCAGCCAACCTCGAAAGACAGATTCCTCTCTGCTCGATAGGCATCTCAGCAGTTCCGTATTCAGAGAATATGATGACCGATGACATAGAGGTCAGCATTGTTGAATCGATCTTCACCGAAGAGACATACACTGCTGTCACAGGAGAGGGCGCAAAGAAAAACGGTAGAAGCGTGAAAGTTGCAGATCCTGTACCCCTCAGTGAAACCATCATCTCCTATGATACGAAGAAGCGCTGGGACGATGATTTCTCTTGTAGTTCTGTCAGAGTTCTGGCTGCAGTACAAGACATGCGCAGGTCGGCGAGTAACTTGCTTGACCTCTGCTGGGTAGCGTCGGGCAGCCTCGATGCGATGGTCGATCTCAGAGATGACCTTCCCATTGTACACGTTTCAGGGACCCATATGGTTTTCGAGGCAGGAGGGTTCGTGGTAGATCATGAGGGCAATCGGCTCAATCTGCCAATTGATTTGAATCAGAGAATGAGCTTCGTGGCGGCCTCAAACGAGAAGACTGCAATGGACATCTTTCGCTGGTTCAAAGGGAGCTCTGTCTGAGATTGCCGTATCGGTGATAGTCACATCCGACTCCTTATATCAGAACTCCGGAGAAACCTAGACTGAGGAGCCAAAATGGCAACGCCGGCAATCCCCCCCAGGGTCATAGAAAACATGAAAGACGTGAAACACAAGATTGTGGTCCTCTCAGGCAAGGGAGGAGTTGGAAAGACAACAATAGCCACCAATCTTGCAATCTCTTTTGCAAAGAGGGGTATGGCTACAGGAATCCTTGATGTTGATATATATGGACCGAATGTTCCGAAGCTTCTGGGTCTTGAAGGACAACATCCTGGTGCAGTTGGGGAATCCATTCAACCGGTACAGGGTCCTTATGGAACCAAAGTGATGAGCATGGGTTTCCTGCTTCGTAGGAACGACGACGCAATAGCATGGAGAGGACCAATGGTTACCAAGGCCATAACCCAGTTTCTTGGTAATGTCATGTGGGGACAGCTTGACATTCTTGTAGTGGATATGCCTCCTGGAACCGGAGATGAAATACTTAGTATTCTTCAGATGATTCCAGACATAACTGGCGTCGTGATTGTCACCACTCCTCAAGAGGTTGCAGTCCTTGATGCCAAGAGAGCAATCCAGCTCGTCAGCAGAATGGGAGCACCGATTCTCGGTATCATTGAGAACATGGCAGTGTTCGTGTGTCCTAACTGTGGCGAGTCCCATAAGGTCTACGGGGAGGGTGCGGTCGATTCAGCTGCAAAAGAATACGGAATAGACCATCTCGGAAAAATGCCCCTTGACCCTCATGTTATTAGTCTGAGTGACACTGGATCCCCGTTTGTGACCAATGATTCTGGCTCACAATCAGCAAAGGCCTTCCAGAATATCTTTGAAGAACTGATTAAGAAGATTCTCACAAACTAGAGGGAAATTCACGCTTCGATTTCTTCCTCTTCTTCCTCTTCGTTATCTTCCTCATCTGAAGTTGCAGCTCGAGTTAGTCTGGAAACGTAAAGGTAGCCGACAACAACGCTCAGCCCCGACAGAAGCAATGTGACAAGCAGTGCTCCCGATGTCCCAAACATCGCGACAGGATCCAGGAACAGCTCTGACCTGGAAACGCCCAGAGCAACCGTCTGAAGCCACATGGGAATGCTGAAGACAAGAGGCAGACAAACGACAATCAATAGTACTATTGACATTATGATCTCGGCTGTGTAGATGAGAATCCTTCTAAGCGTGCTATCTACGGCTTTCCTTGCTCCAGACATCTTGCTGTCTCCTTGCGATGCCGACTTTGGTCTGCCTTTAAAACTTGCTGGATGCTCAGGCCTTGGGGGTTCTGAAAAGGAGGTTCAGAAGGGGGGCCCGAGAAACAGGTTTGTCAGCGCGTGTGTCGTTGACTTACGGTTTTCTTAGAGGAGGGAGAGGGGGAGGAGAGGAGATAGAATCGGACCCCCCATTCCATACTCCTGTTAGACATAAGTAGTATATAAAGCTATAGCATATAATATATTCAGTATTATTACAAACCGCGCGGATTGAGATCGCCTTCACTTCATGTAGAAACGATGTATCAATGAGTGGCATATCTCGGCTTCGCTGAAAAGATTGAACGAGGGCAAAAAGGGGCCGGAGAGAACGCTGGAAGGAGGAGAGAAGCGTGAGAGAGAGAACGGCCCCAAACGCCCTTCAACATCAAGCATGTCTCAAGAAGTATTTAAGCAAATCTTGTTTGAGAAGAAATTTACCAGATTTTGGCGCCATATTTCGGCCCATTACTCAACACTGGGTTCGAAGACTCGCACAACGATCCGAATGGATGCTCTGATTCTCATCCTTCTCGAATGACTCTATTGAATTGAGTCAATAGTATCAAGAATCTGATTCAAGGAATCAAACACCTTGACTGCGCCGGCCTTATGCAGAGCCTCTTTCGATGTTTCTCCAGTGGCAACTCCCCAAAACGGTATCCCGGCTCTTGCAGCGGCGGCACCATCAATGCGGGCATCGCCAACATAAACGACCTCGTCTAACCCAACTCCTAGCTCATCGACAATCTTCTTCAGGCCGTCTGGATACGGTTTGGGACTCGGTGATTCATGTCGGGTTTGAATAACATCGAAGAGATCACTCATAGGTATCTGTTTCAATATCTTGTCGACGGCATTTCTCCCATTGTTAGTCAGAATAGCAGTCTTCAGGCATCTAGACTTCAGTTCGCGTACAACATCAAGAGAACCGTCTATCAGCTTTGCATCTGTGGCCGCCCAGCCCTCGTGAGCACTTAGGATTGTGTCTATCTCTGCCTGCATAGCATCCCATTCTTCGTTGGGAACGCCTTGAGAGAAGAAGTATTCCCTTGCTTTGAGAGTAGAGCTAGAAATGCCATCCTCCGGCTCTAGCAAGGCTGGAGGTAGACCTTTGCGAAGGTAAAACTCCTTTGTGTCCCTTCGCATCGCGTCCAGCGGAAGTGCAAGAACCGTTAGAGTCCCATCAAGGTCGAACACTACCGCCTTCAGCATTCTCAATCCGCCACCTGTCTGGCGCTATGAATGCCTCTTAAGCTTAATCATCTGAATGAAGCTGCAATCAGATTTAAGGCGGGCCGAGGAAAGAATTCTGCGGGACAATAGGTTGAGTGGGCTAGAGAAGATCGACAAAACAAGCATGAGATCCATGGTAGAGGGATTTCCGCTCATGCTGAAAGCTGGCAGACTCGATAAGACCACGTTAGAAGAGGCAGAGCACAATCGTCAGAAGGGTATCGATGGAATCTGTTTGGTTGGAATGGGAGGTAGTGCCATTGCTGGCGAAATCTGCGCGGCCTATCTCTCTGATCGTTCGGCCATTCCAGTCGTGACGTTCCAAGGTTACACTCTACCGCCGTTCGTCAACGAGAGATGGGCAGTCATTGCTGTCAGCTATTCAGGTGACACAGACGAAACTCTCTCGGCTTTCGAGTCCGCTCAAAGCCGAGGCTGTCCTACGTTTACGTTTACAACGGGCGGCGATTTGGAGAAACAAGCGAAGGGAACACCGATTCAGAAACTAACGACTGGTTTCCAGCCTCGAGCGGCTTTGCCACTGATCCTTTCAGGCATACTGCCACTTCTCGAGATCATTCTGAATCTTCAACGCACTGACCTTGAGTCTGCTGCCACGGACCTTGAGAGAATGTCCAAAGATTGGGAGAACATGCCATTTACACCGAAACAGCTTGCCAAAGACGCCATGGGTAAGATACCATTGTTTGTGGGATGGAAGCACCTAACTCCTGTCGCATACAGAGCACGATGTCAAATGAATGAGAATGCGAAAGTGATGGCGTTCAACTCAGAACTTCCGGAAGCAAGTCATAATGAAATCGAAGGCACGGCCTCTTGTGGTGAGTTTCCGCTCCTACCAGTGTTCTTACGAAGTACAGAAGAAGACCAGAAGACTCGAAACAGATTCGAAGCAACGCTCGAGATCTTCTCGAAGAATGGCTGCAATCCGATGAATCTAGAGCTCGGACTACGTTCCCGCATTCAAGAGTCCTTAGGCTTCACGTTCTTTCTAGATCTTGTATCAATTGAGCTAGCCGAGCTAAGAGACGTGGATCCTTTGGAAGTAAAGAGAATCACCGAGCTGAAGAAGAAACTGAGAAAGACAACGTGATAGAACGGACACCCTTGGCATACCTGACAACGAATCCTAGCAAAGATAATAACAGTCATGACCCTCTCTAGTGCTCGGGAAAGGGTAAGTCTACTCTTGAAACTGAAGAGTGAGTCGCCGTTGAGCTCAGAACTTTCAAAGGACCTAGAGAAGGCAAAGGATGTCTTGGAAAGACTACTCCAGAGAGTATCAAGACTACGCACATCCCTTGAGCCTTTCGAGAGAGGACTGAGCGCGAAGGACTTCGAAGCTAGTGATGTCCACATACGCGGAACTCCCACTGGGTTCATTTGCCTTCCGACTGCTCTCAGTCCAGGAGATCCATTGAACATTACTGTCGAGGGAATAATGGCGGAATCGGACAAGGCCCCTTCTTTGATCAAGGCCGCAGATGATGAAGAGTCAAGGGCAATGTGTGACCGGACCATCAAGATGCTTGAATGGGAGATGGAGAAGACAGCCGGAGAAGAACCACAGTTTCTTATCGTTCTTAGATGGAGTGACATGTTTGAACCACTGGAGAAGAAGAAGACAGGAGTGATAGGGAAGAGGTACCTTGCCGGCTCAGCAGAGCAGCTAAAGGCGTTCGTTCAAACTCTGAAGAAGGCGGGAATTGCTGTGATCTTCGATGATGGAGAGTATGGAGGCGGCGCTCTAACATATGAACTGGTGCAAGCATTCGGTGAGTCCCGATCAACCCTCATAGCACAGCTCACTCTGTCACGTGGTGTAATCACGGACAATGTTGCGATAACTCGATTGCTTGAGTCGCTCTCATCCTTCTAGGTGCTGTCAGATGAATGAGATAATAGAAAGCGATGACGAAACTCAACTGCCATTCGTACACGGAATCGAGGTGGAACTCCAAGTTATCAAGAAGGACGGTACCTGGATCAGAGGTGAAGAGATACTAGAGATTTTCGACAAGCTCGTATCCAACGCGAAAGCATTACTGGACGCAAAGATACGAGCGTCTAGAGTCACCTCAGTAAGGAAGAAGTACAAGCAATCGACTCAGACTGAGGAAGGAGAGAGAGGCTCTAGAATAGTGGCCAGCTATGAAGGCCCTGGCGACAGGATAAAGGAGTATACTCTTCTAGGTCACGACCCAAACGTGACAAGCCTCACGTGGATCCTCGAGGTTGCGACACCACCGTGCACTTCCATAGAGGAACTCGCTTGGTGGACTCAGACGTTGGTTGCAATCTCGTATGAGTCGCTCCCCAAGGATACTCAAGCCATACTCGTTTCCACTGGGCTCAACCCTACACAAGAGTATCTGAGAAACCTCTCATTTGGAGAACACCATCACATTCTGAGCCCCGAAGTCCACGAGAATATCAAGATTGCAGTCTACAATATGATTCGAAACTTCATTCCGCACCTAATCGCTATCTCCGTCAACTCCCCCTTCGAGAACAAGAGACCAACAGATGAGGTGTCAATGAGTGACGATGGCGCTACCCGCGCTCCCAGATGTAAGAGGTCAATAAGACTCCTGAAGAATACAACACAGCTTGGCCCAACCAACGAATTCGAGTTCATACCATATCTTAGGAGCTCTGACAAAGAAGGTTTCGCAAAGCATGTCAACCGCGGTATCGCAAGGATGGTTGATCTATATCCGTTCACGGACTATGGAACAATCGAGTTGCGTGTGATAGACACCCAGCTTTCTGTACCAAGAAGAATCGGCATAGCCCTCCTCCTCCAAGCCTTGGCTCTCAAGGCAAAACGAATGGTTGAGTCTGGCCAGGCGATACCGGATGCTAGCCCAAGGGTTCTTGCTGCAAATCGCTCGTCAGCGATTTCTGCAGGCTTGTGGGGACCCTTCCATCCAGCTTCTGCGAACGATAGCGAGTACATGGACATCTACAATCACATCATCAATGATGACGGTACAGTAGACAAATCGCGTCGCAACCGTTTCATGGGGGACGCTGTGGCATCTATGTTCTATCTTGTCAGGCAAGAACTCGAAGAACTGGACATAGTTGATAATCCGTTCATCCAGCCAATCCTTGTATCAGTTTTTGGGAGTGAGGTTTCTCCCCCCAGGACGACAGGAGCCGATCTCCAACTAGATGTGTACGCGAAGTCCGGTATGAACATGGTCGCACTGATGAGGAACCTTGCAGACATTACTCGGGAATGTTGTACAAATTGGCTCTTCGACCCATTGGAGGGGACACCAAGACTACCTACCTGGCTATGCTGGTGGAAAGGACTTGAGCCAGAGATAGTTTCTGTTGTCGACAGAGTCTTCGCTGGCCAAGAAGCAGAGTTCGTTCTCACGATGAGGAATTCAAGTCCTCGCACCATGGACAACCTCACAGTGAGCTGTTCAATCGAAGACGCGGACAGGAACCTTTCCGAGCAGAGCATAGTACCGATTGCTAGGATTGAGCAAGGACAGATACACATTGAGAGAATTGTATTCCAGACGCGGAAGAATGTGACTGCCTACAACATAATCGTTGCAATCGGACTGGCGGGCAAGCAGATCAACCTCTCAAGTACCATTAACACATACTGGATGAGAACAACTATCAGACCGGGCACCACAACTCAGTTTGCTGATGGAAAGACACCTGTTCTATTCAGTGGGAGCATCGAAACCAACTACCCCGAGAGTAAGGTAGTTGACTGCAGCATCGCGGTCGTTGCACTGTCGAAAGAGTCGGTTCTGGCTGAAACCTCGCAATCGCTCAGAATAGAAAACGGAGAAACAGTTCTGATTGAGAATTCCAATCTGCCTGCACTCATTGTCCCAGCGGCTGCCTCTCAAGGCGTTGAACGATGTGCACTCAGAATTGGCCTTACGGATGAGGACGGAGAGGAGATTGCAGCCGCGGTTTCGAGGCCGTTCTACGTAGGTTTCGTGAAGAAGGAACCACAACTGATTCTTGATGCCGATCTGAGAAGTCTCTACAGCCCAGGCGATTTGGTCATGGGCGAGGTAGAACTCTTCTCACAGGGTAAGGAATTCAGTGAAGATGCGGTGCTCAAAGTAGAGTTCCTTTCAGACTCCGGGAAGAGTCATGAGATTTCCAGGATTGGAATTGCTGAGATTCTTGAGAAATCAGCTAGATTCACATGGCGCGTTCCCCAAATGGAATCAGAGGACCTCGAGAGCAAATCGGGTCTAATCAGGGCGTCAGTGATTGAAAGCAATGAGCAGCTCGTTTCGGTAGAGTCTAGCCGCTTCGGGATAGACAGACTTGAGGTAATACTGAACATCGACTCACTGAAGACTCCAGATTCATCGCATGTTGGAGGTAAGATTTCGGGGTGGTTGAGAGTAAGAAGGAACACTGAGCTTGGAAACCCCGCAAATTTGACCATGAGTCTCGTGTTTCCCAGCGGTGAAGAGCGTATGGTAGTGAACCAGCCCGTCAAGCAAAGTAGAAATCTATCCTTGGCCTATGGACCTTTCTTGGTTCCAAGACCTTCAGGAGCTGAGAACCCCAACAGCGTCAAGCTAGTCACAAAGCTCTCCTATGAAGGAGCATTAGTGGATCAGAAGTCAGTTGAGATTCCTCTGACCCGACCTCCCGAAGAAGAGATTGCAAAGGTCGTGTTCGTCGGTGTGCCGGCCTTTGTTCTTCCTGACGAGGCCATTAGCCCCACCGTTCAGATAACCAACACAACTGGGAAGGCCCTCAATTACGAGCTCATAGTCGAACTCGAATCAGTCGGTGCATCAGAGGTCCTACTGACAAGAGAGGCCAAGCTTAGTCCAGAGGAAGCTAAGTTGTTTCCGCTTCCACTGAGGATTCCACTTGGAGCAGAGATGAGCACTGCACATCTTAGAGCAATTGTGAAGCACTCCGACCTGACAACTGAGATTAAGGAAAGACTCAGAGTGAAGGCAATTGATAAGCCCCAATTCAATGTTGATTTCACGATTCGAAGAGAAACAGGAGAAGATGTGCCGGGCCTTGTGGCCAGACTCACACCAATTGAAATCACAGCGCGGATTGCTAGTGCGAGAGAAGGTATGAGTGACCTGTCCATAGTGGTGAGAGTCATGTCGCGCAGAGAAGTTGCAAAACAGTTTGAGCTACCATTCCCTGACTCACAGGCACAGAATAACGAAGTCAATGTGAGGTGGATCACCCCGCCTGTTGACGTAGTGACCGGCTACTATGTTGAAGCACTCATCATTCAAGGAAACCGAACTCTTCCGAACCGAGCAGTGAGTCAGAGCAGGAAGCAGTTCACCGTCTACTGATAGAGCGTCTTTGATGTCAAGGATGAATCAGAGCCAATAGGAGAATGCGCAATTCTTACTTCATGCCAACGTCTAACTGTTCTAAGGTTGTAGAAGGTTTATAGGAAGGAGGCGAAGTTCAGTTCGACAATTGACTGAGCAGTTTCCAAAGGTATAATAGGGACAGGAAGGCCGCACTGGAGCAAATTGGAGTTCCTAAGCGTCATCTGCTATATGTTCAGAGAATAGGTGGCGCGATCGGGAAGAGTGGAGTCAACCTCTGGATTGGGAATGAAGAAACACGGATGTGAGCTGAATGCTAGAACTGTTGACCCACCCCGTAGTTTCTGGACTACTTGTGATGACAGTCATAGGTGTAATTGCCTACAAGGCTGGGTTCCTTGACATATCGGGCATGGTCAGCGCATTCGTAGTAGGCTTCACTATTTGGTATACTGGAGGCCCTCCAGCCTTTGCGATTGTTCTGTTCTTCTTCCTTTCATCAGGAGCAGCAACGAAGTTCAAGTATAGGGCGAAGGCTGAACAAGGACTAGCTCAAGAAGGCAAAGGTAAGAGAGCGTTCAAGAATGTCATTGCCAGTGGCGTAATCCCGATGATATTCTCCATCGGCATGTATGTTTCACCCAGTTTCGGTATCGATCCCTTCTGGATGTTCGGAGGCTTCATCGGAGCTGTAGCAACAACCACGGCCGACACATTAGCATCTGAAATAGGGGTGTTCAGCAAGTCTAAGCCCAGGTTGATTACAAATCTGAGGAGGAAGGTTCCTCGCGGTACAATAGGTGCGGTATCTCTTCTCGGAGAAGCTGCTGCTGCAGCCGCCGGTTTGGGGATAGGAGTAATAGCGCTCACTTTTGCCCTTTTGGCTCCGGGCTCGGTGCCGGTTTCAAACATGGCTCAACTCATCTTTATTGTGCCACTGGCTGTTCTTACAGCATTTATCGGATCCAATCTGGATAGCCTATTTGGCGCCGTCTTTCAGAACAGATTTGTCTGTGAGATATGTGGTTGTATCACGGACAAGGAGTTCCACTGCAGCTATGAAACCAAGTACGTAGGAGGTTTCAAGAGTTTCACGAATGTTCACGTCAACCTCGGGTCGTCTTCAATGGGAGCGACACTTGGCATTGTCCTCGGAGCGGGACTATTCGTATGGATCCTGGGAGGCCTCTTCTTCTGGGTGCTCGCCTCTTCTAGCAGCTAGCCACCGGCGAGCATAGAATTCTCTAGCACTATTCCTCTATCTACTGCCTTCACTGTGTCTTCCCGATGTCCAATAGCCTGCACGATGCCAGCCATCAACCATCCAGTGATATCATCAGTATAGGATTCAGAAACAAGTTCAGTTGGTCTAGAGTTGGCATTCTTATAGATTTTGTAGGCATCCTGGGAGTGCTTCAACACAATGGCTGCGTTGGTTGACTCTGCTAACTTGGAGAGAGGTTTGGGACCGAGCACACCCTTCGCCTCCTTCCACTCTCTACTTGAAGCAACTAGGATGTCGACTTGTTTCAGAATAGGCTCTAGCTCATCAATACCCCTTCGCCAGTAGTGAGGTGAACACCTGTAGACTATGGGGATATTGCGCGCTCTGGCATACGCAGCAATTGAAACT
Source organism: Candidatus Thorarchaeota archaeon (assembly GCA_046758445.1). Lineage (GTDB taxonomy): Archaea > Asgardarchaeota > Thorarchaeia > Thorarchaeales > Thorarchaeaceae > SMTZ1-83. The sequence continues at coordinate 16,271 of JBHIAE010000011.1, read as the reverse complement.
GCAACCTCGACGAAGACTTCTCCAAGGTATACTACTCTTGCCTCTGCCAGCGTTTCCCATGGGACTTGAGAGGGAGAAGTAATCGATAATGCAGAGAGATCACCAATTCCCACGAGAGTCCGTTTTCCCTTCTCGTCTCCAATCAAGATCGTCTTGTTGGTCTGCTTGTCATCCTCGACCACGAAGTGTGATACGTCGACTTTCTGACTCACGAGAGAAGTGATTACGTTCCATCCGTCTTGATCATTCCCCACAGCAGACACGAAAGCAACCTTGTGTTTCTGATCCGCAAGTGCAAGGGCAAGTCTGATTGTTGGTCCACCAGAGTATCGTTCAGGAACCTTGCATCCCACCTCACCGCCTGGTGGAGGTAGCTTTCTACATTCAACCTCAGTAAAGAAGGCTGAAGCGCCAAAAAGGACAAACTCAGGCCGGTCGTATGAGGTCGAGCCTTGGAGTATCTCCTTCGCTCGGGCGCGTGTGAAGACTTCGAAAATCAAGGATTCGTCTAGTCCCAGATCTCGATACAAGGACACAAGATTGGTGAGGTAGTCTTCCAGTAGATACTCGGTAAGTTCCCCGAGGTCTGACGGCAGACCTTCAGAGAAGAAGCGAGCGAGGCTCCAGCCACTCCTCGACAATTCATGGTAGACAACACGCTTCCCTCCCTCCACTTCTGATCCCGTCTTCACAAGAGCGAATTCCTTGAGAGTTCTCAAGTAGGCGAGAATACTCTTATTGGAGTGAGGGAGTTGCTTGACAAGGTCGCGCTGAAGAACCTTGCCTCCTTGGTCGAAACTAGAAAGAACGCTGGGAGCGATCTTCGATGCCAGAACGGTTCTGATGAAGTCGAGCCTTCGCTCAGAGCTCTCGGGCAGGAATAGGACGTACGGCCATAGATGCTCTCGTTTATCCATCGGGGGGGTCTCCAACATATTCAAATAGCGGTTTGGTACGTCGGTGTAGTGTACACAACTGCCTATGTAGTTTACTAAACTACACTTCATAGGAGGAGACCTGTCATGCCAAGTTTCACCAAATCGAAAGCGTATCCGTGGGCTCTCGTGGGCATCTTTGCAGCGTTCCATCTGGTTCTCTCGATGATCCCCTATTCCGTGTTGGGAATGGGAGGGGGATTTCTCACTTGGGGCATGGTATCCGCACCTATTGTGGGATTCCTTCTCGGTCCCTTCTATGGGCCAATCTCTGTGTTCATAGGTTCATTCCTTGGAGTCAATGTCTTCAACCCAGGAGGAATCCTTGGACCACTAGTGCCGACGTTGGCACCCACAGCTGGAGCTTTCGCTGCAGGAGCCCTAAGAACTGGAAAGCCACGTCTTCTCTTCGTACTGTTTCTTGTTGCAGTTCTGGCATTCATTGCCAGCCCGATAGGAATTCCTGCATTCATGTTTATCTGGCTCCATCTTGTGACCTTGGTTATCATTATCTTGCTGCTCATTCCAAGAGTGACTGATATCCTCAAAGACGCCACTTCATTTGAGGAAGGTAGAAACATCGCATTGATGTCCTTCGGCATATGGCTGTTCAGCTTTATCGCGCTTCTCACAGATCATGTCGTGGGTAATGCGGTCAGCGTTTATCACTTCGTGTACGTTCTAGGCTGGGATCCGGTGGGCCTTGTCGACATATGGCTGGCAATCACCTTCGTCTATCCCGTTGAGAGACTCGTGGCCTCGATTATTCTGGCCGTAGTTGTGATTGCAGTTGGAGAAGCAATCCGCCAGACAAATCTCGAGCTGCCCATAACTCCTTGGGAATCTGTCGAAGCTCGAGAACTTACTCCTGAAGAGATCGAGAAGGAGTAAGCAGTTTCTGGAAGTCACTTCTCCCCTCAATCAGAGTGGGCAGAAGTGGCTCGCTCCGAGACGAAGCTTCATATGCGTTCCCGTGAAACTAGAACAGGAACGGGAGTTTCGCTGCCGTTTCAGCCAAGACTTGAAAATGTGACAAGGATAGGAGAAACAGAAGGTTGCAATTTATCGATCCATATTGGGCTTGGGTGACCCTGATAGGGTTCCTCTTTCTCTTTGTCTTGATGTTTGTTGCCAGCGGCATAAAGGTCCTCAAGGAGTGGGAGCGCATTGCCATTCTTCGACTTGGCAAGTTTAGAGGTGTTAAGGGTCCGGGGATTACCTGGGTCACCCCCATACTTGACAAGATCGCAATGAAGGTTTCACTGAGGCTGCTGACCTACGCCTTCAAGACTGAGAGGTCTCTTACAAAAGACAACGTGCCTGTGGTAGTAGATGCTGTCATGTACTTCCGGGTAATCGACCCTGAGAAGGCGATACTTGCCGTTGAGCGGTATGCAGTAGCAGTAGAGCTTGCAGCTCAGACGACACTCCGTGAAACAATCGGCAAGGTCACGCTTGATGAGGTGCTTTCTGAGAGAGACAGTATCGCTGCTCACCTGCAGGAGCTGATAGACGAGAAGACCGAACACTGGGGTGTGAAAGTAACCAGTGTTGAGATTCGTGATGTTGTGATTCCTGCGGCCCTACAAGATGCCATGAGCCGAGAGGCACAGGCTGAGAGAGAACGTAGAGCAAGAATCACTCTGGCAACAGCTGAGCTTGAGGCTTCTGAGAACATGTTGAAGGCTGCAAGGATGTACGAAGAGTCATCCGTAGGCTTCGTATTGCGAACTTGGAACATAATGCAGGAGATATCGAAGAACGCTAACTTGATCATCATGGTTCCGACGAACATCCCAGAAGTCGGCATGGTAGCGGGCACCGCTGCAGCACTCTCCGCAGGAACTGGTGGCATGAAGATGCCTAAGGACAAAGGAAAACCGGAGTAGTTTCTGGATGACCTAGGGGAGGCCGATGTGATGGATGCTTGGATAAAGATCTTTGTTGTACTGATGCTGATGTCAGTGATGAGTGTCCTCGTGGGCTATGTCTTCTTCGACCCATTTGTTGGTTTGATTCTCATAGCTATTGTACTAACTCTCATGGTCGTCGCAGTGGAGCCAGCAAGCGGAAAGGCAATGGCTCAGGTCGTTGTGCCTATAGTCCTAATTCTGTTCGCCATGCAGGTATTCTTGAGACCCGGCACCGAATTCGGTGCTATTGAGCTCATCGTCATAGCTGGCGTGCTTTTCCTCATGCTCGCGATTTTCACGGGTGGAGGCAGCTTCGTTGACGGTGGCTTCATTGACGCCAAGGTGTCCCTCAAACTATTCCCATTCTACGGCGCTGCAATACTCATATCGATATGGGTCGACCCGTCCAGAACCACGACGGTATACATCATGGTTGGTACCGTGATGGGCTTGATGGCACTATATGCGGTCTTCCTTCGAGGATATGATGAATGGCCCCAATATTCTGCATATGGAACAGGGCATGAGGTCATCGCCTTGTCCGACATTAATCCGACAGGAAAAGTGAAGGTAGGTGCCGAGATATGGTGGGCAAAGACGCGTGGTCCACCCATACGTGAGGGCGAGAGAGTAGCTGTCATCGCAGTATCAGGACTTACCATGATAGTAGATCGTGAGACCAGCGGTCAAGTGCATCAGCAATAGAGTGTTTCGAAGGTGCCGGAAATCCCCGGCCCTTCATTTCTTCTTTTGTAACTCCTGAAGAAGGAGCCATATCAATGAGAGTCCGAGTATGAATCCAAGTATGGTCGTGATTCCCCATTCAATCTGGAACACTTCAGGCATTAGAACAGGTTCGCTCGGGAAGACCGGAAACAGGACGTATGCGAGCATGTTCCATGCGAAATGGAATGCTATGGGCACCCACAAACGGTTCCCAGACCAGTAATAGCCGAAACTCAAGACAACTCCACCGAGAAACAAGTTGAAGGTGAATATCAACACGAGATGGAGAGGAACTGATCCAAGAGGGATCCACCAGCCAAAGTGTAAAAGAGAGAACCATATTGAACTACCAATGATAGCGACGTTACGCCCTGTCACCCGCTCCATTCGAGTCATCAGGTATCCTCGATAGCTCAGCTCTTCAAAGAGGGCAACTGGGACAGTTATGAGAACTTCAGTGGCAATGAGTTCGGCGTTAATCTCTGCAACCTGACGAAGGTCTCCGCCAAGAAACAACGCAATGGAATAGACAGCGATGGCACCGACACATCCCGCTATTGTTCCCACCACAAGGTGTGTGATGGTCTTCTGATCGAACTGAATGCCCAGTCCAGTAACGTCGCCGCCGTTCTCCCTTCTCAAGAAGACAACCAGGGCCAGATACATCAGCAGGAAATTCCCAAAGAATACTCCCGTCCCAATCAGTCCCCTGGTGGTAGCATCCATCGAAACCGTCAGATATGATGTCACTTCATTCATGAGAATGATAAGAAACAGAACCAGAGCGAAACCGATGACTCGCAGTGTATCTGAACCATCTTCCTGACCCATTGCTACTCACTGCAGGCGACAACATTTCGAGCCTAAATCTCATCCGGTCAACCTACAACAGAGGATTCGGGTACGAAAAAGGTATACATATCACGAACAGTTTAATAACTGCACGTTGTAATGCGAACAACAAGCTAAAGACCGGATACTAGATTCGGCCAATATACACCAACCTAAGTCGCGTGTGACCCTCGCGTCACGGAGGAGTGCCCTTGTCCGATACCAGGCGTCTGCTACTCGAGTTCGAAACCGAGAAGGTCGGAATTCGTGCACAGAAGAACAAGAAGGTTAGAAAGGCACTTGTTTCTGCATTCTCAGATGCCTCGGATGTAGTGAGAGAAAGAGCACTTCTTGCATCGATTGACCTTGGAGACCCCTCCATTGTGGTTGACCTGGCGAAGGCTTTGAATGACGAAGAAGAGGCAGTCAGAATCGCGTGTGCACAGGCACTTGCCTTCTACCATCAACCAAGAACTGTTCCCGATCTTTTCAAGGGACTCAAGGACTCAAATACCTGGGTCAGGTCCCATTGTGCCGCAGGGCTCTCAAAGCTTCTTAGGGGACCAATTTGGGCGCGACTCACGACAGAGGACATCGAAGACCTTGCAGCGAATTTTCCAGATTCCGATGAGAGAAACATCCGGAATCGTTTGGCTCACATCAACTTGAGTTCTGATGGGATTGATAGATATCTAAATTGGCGGTCACAGAGCTTTGATATTGAAATAGACGTGACCGAATTTGTACGCGAGCTTGAAGAAGCTCCGATTGTGCTTGCAGGCGCTGAGGCAAGGGTCACAACTCCGCCAGTAGCAGAGGAAGCTCCTAGAAAGACCCCAAGGCTATCGGCCGAGGTTGAAGAGATCCTGAGTGAGTTACCTGAAGATCTAAGGGAAACCCTTCCGTCAGAAGACGTGAGAAGACTCACTCCTGAAACTGCTAGAGAACTAGTCCGGTCCTTGAAAGTACCGGCCGAGGTTGCGAAGCCAAAGCGTAAACCCAAGAAAAAGGCCGTGAAAGTCAGGAAGGTCAAGAAGGTTCGAAGAAAGAAGGGAGCACCGACAAGACAAGAACTCATTGAGAAGATACCCGATGAGGTACGAGAGTCCGTATCAGACGATGTCCTCAAGGGATTAACATACGAAGAGTTGGAGGCACTTATTGCCTCGACAATGGAGGCCGCTCCAACAGTAAAAGAGGCCAAGAAGCCCAAGCGAAAGCGTGCTGCGAAGGCGGCCGAGGTCGTTGTTAGTGAAGAGGAGAAACGCTTGGGCGAGTTTACAGAGAAGTATGGAGAAGAGAAGGCTCAGGTTCTCATGACAGTTACTGAAGACATGTTGGTGGGTATACCAGAGGAACAGATTCAGGAGATGGATCTGGAAACCTTGAAGGCTCTCCTTCAGGCCCTAGAACCGGATTAGTAGCAGGTTCAGCTAGCGCCTCGAATAACAATGGCGAACTCACTTGCCAGCTTACCGTACCATTCTAACAGATCACGCATATTGTCTACATGCCGATAGGTGCCATTGCCATACTGTGCCATAGCAAGCATCAATTCTTCATCAATTTCGCTGCGCTCTCCAAGTCCTATGCTGTAGATGACAAGCCTTCCTCCATCGGTGAAGCGTTCTTTTAGAATCTTCAATGGAGGAGGACCTGATGTTGTCATGCCGTCTGTCAGCATTATGAGCATTGTAGGTTTGCCTGGGTCCCCAAATGCCTCTATGATCTCGTGCGCTTTTGTCAATGCGGTTCCCATGTCAGTTAGAGTCCCGCCTTCCTCAACCTTGTCGACCACGTGCGTACTGATGATCTGCAGGCCTAGTGCTTTCTCCCTTCCAGTACACTCAACGAAAGGCTGGACCTCGCCTGTTTCAGAGTTGAGGAAAGTCATTTCCGTCACCTCCTTCTCGAAGGTGATCACTCCAACTTTCTCCCCATAACCTCTTCCGACTTTCTCAGCTAAGTATAGTAGTACAGCCATCGCGGCGGCTTCAGCCCGACTTACGTTCTTTCCTTCCTTGAACCTGTCGAGGAAGGCCTGCACCTCAGGATTGTCACCCGCCAGGTCTTTGAGCCCTTCTCTAGCATGAGCGATGTCTTGCACAGGAACATCTGTCGTCTTCATGGAACCACTCGTATCAACACAGAGAACAGCGTTGAAAGGAGTCGCTATGCCAATTGTCTTGAACTGGTAGCCTGTCTTCTCTCTCAATGCTTCAAATGCAAGCTTGGCAAACATCTTTCCAGAGAGTGACGGTCGAGTGGTCATTATCTCGACCTTTGCGGCAAGTTCGGGCCAGTTAAATGACATACCAGGATATACAAGCCGTCCTCCAATTAGCTTCTCCAGAGATTTCACCTGTTCGGCTGCTCGAGTCACCAAATCATCAGTGTTCGCATCCTCGGAAAGGGGCTTGAGACCGAACTCAACATACTCAAGAGCTGTCATGTCTTCATCGTACAGAGTTACATCAATTCCTGTATCTCCGTCCATCAACAGCGATGCTTCCAGAACAAGTGTGTCCACAGATATCTTGTCAGGCGGAACCTCCTTGTTGATGCGAACCTGTGCGGCTCCCCAGAAAGATGACTGCGGATCTTCGAATACGACAATAGACCCAAGTTCTGCGTTCAGAATCTTCGCTGTCTTCGGATTTACGACGGCATATCCCCTGAGATCTCCGCCGTCTTCAATTCCTAGTGTCACCGACTTGGTGATGGCTGTTACCTCCGCATGTACGATGTTTCAATGTCGGCCAGATTCATTATAAAGAATTGTGCGGGTCAAGTGAGGATTTGCAGGACACCCTCTATTAGCTCGTTTGTTGTTCTTGCAGTCACTGTATTCTTCCTCAGAATGTCACGCAACTCCGGGCTTATCTTTTGAAACGCGAACTCGGCAGTGTCCAAAGTGGACCTTCCCTTAGTCCCTAGAATACTGCAGCTCATCAAACCCCCGGGAATCTCTCTTATCCAGACATGTGTTTCTTTGCCACTGCGACGAAGAGTCAACACATAGGAGTTGAAATGAACTCCGTTGTAACCTCCTTCTTCGATAGATCGTATGCGGGGCCAGGTGTGGCGAGGTGGTATTAAGAAGTCCAAAGACGAAACGTCCCAATCCCTGCCAAGAAGTGAAAGAATGGTATTCTCAAGGTCATTCATCGCTTCTGGCTTGCATGCTTCACAGATGACGCCCTTAGGTTTGCGTTTTACCCCATTCCCACTCTTGAAGGGCCTCTGGGCAAGAAGCAGAGCATTGCCTCCAAGAATCCTCTGTGCATCGGTGAGACTGCCCTCAAAGCTTCTTGAAATCAGATACAGAATCAGCTCTGCAGCTTGAACAGAAAGGAAGCTATAATCGGTTCCGAAAAGGACCTTCTCAGACCAGCGAACGCCAGGGGCCTCGATGCGTTCACTGGCCATGTTAAAAAGAATCGGTATGTCCTTTCCGTGGAGAGTTGAGGTCTCACCAAAGAACACTGGATCTCTTAGGACTTCATAAAGACGTGCGTTTCCAGGACTCATCCCACAGTGGGCTAGAATGACAGCCAGCCCACTCAAAGAGCTCCTGTACTTCTTGACTCCTCTCATGGATTCTATTAGTTCTCTAATCCTTAGAACTGTTCGAGTATTTCTCGTGTCCATAATCACAGGAATGCCTAACTCGCCTGCTCTCTTCATGATGTCTTTCATATAGTCAGCTTCAATGTCGTCTACAAACAGCTGAGCCAAGGGGTGCAATTTGAGACCTCTAAGACCTAGTACCTTCACGGCTCTTTCAATTTCCTTCACGGGTCTATTGGGAGCACCATTCAGCGCATCTTTGGGATCTACTCTGGCAAACCCGATTAGACGCGAAGAATGTGGGGCACGCGTTGTCCATCCAGCGATCTTGTCATTGGAAACACGAAAAGACGGAACATCAGGTGAATCGCTCTTCGAGTAGTCATCTGAGAATGGGAACGCTATCGTTCTGTCAACCAGCCAACCATGATTCATGCGTGCCCAGTTCTCTTTGCTTGAAAACATCTTTGCCGGAAGCTGAGGCGGAACTACTTCCAGAGGTTCGAAGAGGAGGAGGTCTTTCTCCATCTGTTCTTTCGCCATCCGCTGTAGCTCAAACCAAAGAAGCGCGTAGAAGTCATAGGCACCTGAAGGACTGTTTGTGTGACTCTTCTCCCGTCCCATGTGATGATGAGCATCAACGATGTATAGCTGGAACTTGTCGTTCTTCTTGATTCCCCTCTTCGGTATGTCTTCGACCGCACGTACTACTAACATCTAGGCTATGCTCCGGGGTGCAGAGAATGGGCGCCAGCGTGGTATAAACTATTCCCCAGTCCACCCCACCAACAAGAGGAAATCCACATCATGCATATAACATCTCGTGCGGAACCAGATAATAGGATGAGCCAGGAAGCACATGACTATGCTTGTTGTCGAAGACGCTACGACAAACGAGATTCGGCGCTTCTTCATACTTGACGCCATGCTACAGCTTGGGGCTGTTCAGGTAGGCTCACAAACTATGTTGTTCGACCCACAGAGAGCCGTTGAATACTACGGCATGGTCGAGGACCGTTTGCATGACTACTCCACTAAGTATCCAGAAGCCTTTGGCTTCATACCCCGTCGGGCCTACGAGTACCTCAAGAAGCCTCCGATGATGAGCAAACTCTACCAAGACTTGCATGCGAGCTTGGATACTGAATGGTTCGTTGACGCCTTCATGGTGAGGCCTCTACTTAGTGTAGCAAGCACGTCGCTCCCTGCTGCTCAGCAGACAGAAAACATCAAACTCATTGAGGAGTGGGCCGCAAATCCACCATTCAGCTCTAGGCTCTATCAAACGCAGGAGATGCGACATGGTCATCGAGCAAACGCAGGCTGGGCATGCAATCTTGCGGCGTCGGAGATAGAAACCTATCTCACGGGTTCAAATCGAGCCGACCTCCTTTGGTACTTCAAGTCCAATCTACCTGTGTTCATTGAGTTGAATGCTAGAAGCGAATTGGATGCTCTGTTAGAATGGTTGGTGTTCATGAAAGAGGCGGGACTGGAAACCCCCACACTGATCTTCTCTGTCAGGGATCACAGAGAGTGGGGAAACCTCATCGCACGGCCCCTAGACATCCCCGGGTCTAGGATTCTCACTGCTGGAGCGACCATATCCTCTCTAGCGTTGATAACCCGATACCTCCGCAAAGTCACAAAGGATGCCCCTTGGTCATCAAGACTCATCTTCGCCAGCGCTTACCCAGAAACTCAGGTCGGAGACAGCCTATCGGAAGTGCTTAGCTTCCTTCTAAGTAAGGGTGCCGGGGCAGAAGCTGATGATATTCAACGCATACTTGGAGGTAATATTCTCTCACTACTTCCTTCAAGGCCACCCTATCTGCCATTCATCATGAACAACTCTACAGTTGTTGCTGAGGGACTTCTAGGCAGGGCTTCTCTGAACGAGTTCGCAAGGATACTTCGGATCCTGGCGGCTCGTAGACTGCAAATCATCGAGTCATTTGACTATATGCTGTCTCGGGAGGGCGGAGTCGTCCACTTCGACAATGTGGTCATGACTGTCAGAGATCCTCGTGACCCCTCTGCAAACGCGCTTGCACTACAGAAGGAGAGAGATGGCTCGTTGAGGGTTTCGGGATGGAGACAGTCCTTCACCGACAACATCTCTAAGAGAAGAGCCGATTTGTTCAGCACTCTCGTGAGGGCTGCGACAAGGGCTGAAGGCCCAATTCTTGATTCACCCTCGCACCTGAACCGATTCAACTACGCTTTGCTCGATTGCTTGAAAGTCCGAAACCCGCAAGAACTGCTATCTGCACTACATTTCGGGGTGAAAATCGTATCACAAGAGAGTGGCATTATCGCTATGTCTGAAGCTGATATGAGGGCCGTTGAGGTCATTGAGAATGAGTCAATATTGGCTCTGGAAGCTGGCACTGGACAATGGTGGGCTGGAAAGGCGGCTCTTGACGAGAACTGTCCTGTCAGAACAATAGGCATAGCAGAAGAGGATGCCCTGCTATTGGGACTTTGCGAGTCATCCATTGTGGATCTTGTCAAGCATGACGGCACCACTACTGATGTCGAGAGAGCGGTCTTCGCCCTCGATTCAGAAAGTGGTACCTCCATGAATGAGCTCATCGCCTATGTGTATCTTCACAGTGATGAGATTAGAACAATGTTAGATGGACGATTGATAGGGAGAGGTACTAGACTCTGGTTTGGAGGAAGGAACTCTAGGAGTAGCATGACCCTTGCTTATTCAGTACCGTCGCTAGAATCTGAAGAGCTGGCCAAACTACCTACTCAAGCTATCGAGTTCAAACCCTCACAGGTGTTCAGACCGATCAATGTCGTATTGTGCATCTCTACAGGAGCGTCCATGGGTATCCGAGACATGCAGCTGAAGACTCTTCTGTCGACTAGAAGGAAGCTTCAGCCTTTCGTCAGAGATGCGCCCGAACTGTCGGAATACCTTGCAAGGCTTGATCGGAAGTCATCGAGAATCGAGATAGCCGCATTGGCCGCCTTGCACTCTGTTCAGAATCTCGCCACCAACAGAAGTGACGGAGAACTAGGTATAGTGACCTACTCTGAATCCCCCGTGAAGTTCTCAATTCAGAAAGGAGATGCTGTTAGGACCAGTGTCCGATTCTCCAGCGAGCTTACTTCAGAAGAGGTCCTGGTTTCGATTATGTACTATGTGCTTGACACCATAGGCGAGGTTGGTGGGAGATCGAGTGTGTCAGGGGCTTTCCGGTCCATTGCGGAGTTCCTTGAGGACTTTGGACCTCAGATGCCGACACTTGTCTTGATCTTTACAAGTGATATACGCGAAGAGATTGATGCCGCTAGGCCATTTCTGCAGGCTTTGACCTCGAAGGAACGATATAGAATCGACTTGTTTCAACTGGGTGAAACCGCAGGAATTGACTTTCAAGAGCAACTTGATGGGGTCAATATCCATCTTCGTAATATATCTTCATTCTCGTCAGACGAATTTGAAGGGCACCTTGCAGAAGCAATAGAGAGCCTATTACCTACGCAACATGATTAGAATCGCCAAGGCGAGTCCGGAGGCTCTCTATGGAAGATAATCGGGCTTCTAGAAGATCAGTTTCGAGCTCCACAAGCTCAAGCACTTTCCTGAGAGCGTCAATCTGATTGATTAAGATCTGAAAGCTGGCTGCCTCGCTCTCTTCTGAAGATTCTGTGACCGGCTTAGAATGTTCTTTGGCGACAGACAAAAGAGTGTCGTGAATGCTGTCGAGCCTTTCGCCCACTTCCTCGATGGCTCTGATAGAATCCTCCATCGATTGCATTCTAGTGTCGAAGTCCTTGCTCGATTCTTTTGGCAGCGCCGATTCACTCCTATGCTATTTCAGAACCCTTGAAGCTCGTTTCTCAATCTCCTCCAGTTTGGATCCCAGCTCCTCAAGACGGTTTAAAATCTCCTTGAGGCTCTTCTGTGCATGTTCTTGGGTCGCCTTGTTTCTGGGTTCGTGAGACACGGCAGACGTTCTAGTCCTCTGCAGCTCGCTAAATGCTTCTACCAACTTGCGCGCTCGAGCTTCAGTTGATTCCAGTCTTCCAAGAAGCTGTTCTACGGGCACCTTATCGAGACGCTTCTCAAGGCTCTCAATTTGAGAAGCTAGATCGCCTATCGCTGACGCTTCGATTCTTACTGGTACAGTGGTTTCGGTTTCAGTCCTAACTGACTCTCGTGATGGTGCGTCCTCCGCAGTGTCGCTATCAGGAAGACCGACAACAACCTCTCTAGTACGCGTCGGAGGCTCGATTCTTTGCCCTTTAGCAAGCCATGCAGGGAGAAGATACTTTCGAGTGATTTCTTCAAGAGGTTCAGAGGAAAAGACAGCAAAAGTGGCAATTCGCCTAGGCAAGTCCCAGATTGCCACCTCAGTTTCTTCTTCTCTAACGAATAGGCAGCATGATACTGCTTGTTTCATACTCTGAAACAGATTCAAGTCTTGAAGCCATCTGCTGTAGAGTAGTGCAAACGCTGGAATCTGCTTAAGTTTATCGGAGCGAAATAGGACCTCTCCTTCCGTGTCGTCCGTTCTTCTCATCGATTTCTTGACCCAATTCGCAGGGTCGAACTTGTCTTTTGGAATCTGCAGGCAGATACCTTCGCGAACTTTCTTGTCGGAGAAGTCGGTCTTGAGCTGCTCGACGTAATCTAGATTTGGCTCATCAAACTCGGCTGAAAGACTCTCTCCTAGACCATATCTAATCACAAAGCGAACGATGTCATGTGGAGTATACTCCTGAAACCAAAAGGCAGCAACGTGCTTCCCACCTGAAGGTGAACCCTTCTGGTCACTGAGGAATACTGAGAACTTACTCTTAGTCAGCCCTCTCTCTCCTAGGACAACCAGGCCATATCTTCTTGGTGCATCCATGGCTCTGTCAGACATAAGCCGGACGGATTGGTCTGTTGGAGCGAGATATCTCTCTTGGTTTGTCTTGGATTTGAGTGTGCCCTTGAGACCTTTAGCGGTCAATCCTCGCTCAATCCACCCTGATTGAAGACCAGTGTCCGGGAGCCTTGAACAAAGATATCCGACTATCTCGCCACTCTTCCGTAACGCTTGGAGTCTAGTTTCAATCTCTTCGTCCATTGTCAATAACTACACTCCTTACCCATTTTGATAGTTCCGCTTGAACACGGACAGCATTTCTAGCGTCATTTATCTCGAGAAACTTCCCCTGGGCTGCTTCGGCTATTGCTCTCAACAAATCAATGTCAGAGTCCTCACCGAGGCTCACACAGACCATGGTCACATTCTCGGCCCGCGCTAGCTCTCGAACCACACTGACTGGGTTCTGGCCTTCTGAATAGGCTCCTCCAGAGAGAAAGAGGAGAACGGTTGGCAATCGGTTTGTGGCGGCAAGCTCAGAAGCTACCTTCAATGCAGCTTGTAGCCCAGCAGCTGGATTCGAGGGCTCCATATTGTGCTCATCAAATTGCTCTGAAAGCCAATTGTCAAGCGCTTCTGAGGATTTGGATGAGAATTGATGATGGCCAGTTTCACTTTCGCTCTCTGAGTCCAGAATGGATAATTCGGAGACCTTCTCTCCATAAGCCAAGGCCGCAAGTAGAGAGGAATCGCACTCCTTGGATTTGGCCAAGACATCTTCAATGACAAGCCTCGCTGCTTCTAATCTAGTCATGCCTCTCTCAGTGCGTGAAGGTGTGAAACTCTCTATTTCACCGTCATGAGTAACATCAGATTTCTTGGATGAGGCTCCCACATCAAATAAGACGCACAAATTGTGACACGACTGCTGCTCCCGCTCTATGTCGAGCTTGACCTTGAGCAAATGCTTCCAAGAAATCTTTGCTGCGCCAGTTGCCTCCGACACAGGGTGTAGGTCCTGCACTACAAGTCTTAGCTTCAGCCCAGGAATCTTGATTGTCTGCCCGGCAGTCAAGATTAGTCCGTGAAGGTGTTCTTCGAAGTCATCAATTCTCTTAGAAACAGCCTCAACTACCTTCCGATTCACCGATCTATCTATAGAACCAATAGCGAGTAAAATCTCACTGCACAAAGGTATGGACTCGAGTATCACGTCTATCTCTAAGAGATCTGTTTCAACGCAATCCAGCTCATCGAACAGTCGCGAATCAACAACAATCGAATCCACTGGGACCTTATCAGACGGTCGAACATCAGTATAGACGACTCTGCCTCCGTATTTCAACGAAGCAACAAGATTTGCCAAAGAGTCTACGCTTGCGTGTGCATACGAGATTCCCTTCTGATTGCGTCCTCGAATAGCCGCGAGTTCCAACCTTGATACCCCTTTCAGTAGAGGCGTGTCTTGTAGATCTTTGTCGCTAGTGACTTAGACCCATAGAGAACCTGCACTCTGACGCTGGCCTTTCCTTTCTCAAATGACATAGGCACAAGATTCATCACGATGACTTGGTCCGACCCGGGGCCAATCTCGTGCCGCTCATTCGTAACCTCAGAGACACCATCTTCTGTAATCAGCGTCACAATGATTCTGACTCCTACCACTGCGGAACTCGGATTCTTGACTCTCACGTCATACTTGAATGGCTTACCTGCAACTAGAGCATCAGGAACCTCGCTAGTGACTACAGTCAGCCCCATCTGAGATGCCTCAAGAGGTCGGCCCTTTGGCCATCGTGCTATCTTGCCCAGTTCAAGGAGACGTGAGAGAGAAGTCTTCATCTCTCGAAGCTCAAGATCGAGTTGTGAAGCAGCCTCTCCAATGTCAAATGCTCCGTCATTTGCCTTGTAGTAAGAGAGGACCTTTCGGTCGGCTTCAATGAGGTCACTCATGCCCTCAAGAATCTCTAGCATTGCATTGGGCAATTCATGTGCTTCCTGTAAGGAATAGTACCTTCCACCCTCTACTGCATCTGCAATGCTCTTGAAGGAGTCCCGGACCAAGGGATTGCAGCCGCACACGAATATGAACATTGTGGCTTCGTATGTCCTCTTGAGCTCCCGCACTTCGTTCCTTGGATCGTGACCCTTCGGGCAGCCGTCAGGGAAGTAGTCATCAGCAAGTTGGTTGTACTCTCGACCATGCGGGGGAGCGTCACCGACTAGCAAGAGCACCTTGTATGCGTCTGGGTCCCAGGAGAGTCGCGTCCTCGCATCATGGAGACCATCAGCCACGGCCTCTGGTGTGTCCCCACCTTCTGAAGGCTTGAGCTTTGATATCTCCTTGTGAACGCTCTTTATTCTACTTGTGAAGTCGAAGATTCTCGTTACGTAGGTCCTGTCTTGAGGGGGATGGTCCCTATAGGAAACTATCCCGAACCTGATACTCAGTCCCTTGGTACGTGTAACGACCTTCTCAACGATGTCGAAGAGGCTATCTTTCACTGCCCGAATGTCGTCCTTCATTGAGCCAGTCGTGTCGACAATGAATGCAACGTCTAGTTTGGGTCTGTACAGCCCAATCCACTCCAAGTGAGCAGTGTTTCTGCTACAATTAAGCTTTTGCTGGGAATCTATTCGTAGGAGATTTTAGGGGCTTGGTTCCAGCATGAAGTCGTGTGCGCGATGAGTGAAATCGACTTACCCATTGAGCTGGAGTTTGAAGGAGGCACACTGCTCAATGCTGTGCTTGAGAGAGTTCGAGCGCCACTAATCATAGAGGAAATGAAGTCGAAACTCCCGATCGAAGGGAGGGCTGCCCTGATGAGGGCTGAGATGCAGATCACTCTCGGAATTGGAAAAGGGAATATCAAGCCTACGAAAGAAGTGGCACGTGGAGACATCGCCTATATGCCGCTTGGCGACAATTTGTGTGTCTATTTGGATGACATGACCACCTTCAGCCCGGTCACGGTTCTGGGCCGGATCACATCAGATGAAGAAACGCTAGATATGCTTCGAAAGATAAGACGTGGTAGTAGGGTAGAGATTCGAATCTTGGCATCATAGACCTAGAGCCGCTGGAGATTCCTCAATAGAACCTCATTGTCATCAGGTTCTATGACAGTCGGGTCAACGACCATTCCGGGCTCATTGGTTTCAATGACAACTTCTATTCCAGAATTGCGAACTCGTTTGATGCCGGAGCTTGATAGAGCTCTCACGCGAATCTGAGGTGTGTCGAACTCCGTCTTGTCTGCGGCCTCGATTGCCTTTGCGTCACGTTTGAGTCTAGTCTTCGCAATGCGAAGTTGCTCCTTGTATTGCACAACCTGAAGCTGTAGTTCAATGCGTTCGTTGTTTGCCTCTTCAAACTGTGCCTTCAGTGCCTCAAACTCTCGAAGTGCTATGTGATCCTTGGTATGGTCAATCCAAGTTACAGTGGTCCCGTCGAATCTGCGCTT
>JBHIAE010000010.1:0-72685 GCA_046758445.1 Candidatus Thorarchaeota archaeon | reverse complement strand
TGGGTACGAATGGGTGACATCCAGCTGGAGTTGGGACGCTTCAAAGCTGGTGTCAAGAGCTACTCGCAAGCACTCTCGTTAGAACCTGACCTGGTTCCGGCCCTAATCCATCAGGCTATTGGTTTCTCGATGTTAGAGAAATGGAAGGATGCTGTCAAGTCAGCAGAGAGAGCATCTAAGATCGCCCCTGAGGATATCGAAGCTTGGCGTGTTCTTGCAGACGTCAATATTCGTGCTGAAAGGCACAAATCAGCGATGAAGGCATTGAAGAAGGCCTATGAAATTGATCCAGCCGACGCGGCCATTGTGAACACCATGGGTATGGTAGAGTATAAGGCAGGACGACTCAAAGAGGCAGTGAAGCACTTTCAACGTGCACTGGTCCGCGACAAGAAACACATCTCCGCTCTACGGAACCTTGGATTCACATCGATGGAGCTAGAGGACTGGGCAGAAGCTCGAAAAGCTTGGGACCGGCTTACATCGATTGTAAAGGACGATCCTGATCTATTCGATGCACAGGCAACGAACTTCGCTCGACTTGACGACTTCTGTTCAGCCTCTGAAACTTGGGAGCGTGCAAGGAAACTCTACAAGAAGAGAGGCGACAAAAAGGAAGCTGAGCGTGTCACGAGTCTAGGTCGGGCCGCTAGAATAAACTGCTCGAGACAGAAGAAAGCCGCTAGGGCTGAGAAGGAGCGGGAAAAGGCAACTCGATCGTTCTCAGATCGTTTTGAGAGGCGCAAGAAGAAAGGGAAGCAGAAGCGCTGACTAGAGGATGGGATATATGCGATGCCGGACACAAATAACAGGCCTGTCCGTTATGCAGAACGTGGCCCGGACGGTCAGTTCCTTCCTCCATTCCCGTTTGACCCAGTCCGGCTAACAAAGGCCACTCGTAGGACAGTATGTAAGGTCGTAGATGGAGTTCCACATCGGAAGTACACAGAGTTCTATGCCGTCGGTGTCTACGGAGGAATTGCGACGGCCTACTCAGTAGGGTGCAACTATAGATGCATATTCTGCTGGGTTGACTGGAGCCGTGATTGGCCTGAGCAATATGGTCAGTTCTACTCTCCAGATGAGGTGTACTCAAAGCTTCGAAACATAATGACTGAGAGGGGTTTCAGACGTGCCAGGGTTAGTGGGGCAGAACCTACACTGTGTCCAGACCATTTGTGTCAGATTCTCGAACTCGTTCATCGAGATGCTGGTGCATTTGACCTCTTCGTGATTGAAACAAACGGCGTTGTCCTAGCCATAGAGGATGGACTTGCCTCTCGCCTAGCAAGATACGCCTCAAGAGAAGGAGATACTGTCGGGCATGTTCGTCTTTCGATTCGTGGGGGTCTGCCTGACAACTTCACTGAGAAGACAGGTTGTTCATCAGAGTTTCTGGACCTTCCTTTCAAGGCCGCTGAGCGACTATGGGATGCAGGGGCATCCTTCCACGTTGCTGTGGTCGTTGACCCGAGATTCACTTCGGATGAGGAGAAGAGAACGATTCTCGATAGACTGAATGAGATAGATCCTTCAGTGCGCAGAGGTG
Organism: Candidatus Thorarchaeota archaeon; assembly: GCA_046758445.1. Lineage (GTDB taxonomy): Archaea > Asgardarchaeota > Thorarchaeia > Thorarchaeales > Thorarchaeaceae > SMTZ1-83. The sequence goes on along the minus strand of JBHIAE010000010.1, from coordinate 71,136 downwards.
TCGAGGAGGAGTACCTCGATCCATATCCTCATGCACTTGTCCGTCTGCGAGCCGTGGGAAGAGAGGACGTCACCGGACGCGATATGAGCGACAGAGAACGCCGCGCGCTGAGAAGGAAACCACGTACGTGACCTGGATTATGTAGAGAACTAGATTAGGAATCTGTCATCATCAGCGGCTAGGCGGTAGGCCTCTGCAGCACGTTCTGAATCTCCAGTCATCGTGTATGCATAACCGAGCTTCTCCCATGCCTTTGAGTAGTCCGGTCGCAGAGTGACGGCCTTGACAAGCGCAGTAACTGCTTCTTCATGTCGACCTGCTCTGATGAGGAGGCCTCCATAGTAGGTCCAGCCCTCATAGTCGTTGGGACGGTTGCCAAGGATGTGTCCTATCATGTCCAACATCAGAGAAGGGAAGATGAGCGGAGTGGCTGCTGCAAATAGAAAGACAAACAGGATTATTCCCAGCTCTAGTATCATTGCTCGCCATACACTACTGATTCTGTCCTTATGACTTATGGGCTATCGGAATCGCTGTCATGGATGAGAGATCGAATCACGTAGTCTATGCCAAACCTGCCTTTGGTGAGCTCGACATACCAAGGGCCCTCAAACTGCAGATCCTCTTGAATCTCCGGAATGGATCGCCCTTTCGCATGCAGTTCTCTGACTTTGTTCTGAAGGTCCTTTAGATAGTCGATACGTACCTGAATGTGTTCTCGAGGACTTTCAACCGGTCCCCTGTGGCTGTCGAAGAGCACACTCAGATCAAGTTCCTGTATCCTCTCTAATGTGGCAATGGTCTGCGGAAGGTTCTCATCGCTCATTGCCATGCGCATTCTTGAAGGCAAGGGGACGGCATCCGCAGAAAAGAGCCATCCTCTCTTCCGTTCGTAGAATCCAACCATGTCCTTGTTGTGTCCAGGAAGCGGTATGACTTCGAAGTTCAAAACGCCAACACTGAACGTATCTGGCATATGCTGGACCTCGTCAACCGGTTCGGGTTGACCCCAGACCATCACAAAGAAGTCACTTAGTTCCGGGGGTTCTCTTAGTGCCTTGGCCACTGGAGGCGTAGCATAGATGAGAGCACTGTCTGCAAGTGCGGAACAGCAGCCTGAATGGTCCTCATGGGAATGTGACACATAGACATGCCTAATCTCATGACTGGATGCAAACTCCTTGAACTCCTCGATTGCATTTGGACAACCAGCGTCGAAGAGCGTGTCCCCAATCAAGAAGGAGTATGCCCACATGATGACATCTCCATCAATCTCGGCCGCTGTCTTGATACAGGTCACGGTTTCATCATATGGTTCTATCTCAATCATGAAACTGTCACGGTCAATCGGCAAATTGTATACTTCGGTTCTGACGATAGTAGACTATGCGGCACGAACCTCTTGGTTCAGTACGGGTGGCGCAAACTTACGGAGGCGTTTGAGTCCCAGAACCCTGTCCCTCCTACCGAGTCTTGCATCGTTCAGTGCCTGCTCCATGAAAGCGATTGCCTCATCATAGTTCTTACGAGGGACCGGGAACGGAACGCCATCCTTACCTCCAAAGGCAAACGTCATACGAACGGGATCCGACCACGAGGGCGCCGCTCCAAAGATCATCTCAGATATCAGCGAGAGACCCCGTACGGTCGCGGGTCCCATTCCATCCATGAAGAGAAGGTCTTCGTATCCGGAGGGTTGGACTTCATACGCCCTCCGAACTGCATTCCAGTCCATCCTTCTAGGAATAACCTTGTAGGAGGGAAGCTCTTTCGAGCAACCATCGTTCTCAATCCAAGGTATGAGAGTGCTCTCCCCATATGCCTTCACATCTTCGAAGAGTCTTCTCACACGACGTGGTTCTTCTCTCACGACATCAAGAGTTGTCTTTCTGCAATTGTCGGATTCTTTTGAAGTCAAGTTGAGCGTTGTCTTTTTGACAAGGCCTGAAATCATTCCAGTATGAGGCTCTTCGATGAAGCTCTCGACTTCTTTTGACGTCCAGTGGTACCTTCTAGCATCGTTTGACTTGTTGTCCATCCCTTGTTGCACAACAGTCCAGTTCTCGTCGTTGTCCAAAAAGAAGACGTGTTGGTACAATTGGTATCCGTCCTGTACCGCGGCATTGTCCACCTTCGCCACAGCCTTGCTAATCTCCGACAGCCCAAACCCATCAAGACCAAAGTCTTCCAGTGCTCGGAGCTGCTCGGGCACCCTGCGAGAGGCCAGACCTTTGCCACCGACGCCAACCATGCTATGCCTCTCCCAGTTCAACACTGACTTCAGCACGCCGCATGTAACTGTGGTGGATCCTGAGCTGTCCCAATCGTAGCCAAGGACATTCGACAATGCCTGGAAATATACAGGATCAGAGAGTCGCTGTAGGAGTTCTTGAGTTCCGTACTCATTCGAAATGAACTCGCAGATGGAACTGGCCATTGGCATCATTCGTTTTACTAGCCAATGTGGTGCTTTCCCCGGATGGAGCTTAAGGTCAGCAACACCTGCTCTCTTCAAACCAGACTCTCCAATAGTTTCTCCAGTCCAAGATAAATAAGCACAACAGGACTCCGAAACTAATCCTGAAGACCTGGCGCCATTGGCAATTACACCAGAGATGCACGAATCACTTCAAGTCGCTTGATGTTCTCCTCGCCTGCCTGCCGTTGTCGCAGATGAAGTCTCCACAGTGCGCGCATGTTTCGACTCTACGCTGTTTTCCACATGCTCGCATTGGGCATTCTCCGCACCACTCGAAATGAGGTCCTTCGGCGGATTTGCATCCAACACAATTGATGTCTGCAGGAACAACCGAATACTCAGGAGTGGTCCACTGCTGAGCGGTTTCCAAACGAAGTTGTTCGTCGTCGGTAATGTATGCCTTGTAAGCCAAGCAGTCAGCACAATCCAGACCGCAGTACGCAAGCATCTTCTCTGTCATTGCACAATCTTGTCAGGTGGGCTTGCTCAAAAGATAAACAGATGACTGAAAGTACTCCTCTAGAGTTTCTTGCTCCCCTCTCTGAATGCGAGTTTTGTCATCTTCGTTCTGTTCTCTTCTAAGTAACGTCTTACGATTTCAGGCTCTCGCTTGCTCAATTCCCGCAACACCCAACCGACGGCCTTACCCACGAAGAACTCTTTGTCAGTGACGTGGGGTTCCATTGCAGCTAGCACCTTGGCAGCATAGTCCTTTCGATAGAAACTCTTCTTTGACAGGTGGAGGTATGGCAATATCGTGGAACGACGTCTCCAAAAGTTGTCGCTATGACGCCAACCTGCAATTGTCCTCCCGACCGACCAATCTCGAATGAGAAGTGTCCCAAGACATACAATGCAGAGAGGATCGCAAAGGGACCATGTGTCTATGTCGTCAATCATATCTGAGATCATGTCGAGGGCCTTCTGTACATCCCCCTTTGCAGAGTACTTCCCCATGATCTCAATTGCTGCAAGTCTGAAGTCGAAGGTACTCTCTCTCCATAGCAAGCCTACTACCTCAGGTAGATCCTCAATCGGAAGTGACCGGATATGCGTGCGCGCAGTCTTTCGAATTTGGGGGATTTGAATTCCGAGAAAACGAAGACGTGAAGTCTTCATGTACTTGGCAACGTGCTCTGCTTTGGCAGGATTCGCCTGCTCTTTCAGGTCTTGCATTAGATCTTTGACCACGTTCTGGTTCATATACTCCACTCTGGAATTACCTATTGAGTTGTAACCTAGTCTTGAGCTGACCCAAGCATAGCGGACAATCCTTTTATTCTGTCGCAGTGATATGAGAATGCTGGTCCATGAGCCAGTAGAATTCTCAGAGAACGCTGAGTTGGTAATGCATGTGTGAGAATGCAGACTGGGACTCTGCAGTAGAATACAAAAGCTTCCTGAAGAAGGCCAGAGAGAATGTTGAGCTGATGAAGGCGAGATTCAATGACCTGATGCTCAACGAAGCTGAGCAAGAGATTCTGAGCAGCATTCAGAATGAGATCAGGATACTTGTCATTGGTACAGACCGTTGCAACGATACTGCTGGAAACATTCCAGTACTTGCACGAATGGCTTCTCTCACTCCAAAGGTCAAGCTGAGAGTCCTTGACAGCGACAAGAACGCAAATCTGCATCAACAGTTCAAGGTGAATGGCAAGCGAAAGACTCCTGTGGTCCTCTTCCTCAGCGATCAGAATGACGAGCTCTGCAGGTGGGTTGAGCGGCCTAACGCTGCATACAAGCTCGTGAACGAAGCAGGTACGCCATCAATCGAAAGACGTAGGACCTCTCTGAAGAAGCTATATAGTGACCCGGAGATCCTGCGTCAGAGTCTCGGTGAGTTCATGAACCTGCTTGTAAGGTCCGATTTGGTCCTAGGACGCACTTGATAGGAAACCAAGGCAGCGTTCTGAGGACACTTTATTTGCTCGTCCTGGTTACTGATGTGTGGAGTCAGAGAAACAGATAGGTGCGAAGCTTGTGGCATTAGATCTGCAACTGCTACAGTATCCGTTCTCAGCTGAGGCGAGGGCCGCGACGCAGAAATTGGCTCGGGACGTCCGAACCCTCATCCAGATTCTAGAGGACCCTGAGAATGGGTATGTCGTGCAGGAAGCCGAAAAGCGTGTGTATGCGGCACTAATGCAGTCTGAGATCAAGATTCCCAACATTGACACAGAGGAAGCGGTGTTAGTCTACCCGGCTGCGCGACTCATTGTAGAGAAGATAGGGCATCCAAGACTGAAGGAGTATCAGGCCGAGGCAGAATCCAAGGCTGTGAACAAACATCTGTCTAAGGAGAAGGATCGCAATGTAATCGAGATGTGTGAGTCCTCTTTTGGTTGGACCATAGAATCCACAGGATCTGAAACTCAACGTTCGAAACTGCCACTGATGTTGAGAAGTTTCAACTTTCGAATCAGGTTTGAAGATTTTCTTGAAGTCGCTCCCACTTTTCACAGTAAGAAGTGGAAGCTCATCAATCGTCATCTTGAGTCGGGGTGGGTGCCTATACGCAAGTCAGAGCTTCATCGCTTGATATCCGGGAGGTTCAAGCAGCTGATTCTTCGGAGCACAATGGATGTGCCCACACTTCCAATGCGTTTGACTGAGGCCGTTCAAAGAATAGAATCTGAGATGACAACGAGGATCAGAGACAGGAAGCCAGTCAAGATTACTGCAGACGTAAGCACGGCATTTCCTCCCTGCATTGCCCAATTGCATCAAGACTCCATCCAAGGAAAGAACCTCTCTCATGAGGCTCGTTTTGCCCTGGCCGCATTCCTACTCAAGATTGGAATGACAGAAGAAGAGGTCATGGGAGTCTTCAAAGCAGCGCCTGACTTTGTTAGAAATCTAGCTGAGTATCAGGTACGTCACATCTCTTCAAAGTCGGCTGGAGAGGGCTACACACCGCCGGGATGCAAGAAGATGCAGGGCAATAGCCTCTGCCCAGTATATCTAGGCACAGTATTCGACCCCCTGTGCGAGTATATTCTCCATCCACTTGCTTTCTATGAAACCCGACTCTGGGAGATTTCCAAAGGTATTGAAGATCATAGCTGGTACGCCAGAAAGAAGAGGAAACGCCAGAGCTTCTAGACTGATCACCTTTTCGGTTTCTTTCCCTTTGTACGAGTGAAGTAATATAGGTACTCTTGAGCATAACCAGCGTACTTGCCAAAATACGCTCTTGCCGCCTCAGACTTCTTGGAATATGACTTTCCAGTCGCGGTGAGTATTCCGTAGTGTTCCTGAATGACACGTTCAATCCATACGTCAATCGGGAAGGCCTCTAGGAACCCCAGTGAGAACAGACATAAACAATCCGCCACTTTATCACCAACTCCGTGCAGTGACTTCAGCTCCGTGTGGGCATCCTCGTAGCCTAGCTTCACCAAGTTGTCTGGATCTAAATCCCCGTCAACGATGGATTCTGTTGAACGAAGAACAAAGCTCGCCCGCCAATCCAGGCCCAAAGCTTGCAGCTGATCTTCTGTTGCTCTGGATAGCTCCTCTGGAGAAGGAAAACCATGATAGGTCGAGTCTCGAAAGGTGTAGACAGGTCCGAATTTCCTTCTGATTGACTGAGTAAGTCTTCTGATATTCGGGATGTTGTTGCGGATTGAACACAGAAATGAGATTAGACACGGAAAGAAGTCGTCAGATATAACACGAAGACCTGGTGCGAATTGTATGCTCTCTCTAACGATTCCATCTCGCATTATCTGCTTCTGAATCTCTGGAAGCGGGTCTCGAAGCCTGAACATCTTCTCCAAGTTGACGTCGTCGTCTGAGGTTTCGTAGTATATGGTGTTTCCTCTTTGCTCCACGTAAACGACCTGTCCGATGTCCGCATTGACATATCCCTGGCCCTCTCTAGTCCAACAGAATGTTTGACCACATTCCAGAGTATCGACAAGGTCGAACTGCCCCGAATCCAGCTCTCTCATTAGAGTCGCTCGAGGTCAAGCATCAAGAAGAGTATTGTGATAGCGTACGTAGGACTAGAGACTAAGGTCCGACACATCCACGGCCTCTTTCACCACGATATCGACTAGGTTCTCAATATCATTGGAGGGTATCACCGGAACATCTACCTTGGCCGGAATCTCTCGGGACGCATTCCAAATGACGACGGCCACCGTTCCCTCAGGAACGTCGTCAGCAGTGGACTTCTCTCCCAGGCACCAAAAGCGTGGAATGGCTATCCCCTTCATACCCTCAATTAGAATGAAGTCCGAATCGAGTTGTTTGAGGATTGCCTCCAAGTCTGCTCTTTCCTTGAATCTGATTGTGGTCGATCCTGGGCCTTGGAGGATAGTCGTTTCAGCTCCAGCCCTTAGGTGTTTCCAAGTGTCAGAGTTCTCTGGTGGCATGACATCCTCCATGCTGCTCTTCACCGTCGATACAGAGGCACCTCTAGCTACCAGTCGCTCTATGAGCGTTTCAATTAGTGACGTCTTACCTGTGCCGGAATACCCTGAAACTGCAAAGACTCGCAATGCTTGTCGATATCTTGAGGAGTATAGGAGGCATATTGTGTTTTCGCTAGCTGCGTGACGTCATTGCTAGGCTGCCGGTTCTGGTGAGTCCTTTCTCTTGAACAAGGCTGTAAGCTCCTCTATACATCGCCAATTGCCCATCCCCTTCCTGATTTCTCGCCGTATCCTTCTAAGAACTTTCACACCCCGGATATCCAATTCCCGTCCAATGTGACTGGAAATCTCATTTCCTTTCTGATCAAAATCGGTCAGGATGAGCACTTGCCCTTTCTTACCTGCTTGGGAGGCCAGCTTGTCGATGAATCTCGGCCTAGGAACTCCACTCTGGGTCTTGACTATAGGGGCTCTCAAACCAAGACTTCTGAGCACAGACTCGTCCCGCTTTCCCTCCACAACCACAAGAAGGCCCTCGTAGTCATTGTCCAGACCCTGGATGATTTCAATCAGAGCCTTCTCGTTGTCCCTGAGTCTTCTAGTGCCGGCACGCTGCTTGTGCCTGGCCCTGTAGATGGCGACCTTGTCCCGCAGTGTTTCTTTGTTCTCGCGGCTCAAGTTGAAATCACCTTGTAGTTCTGTTATTGATGCGGGTTCAGGGTTTGATGGCTATCTTCATACTCTCTCCGGCACTCATCATCTTGAGAGCGTCAACAATCTTCTCCAGAGGCATCTCATGAGAAACGAGCAAATCACTATCCACGTTTCCGGCGATGATTAGCTTGAGAGCCTGTTCAACATGTCTGGGTGCAAGATGAAAGACACCCTTTATGGTGAGCTGACCATAATGGAATCGGACCGTGTCAAGCTCGAACTTCGTACCAGACGCTGCTCCACCAAAAAGAACTGTCATTCCTGCCTCACGTGTCATGTCCACGGCCTGTACCCACGTCGCAGGAAGGCCAACAGCTTCAATCACCACATCCGCTCCGTATCCAGAAGTTTCCTCCTTCACCCGTTGGATTGGATCTTCCTTCGCTGGGTCTATCACGACGTCAGCGCCAGCTTGTTTTGCAGTGGCCCGTCGTAGCTTGGCCAAGTCAGATGCGATCACCACTGAAGCACCCCGCTTCTTTGCAAGCATTATCATCATCTGACCTATCGGGCCTGCTCCGATGACGGCCACTGTGTCCCCCAACTGAATGTTCGCTTCTTCGATACCGTGCACGACACAGGCCAAGGGTTCAGTCAAAGCGGCATCACGAAATGATAGCGAATCAGGTATTCGATGTGTGTTCCATCTAACGACTGGCTCAGGCACGCGAACATACTCTGCGAAGGCGCCGTTAACAAATGATGATTTCAGCTCATCACAGAGATTGGGACTACCCCGTTTACAGAAGAAGCAGGAACCGCAGGGTGCTGAGTTTGTGGCTACGACTCGCATGTCCATCTCAAAGCCCTCCACGCCCTCTCCCACTTTCTCGATGGTTCCCGCGTATTCGTGTCCGAAGAGCGCTGGTGTGTGTCTGAGTAAGATGGGGTGCCCCCTCTTGAAGGTCTTCACGTCAGTCCCACAAGTCAGAGCCGTTCCCACTCTGATCAGGAGCTCACCGGGTCCTATCGTCGGGACATCGGTTTCTTCATATCTTACATCACCGATGCCGTGAAACATAGCAGCATTCATTCGTCGTGCCATAGGTCCAGACTCCGCGGTGTCAATAGCTGGTCGGTTTAAATGACTTGCTGACTAGCAACGATCCGTACAATCCGCTTCAACTGAGAATCGCTTGTGACCGGAATCCTTAACCATCTGGCCACAAGGCCCGACGACGGAGAGAAAGAAAGATGAAGCCGAAGCCAATATACCCGGAGGAAGTTGAGTACCGCGCGAGAAGCTCCTGGGATGGAAAAACAGGATGTACGAGCTATGTCACAGACAATCAGAAGGTCGTCATAGATACGCCTAGTACTTTCGGGGGGAAGGGCGAGGGCATCTGTCCTGATGAGTTGTTCGTGTCCGCACTTCTTGGATGTCTGAATAACACTTTCCTCGACTTCCAGCGTCGCTTCGAGATGACGCTGCTCTCACTTGATTTGGAGGGTCATGCGACTGCTGAGTTTGATGGGTCCGGGTACAAAATAGTTGGAGTGAAGGTTGCAGGAAGCATTGTCGTATCTCAGGGCGAGCAGAGTGTTGGAGAACGTTGTTCAGAATTGATGAAGGAATATTGCCATCTGAGTCGCTCCATTGCTGATTGCATCCCCATTGAATATGACATCTCTGTTGAAGAAGCAGCGTGACACGTCCGTTCTCATGATTCTCAAGTACTCATGAGTTTCTCAATTCTCAACATATACTTCTGCATGTTTTCCCACTGACCACCCTGAAAGAAGACGCTTTGGCAATCATTGCAGAGCCAGAACTTCTCGTAATGGTTGTAAGTGTCGTCAAAGACCAGGTCCTTCACTCTCTCTTTCTCACTTGCACCAATCTCTGTCAGTTCTCCATTGCATTTGGAACATCTCGACTTCGAAGGATCAATTTGCGGAGGGATTCCAAACTCTTGGAAGACTCTGGTAACTCTCTCATCCACGCTTCCTCTAAGAAGCATTGAATCGATAGCTCTCTCCCTGGCTCTCTGGTGTAGGCTCGCGTCCGCTGTGAGCAAGTAGCGACCCTCTCTCTCGGCAATCGTCAAGAGATCATCGTCATGGATATCAGTCGAGTATAGGGTGTCATAACCGACCAATCTGAGCCAAAGTGAGAGCTTCCCCAACATGGCATCGACAACGAACTTGATCATGCTTTCTCACCAAAGAACAGGCGCGCAGCATTCTTCCACATCATTGAATCAATCTCATCCTCTGTGATCGGCGGGTATCCAGTATCAAGAAGGGACTTTGGAACTTTAAACTTGAGAAAGAATTCTGTCCATTTCTCGATTGGCATGAAATGCTCAAAGAGCGGAAAGTCGCTTCCCCATAGCACGCGGTTGGGAAACACCTTCATGAGTTTCGCATCTCCAATCATCCTGTATACTTTGATTGGCACTCTCGACGCAAATGCCTGCCAACCTGAAACATCGATTGAAACGTTTGGGTTCTTTGCGGCCACTGCTAGAGCTTCATCGACCCATGGCACACCAGCATGTGCGATTACAATCTTGAGGCCTGGAAAGTCAGCCGCAACCTTGTCTATGTAAACTGGCTGGGCGTATTTCATGTGCTTGAACCTTGATGTGAACCCCGAATGTATCGTTACGGGGACTCCCAATTTCGTACACAACTCGTAGTAGGGGTAGAACTCCAGTTCATCGGGGTAGAACCCATTCGGAGGATACATCTTCCATCCGCAACAGCCCTTCTCCTTCACAGCCCTCTCAAGTTCCGCGAGACCCACGTCACCCCGCCGGGGGTCCAATCCTACAAAAGTTGCTATATTGGCATCACCACTCACTTCGTCGGCGTGCCAGTCAGTCTTCTCTGTGAGAGTCAGAGGCATCTCTTGATTAAGACCACTGTCTATAGGCAGCACTACGGCTTTCTCTATGCCCGCCTTTTGCATGGCCATCCTTAGGCTCTCAATGGGGGAATCGAGCTGTGGCTTGATCCCCTCTCTCTCAGCCGCTATCCGCCGTGCCTCAAGGTCCTTGTCGCTGATTATCTCTTTGGTCCATGTATGCACATGGGAATCTATGATTCGCAACAGCGCATCACTCAGACGCAACTGAGGGTCGGTGTAAGATTAGCCTTCCGAAAGGATGACCTTTGCCGCTTTCCTCAGTTTCTCGATTACTTCCACTGACACGGTGTGGGTTCCGAGGTCGGCCATCACCACGCTAGTGCCGTGATAGTCGCTTCCTCCCGTTTCGATCAAACCAAGCCCGTATGCCGCAGCCTGGACGTCTTTGGGACCTCCAACGATGCCGACTGGGCCATAGTCATACTCCGCCTCGACACCTTCAATACCCCACTGTTTGAGCAACTTGAGAAAGGCTCGAAGATTGGCTACCCCAATCGTCAGAGGATGAGCCACAACTGGAACTGCCCCAATTGATCTAAGAAAAGCAATCACCTCGCTTGCTGATGGCCTTTCTTTCTTCACGTAGGCCGGCTTGCCTTCTCCTAGAAAGACCTCGAAAGCTTCAGTTGTACTGCTGACAATCCCCTTCTGGACGAGGACTCTTGCAAGATGAGGACGTGCCTGACTTTCAACTCCCTGGAGAACCTCATCTAATTCGTTCTGCTTAACGTCGATGCCGAGGTCTCTAAGTCTTTGTACCATCCTTGAGAACTTGGTTTCTCTGCGGGTCCTGAGGTTCTCAAGTCTATCATTTAGCTCATCTGAGTCGAGAGGAACGAAGTACCCCAAGATGTGGACTTCCTTTCCATTGTAGTCTGCACTCATTTCTACACCCGGGACTCTCTGCAGATCTGGGGAAGCATCTGCATCCATGAACTCTCTCAGACCCTTCACAGTATCATGGTCGGTGAGGGCAATGCCTCCGAGTTGCAGCTCGTCGGCCATCCTCAGAAGCGTGGTCGGTGTATCACTTCCGTCTGAGAGTATGGAATGAGTGTGCAGGTCAGCACGGGCTCTCACCACTAGCGGCCTCCCGTCTCAGAGTTTCTACAAGAGTTCTCACCCTCTTACTCACCTTCCTGATCTCATTTCGAGTCACCGTATCAGCCGCAGGACAGTCCCTGTCAGCAGTACATTTGCGGCTGCGAGCATCATAGATGATGGGATACCACCGACAACCTTCTGGTCGTGCATAATAGATTTGACACGTCTTGCTGTCCCGATCGTAGAAGTAGCAGTAGCCGTCAACATTCTTCAGTTCACAGAAACCTGCTGTGACCCGTACCAAGTAATCCTTGGCTGAATGACCGAGCAGGCTGATTCTCTCCACATCCGCCCTCGTTAGGGTCATCTCGGTTTCTGTACAACAGACTCTGACTTCGGTGCAGAATCGGGCACAGTCAATTGACATCAATGTAAGCGAGTCTCCGTCAAAGGGGGCTGTTCAGTATCGCACCTATACTCGGTTCTATGGTCATTGGATGGTTGGTGAATCCGGTAATGTTGACATGCACAAATGTGGTCAGATTGCGGTTTATAGGTTCATCACGCTGATGAGGCGCTCGCCATCCCTACTTCATCATCATCCCTGTAAGAATGGCCCAAGAATGTCATATCAATGCTATCATGCATCTCTACGCGTGATTCTGCGTACCCTGGAAACCCTCTCAGACATGTCACTTGGAGAACTCTTTGACTTGCTGGCTTGAGCGGATGGCTCATAATAGCTCTTGCCCGTTATTCTCAGATACACTTGGGCTCTAATGCGGCGCACTGCATTTGCGAGGTCATCAGGTTGTTCGACAGCTCCCAAGATTGTCCGGCGCTGTCTGCTGAAGATGCCCAGGAGGCGGTCTAGTAACTTCATATTCACCCAAAACATTCGGCTTGGGCTCTAAAGGTTTGTGGGTACCCCCACCGTTTCCGGATTTCCAGAATCTCTTCCAATTTCCCTTGTTTCTTCGAAACTCGAATTAGTCTTCCGCCTCCGAGGACTTGATATTGATGATACCTCGGTGACGAAGAGCAATCATCGAGTACTGTATGGATGTCTTCTTCACCTAGGGTATAATCGTCCAGTTCGCTCCTTACATCTTCCTCGATCACTTCGGGACTAATGGGTCCAACCTCTTTCAGGTCATACAGGTGTTGTGTGACAGGGATTGAATATCTCTTTCCATCCGCATTCTCAAGTTCTACATAGGAGGCGTTTCCCGCCGACGCCGTCAGTCTTAACACCGACCCCAAACAGCGATAGTGGGGCATCATCCTCAGAGATTCCGCATGTCAAGCGTGACCTCCATCTCGTTTCGGATTACAGCCCTTAGCTTCCTGTCTAGAGTCATCGAGTACTAGTCTAGCAGCTGCCTCATTTTTTGATCCAAGAACTCACGTACGTCATCAGGGTCTGGAGGAGGAATCTCATTCCAATGATGACAGACAAAGCCCCTACTGATTGCAGACTCGTTCGAGTTTATGAGGTGGCGACACCGGGCAAGGGAAGGGTGGAACATGGAAGTTTCCTTCAGTCGAAGTTCACTCGATCTCTAGGAAACGGGTCAGAAAGCGCTAAATACTGTCTAGAAGACTGGACCTCATCCCCCTCAAGGACTAGGGTGATCACATGCGCATTGCAGTAATCGACAGATCTCGATGCAGACCAAAAGACTGCACACATGAGTGTCAGAGATTCTGTCCACGTGTCAGAACCGGGGACGAGACAGTAGTGTTCCTCGATGGCCCAAACAAGCCTCCAACGATAGTGGAGGCTCTGTGCTCCGGTGAAGCTATCTGTGTCAAGAAATGTCCCTACCATGTGATCAGCATAGTGAACCTTCCTGAGGAGCTTGAAACTGACACAAGTCATCGGTACAGCGTCAACGGATTCAAACTGTTCCGGCTTCCAATACCCAAGGAGGGCAAGGTATTGGGAGTCATAGGCCCGAACGGCGTGGGAAAGACCACTGCTTTGAGAATTCTTGCCGGAGAGCTTCAGCCTAACCTGGGGAATCTGGAGAATCCGCCCGGCTGGGATGAGATTATCCGACAGTATCGCGGTTCTGAGCTACAGCCCTTCTTCGAGAAGATTCAGGAAGGCAAGATCACGCCCGTTCACAAGCCTCAAAATATCACCGACCTACCAGAAGTCAAGACAGTCGCTGAAAAGTCCATCAGCGATCTTCTAGAGGCGGCTGATACTACAGGTAGGTTGAAGGGGCTCAAGGAGGACATGGGTCTTAGTGAGATCTGGGACCGACCGATTCAGTATCTGAGTGGAGGCGAGCTTCAGAGAGTCGCGATGACCGCAGCAATAGTGCGTGAGGGTGACTTCTATTTCTTTGACGAACCAACGGCCTATCTCGACGTGCGAGAGAGACTACGCGTGGCTCGATCTGTTCGTCAGCTCTCTGCTCTTGGAAAGACGGTTGTTGTAGTGGAACATGACCTTTCGATCCTGGACTATGTTTCGGATCTTGTCTGCATCCTGTATGGGGGCCCCGGCACCTACGGTATCGTATCACATCCCCACGGTACTAGGGTAGGAGTAAACATCTTCCTTGATGGATACATCCCTGACGAGAACATGCGTTTCCGCGATACCGCGATTTCATTCAAAGGAATGACAGGAGAGGACGAGGAATTCATCGGAGCTGAAACTCTGGTTGAATACGGCAATATGAAGAAGGAGTTTGAAGACTTCACGCTAGATGTGAACGGAGGACGTGTGACTCGCGGGCAAATCGTGGGTGTCCTTGGTCCTAACGGTATTGGGAAGACGACCTTTGTAAGGATGCTTGCAGGTGCTTTGGAGCCTGATGAGGGTGAGGCCCCCAAGAAGACTGTTTCTGGATTCGATCTCAAGGTTGCCTACAAACCTCAGTATATTGACGCTGACTACGATGGGAATGTTCGGATGTATCTCCGGGAAGCAGGTGGAAGTACTGTCGATAGTGCTGACTTCAAGTCCTCAGTGATCCGAAAACTGGAGCTCGAATATCTCATGGATCATCTTGTTTCAGAGTTGTCCGGGGGCGAGCTCCAGAGAGCTGCGATTGCCCGATGTCTTGCCCAAGATGCCGACATCTATCTGTTTGACGAGCCATCTGCTTTCCTTGACATTGAGCAGCGCCTGGCAAGCTCCAGAGCCATAAGAAGATCAATCCAAACTTCGATGAGAACTGCCTTTGTGGTTGAGCACTCGATCTTGATGGCTGACTACCTGAGTGACAGCATGGTGGTTTTTGGAGGAGTTCCTGGCAAGAAGGGGATCGCATCTTCTGTAACGACTCTGCGCAGCGGGATGAACGCGTTTCTTAAACAGATGGGCGTCACATTCAGGAGAGACTCTCAGACAGGCAGACCAAGGGTGAACAAGGACGGCTCGAGATTGGATACTCAGCAGAAGGCATCTGGAGAGTACTATTACGTGGAATAGTCGTGTCATTCTGGGATGAGAATCTCTGCGTTTCGTGTTAGACACATTGCTTCTCAGGAACCAGTGCCATCTACGCAAAGTTCTACTTCCTCAAGCCTCGTGTCCAGAAATCCTTGCCCGCGATTGCCTTCTCCTCATCCATCTCTGCCAGAATCTTTACGGATTCGTTCCCACAGGCAATAACGTCATCTTCTCCCTTGACAGCAAACTCATCATGAACTCTGTTGGCATAGACTGCACAAACAGCACCTGCCCTGAACCCATAGATGTTTGCAAGGGTGAAGATGGTGGCTGCCTCCATCTCAAAGTTCGCAACGTTAGCTTTCTGCAGATCTTCAATCAGAGTTTCGCTAAAGCTCTGCGTGTAGTCATTGAAGCCTGGCCTTGATTGGCCAAGATAGAACGAGTCTGTAGAGGCGGATATTCCTAGGTGATATTTCAAACCCAATGAGTCAGCAGCTTCAACCAGGGCCATTACAATCTCGTAGGACGCACTTGCAGGGTATTCAGGCCGCACATACTGCTTACTGGTTCCCTCAAGTCTAACTGCACCTGTAGTAATAATCAGATCACCAATCACGATGTCTTCCTTTAGAGTTGCGCAGGACCCCACTCGGATGAAATTCCTCACTCCTACGCTCGCCAGTTCTTCGACAGCTATAGCAGTACCAGGCCCTCCAATCCCAGTAGAACATGCAGAGATTGGAGTTCCCTTGTACAGACCGGTGTGCGTAACATACTGCCTGTGTGAGGCGGTCTCTTTGAAGGAGTCCCAACCAGCGCTGATTTTGGCTACTCGTTGAGGGTCTCCCGGGAGAAGCACCGACTCGGCTACGTCTTCAGTCTTTACCTCAATGTGGTATTGCTTGTGGTCGGGAGTTTCAGGTCGTTCTGCAAAAACCTTGTCTTTGGGCATCTTTGTCCCCCTCTCTTCTCATCATAACTAGGCTATTTCAGTTTCGGGCCGCTTCCAAGACACCAGGACCAACAGACTATTATACATTCATAGAATAATCGCAGTCTGCTCGGGACAGGGTCTCCGAAACACCTAAAACCCAAACTTTTAGGCCTGCTGTCCCGTACGAGGGCGTCATGCTGCTCTCATAGCATTCAGTAAATGGAGCGGAATGTATTGGTTGAAACGACCATTAGCGTGATCAAGGCCGACATTGGTTCACTTGCCGGTCATGTAGTTGTGCCTGATTTCCTTCTCGAGCTTGCCAGGAAAGAGATGAAGGCAGCAGTTGACAAGAAGATCATCAAAGATTTCTATGTCACCCACGCGGGTGATGATCTGGAGCTGATTATGACCCATGACAAGGGAGAGAACAATGAAGAGGTTCACCGACTTGCCTGGGACACATTCATCAAAGGCACCGAGAAGGCTCGGGAGAAGAAGATCTACGCAGCCGGACAAGATATGCTTGCTGACACATTCAGCGGAAACGTGAAGGGCATGGGTCCCGGTTCTGCAGAGATTACAATCCAGGAGCGAAGGTCAGAGCCCTTTGCCATCTTCATGGCAGACAAGACCGAGCCGGGCGCATTCAATCTGCCTATGTTCAAGATATTTGCTGACCCGTTCAACACCGCAGGGCTTATCATTGATCCAAACCTGCATGATGGATTCACCTTCGTGATTCAAGACATCATGAAAGATGTCCCATGCTTTGTGGACATGAAGTGCCCAGAAGAGATGTACGACGTGCTTGCTCTTCTCGGTAGCACTGGAACGTTCACAATAAAGAAAGTCTATCGCGCAGACGGAATGGTCTGTGCTTCTGTCAGCACGGACAAACTCCATGCAATAGCTGGCAAGTATGTAGGAAAGGATGACCCCGTTGCCATCATCAGAGCGCACTCAGGCCTACCAGCCATGGGAGAAGTGCTTGAGGCTTTCACCATTCCTCACTTGGTGGCTGGTTGGATGCGTGGGTCTCATGCTGGTCCCCTTCTGCCTGTTGCATTGAAAGACTCAAGATGCACGAGATTTGATGGTCCTCCGCGGGTCATCGGATTAGGCTTCCAAATTTCCAATGGTGAGCTGGTAGGTCCAGTTGATCTCTTCGATGATATCGCCTTTGATATATCACGCCAGCGTGGGATGGAGATTGCAGACTACCTGCGCCAACATGGTCCATTCGAGTTTCACAGGCTATCGTCAGATCGGATGGAATACAGCACACTGCCCAAGGTTCTCAGCAAGTGTGAGAATCGCTTCATGGACTATGAGATAGTTCCAAAGGGCAAAGAAAAGGACACATCCGACTCAGCAGAGTGAGTGATGAAAGCTGACCTGAGAAACTCGGCTCTCAGGTCCAGCTGTTACTCTATCTGAGGAAGCACTCTACTTGATCTAGCCAGTGCGCTTTATGATGTGATATCCATACTCTGTCTTCACAGGATCTGTGGTCATCGCTCCAACACTGAGAGCAAAAGCAGCCCTCTCGAACTCCTTGACCATTTTGCCTCTTCCAAACCAGCCCAAGTCTCCGCTCTTCTTCCTTGATGAGCAGTCGCTGTACTGCTTCGCAATGGCTCCAAAGTCTTCTCCTTCGCGAATCCTGCTGATTATCTCAAGAGCTTTGCTATGTTTGTCGACCAGAACGTGGCTGGCTCGTATCTTTCCTGACTTACCTCTTCCCATAAGGTTCACCATGACCGTGACAGCTGATGAATCAGCGAAACAACATGCGCGTTCTTAAACCTGCCCCAGGAAGTGGTGCAACTAGGCATGAAGTGGGATAGAGAGTGAATAATACCTAGATGTCAATCTGGAAATGACACGCTTTCTTTAGCGTGTTTGGCTCCAAGTTGGTTGGTGAACAATGAAGGTCGTAACGATATGTCTGCCCGAGTCCTATGTTGAAGGGCTAGACAACCTCATCGGGCAGAGCAAGTACCCCAACCGCTCTGAGGTCATTAGGATTGCAATTCGTGACTTACTTGTGGAGGAGCTCTGGGGTGACAGAACCCAATCGAGGTCAATCCCTCTTGTTGCTCAGCTACAGGAGTTGGCTGCCGCTCTCAAGACAAGCTCGGCGGAGACCCCACCGTAGCTGTACATTCAGATTACCTTTTTCTATGACTGAAGCCATTATCGGTCGGTCAAGGTCGACCAATAACACACCGTAAGAAGCAGGCTTCATAACCTGTTTGTTCAACTCATCCTAGGAGACTGTGTGAAAGATGGAAAGGATAAGGAAATTCCTTGGACGCGAAGAAGAGAAGGAAGACGAGAAGGCTGCTGTAGAAGAAGAGCCTTCTGCTGAAGCCCCTCCTGCAGAAGTGATAGCAGAGCCCGAGGTCAAGGCACCTGAACGCCAGCCGGAACCTGAGCCAGAACCGGAGGTTGAAGAAGCCGAGCCAGAAGCTAGAGCTGAGATGCCTACGCCCGCCAGACCGGGAGACACCATCCCCTACCATTCAGAGTTCACTGAGCGCCTGAAGTACCTGTTTGCGGATCCAACGGCCGCTGCTGGAATGGAGGGTCCTGACGAGTTCGCCCTCGAGTTCATGGCGATGGGCGAGAGATTCAATGTGAAGAAGCAAGCCCATGGAGAGGTGAGTTTTGGGACCGGCACAGTGCCAGAGGAAGATGTCTTTGTGAGAATCTCCAATAGCACTGTTGCTGAGTTGCTTAGTGCACCCACCTTTGCAGATTTCTCAAAGGTATACATACATCACTACAGGAAACCAGATGCCGGCAAGTTTGTCAAGATTGAGATTCGTAAGGACATCAGTAGTATGAACCGAAGAGGCTACGCCAGGATACCTATATTGAAGCTCCTCGTTGGTCAGATGCGCTGAACTTGATGTTCTCAACGTAGCAACTTATTAGCAGGCGCAGTACGGAATCCTCTGCCTGAGTCGGAGAAAGATGCGGCTAGGCAGGAAAGAGCACAATGGCAAAGGTTGAACTTCCAATCATTGCAGTCAATTTCAAGACCTATCCTCAAGCCACAGGCGAAAAGGCTGTACTCCTCGCGCAGACTTGTGAGAAGGTTTCGAATGAGCATAGTGTATCAGTTGTCGTCTGTCCCCAAGTTCCCGACCTGTACAGAGTCAGCAAGGCCGTGGAGATTCCTGTCTTCTCACAGCACATGGATTCCGGCGAACCCGGTCGCTTCACAGGTCACGCAATTGGAGAGACATTAGTTGAGGCAGGATGCTCTGGAACTCTATTGAACCACTCAGAACACAGAATGCAGCTCGCTGACATTGAAGCCTCAGTAAGAAGAGCGGAGAAGCTGCAGCTGTACAGCTTAGTATGCACAAACAATCCTCTAGTGAGCGCAGCAGCGGCCTCTCTGAAACCAGACGCAATCGCAGTGGAGCCACCAGAACTCATCGGCACAGGCATATCCGTATCTCAGTCTCAGCCAGAGGTCATATCGGGCACTGTCGACATCATTCGAGCAGTAAATCGAGATGTCACCATACTCTGCGGGGCTGGTATCAGCACTGGCCAAGATGTTGAAGCCGCCATCAAACTTGGATCGCAGGGCGTGCTTCTTGCCTCTGCTGTAGCCAAGTCCGACAAGCCAGAACAGGTGCTAAAGGGATTGATAGAACCATTGAGGAAGTGACTGGTTCCTATTCCGGTTCATTTTTCACTGATTCAGAAGCCTCCGGGATTCGGCGATTCAATGTGAAGGTCACCCTCGACTGTGCCCACTGTCTACTTGAGCGGGCTGTCAATCAAGCAAGATTGGCGACTGACGATCTCGAACTTCAGATGGACGTAGTTTCAGCCATGCTCGATTTCTTGGGCAAGAGATTCGATGCTGATTCAGTGCCGAGTCACATAGGCACTGACAGAGATCTATTGGTTCAGAGGATGACAGGAAGAGACCCCTATGAAGAGCTCAAACGTCAGTCGAATAATATGGCTCTGAGTATCCTTCCCGAACTAGAGAAACTGGTAGAGGAAGCAACCGATTCAAAGATGCGATTTCGAAGGGCAACGCTCATCGCCGCAGCATCAAATGCGATAGAGTTCGATGTATCAGGTCGCGATTTCAGCCTTGAGGAGCTAAGACACATCATCGGAAAAATCGAATCAGATCTTGCGCTAGATCAGATTGACGAATTCATGGATCTCTGCTTGAATGCCAATGAAGTTGTCTATCTGACAGACAATGCTGGTGAGGTGGTACTTGACATGATTTTGATCTCTGAGATCAAGCGATTAGGACCAAAGGTACTCGCCGTTGTCAAGGGTGGACCCGTTTTGAACGACGCCACTATGACAGACGCCATGGAAGTGGGTCTCTCCGAACGTGCAGATGATGTGATGGATACAGGAGCAGCAGCCATTGGAGTGAACCTTGAAAGAAACTCTGAAGCATTCAAAGAAGTCCTTCGCTCTGCCGAGCTGGTTATAGCAAAAGGAATGGGTAACTACGAGTCTATGACCGAATTCACGGCGCTTTGCCCCACTGTTCACATTCTCAGAACTAAGTGCCTACCTGTAGCACAGCATCTCGATTGTGAGCGCAACAAGAATGTGATTCTGATTCGATATCCAGACGTAGACTAGAGGCTCACAACTTGTTCTTCTTCTGTGAGAGCGACTTGGTCAGTGGAGGCGATTCGACAAACTCTACCTTGAGGTCAGGAAACTCAAGGCTGAACTGATGCCTCAGTCTTCTCATGCCGGGCTCCTCAGTCACAAACGCTCCCACCTCAAAGATGTGTAGACCCTCTTCGACTCCAAGGAGTCTGACATCCGGGGAAACCTCTCCAGTGACTAGAGTTTTGACATTGAGTTTCCTTGCCTGGATTATCTCAGGCACGTCAACATGGCTGCCAGGGAACACTAGAACCTGCCCTACTTCGTCATCTAGGTCGCCCGAGAAAGTAACTGCGTCGATTCCTAGCTTCTCAACCAAGTAGTTTGCAAAGCGCGAGTGATTCATGACGCTAGGAGGAATGCATAATCTGCCGGCAGGGACCATCTCATCTAGATCGCCCAGGATTACGAAGTCACCAGTTCTGTCAAGACCAAGAGTTTCAACCAGTGCATCCCCAATCCCATCTCTTGCGCATATCCATGGACCACCTAGTGTGTAGCTTGAGATGTAGTTCTTGGTGAGCAGTCTTATCCTAATCAAGTCTTGACCTGAGATTCTGTCAATGGCGAATGGAAAGAGAGGTCTATGTGTGATCAACAGGTTAGCCTTGTCCTGTGATGCTTTCGTTACAACTCGGCCTGATGGATATGTCGCAATGACAATCCTGTTTATGGTCGTCTTCTCCTGTTCGCTCTCAGACTGAGGGCCGATTTCCACTCTGTTCTCTAGTCCTTTGAAGACTAGACGCAGTGGCGCTATGGCGTCGAAATACTTCACAATATCAAGGAGAGTTGTCACCTGAATCACCTTGTGCCGACAATTGGGCAAGCAGGGCCACTAATGCGATCTGCGTCCTACTTGCTGTTTGCTTTGTAAGGCGTACTGGACCACCCAAGTCTTATTCTTTGTCATGAGATTGACTTGGTAGTAGAGGGATATGCGATATTCCTACTCGTCTTCAATCTCTTCATCGTAGGTGTAGAGGTCCGCAAGTTCCGGGTCAATTTCCTCGATTTCTACATCCTCCTCGATGACCTCTAACTCGGGTTCCTTCTTCTTTGGCTTCTCTTCCTTCTTTGGTTTCTTGGCCTTCTTCTTCTCTTCAACGACTATAGGCTCAGCGACATCCTCGATGACTTCGAGTTCTGGTTCATCTTCGATGATCTCTAACTCGGGTTCTTTCTTCTTCCTTGGCTTCTTAGCCTTCTCTTTCTTCTCCTCTTTGACAATCGTTGGCCTAACGACGACAGGCTTCCTTGATGACCAAAGATCGGCCCGAGCCTTGCGAAGCTTTCGCATTCTCCTAAAGTCCACTTGCTGTGGGTTCTGTCTCTTCCTAAGTCTGGTTATCTCACGTTTCACAGCTTTCTCTTTGTTAACCATGGACCATCACCTTCGCCTTCTTCAGCGAGCCCCCCGATGTACTTGTTATAACTGTGTCGGAGAAGCGACGCCGAATGAAAGAGGAAGGCTTTTCCTTTCAAGATGGTTCTCAGACGCGGAGATACTTGGAGCCTGCTGAATGGAGTGTAGGTCAGGATGAGCAAATCAAGGCGACAGCAAGTTGTGAGTATTCGTGTTCGACTGAGCAGGGATACTCTGAAGCGGCTTGACAGAATGGCAGGAGAAAGGGGCAGGCAGAAGTTCATTGAGGAAGCAGTCCTATGGCGACTTAACAAGGAGATTCCTCCACTGGTTCATGAGCTTGCCGAAGAAGTCAACCAGCTCAAGACTCGAGTAGAGCATCTTGAAGGAATGCAGTCAACAAGTGTGTTCCTGGGTGGGCTGAATGAAGTAACAAAGACTCAGGTATGTCGAGATGATCTGGATAGGAGAATCCTGGCGTATCTTCTCCAGTATGAGGGTGCCTCCACCCCTGAGCTTGCAGAACGCTTACTCAAAGATTCAAGCAAGCGGAAGACCATTCACGTGCGAATCACCAAGTTGAACGAGCGTGCAAAGGAGGCTCTTGGCAAGTCAGTACTTTCGTTTGAGAAGGGAGAGGTGAGAGGCAAGCGCGGCGCTTGGTGGCTGACCGATGGAGCTTTGATTGCAGATTAATATTGTGGAAGTCCTAGGACGCTAGGATGTAGATGATCTAGAGCAAATCTTTAAAGAACCGCCCAAAGTGGATGCTTGGGGCCGTAGTCTAGCATGGATAAGGCACCAGCCTCCGGAGTTGGGTATCGCCGGTTCGAATCCGGCCGGTCCCGCCATCAATTCACCTTCTCACACCCGCTACTTGTTTCAATCTGAGTTTAAAAGCGTCAAGAGGACACACGCTTCTGATGTGAGGCGAAGAACCATGAGTATGCTGAATCGGTTCAGTTCCCCCACGGATCGAATTATCGAGAGGTTTACCCGGTACCTGAATGGTCCAATGGGACGTACTGTACTGGACGCCCTAGATGAGGGCGAGAGTTTCATACTGCAAACCGCAGAGCACACATTCAGGGTGACAAAGCACAAAGGCAGGGCAGTCGTTGAGATACTCCAAGTGCCGGTGCCTAGGACAAGTCCTTGAAGCAAGTAGAAATAGCCAGAGTCCTTCTTCTAACAGCAACCCAGCGAAGGGTCTATAAGCCGTATTGGTCCCGCCTTGATGGGGCCGTAGTCTAGCATGGATAAGGCGCCAGCCTGCGGAGTTGGAAATCCCCGGTTCGAATCCGGGCGGTCCCGCCACTGTTTCTCTTCGCGCCGAATCGACATTACGCTTAAATGAGCGTTGAATTCGACAGATTACGTCAAATCCCTGTGACCCAAGTTAGCCGAGTGACTCCCAAGAGAGATGCCAAGAATGCAGTTCACACCGCAACGACTTGAGAGAGCTTATCGCTCAATGAGGAGTGAGCAGATTGAGGCCTTGGTAGTTACGAGAAGACAAGATGTTCATTACTTCACAGGATACGAGAGTCCGCTAAGTGCTTTACCTGTAGGCTGTGTCGTAGTTGAGGGGCGTCAATCTCAACTAGTATTGTCAAGATTGCAGGAAGAGGCGCTAGGTCAAGATTCAGTCATGGCCGCTGTGCAGCACATAGATGACCAGTATGACAACGAGTGGGGACATTACCGCAGGTCATCATTCTGGAACTCTGTAGTCCAGGTCCTTGAGGAACTGGGAGTGGATTCTGGGATGATTGGACTCCAACAGGATCGAATCTCTGTCAAGGAATTCGACTACCTGAAGACCGTGCTCCCAGGAGCTGGGTTCAAGGACTTCTCATCCGCGTTGTGGAAACTCAGACAGGTCAAGGACGAAGCAGAGATAGAGGCCATTAGACAAGCTGCGAAGATTGCAGACATTGGAATCAGGACGGCTCTGGAGATTGTAGTTCCCGGAAAGCCAGAAGATGAAGCATCAATTGAGATCGAGGCCGCTATGAGGGCCGCTGGTGGTCAGCTTAGGGGTATCAGGGCCGCAGTACTTTCTGGAAACCACGCGAAATTCCCCTTTGTTCCCTCTAGCGCAAGTCGAATAGGTAGTGATGCACTCGTTACAATAGACATCACAGTCAGCCAGGCAGGATACTTCGCCGAAGTGGCACGGACTCTTCATACCGGGAAGCCTAGCAAGGCCCAACAGAAGCTGTTCGAAGGAATGCTTCAGGTCTATAAGACCGCGGAGGGAACCATGAAGCCAGGTGTCCCTGTAACAGATGTCTATGGCAAGATAATGAAGAAGATACGCAAGAGGGTTCCTACGGACAGTCTTCTCCAGCCTATTGGCAATTCAATAGGGCTTGATCTTCAGGAACCTCCACTCATATACTCTGAGTGTGACGCTTCGCTCAGGCAGGGAATGGTTCTTTCGATTCATCCCTCATGCTACTTGCCGGAGATTGGTGCCATCAAGATTGCAGATGTGCTTCTAGTTACAGCAAGTGGTGTGGAGAGTCTCTCCGCGGTTGCAAGGGAAACTCTTGTCTAGGGTATTCCTTGCCATCTCTTCAGTTTCTGAAACACCTGAGCGATTGTTTCCGCTCTGGCAGACTGTTTCTCAACCTCCTCTCTAGAGAGCTCACGTATCTGAGATGCAGGGACTCCGGAGTTCAGACTCCTTGGAGGTATGACGATATTCGGTGGGACTATGCTTCCTGGTGCAAGCATTATACCTTCTCCAAGTGTTGCTCCATCAAAGACAACACATCCCTCACCAATGTTTGCGGAGTCACCAACGTACACGCCGTGGATAACGGAGGTGCTGCCCATGACACTTAGATTCCCTATGATGGCTGGGTTGTCCTCGTTGTGGGCGTGGACCACAACACTGTCCTGAATACAGGTGTTTTCACCTATTCTAACTGCGGCTTGGTCGCCTCTTATCACGGCGCCTGGCCAAACACTCACCCCTGCGCCTATCTCGACATCGCCAACGATAGTTGCTTGAGGGCTTATGTAGGCCTTCTCGTCAATCTTTGGGTTCTTGTCTCCAAAAGGCAGAATCGGCATTCTTGCTACCTCAACTTACTCTGGTCCTAGTCCGTTGTTGCGAAGAGGAATATAAAACATCAGGTGAAATGGGGCGGGGGGTTCAATTGCCCAATAGTTGCTCTATGACGGATTCATAGTGCTCAATCGATCTAAGTCCAACAAGCCGATCCGTCAAACTACCACTCTGCTTACTGTTTGGGTCCTCAAACTGCGCAGGCTCCCCATTGAAAAACACCAATACACAGGGTATCGCATAGATTCTGTTCCGAGTACCATACTCTTGATGTTGCTCAACGTTGATCTTCAGAAAGGCGACATCTGGATTGTCAGCATACTTCTCTTCCAGCTCCTCTAGGATGGGCGATAGTTTTAGACACGGTCTGCACCACGGGGCCCAACAATCGACGAGCGTCACTTTTGCCTGCATTACTGCATGTTCAACATTGTCTATGCCGACATCTCTGACCAAGGCAATCTCTTCCCAGACGAAGCGTCAGTCAAGAAGGAGGCTATGAATCTTGCTGCAAAGATCCCTGAATCCAGAAGAAGTCGAGTTCCCATGATACAGATGAAGAATCTGTACGGTGTAACACTTGACTAATTATGCTTCTACTAGGAGCTCTTCTATGATCTGAGTGTATACCTCTGGAGGCATCACTCCAATCAGTCTATCTGATTTACTTCCACGGCCATCATCGAAAACGACGCGCTTGCCCTCGCTGTAGACGAAGACACTTGGAACTCCAGTGATTCTGTTCTCCATACTGAAGTCTCTGTTCTGGTCGACGTCTAGCTTCACGACTTTGAAGCCCTTCTCTCCATACTTGCCGTCTAGTTCCTCAAGAAGAGGCGATAGAGTGCGGCACGGTCCACACCAAACGGCATGACAATCCACGAAAACGAGCTTGTTCTCATTTACGACCTGATCTATCCGGTCGGCACTAATCTCTTCAACCATGTAACTTTCATCTCCCTGCGATTGAGAGCGACTGTGCAAGCATCTTGCACAATCGTTAAAAAGCTTGCTATGGCGCGGTGAAACTACTTTCCCTTCTGCCAAACTTTGATAAGTTGACCTTTGAGAGGTGGCAAGAAGGGTTGAATCAATGCCTGTTCTTCACTGCCCCAAATGCGGCTCCAAACTCCATATCAACCGTCCGAGAGGGAGCCATATCTGGACAGTGGTTTGCTCTCATTGCGACGCAGAGCTACAGGTGGCTGGCCGCGGCAAGGATCTGTTTGATGCCTATGAGGCTTTCAGTGAGGCCATCCTGAAAGACCAAGTACCCTCGGCGTCTAGTGTCCGTAGAGGAAGAAGATCCAGAAGTTCTGTGGCCGCCTCTCAGAGGACTTCTTCCAGGACAAGGCGCCCGCGCGGATCTAGAGTTCAGTCGAATGAACAGGTTTCCAGACTGGCGAGCAGAGGCGGAATGGCCCTGGAAGACCTGAGTGATTCTGTTCGGGCACTCCTTGATGGCGGGCGTGATTACCTTGTGAAGTATCAATACATGCCAGCTACCGATGCCGAATACGGAAGAAACATGGATGAAGTCAAGATACCGACGCGTTTGAAAGAGCTTCTCGTAGGAAAGGGCATAGAACGACTCTACAGGTTTCAAGATCAAGCTGCCGATCTGATATTCGCGGGAGAAGATGTCGTCATGGCAGCTCCGACTGCTCAGGGCAAGACTGAGGCATTTATCCTCCCGATAATCAGGAAACTTCTCGTTACCATTAAGGATTCCTTCATGGAGTCTGGAGTCCGTGCACTACTGATCTATCCGACAAAGGCGCTTGCCCGCGACCAGTATGACAAGGTCGTAGAGATGTGTGAAGCTTCTGGACTGAGCGTTGCCATCTTCGATGGAGATGTGTCACAAAGCCAAAGGACGAAGATCTACTCGAAACCTCCCGACATACTTGTGACAAATCCCGATGTCCTACACTATCATCTAGGATGGGTCGGTTCCCGTCTTGTTCCTCTACTGCGTACCGTGAAATACGTAGTCCTTGATGAGATTCATCTCTACACTGGATCAATGGGCTCTAATGTCTACTACATTCTGAAGCGACTAGAGATGGAGGCGGGGCATTTTCAGAAAATAGGCGCATCAGCCACTATAGCTAATCCCAAGGAGTTTGCTGACCAGCTCTTTGACAGCAAAGTACAACTTGTCGAGTCGACAAGTGCCAAGAGAGGTCCGATTCACTTCATGATGTTCTATCCCGGTGATCGGAGCAAGTATACTATGATTGTTGACCTTGTGAGGAGGCTCCGAGAGGGAGGGTTCAAGACCTTAGTCTTTGGAAACACTCACTCAGAGGCCGAAGTCCTCAATATGCTTCTCGGTGATGCCGGATTGAAGTCGATGGTGCACCGTGCCGGGCTTTCGAAGAAGTACAGAAGTCAAGTGGAGTCACAATTCAAGTCAGGCTCACTGCAAGTTCTCGTTTCAACTCCGACACTTGAATTGGGTATTGATATCGGCGACTTGGACAGCGTCGTGAGCATGATTGTGTCAATTACACGCCTTACTCAGCGGACGGGTCGGGCGGGAAGGAAGGGTCAAGAGAGCGTAGCCATTCTTGCTCTTCGCGAAAAAGACCCGATATCCTCCTTCTACAGATACGAGCCTGAGAAGTACTTCACTGACATTGATTCAGCATACATGGAGCCCGAGAATGAAGTTGTCGGATACTACCAGCTGATCGCAGCCGCCATGACTGGAAGACTGAATGCTTCTATGTTTCCCCGTCAAAGGCGAATTCTAGACACTCTCGCTGAGGACGGAATAATCGCCGTCTTGGAGGATGGGAGCGTTCGTGTCACCGACTCAGATCAAGCTCGGAAGAAATGGAGAGGCTACAGCATTCGTGGTATTGGCGATACAGTTCAGATAAGGTCAGGAGAGCGAACTCTTGGTCAGAGGTGCATGCCAATGGCCTCACAGGAACTCCATCCAGGGGCGATTTATCTTCACGGTGGAAAGAACTACATGTCTGTGGACTTCCGCTATGCACCTGGATTTGGGAGGGCGACCATAGTCCCCTTCCAGGATCGAAGCGTCCACACTCGCCCTCTCTACTCTACCATGCCTCGATTACTGGAGGTGATCGAAGAACGAAAGGTCCTGGGTCTCAACGTAGTCTACTGTGCACTAGAGATGACACAGACTGTGTATGGATACGTGAAGAAGGAAACCAGAACAGGGAAAGTCGTCGGCAGATCTGATCTGTCTGAACCCCTGGTCTACAAGTATGTCACTCGAGGCTTTGCCTTCACAGCCCCCGGACCTACAAATGTTGTTAACGACTACTTAGGTGGAAAGCTGACTGACGCCAAGGGCCCTAGATTGGGTCCTGCTGACCTGTATGGAGGTGCATTCCACGCTCTGGAACATGTCGTGATAGAGTCCAGCGATATGCTTACGGGTGGAAGCACAAGGGAAATTGGTGGTGTTTCGATGGGGGACTCTGGGATCATTTTCGTATATGATGGCAGTCCAGGGGGAAACGGTGCGTCCAAGCTTCTCTTCACAAGACTTGATGAGGCTTTCAGAAGAACAGAAACAATCCTTGGGAAATGTGACTGCAATACAGTTGATGGCTGTCCACTGTGCACCTATTCGTATCAGTGTGGAAACAATAACAGACCCCTCTTCAAGCTCGGTGCGCTTGACAGTGTCAAGCAGATTCTGGGGAAGGTTGAAACGGACGTGGATACGAAGGGATATGCGGGATACGAGCCTCTTGTCTAGGAAATAAGGTGACTCTTGTTGAGTGTGTTCTTGATTGACCGCGGTCACGATGGCCCTGCGAGAGTAGGGTCTGTGAGGTTGGGAGAAACGGCGATTGCTACTCCCTCGCTCATTGGCCCGACACATGCCGGAAGGCTCTCAATCCGTTATTCTACTCTGAACCGAGACAAGGCTACAGACGGTCATCCAGTTGTGTTTTCTCTACCCTTCTCATTTGAGAATGAAATAGCACTCGTCAGTGAAGACATGTTGATTCTTCCCTCAATGATTGCAGGCGAATCACTCGGGATTGAGACCGGAGAAAAGTTGCTTGAGTACCAGGAGAAGACTCTCAAGAAGATTGAATCAGAGGTTGTTCCCTCACAGACGATTCTTAGAGTACCATCATCTCTCGATCTTGATGCAGCTGAAAGGGCGTTCAGGAGATTCGACCAGCTCGGCCTCAAGGCAGCGGCTTTCCAACTCAATTGCGACCTTGGGCCTTCCGACTTCAGATCGGTACTACTCCGACGGAAACTTCCTCGCAACTGGCTTGCGCTATCAATCGGAAGGGTAGAACCATACACTATGCCTGTTCTATACTACCTAGGTTTTGATATTCTGGACGTCGGACATGCTTTTGAGGCTGCAGCGAGAAGGATGAGACTATGGCGCATGGACTCCGAGATTATCGGATCATGGAAGAGTCTGCGCTTGTGCTCGTGTCCTGCATGTGTATCTCTTGCTGAAACAGACTTGGATTCTGATTGCCAAATGACAAAGATCCTTACTGAACACAATCTTGCGGTCTATGAGATGCTGATGTCGGAGTGTACTCAAGCGATGCACTCTGGGAAACTGCGATGGCTTGTTGAATCCATGACTCATGCCAGTCCATCCATGGCTGCGTTTCTAAGGAGAATCGATGCCGAACTCTACTCCTACTTGGAAGAGTTTACTCCTACAACCGGTAGGGGGGCCATCCCACTGATCGGTCCTGAGTCATACAACTCGCCTATGATTAGGCGATTTCGAGAGAGAGTGGTCAAGCGCTATCGCCCTCCGGAACACAAGAAGATTGTACTGCTCCTACCATGCTCAGCCAGAAAGCCCTACTCGGACTCAAAGTCGCACAAACGTTTTCTCCGGGCTG
The DNA here is from genome assembly GCA_046758445.1 of Candidatus Thorarchaeota archaeon. Taxonomy (GTDB): domain Archaea; phylum Asgardarchaeota; class Thorarchaeia; order Thorarchaeales; family Thorarchaeaceae; genus SMTZ1-83. Next base: position 41,297 of record JBHIAE010000010.1, on the reverse strand, counting down.
TGGAGTCTGCACTTGGGTCTCTGCGCTTCAGAGTTGCTGAAACAATTCTGACTTCACCACTAGGTGTGGTCCCTCGAGAGCTTGAGAGAATGCCTCCGGCTGCTCAATATGATATACCAGTCACTGGTGATTGGGATGCAGAAGAAACAGAGATTGCGGTACACGCACTTGAAGAACACCTGCAGAAGTTCAGCGAATCAACCGTAGTTGTCGCGCACGTATCGGGAGGGTACATGAACATTGTCAAGAAAGCAGAGGAAGGAATACCACAGAGCATCATCTACACAACTCCTGATGAGTCAGCTACAAGCAGAGCCTCGCTTGAAGAGCTTCAGGACACTCTAAAGGACATGGCCAAGGTTCTGGACATCACAAACAAACAACGAACTGACCTAGAGGACACTCTACGTGCTTCTTCCGACTTTCAGTTTGGCCGTGGAGCCGGAGATCTCCTGATTCCTCAGGGGGCAAGTCTACGCGGAAAGCTGTATCACACAGTCACTTGCCGAGTAGGCGGTTACCAGGTCTGCACCTATGTGTCAAAATCTGGCACAGTGTCGCTCACGCTTGCTGGGGGCCGTCTGCTAGAACCGTTGAAACAAGGTTGGGTTCTTTTTGAGGGGAAGGAGATTGTAGGAGGGTCCATCTTTGCTGTCGGTGTTCGTGAAGCCGATCCTGGAATCCGTCCTGGGGACGAAGTCATTGTCCTTGACTCGAGCGGTCAAGTTGCCGCCGTTGGCAGAAGTGAGATGTCGGGCCTAGAGATGTGTGAACTTGACAAAGGCCGAGCGGTGACTCTACGGCACAAGGTGGAGCGTGGAAAGTAGATGTCCCACATCCCTGAGTCTTTGCACAGCACAATAGCGGACGCCAACCTAAGTGCACGAGGCAGTTCGTTGGACAGGATCCGTAGACGTAACCTGTCAAGACCAGCAGCCAGCTGGGTGTCCAAAAGCAGGGTTGGCTCAAGTATTGGCACGACTCTCTCTGTGGTCTTGGCAACTTCTGGATGTAGCCATGCACGTGGTGATAGTGGAGGCTGCACTATGTGCAGTTACATTCTGGATGGATCACACGAAGCGGTTCCAGCAGACAAGCTCATCCAGCAGTTTGATGAAGCCGCGAAGAGCCTAGACTCAGAAACAGGTCCACTCTCCGTAAAGGTGTATACAAGTGGTAGTTTCCTCGATCCAGAAGAGGTCCCGACTCCTGCACGTGATGAGATTCTGCGGGTAATTGGTGGCGATGATCGAGTCAGCGAAGTAGTGCTGGAATCCCGCCCACAATTCGTAACAGATGACCAAATGGCAAATATACGAAGTATGCTGGGAGAGTGCCAAGTTGAGATTGGCATCGGTCTTGAGAGTAGTAACGACGCAATCAGAACTCTATGCGTGAACAAAGGTTTTGAAACCAAGGACTTCGAGAGTGCCGTGAAGATTGCTGGGTCGCATGGAATTGGTGTCAGAGCGTATGTGCTTCTCAAGCCGCCTTTCCTGACAGAACGTGACGCTCTGTTGGACGCGAAAGGCACGATTGAAGACGCAGCGAAGATGGAAGTCACAACAATCTCTGTAAATCCAGTCAATGTGCAGAAGCATACACTAGTTGAGAGAATGTGGTCAAGAGGACTCTACCGTCCTCCATGGCTCTGGTCACTCATTGACGTACTTCACAGCTCTAGGAACGAGATTGACCGGTCAATCAACATTGTGTGCGATCCAGTTGGGGCTGGAAAGCCACGTGGTACTCACAACTGCGGAAGTTGTGACGAAGTAATCACCAATGCGATACGTTCTTTCTCCTTGGACCAGAAGGAAGCCGCAATTGAAGGGTTGGAGTGTGGGTGTAAGCAGCTGTGGCGTCATACTCTGGAACACGAGGACTTCACACTTCTAGTTCACAGATATAGAGTCCCAAAAGATAGATGATCTGCGGAGAAAGAGAACAGAAAAGTGACCAACCAGGCAAGGGGAGGGCCCCCTGCCTAGCGGGAGGGTGGGCGGTTTCTAGTCTGAAGTGGTCTGAGGCTCTCGTCGCTCGTACTCACCAGCTTCTTCGCCAGCTTGGACGGTAACGTTGACCCTTCTCTTGTCACCAGGATTCATCCTGGTCCATTTCCAGACCAGATTCGTGCCATCTGCCGTAGGACTCACGATCGGTGATTCCTCATCAGGGTCAGTAGAAACATAATCGAAGCCTGTGGGTATCCAATCGGTCACTTCGACATTCTCGACAGTGACCTCTCCTTTGTTCTCGATGACCAGCACGACTATGTACTCACCAGGGTCTGCGCCCTTGTTTATGGCCTTCTTGGCGGATATGCTTCTCTTCTTGTAGAGAATGCCAAGCTTGTGTCCATCCTCAGCACTGGCGCTCTCGACAGGTAGTCCAGGAGGATAGGTGTTCGCTAAGCAACGTATGGGGGAAGGATATTCCTTCTCAGGTCGACTCCTCCAAGCCATGATGGCATAGTTGACCATCACGCTGTCTCCTGGCTCGAGCTCATCTCCAGAGTCCTTTAGATTTGGGATTCTGAAGGTAATCTTGTGCGGCACTTCGGGATTCTGATCATCAGGATCGATTTTCACCTCAAGTTCTTCAGCGTACTCCTTGCCTCTGACCCAGACTTTGACATGTTCGGCCTGTGGTGGCATCACATCGTCAGGAAGGTTGTCTTCAATGATGAATTCGTTAATTCGAGCGGTGCCAGTGTTCTTTACCTCAATTGTCACTTCAACAGGAGTCTTGTCGAAGCTGTTTACCTCCGGCGGATCGAACTCCTTCCTATAGTCAATTTGAATCACTGGAACCTCTTGAGGAGTCTTCTCTATCGTGCCGAGCACTCTCTTGTTGATGGTCCTCATGGGAGTGTAGACTACCTCCTGAGTGCATTTTGGAGGTGACTTGCTCTCAATCTCGAAAGTCGAGCTCCACTCCTGGCTCGGTGACATCTCCAGCTTTGGAGTTTCATCAATCATCTTTTGTTTGTCGCTGCCGTCCTCGGGAATCAAATAGACTTCCGCCTTGTCAAGTCGAACCATCAGATCGCTCTCATTGGAGCACTCTAGGGTACATTCCCACTGATTCGGTTCGGTTTCAGCAGTTTCTATTCCTGTCAAGAACTCAGACAGAGCCGTCATATCAGGTTTAAGGACGGATATTTGCTGTCCCTCGCCCCGATATGTAGCGACAATCTGACCGGCACTCTTGATGTCTGTGTCTTCAACGGTCCCAATGGCAGATATGAGAATCGTCGCCTCTTCCTTTGGATAGACAACGAAGTCCCTCCAGATGACTGTCTTTGTATCCTCATCAATCTCTGCCGAGCCAGAACTGGCATTCTCGATGTTCAACATCTCGAGTTCCGGGGGTATTATCTTGTTGATGACGATGTTGTCAATCTCTCCATTTGTTTCGTTCTTGACCTTGATAGTTATCCTCACAGGATTCTCCTTGCCATACACATAGGCCCAGTGTGGCTCTGTGGTATCGACAGTTCCGCACGTGTCATACGTTTCAGTAAGAGTCAGAATCGGTTTCTTTACTTCAATATCATACTCGGTTTCCCATTTGGCGCCCGCATCAATCTCTCCTGCAGCGAAACTATCCTCGGTTATGCTAGTACCTTTGGAGCCTCCAGGCAATAGTACTCGGACATTCCAAATGCGGGATCTTTCTGAAACATTGTTGACGCTCAGGACGCCACTAGCCTCAGCGCGCTCAAGTTTGCTGAGCCCGCCTACTTCGGCCCTTTCGGCTTCCTCCAAGTCAACGATGACCGTTTTGTGTTCATTATTCTCAGCCAATTAGCTTTCACCCACTTCTGCGATTGTTCACCCTCCCGGGTGACTATTCTGGCTCTGGCTCATCAGAACTCACGACCTTGTGCTGGAACTCTTGACCAGCCGCCCACTGGACCTCAAGAGTTTGCCCTGAGTCCATCTTGAACGGAGTTGTTCCTTTGCCGAATTGGTCGATGTACCTGATGAACTTCTGAGGTTGGTCTTGGGAAGTCCATCTCACCGGGATGCCGATCTGTGGTCTAGCATCAATGCATAGACTCACTGCGTCTTTCACTTCAAAGACGCCTTCTCCACTGACTGGCACAATCATCACATTGGTTTCAAGATCCCCGAAGGGTCCTCGAACCCTAGTGTCGCCAAGGTAAGAAACCTTCATAGATCCGATGTCAATCTGCAGTCCAAGATTCTCGATTGCTTGGCCTGTTTCTGTACCGCCCTTCTGCAGTGCAAACGGTACTACTCTCAGACCGGGAATCTCATAGGGTTCTTCAATCTTCAGAACATGCAGGAGCCATGCCTTAGCGCCCTGTTCACGTGCTCTCTCAATCGTGGCTTCATTGCCAAGAATCCATGCTTTGGAGTTGACTGCAATTGTGGATGCGTTCCCGAGAGCATCATCTTCGTGATTGGTCGCGATTATCACTCTGCAGTCAAAGTCGTCAGATACCATGGGTTCGTTGTCCCACACTCCTGGATTGAGAAGCACAGAAGTGTCTTTGGACTCCAATGCGAACGATGTCTTCCCAAAGTACGTAATTCTAAGCAATGGACCACTTCCCGTCATTCCGCATAGTCGCCAGTATGCCAGAATCCTTGCGGTCAAAGAAATCGATGAACTCGTTCCTTTTAAGAAAATCTCAGAGGAACGAAGGAAATCCTTAATTTCCAGCTCATTTCATGCCCTCCTGAGCTTCTGAAGTTACTGAAAGGGGTTTTCAAGAAGATGCAGGAAACGATGTTTGCAGTATCCATACCTTCTCTGCTGGCTCTCAGCTTCTTGATTGGGATTGTGCTTATCGTACTAGGCTAAAGAGAAATGGAGGGCCTCATAAGACGAAACCATCTGATGGGAGCAGGAATTGCCATAGTGGGTTTCATGATTCCGGTGACGCCGCTCTCTTGGTACGGCTATTGGGTGATAACTACCGGACTGATTCTCGGTATGGTTGAGTTGGCCATCATAGCATCCGCTCTGATCATTGGTGTCATTCTGATGTACCTCGGCGCCAGGATGTAGACAAGATCTCAATAGACAGCGGTTCTCCCTCACAGGGTCAACAGTCGTGAATGAGCCAACGACCGTTCTATTCCCTGCAGCTCCATTTCTAGGCACTACTCGACCAATCCGAGTGCTATGTTTTTATCTCCGTGCCAAGAGAGATTGATGAGGTTGACCCAGCTGTTTCACGACGCTGATTGAGAGAGGGTTGTATGCTCGAAAAGATCCTGACTGGCAGATTCAGGGACATACTGAGGCTCGTCTTCAGAGACATAGACAATCAACAAGACCGACGTGATGCTGAGGAGTTCTCGAAGGACGAAGCAAGGATCAAGGAGAAACTACTCGATACGATTGAGCCGCATCCTGCTGATGTATTGCTTGAAGAGGACTTCTTAGTGGCCGCTGTAGACGGGTCGGGGACAGATGGTCTGATGTTGCTTGATGATATCAGGGTTCATCTCCTGAGTACAACCACTGTTGTGTTGGACACTAACACTCGTGCAGAGAACTTATTCAGTCCAATCAGCAGAGAGGCGCTCGAAGCCAGGCTTGGAAGTCAACCCCATCTCGATGTCCACTGGCATTCCGGTGTGAGAAACGATGCTCAAAAGAAGATGGCTGAAACGCTGGAGCACATCTATCCGCTGAAGGACATCGTGAATCTGCTTCTACCATTCTTCAACGACTTTACAGGAGAGGAGATTTCATCCATCTCTGACTTCGCAGGCACTGATTATGAGAAGCATCTCCCTGAGCTCAGAGAGATGGAATCGCTCATTTCCAGAGCGCAGATTCTGACGAATCCTATAGTCCATGATGAGCTACGCAAAGCGTCGGAATATGCAGCCGCTCGACAATTGCTGAGTAGCGACCTGAATCCAAGGTACCTGCTTCTAGACGGTGGACTGTCAGTCTTTATGCATTTCATACGCAAGTATCCTTCATTGCCGAGTGGCTTCATGCTCAGAGAGCTATGCACACTGGCACGCAAAGAGGGTGTCATATTGTGTGGGGTAAGCAAGAATCACACCATTCCCTTTGCACATCGCATCGCAAAGATGGCTCAGGACATATTTGGAGAGGGTGCGAAATGGTTCTGTCTTCTCCCATCAAAAGAAGACCTTGGGGGAGGACTCCACATAACAGAGGACAGGACCTACATTCCTCCCGTTCTTGCGGTTCCCTACTTGTTCAGCTTCTCTCGTGACAATAGGCCTTCACGTATCGACTTTGATAGAATCTGGTGGCTTGAGAACGTGTTTGTTCCAAATGATCCTGTTGCAACCAGGCAGAACGAGAAATCTCTCTTCTGTGACTTGGAGTTCATGTCGCGTGACGCAAGATGGTACGGCTATCCAGTGGCACTGGCATTGGCACATGAGTCCTGCAAGCTAAGCTATGAAGACTTGCGTCTTGCACGCGAGATATGCAGAGATGTGCGGATGGAGATGGGTCTAGAACAACGAACGACTGACCCGATGAGAGCGGATTATAATCTATGATAGAGTGATGTGATGGACAATGCTTGATAAAGACAAACTTGGGGAGCTCTATGGCAAAGTTGGTGTTGGGAACCAGACTATGCTTGGAATCATGGGGAACAACCGTGATGTGAGTGTTGGTGAGATATTCATGATATACTCTCAGCGGGATGGCCATGAGAGAGTCTTCTTCTTCAGAGTCCTAGGCCTTGAGAACTACCTCAGACAAGTTGATGACATGACCCAAGTGGCGGGCACATTGATGGTTGAGGGTGATGCATACCTTTCTGGTATTGAGCGTAACATGCTACTGTTTGTTGATGGTAGAATGCTTGGCTATGCGGAGGATAGAGCTGGTAAGTGGAGATTCATGTCACCACGTCGCCTACCGGACCATCTGGCCGATGTGTATCGACCAGTTCCGAGCAAATCAGATGACCCTGTCAGAGAAATGCTCAGCTCTCAAACTGATGGTGACGTATACATCGGCGACCTCCAAGTTGGAGAGGCAACTCTAGATGTTCCAGTGATGGTACCATCTGAGTTCCTTCCGATGCATGTGGGCATCTTCGGGTCAACAGGTGCTGGGAAGAGCAACCTGATGATGGTGTTGATCAAATCGATTATCGATTCGAACCTGAAGGTCTATCGTGACGCAAGCAGCGAGAAGAAGGTAGTTTCCGCGTTCTGCATAGATCCCCACGATGAGTTTGCGAGAGGCGTTGACACCTATGGGATTCAAAATGTGGTCGAGGCCATGGATCAGAAGACGCGAAAGGATGTTGTTGGGGACTTCTACTACCTCACAACGCACAAGAGGGCAACGCCCAGGGAGATACGGAGGTACGCTAAGGAGATTCGTGTGTTGTGGGAGGAGATTCGCCCTCAGGACCTCTACTCTATTACCGATTTCACTCCCCAAATGTCTGCATTCATAGATGCTCAGTTCAATCTTCACCGGGATGGGTGGATTAAGGCCATTCTTGACATGGAAAAAGATCCAGATGGCACACCGTCCGGAACGCTTCATGCAGTGCAACGTCGACTCGGCTTCCTACGACGCTCGCAAATCTTTGTGGAGAAAGGTACTTCCATTCTCAAAGATGTCTTCGTAGCAATGGAAACTGGTCGAATTCTTGTCGTTAACACTAGCCTAATGCGTGACATGGAGCAGTTCCTCCTTACGACAATAGTAACTAGGACGCTTTCCGGCTTGAGGCGCGCCCTCAAAAGCAGTGGAAACTTGGGTGATTTCGAACGTCAGGGAGAAATGCGTCTTCCTACACCCTTTTTCAAAACAGTCAAGGAGCAGGCAAAGGCCTTCTATGGGGAGGGTGGGATTGAAGACAGCAACCCTGTACAAGACCCTAGAGAACTCCCAGTAATCTTGGTCACTGTAGAAGAGGCGCCCTCAATTCTCAATCCTGAACTTATGCGCGGAAGGTCCGTCTTCAAGGACATCTCTCGTCAGGGTCGCAAGTTCAACATGGGGCTTCTAGTCGTAAGTCAACAGGTCAGTGTTCTTGACAATGTCATCTTGAGCCAAATGAACACCGAAATCAACTTGCGTCTAGGTAACGAACGCGAGATCAGATCGTGCATCGAGAATGCAAGTGTCAACATCTCTGGCTTTGAGAACGAATTCAGAGTGATGTCTAGGGGTGAAGGCCTCTTGACCGCTTCCTATCGCGAGATGCCAGTACCAGTGCGGATACCTCTCTTTGACACGGTCTTTGAGCGTGACAAGCATAGGTACAAAGGGAAACAATCGAAGAAGAGTGAGAAGCACGTTCTCTGAGGAATAAGGAATGCCCGTTCGAATAGCACACATCTCCGACACCCATCTCGGAGCTCGGCCTCGCCAAGGGGTGAAGCATAACGTCTGGGGAGTGGAGATGAGAAGCCGACTTCTAGAGAATGATTTCTATGAGAGGTTCGTTGAGCTATTCCACAGGATTGCAGAACTCGATCCACCTGTCGACATAGTTGTCCATTCTGGAGACCTCTATGACTCTCCCTGGGAATACAATCCCTCTCAGCCGCCAGTTGTAGCACAGGAAACCGCAATATCAGTTCTCAAGAAGTTCATCGAGGAAACGGACATTCCAGTAGTCATAATCGAGGGCAATCACGGCTTGTACCGCTCATTGGAAGTTTCCCTGCTAGATTCTCTAAAGATGGCCGTGCCGGGACTCTATGTTGCAACTCAGGTGGATCTAAAACGAGCTCTGGCAAGCAATGAGCCTCTCATGTACTCTTTTGATAAGCTTGACGTGTTTTGCTTTCCGTTCATCGACTATGAGGTACTCGAATCCACCAACCAAGTGGCCAACTTCAATGACTGGATATCTGAGTGTCAAGTCCCCAAGCCAAAGAAAGTGTCCATTGGGGTCGCTCACGGAATGGAGATTGACAGGTCTCTTCACACCACCATATTTGAGATGGACTATGATTATGTAGCACTAGGGCATGACCATCATCAACACAAGCATTCGAGTAACAGGTGGTATGCAGGGTCTCCGGAACGGTGGAGATTCGATGAAAGTCGATATGACAAAGGTTTCTTGATAGTGGAGCTTGAACATGGTGAAACTCCAGAGGTCACACCAGTCAAGCTCGAGTTCACTAGACCTGTGTATAATGAGAAGATTCTCGTGGATCCCGATGACACAGAAGACACTGTTGTTGAAAAGGCGGAAGCAATATTTCACGAGAAGGGGCTTGTCACCAGCTGGGATTCGGTTTCAGCTGCACGAGTCCGGCTGATGATTGAGGGGCAGGCAACAAGACTGAGCGCTTTTGGACTGACTGTAGCCATGGAAACACTCCGATCGAAGATTCACTCCCCGGACAGTGAGTACAACATCGCGCAGCTTGTGTGGACCATTCGACAACCAGATGCCGAGTATGTCACACCTGCATATCCTGAGATTGAATCAGAGTATCTAATTGAGAATCCTGAGAGTGACTTCAGAGCCTATCTGGAAACACTGGATGTTGATGAGAGGTTTGATGAGGGAACCTTAACGAAGATCGCAGTGAAGGCGCTCAAGCTATCAGTATCCCGGACTGATGAGCGACTCACTCTTGAAACGCTATCGGAGGGCGAAGAATGAGGCTCGTCAGCATTGATGTTCAGAATTTCAAGCCCTTTCGAAATCTCAGAATTCCCCAGGATGACGATGAGTTGCCTAGGGGTCTGATACTAGTCAGAGGGGCCAATTCTACAGGGAAATCATCGCTCTTCGAGGCCATTCTGTGGGCTCTATGGGGTCCGACAGCTGTCGGTCTCACGAATGATGAGCTCATCAATTTCTCTTCTTCATTCACTCGGGTAGAGCTTGTCTTTGAAGTCGCTGGTATTCGTTACTTGATTAAACGCACGTATGATTCTGCGAACAAGATGGCCGTCATTCTTTCACAGAGGACGGAGGACACCTGGAAACGCATTGCTGACAAGAGTCAGACAGTCAACAGGAAGGTTGAGGACATTCTGAATCTTGAGCTGAATCAGGCGTTGCAGACACTTCTCGTGAGACAGGGCGAGGTGGCCTTGATTGCTAGCGCGACTCCTACTGTTCTTAGAGGACTTCTAGAGAAGGTGTACAACATTGAGCTTCTGGACCAGATGAAGAAGCAGTTGGAGAACTTGGAGGCGAGTTTCACTACTGAGATTCGAGTGCTGAATGAGGAGTACAGGCCCCCAGAGATGATTCGTGAACAAATGACGGAGGCCGAGTCAAGAATCAAACTCGAAGAGGAAGAACTGAAGTCTGTTGCCGAAGAGAAGGCCAAGTCCGAGAAGCTGTTAAAACAACTGCCATCGCCAAAGGGATTGAAAGCCATCCATGAGTTATTCATGAAACTTGAGAGATCGGAAGATGAACTCAATCGAAGCATGGACGAAGTAAAGAGGGAACTCAAGGAGGCTGGACTTGTCGACTCCAGTCCCCAAATCACGAAGACCCGTCTGGAATCATTGAGAAAAGAGAATCGGCGACTGGAGAAAGAGCGAAAGGCATCTCTTGAGAAGTCTGACGAAATCAACCGTGAAATTGGAACTCACGAGGGTATCATCCGCGACATTGAGGAGAAGGCGGACCACCTTACAATCCACGAAGAGTCCGGCGAACTTGCTGATGCTCCATGTCCTACATGCGAGAAACTGTTGACAGCCGCGGAACGCGAGAAGCTCGTAAAGAAGTACAACGGGTCAATCAAGAAGCTCAAATCACAGGTGTCGCACCTTGAGAGGGAACGCAAGACAATACTGAGAGAGATGGAGGAAACTGAGGAAAGACTCAGAACCATTCCACAGGCCATAGAAGCAGTACGACGAGTGGCAAAACAACACAAGGATGTGGATCGCACAACAAAGGACATCGAGAAGATGGCGGGTATGCTTGGCACATTGCTCAAGGGAATGGATGCAGACACTGTGGAGAAACTGCTAGCAAAGCATGATGTTGGTAGCTTAGATGACCTTCGAAATAAGATAGTGAAGCTGCAGACAACTCTTAGCTCACTTCAGACACAGTACGAATCTGCAATGAGAAGGATTGAGAAAGAAAGACTAGCAATCAAAGAGCTCGAGGGCAAAGAGGTAAAGATGAAGGAGCTCGGCGCTGAGATCAAGAACCTTGAGGAGCTGAAAGCGCATGCCACGTACGTGCGGAGGAAGCTTGTGAGTGGTTTCATAGCAGACTATGTCTTTCAGAAACGCCTGATCGGAATAGTACGGAAGGCAACCAATCAATATGTGAGTTCATTCACAAATGGACAGTACACCTCTGTAGACCTTGAACCGACCCAGGCGAAGGGCAGGTCTGGTTCGGGTCTACTTCTCAAGATCTGGGATGAACGAGACAAGGCGAAGAAGAAGTCATCTCAGCTAAGCTTCGGTGACAGGACAGCCGTAAGTCTCGGTCTACGACTTGGAATCAGCAGGACGATGAGCAGTATACGGCCCTTCAAAGACAGTCCATCGATAGCTCCACGAGTTCGTTGTGTTCTTCTGGATGAACCGCTTGGAGGGCTTGACAGGGCACGCAGAGAGTCAGTCGTAAGGAATCTGGTAAACGACGAGAGTTTTGAACAGATATTCTTGATTACGCACACAGATGTACAAGGATGGGAGGGTGTTCCGGTGGTGGAAGTGAGCAAGAGCGGCCCAGCAAGTACTGCAGTTCTATCACTATCGTCGGACACATAGACCCATGCTCTCAAACAGCCACCATTAGGCCCTTGGATTCCGATGAGGAGAAATATTAGGGAGTGTTTCTGAAAGCCACTCGTCATGGACTTGGAACAGATTAAGAAACGTGTCGCACGCTTCATAATCGAGTATGGAATACTTCTGGTGATACTCGCTGTAGGTCTGGCCATATGGGTTCCAATCTTCAATCTCTCTTTGGAGGGATATCTCAGCGAAGACCTGTGGATAAATTGGGACGTCTGGCTGGGAAATGACCCAGGCCACTTTGAGATATTCGGCTACACAATCAACTATCAGTTTGAGGGCTATACTGATTACCCGTACTTCTACGTTCATTGGGGCAACAACATGCTCAGTGGATTGATGCCCTACAGCGACGAGTTTGGACACATAGTCCTTGACGGATACGAGAACAACAATGGTCTCTATATCTTTCCCCCGCTGACAGCTGTCTTCTACGGACTGGGCACATGGATCCTACCAGACAACTGGGGTATCGGATTCCTCATAGCAGCACTAGGGTTCCTGACCGCGCTCCCTGTATACGGTCTAGGAAAGGAGTTCTCAGGCAATAGACACGTGGGCGAGGTCGCTGCCTTTACCTATCTACTTGCACCAAATGTACTCTTCCACATCGACTATCTCTGGCTAAACCCCTCCCCGATGATATTCTTCTTCTTTTCGGGCTACTATATGCTTGTTCGGGGGAAACGCCACACAGGCACCTTGCTAATAGTCACTGCAGCGTTGTTCAAGCAGACCGCTTGGTTCCTTGGAATTCCTCTCGTTGTGTACCTTCTAATGAAATCACGTACACCAGAACCTACTACTAGTGCCGAGGACACATCCCAAGATGTCAGCACGGAGGTAGATTCAGATCAGGAGTCTGTCAAAGTGTCTGACCAAGAGGGCAAACTTGGACGCCTCCAGAATCTCACAAATCTCATGACAGAATACCTAGATCTCCGCAAGTTCATCGTCAGTGTACTTGTTGTCCTAGTCTTCGTTGCCGCCGTTATGTTCCCGTTCGTGGTGGCTCAACCCAACTTCTGGTCCTACATGCGTTTAGCGGCAGGAGGCTTCAGGCTAGAATCCTTCACCGAACCGCCTGGATATGGAAGTCCCATGCGACTACAGGTTCTTCCCGTGATTGCAGGACTTCCGGAGCTTGCTAGGATCATGAATTTCATCGTGTACTCTGGTGGGCTCTTGTATTTCGGCGTCATTGTATTCGCCGCTCTGATGCTGGTGGAGCCGAAACTCGAGGGTCAATCCAAAGTATACCTTCGTCGCCTGCTCTTCCTCACTCTTCTGATGATGCTCTGGGTGAACATTGCAGGACCTAGAGGCGTGTACAAGTACTACTTCACCTTGTTTGCCCCGTTCTTCTCAATCTTCTCGTCCTCAACCATCGCGACAAGCATGGAACAGAGAGTTCCTTTCTCATTCTCCATGATTTGGGTGCCGTTTCTTCTGAGTGCAATGATTCTGATTCCGCACAGGAACATCTACCTCGTGTATGTCATCGTCATTTTTGGCGGCTACATCGCATCAAAGAAGCTTGGTGAGACCTGGTACTATGCTAAGACTCCATTCAGAAAGGTAAACAGGCGCATCAGCTCCGCTCTTAATCCGTTCTCGATTCGGATTTCCAAGTTCAGGGAGAGAATGCATTCATATGCGTACCCCGATGAGAGTCTAAACACTCAGTCCAAAGAACAAGATGTCGAAGGCGATACTGCAACAAGGGGCTAGATTGATGAGCAGCCAATCAAGTGGAAGAACAGACCGCTTACTGGTCCTGATGCGAACGGATGCTGCCGTTGGAAGGGTAGCGGATTATTCGAATTGATTCATTTCACTCTCTACTTGGTCAAAGACGCGAATCTGTTCGACCAGGTCTGGCCTAAGTGTCAACATACCTTCGAAGAAACGTTTCTCTCTAGGATCCTTATTTCTGATGTGCACACGTGGTTCATTCTCTTCGCACGAGTCACAGGCCCTACCCACGCGATGATAGTATGTTTCGCGCCCTTGTCCTCGGACTATTGGAGAGGCTGGATCGACTCTAACTTGGAGTGACCCAGCATAACCCTCTAGGCAGTTTCTACACACCCAGAGTATGAGAGCAGTCATTCTGCCACATGACCGGCACGATACATGTCTAACACTGTCTGGGATTACGTCCTCTGTCTTGATATAGAACACCATGGTCGGGATTCCAGCTGGGTCTGTTGGATAGACTGGGATAGTGTATTTCTCCTGGCAGTGTGGACACCAGAACTGCGTTCTTGCATCGCCAATTGTTTCGAGTTCAAACTTGAGCCTATGCATGGCTCTTGCATCAAATCGGTCCATCTTCAGACTTTGACGAAGGTATTTGACCGCCTCATAATGATGCTCTATTGAGCCGAGAAGAAGACCCTTCTGAAACAGCGTTTCTGAATCATCTGGTGTAACGGCTAGGACCTCTTTCACGAGAGTATCTAGCTCCTCCATCTTGTTCTGTCCCTTGAGAGCCACAGCGAGGTCAACTTTGATGTTCATAATGCCTCGAAATAGAAGTACATCATGGACTTTCTTGAAGCTCAGGAGTTTCTTAGAACAAGCTTCCAACTCCTCATACTTGCCCAATCTTCTCTTAACTTGGCCCAGCTGAAGGAGAACGGTTGTCCATCGCAATTCATCGTTGCCTTTCGGATCACTAGGAAGCAAGGGAATCAGCTCCTTGAGAGTCTTCTCCGCTTCCTCGTTCTGGTTGAGGGCGATTTGGACCTTGGCCCGGTCGGTCCCCTCGTCGACTGCAATGTAATCAGCTAGTTTAGAACGGAGGCTTGAATCGCCTCCTCCCAGTTGGACTGTCTTCTCGGCTGCAGTCTTCCAATCATCTCCCTTCCCGGAACTCTCCAAGGACTCTGCAAGACCGAGCCATGCCTCTTTGTTCTCAGTGTCAATCTCTGTGGCCTTTCTGAAATGGGCCACAGCCGTACTCCATTCTTCCCTACTTCGGAAGACCTCTCCCAACAACATCTGTATTTCCGCGATCTGCAGTATATCAGTCGCAATGCTGAGGGCACGTTTTGCATGATCATGAGCGTCACCGAGTCTTCCCTGTGCCAACATGCTCCTAGCGTTTCCAAGGAGGCTATCTATGTCCTTTTTCTTTGGGATTGCAGTCACCTCACTCGAGTGACTCTCCGACGGGACCTTTTTGAGTCCAGTTACTCCCTGACGCTACAACACATGATGATTTCGGTGTTCATTGGAAGGCAATGTCAGAGGCGAAGAGAGAATGCATTCATATGCATACCCCAATGGTAGTCTGAACACTCACTCCGAGAATCAAGATGTCGATGGCTACACCCTGACGAGGAGCTAGATTGATGAGCAAACAATCAAGTGGAACATCGGACCGCTTATTGGTCCTAATACGTAGACACTGGCTCTTTCTGATTGTTATTGTCACAGCCTCATTTGTATGGACGATGATGTTCATCCGAGCCGCTACTGAGTTTGTCGCAAACCCGAACTGGCCAAGAGCTGTCTGGAATGGCGAGGGTAGCATCGACATCTTCGGCTATACACTTGCAGTGCATTTTGAGGGCTGGGCAGACCATGACTACTTCTACCATAGCTGGGCAGATCAGTTTCTGAGCGGTCGCATGCCCTATACAGATGATTTCAATCGGCTGTTTCGAGGTAGCACAGAGTACAATGTTATCTACTTCTTTCCGCCGCTGTACGTCTACATGTGCGCTCTTGGTGAGATAATCCACCCAGACATCGGTATCGGCCTGCTGATCTCAGGGTTTGGATTTCTCACGTCGTTCCCTGTCTACGGGATTGCGACATACCTCTCACAGAACCGAGATGTGGGAGCAGTATCAGCCGCTATGTATCTGCTAAACCCCATAGTCCTTTACCATACTGCTTTCGAATGGCTGAATCCCGCACCTTTTGTCTTCTTTGCGGTACTCTCATTCTACCTCGTCATTAAGAACAGACGCGTTTCTGGAGCTCTCGCGTTGACCACAGCTGCATTCTTCAAACAAACGGCATTCTTTCTGGCTTTGCCACTCGTTGCAGTGCTACTAAAGAAACCTCCAGGACCACTAGAAATGGGTGATGATTCAGAGGACACAGAGTCGACTACAAAGAAACCTACAAGTGATGATTTCGACCTCAAAGGATTCGCCAAGATTGCCATCATTGTATTGCTCTTTGCAGGCGCTCTCTCTATGCCATACCTCATTGATTTCTCCAACTACTTCTTCTATATCTTTCAGCGCGTTGGTGCTACCTTGCTAAGAGACCTCACAACTCCGCCTCCCATAAACAACCCAATAACGCCCGCAGTTGTACTGATTATCCTTGGTGCTCCCGAATGGCTTATCCAAGCAGTGAATCTAATCACCTACTATTCGGTCGCATTGACTTTGGGTATACTGCCGCTCTTAGCTATGATGCTTCTTGAGGTGAAGGATGATCGCAACCTTGAGGGCTACTGGAGAAGAATGCTCTTCCTGACCCTAGTCCTGCTGTTCTGGGCACATTTCTTCTCGCCTCGGGGCATCTACAAGTACTACATGGTTGCGCTTGTTCCATTCTTTAGCATCATGTCAACATCCGCAATTTGCCGGCGGGAGCCATATTCCGCAAGGATTTCCCTGCCTATGATTGCCGTCCCACTATTGATCAGTTTCCTTGTGTTGGTGCCTGATCGCAACTTCTACCTGCTGTTCCTCTTTCTAATCATTCTCGGTTACGTCCTTCATAAGCCCTTCTCAGAAGTATATCAAAGGGTCACTTCCCCAATCAGAAGACTCGACACACAAATCCGGAATCGGGCCGCAGCTAGGAATCGAGAGTAGGAGCCGACTAACTGAGAATCTTCTCTAATTCCTTCTTCCGACCCTTGAGTCTCTTCTCAAGACTCCTCAGTCTTCCATCTAGTTTCTCTGCCTGCTCCATGTAAGTTTCCTTGGGCATAGCCCCGGAGGAATGTTTCCCTTCAACGTGATCTCTAAGCTGGCGAACTGACCTAACTTCTTTCTCCAGCGCTTTAATGTCAGCCTCAATCTCTGCGGCCTGATTCTCCTCCTCAGTCCTGAATTGCCCCGCTGGAATCATCACGCCCAGTTGGGTCTGCGTCTTTTCAGCGAAATCTTGAAACTGATCTCGCAACAGCTCGACATTCCTCTCCACATTCGTCACTTGTTTGGCGACCTTTCCTATGTCCTTTTGTAGGTCGAAGACTGCGTTTACGAGTCTCCGCATAGTCTTCTCCATCTCTGCAGCTTCTCTCTTGGAAACCCTAGCCTTGGCTGCCGTTACCTTCTTTGCGTCATCCACTTCGCTAGGTTTGACAAGACTGACTTCTCCACTCAGCCACTTGAACGTATTAACTGCAAACTGCTTGTTTCCTGGATGTTTCATTCCGCCTCCTCTTCTGAATACCTCATAACTTCCTACGCAGATCATCCGCCCCTTTTTGGGTTCTGCAATGGCCACAATCGGTTTGTTAGGAGGGTCTCCTGTGTTTGAAGATGAGGCAAGAACCGTCCCCTTCGCAGTGACCTTCAATGTACAACTTGATGGCACAAGCAAGTCCTCTATCCCTTCATTGACAGGATGCGATATTAGGTCTGTGATGATGGGCATTGTGGGGATTCCCGCATTACTACGTTCATCACGGAACGCGGTGTTCTCGAAGCTTATTCCAAAACCTCTCGAGATTTGGCTCATGTTGTTCATGAGGCCTCTGTCCCCTCCGGATAGAGAGAGCAATAATAGGCCTCCACCCTTCTGCACGTATCGTTTTAGGACATCGATTTCAGCAGGTCTAAGCTTCGAGCTATTCGGACAACCGAAGACGATGACATCAGCATTCTCAATGTTCTTTGCAAGAATCATGAACTCGGTGTATGGTTCAACATCGAAATCATTGTTTCTTAGGAGTTTGGCAAGCTCCGAATATGTGGTGTCTATTCTGCCGCGCTCATTTTGTGTCTGGTCAAAGAAGACTAGTTTCCTTCTTCCGCTCAAGGCTGGGGCACCTACTGTCCTGTATGATTAGAGTGCATGAGGGACAACTAATGAGACTTGCGCAGGTATCCTCTAGGGTTCAAATGTTTTATCACGCTATTCTGCTTCGCCTGTGACTATGAATGATTGTGTGTTCTGCAAAATCGTCAACCGAGAGATGCCCGCTTCTGTCATCTTTGAAGACGACCTCTCAATGGCATTCATGGACATCTTTCCGGTAACCAAAGGCCATTGTCTTCTGATTCCAAAGGAGCACTACGTCAACCTATTCGACATTGACCTCGAACTTCTCGCTCATCTGAGTAAGCGTCTGGCCAAGCTCACACGTAAGGTCAATACCGTACTTGGTCCACAAGGCGTCCTGAACGTGGCAGCCAACGGTCCTGGTGCTGGTCAAGAGGTCTCTCATCTCCATTTTCACATAATTCCTCGAAACAGTGGTGACGCATTTGGTTTCAAGTTTCCCCCTGGATACCGGGATGAAATAGCACCAAGGGATGAACTTGACAATCTCGCCAAGCTTATCGGAGAGGCCAGTCCAAGTGTCTGAAATGCACCAACGGCTAGATGTCCATGAGGTTTAGGCCAGTCAGCTCGTCCTTCGCTCGGAAGATCTCGGATTCCATTTCAAGAATCACTAGCTCGATGGTGACTGAAACCTCGCAACCGGCCAATAGGTGACCTCCGTAGCATTTGCCGTTTTCGTCAGCAACCACTATGTGAGCATGAACAACTAGTCTGCCATCTCTTGTGTGTGAGATGTTTCCCACGCAAGAAACAACTTCGAGATCTCTGTCGACCACGAAATCCTTGTACTCTCCGGAAGCTCGGTCAAAATAACCAAGTTTGGCCCTTGAAACCGCTCCTATTAGTGAGAGTTGGCCTGATTTGATACCATGATTTGCGGCCACGGTCTCAATTGTATTGAGAATGTCTTCTCCGGGCTCCATTCGTGAGATTATGGCACCCTTGACAGCTGTGAGTTTTGTACGAACCATGAAGGCAGCAGAACCTTCCTGATTAATGAAGGGTTCGCCATTCTCACAATTGGAAGTGCTTATCAGGGCTAGTCATTTCACAATATCAGTGAGAGGATTTGGCGAAAGATAAGAGGCCCGAAGACGACTCCCAGTCGAGTCTTGAGGATTTTTTCGACTCATCCGAGGTCGATGAGTCAGAAGAGCCGGCAGAGGAGCCTCCGAAAGAAGGAGCCATTCCAGCGAAGGAGAATCAGATTGAACAAGCATCTGAATCCCACAATGCTCTCTCCGAGGAAGAAGAAATCGAAGACAAAGTTATGATTGATGAAACAGAGGAAACTGTTTCAGAGCTGCGTGTAGGTGAACGGGAAACTCCAGAAGACCTAGCACCCTCCTATCTCCTCTCTGTTGACTATGCAGGCGCTCAGAGAAAGGCGTTCGCAAGGCTCTACAACCCTGATGACAAGAGAATCTACTTCTGGTTTGACAACACTGGCCATCAGCCCTACTGCTACACCGACTATCCAGTGCAGATTGCGGAACAGAAGATTGGTCGTCACGGTGGGTTTGTACATTCAGAGGAGGTAGAGCTGACCGACCTACTCCGGGATGAACCTGTGAAGATGACCAAGGTGATTGCTAGTGACCCACTCTCTATTGGAGGATCCGCTGGAGCAATCAGAGACCGTCTGGTAGATGCTTCTGGAGACCAAACCGTTAGTCACGCATGGGAGGCCGCAATCCGCTATCGCAATTGTTACACATATGACACTAACATAGTATCAGGTCTTCCTTACAGAATTGAGAAAGGAAGCCTCGTTCCGAGCTCACCCGAACTTGACAAGAAACTGCTCAGGGAGTTTAGGAGCGCAATTGGTGCCGAAGAGGGCACTGAGAGATTGATCTCTGAGTATGCTCCTATGTTGTTCACCGAAGTACCCGACATTCGCCGTATTGCAATTGACATTGAGGTCTATACACCTGTGAAGAACAGGATTCCAGATGCGAGGACTGCACCGTATGAAGTGATTGCTATTGGACTCTCTGACAATGAAGGCTGCGACAAGTGCTTCCTTCTGAAAAGGGCGGGGATATCAGAGGGCCCGAAGAGCAAAGATTACCCGCCAGAGATGGAGATTGTTTTCTATGATGATGAGAAGGAGATGCTTGTCGATGCGTTCAAAACAATCGATAGCTATCCAATCGTCTTGACGTTTGTGGGGGACGCATTCGATCTAAGCTACTTGTATCACCGTGCAGAGAGGCTTGGGATTGACATGACGAAGCAGTGTCCTATATACCTAGGGAGAGATGTTGCACTGCTTCAGAGAGGTGTGCACGTCGACTTGTATCGGTTCTTGAAGAATCCCTCAATTCGCCTTTACGCGCTGTCGGGCGCCTACGAGCAATTCAATCTGGAATCAATCACCAAGGGTCTGCTCGGTATCGGGAAGCTCGAGCTCAGCACTGACATCTCCTCACTGCCATATCACGAACTTGCTCACTATTGCTGGCGTGATACTAATCTGACTCTACAACTCACTACTTTCGACAACAATCTTCTCCTACGTCTGATTGTTCTTCTGATGCGAATCTCACGCCTTTCAATGGAAGACGTGACGAGACTGTACATCTCCTCATGGATTCAATCATTGTTTCGGCAGGAGCATAGGTCACAGGGATACTTGATTCCTCGGCGTGTCGATATCGATAGTGTGAAGTCAGCGGAAGCGCAGACGGAGGCGATCATCAAGGATAAGAGCTTCAAGGGTGCGATTGTGATAGAACCTGTTGCGGGAGTGCACTTCAAAGCGACAGTTCTCGATTTTGCCAGTCTGTACCCGACAATCATGAAGCATCACAACATCAGCTATGAAACAATCGACTGTCCTCACGAATCCTGCAAACTAGATCCGAATAATCGTGTTCCCGAAACAGACCATTGGGTGTGTAGTGAACGCAAGGGGATGATCAGTCAGACGATTGGCTTTTTCAGAGATACTCGCGTGAACTGGTTCAAGCCCAAGAGTAAGGACAAGTCTCTCGGCGAAGAAACGATGAACTGGTACGGCGTCGTTGAGAAAGCACTGAAGGTGTTCCTGAACGCATCCTATGGCGTGACAGGAGCGCAGCACTTCGAGCTGTTCTGCATGCCTGCAGCTGAAAGTGTCACTGCCTATGGACGCAATGCCATTGTCAAGACGCAGGAGAAGGCTGAATCCATGGGAGTCAAGGTCCTCTACGGTGACACAGACTCTGTCTTTCTAGACAATCCAACAGAGGAACAGCAGTCGGAGCTGGTTCGCTGGTCCCAAGAGGAGCTCGGAATTGATCTTGAGGTTGAGAAGACCTACAAGTATGTGGCCCTCTCTGAGAGAAAGAAGAACTACATCGGCGTCCTTGAGTCCGGATGGGTAGAAGTCAAGGGTTTGAGCGGGAAGAAACGTAATACTCCCGATTTCGTACAGGGTGCATTCAAGAAGATGCTCGACGTTCTCAGCCGAGTCGAGAGCGAGGAAGGGTTTGAAACTGCCAAGAAAGATATCAAGGAGATAGTGAACTCTGTCATTGACCGCCTGGAAGAGAAGACCGAATCCTACACGCCCGAGGAGCTCGCCTTCCGAGTCCAGATGACCAAACGCGTGGGAGATTATGGTCTATCAAAGCCGCAGCATGTAAGGGCTGCAGAGATGCTCAGAGATGCGGGCTATGAGGTTCCCCCTGGGACCATCGTGGAATACATGAAGACGAAAGGTGACGGAGGAGTGCTACCGATTCAACTTGCTCAGGATCGAGCCTATTGGATTGACAAAGAGAAGTATCTTGATACACTACGTTCAGTGTTCGAGCAGGTCTTGGATTCCGTTGGAATTGACTTTGAGGAGCTCTTAGGCTTCACTACTCTTGACAAGTTCTTCTAATCCTGAGACCAGCTATGACTTAAGTCAAATCCAGCCCGACTAGGAGTGTCGAAGAAATTCTTATAGCATACAACAGGTCAAACGCTAAAGGACAGCCGCAGACATTTCACTGCCGGCGGAGTTGACAAAATGCCTAATTTCAGGGAATTCTTCCTACACAAACCCCTCATTCTCTTGAGACCTACTGAAATCGAAATGTCTGCGAAGGAATTCATATCGAACTTTGCGTCTTACATGGAATCGATTGGAATTGTCGGAAAGGCACCCACAGGACATGCCATGTATCCAAGCCGCACAGCCCCTGTGAACGAGGAGCACACTCAACTCTTTGAGGAACTCATCAGTCTCTCCAACACTCTGGACATTCATACTGTTGCCGGTATGGACTTCTATACGGATGCATGGTTCGCAAAGGACCCCAAGTACTTCACGATCGCGCCGCGGGGCGAGGTGATGCCTCACCAGATATGTCCGAACAGAGAGGAGTTTTGGGCATATGGCGCAGAGATTGTCAGCGAGCTAGCCTCCTATCCCATTGATGAGATACTGCTTTTCGGTGCAGGCTTCATACGTGATCACTTCTGTTTCTGTGAGAGGTGCAGGAACGAGTTTGCACCCATGGTCGGTCAAGAGCCAAATCGTTTGACGTATGAATACATAACTGAGGAACCAGAGCACCATGACAAATGGCACGAGTGGCGGACAGGCAAGGTGAATCAGGGGCTCAAGCATCTGCAAGAGGCCGCACGTGATGCCGATGAGAAGGTTGGCAGGGAGAATCCTCTGCGCATCTCGGTTGAAGTACTTCTAGATCCTGAAACAGGATTCTCCGAGGGTGCCAAGTGTCAATACGGCTACGACTACAATAGCATCCTAGATATCACTGGGAATGTCCTCATCAATCTCTATCCATGGAGTCCCATTCTGCCTAGTGAAGGTTCTGGTGAGTATGATGAGCTGATTGAATCTCTATACTTCACCAATGAGTTTCAGCGCCGTGGTGGAATGGCCACACTCTTCCGATGGGGGGTCACGTCAATCGAGCAGCTCCTGGAGCTAAAGGCGTTGGCCAAAGACGCTGGTGTCAATCGCATAGCCACTACTTTCAGTTATCCAAGCGACTATTCCACCCGACGCGAGAGTGCGATAGGTAGCTACTAGTTCAGTCCTATTGTGGCACTCCACACCATGGACATACCTTTGTCCCGGCCCTGAATGTTCTACCACAGGAGAAACAGAATGTCCTACTCTCTCTCCCATCAGATTCCGAACTAAATGGACTTAGCTCGCCTTGTGCAAACAATGCACCGAGGCCTTCAACATTCTCACCAGTACGAATATCACAGGCTGGTGCGGATGAAAAGCCACCCTGTGACTTGTGTTCATCTACGAAGAGATTGCTTAGGTCCGCATACGAGTCTGCTTGGTCACTGTCTGTGTAGAGGGAAGGATGGTCCCGCGGATGCGACGTGTCACGACCTCGCATCCATGGATCAGTCACTCTCTCAGATGGTCGGCCATATGGCTGAACAGTGCGTTCAAGTGAATCAAAGTCCCTGCGATAGTCGTCAGAGCCATAACCCCGGTCTACTGCGGGCTCGTTTGCTAGTCTGTGTCGTCGTTCGTCATATGTAGGAGAATCATCCACAGTGGACAACCCTCTTGCGGACTCGACGAACCTCAGGTGTGCATCATTCTTCATTCGACCATATTCATCGGGAGTTAGGCCCAACATCTCCAGTGCACGATCTCGCTCTGCACATCTCTTCGATAGAGGACAACAGAAAGCCAGACTTCCGTGGCAGACACTGGCCATTGCTCGATCCTGTCTAGACTTGAAAATGGGAGTTATACGTTTCCTGCCAAGCATGAGTGAGTCACCAACTGCCTTCAGTTCAGTGTATCCAGATTGCGCAAGCGCTTCTACAAGTTCTCTAGCGGGATATGCTCTCCCCTCAATGACAATGTGCCCTTCAGTGCGATCCAGTCTTACTGAGCGCTCTGAGGACTTGCTCCCTTCATATGTGGGATATCGCGTTGTGGTCACCCCAGTCTTCTTTCGTACATGAAGAGGTGGTCTGCCATCGAATACAATCCTATGTATTACGCCCGTGGCTGTCCAAAACCGTTCAAGGTTGGTCGTTGCGAAGCGATACTTTTATCATTGTTCTACCTCTGCTCGGGGTCAGACGATGTGGGCGTTTGTGCCAATACATATCCGTGTCATAGAACATTGTTTGGGGACAAGATAACGTGGGATGTAAAGCTGAAGGCGCCGCTCAAGGCTTCACTCTCCTAGGCGCTCTGGTTCTGCTGGTGTATGCTCTTCAAATGCTCATCGGCGGAATCAACCAGGCTCTAGGTGGGGACTTCGAAGGCGTCATAGAAACGGTCTTGGCGATTACGCTCATCTTGATTGCCGTTCTCTCCGTCGATGCGTCCGGGTATGTATACTGGAGGGTAGCGAGAAACGGTATTCTTCTGGCGGTATTCGGGTTCATAGCTATCGTCATTGTTCTTCGCAATGTCAGCTTTGATGTCATCGGCTGGCTAATGAACGCGGGAACACTTGCTGGCTTGATGATTCTCATCGCCGGAATCTTGGTAATCACTAAGAGTTAGAACAAGGGGATGTCATGAAATGGCAAACTTGAAGAAAATCGGCGAGCTACTCGTAGTCCTTGGGGGACTTATCGGTCTCCTATTCGGGATTCTAATCGCCGCCGGAATCGGAACCTATGGTCTCTCTTTGTGGGGTCTTGGTATCCTTGAGGCTTTGGTTGAGGGGATAATCCTAGTTCTCCTTTCCCTGATTGTGCTGGCCACCAGCGGTGTGATCAACATTCCTGCACTGAAGTTCGACAACAACTGGGTTGTTCTTCTGATTCTCGGAGTACTGATGCTGATTGTGAGTGGCGGCATTGCTGCCATACTCGTTATCACTGGAGCCCTGCTCTACGTAGTCAAGTAGGCACGTGACTAGAATACGATCGAATTGAGCAGGTATGGGAACTCCCGCCCGCTCTTTCCTATCTTTTTCTGTGGTGTCATCTCAATACGAA
Source organism: Candidatus Thorarchaeota archaeon (assembly GCA_046758445.1). Taxonomy (GTDB): domain Archaea; phylum Asgardarchaeota; class Thorarchaeia; order Thorarchaeales; family Thorarchaeaceae; genus SMTZ1-83. The sequence goes on along the minus strand of JBHIAE010000010.1, from coordinate 16,565 downwards.
GTGATTACGCCGTATCCGGAAATTAGATAATGGAGTGGACCCTCGAGCGACCCAACCGCTTTGTGAAGTGAGCATAATGGATGACAAGCATATTCAGATTCTCAAGGAGCTTGGGTTTGAAGACATAGGTTCCGCAGAGATGACGAATGACTATTGGAAGAAGAGAGCTGCTGAGGCTTTGGCCATCACGACTCAAGACAGAGATGTCTATGGCTGTCTTGACCATACTAGGGGCAAAGGAGTCAAGATCTACGACGTTGAGGGAACGGAGTATCTTGACGTCACGGGCGGAGTGGCCGTCCGAGCGTTCGGACTGCAGCATAAGCCGTATCTTGACTTTGAGATTAGAATCAATGATGTCATTCGCGAGTTCCCTGGCATGGACTTCGATGCAATTCCTCAGACGTTGCTCGCTGAGAAGCTGGCCAAGATTAGTCCCGGCAGTCATAAGAAACGTGTCGTTTTCACCACGTCTGGGAGTCGCGCTGTAGAGGGATGTATGAAATCTGCGATGGACATCTCAGGTAGGCGCAGATTCGTCACTTTTAGACCCGCCTTTCATGGGAGAACAGGATATGCTCTTGCACTTACATCCACGAACTCGAAGCACAAGTATGGATTTCCACAAGGTGTAGATGTGATTCGTGTCTTCTATCCCTACTGTTACCGTTGTCCGTACGGTCAGAATGTTGAGGACTGCAACTTGGAATGCGTTGAGGCACTGAGGTACGCGCTACAGGTTGAAGGTGATGATATCGCCGCCACAGTAATGGAACCAATCTGTGGCGAAGGTGGACTGATTGTGCCTCCGGCCAAGGCCGTCAAGGGCATGTATGAGGTCACGAAAGAGGCCGGTGGGTTCTTCATGTCTGATGAGGTACAAGCCGGAATGGGACGCACTGGCAGGTGGTTCGCGGTTGAGAATCATGATGTCGTTCCAGACTATATCTCGATGGCCAAGGCGCTTGGAGGTGGTTATCCGATGGGTGCGTCCATTGGTCCAGCGCCAATGTACACTTCAGGTGCGCGTCATTCTGAAACCTTCTCCGCGGAGCCAAAGATGTCTCTTCTTTCTCTCTGGATTCTGAAGAACATCGAGGATGGCGATTTCCTCAAGAAGAATGCAGAGAGCGGGGTCTACCTCAGAAAGAGACTCGATGAACTGAAGGACAAACATGAGGTCGTCGGCGACGTTCGAGGAATCGGCCTGATGACTGGCGTCGAACTTGTGAAAGACAAGAAGTCAAAAGAGAAGGCTCCGAAGCTGCGGAACAGGATTCTCAAGAATGCAGTCCAGAAACATAGACTATGGATTCTCGGTGCTGGTCAGAATGTGCTAAGGTTCACTCCAAGCTACATCATGACTAAGGAAGACATCGACAACGTCGCAGATCGACTCGACAAGGCCATATCAGACAGCGTTTGAAGAATGCCTTGGACGCCCTCACTCTCAACCCAATTCCATCAGGGTGAGAGAGCTTTCCGCGCGAATGACATACAAGAGAGCGGCGACCTTATTATGTGAAGGGCAGCAGCAGACAGAGAGCAGTGCGCAGTCCACTTGGGAGAAGAATCTGAATGGGAACCCCTTCTAGTCGCAGTCGACCTTTGGATAGTTCCAGTGACAGCGATGAAGAGCTTCTAGAGATTCATGGGGACATCGACCCAGACACCTCCATACCCAATCATGCAAAAATACTGATAATTAGCCGGGACCAGTCCTACCTAACACATGGAATCCACAAATTCCCAGCCAAGTTCTTCCCCGAGCTGCCACGCTATCTGATCCGAAGATACTCTGAGAGGAATCATCAGGTTCTGGACCCAATGTGCGGCAGTGGTACAGTGGTTCTTGAGGCGATGCTATCAGGAAGAAATGCAGTTGGAATTGACATCGACCCAATGGCACGCCTGATAACGAAGGTCAAAACGACTCCAATAGAGGAGTTTCTGCTCGAATCCGCGTGCGAGAAACTGATGGAAGCCATCAAGAAGAAAGAAAGAGCTCGTGATTCCGAACCACATATCCCTGACTTCAATTATAGAGATACGTGGTTTCGTCCGTTCGTTCTCAGGGAGCTTGGCATCATTCTAGAGAGTATATGCGATCTTGACCTCACCGACCTAGGGGTGACCCGAACCAGCTCGCATCATAGTGATGTCGTTGACTTCATGCAGGTCGTGTTCTCATCGATAATCAGAGATGCTTCCAATGCCGATCCACACTGTACCAGGACCGTCATACGAAAGAACCTCGTGAAGAAGATCAGTGCTGGAGACACTATTGCTAGATTCTACTCAGCTCTCTCTAGACAGCTTGATGGCATGAAGCGTTTACATACATTATATCAGACTTCGGGAGTTGGAGAGGTTCGACTTCCTGATGGAAATGCTATGGAAACTGGACTGAGAACTTCTGCTATTGACCTCGCCGTGAGCTCTCCTCCATATATAAACGCAGTCGACTATCCACGAACCCATCAGCTCGAGATGTATTGGCTCGGGCTCGTGGAGGAGGGTCCTCTCTCAAATATGAAGCGAAAGTACATCGGAACCGAAACGGTCTACAAGAGGGAATATGAACGACTCAAAATCTCTGGCGTTGAAACTCTGGACCCGATTCTTGAGGAGATATTCGACCAGGACCCACGACGGTCATTCATCACCTACAAGTTCTTCGAGGACATGAAGCTCCAGTTTCAGGAGATGGCTAGGGTGCTGAAACCAGGTGGGCATTATTGTGTGGCGATAGGCAACAACTTGATTCGCAATGTTGAGGTCCCCTCTCACGAAATCCTCTCAGAGATTGCCACAGCTGAAGATGTTGGTTTCAGTCTTGATAAGGTCTTCTTCTCTGCGCTCATCAGACATTTCATCCGTATCCCGCGGAGGGAACGAATGCACGGTGAGTGGATTCTCATCCTTCAGAAGCAGTGACCCCCAGAAACTCCCCGACGCTGTCAATGATCTTACCAATGATCCACAACGAGTCATTGACCTCTCCAGGCACTTCCATTGCATGGTTCGCGTCCTCAACAACCACTGCCTCGCCATTGGTCGATTCCACCAACTCCGCCAACGTATCTTGATCATAGTGTGGATCTGCCGTGCCAATCACGAAGAGCGATTGTGGGTGATGGTTCTTGATCTGCTGCTGGAGTTCAGGCAAGAGTATCAATGGCGTGTGCCATACCACCCTACACTGTGACAGTCTTGGATGTTTGTCAAGCAAATGGCCTATTGCAATAGTACCCAAGGATTTGCCAATGAGAACATCCACTTCTGCATCTAGCTTCTTGGTGGCTACATGATACGCGGCTTCCACATCATCATACAACCATCTCATTTGCTCCTCTCTCCGGAGTGACTCAAAGTCATTGTTGTGAAGATACGAATAGTTCACACTTAGCACATTGAACCCTGCAGCAATCAGTGTGCTTATTGTGTAATGGAGCAGTGGAGCTTGTGAGGTATACCCTCGTCCTGGGAAAACCAAAGCAAGTCTATTAGACCTCCTTTCCAGTCTATAGAAGGTGTTGGGAACTGGTAGGCTGCGATGACCAATAATCTCGAGGGCATCAAAGGAGTACATGACCTAACAACCTGTCTTAACAGAGATAAGACCTACGTCAGGTCCTGTGAATGTTGAAACGCGAATCCTTATTTGCAGATGAGGTACAGACACGGCAAACATAACGGAGGTAAGACGAAACATGGTATCAACTCTAAGGTGGGATCATGTTTGCCCAACGCTCATTCTTAGCTCTTCCTCCGTCTGCGAAGTTCCTTTACGTTCTTCTTAAGAACAGGCGCCGGATGTCCCGGCAGGACCTGATCAGTAGAACCTTTCTGCCTCCACGAACGGTAAACTACGGCCTCAGTCGATTGAAGGACTTGGGCCTAATCCGGGAGTCTGAAGATGGCGAGGACAAGCGACGGACGGTCTATGAGCTGGTTTCGGCGCCCATGTAGTCTGGGATGGCAACATGAACGATTTCCCTGGGGACAGTCCCAGGGATCTCTTCCCTTTCTTCCAAATGCGTTCCGGCACCGCATTACAGTCGGCCCAAAAGCCTCATAATGCAATCTTGAAGGAGTGTTTGTCGTATTAGCGAGGCGAAACTGAATGGACTTCTACAGTGAAGCAGGTGTTGAACCAATTGGCGAAGGAAGACGCACTCACTTCAGTGACGCGATCACAGCAGACGCCATTGATACTGAAGTAGCACTGCTGGGATGGGTTCACATTCTGCGTGACAAGGGCAAGATCAAGTTCCTGATTCTACGAGATGAACACGGCACAGTTCAAATCACCATTCCCCAGAAGAAGGTTTCAGAGGCTGTCTTCGAAGTGGCGAGACAGCTGAAGCCCGAATATGCTGTTGCTGTGAAAGGCACAGTAGTATCTGCGAAACAGGTCGCATCAGGTGTAGAAGTTATCCCTGAAGAGATTCGTATTATCAATAGAGCGGAACGTCTACCCATTGATGTCGTGGAAGGTAAGGTAGACGTCGAACTCGACACTCGCCTAAATCACAGAATACTTGATCTAAGGAAGCCCACGGTCAATGCAATATTCCACATCCAACACTCCCTTGTGAGATTCGCCCGAGAGTTTCTCGAAGCCAATGACTTCGTAGAGATTCACACACCCAAGATAGTTGCTGAGGCGACTGAGGGTGGAGCCAACCTCTTCGAGATAAAGTACTTTGACAAGAAAGCGTACCTAGCACAGAGTCCACAGTTCTACAAGCAATTGATGTTGCTTGCGGGCTTTGGTCGAGTCTTTGAGATTGCCCCGGTGTTTAGAGCTGAGAAGCATAACACACGCCGCCACATTAACGAATACACATCTTTTGACTATGAGATGGCCTGGATCAGTGACGTCGATGATGTAATGAAGATGGAGGAGAAGATGCTACACCATTCATTCAAAGAAACTGCAAAGGCATCAGCAGCAGAACTTGAGCTTCTGGGGATAGATCTGGAGATACCCAAGGTTCCATTCAAGAGAATCAAGTTCGAAACGGCTATCGATCTGTTGAACCAAGAAGGGAAGGAGATCTCAATCACTGAAGATATCGATCCAGAGGGGGAGCGCCTCCTTGGAGAGATCTTTCCAAGGAAGTACGGTACTGATATGGTCTTCATAACGCACTATCCTATGGAATTGCGTCCTGCATATACAATGCCTAGTCTCACAGATGAGGGCATGACTGAGAGTTTCGATCTTACCTACAAAGGCATGGAGATCACAACCGGCAGCCAGCGCATTCATCTCTATGACCTCCTCATAGAGAGATTCAAAGCGAAGGGTTTCAATCCAGATGATTTCGCCTTCTACCTTGATCCCTTCAAATTCGGGGCACCACCCCATGGAGGTCTCGGATTGGGCGTGGAGCGGCTGACAATGCAGATGCTTGGGATTGAAAACATCAGAGAAGCAACACTACTTCCTAGAGATAGAGATAGAATCACTCCTTAGAGCGTCAGCGAATAATACTCTCTCTTATAGTAGCATCCCCCCAATCTCATCTCACAGCCCGGTCTGGGTCTTGTAGTTGGATGAAGGTAGACCTCTATGCAGGAGCGACTTCAGTCAGAACTCTACGCGTCCATAGCCACGCTGGACCAACTGAAGAAGATGTTCGATTTGGGAGTGGTCGATATCAGGTCATATCAAAGAGAGTCTGAAGCACTTACAAGAGAGGTCAAACACAATATCGATGACTTCAGTCGGATTGGGCTTGACATCAGTTCTTTCATGGAGATGGAGAGGCTAACAGAACGATTTGCTGATGCTATTCAGCTGCTGAATCTTCAAAGGTCTGAAACTCATCCAAGAGCAGACGGAATGTCCCAAGAGGAGTACTATGACTACATTGGGCTCGCCATACTTGACGTTGCCACTGCAAACGCTTCGAAAGGTCTCATGGGGCTGGCAGAGCTGATCGTTGAGGTTGTCAAACGTCTCCCTGAGCTCAAGGCCGTGAGTTACAGTGATGTGATTGAGGCTGTGAATCGAGTGGCGGAACATGGCCTTATCCCTGGGATTCGTACTCTTAGAGGCGGTGTGAAAGTAGTTGAGCTTCGCCCCTTAGAGCTAAGAAGAGACCAGGCTGACGTTGTCAACCTAGCAGCTTCAAAAGGTCATGTATCGGTTGAGGAGGTAATGATGCAGTTCAAATGGTCAGAAGACCATGCACGTCAAGTCCTCGCGAGCCTCGTCGATGCTGGAATGGCCGTGGCTGACATTCGTTTCTCCACTGGAGGCCGCTATTACTTTCCCGGCCTTAGGGCCAGGGATAAGAGTGACCAATCCTTTGGGTCTGCCCGTTAAGCTCTAGACCTTGACCTTTATGGCACCCTTCGTCTTGTCGACCCAGGTCGCCATTCCCTTCTCAACCATGATTCTCATGATTATGTGGATGTCCTTTTCGGGCAGATTCGCGAAACCCTGTTCCTCTTCTTGGATTACAATGGATTTCACATCGAGTCTTAGCTTTCCGGACTTCATTGCCCATTGATACATGATGTCAGCCCATTCCTCGAGGAATCTCCAATAGACTCGGAGCTGTCTTCTCGCCTCGTCAAGCCACTCTGCAATCTTCTTCTCGACCAGCACTTCACCAATCAGTTGGAATGAATCTACCTTCCCAGAGATATCGCTGAAAGGAGGCTCCTTGATGAATGTAGTGACGGAGAGCACGTGAATTCCACTTGCTTCAGCCCACCCTAGAACGAAGTCTGCCCACTCCTCCGCCCACATCTTCTTGTCTTCCTCCCTAGGGGGTATGCTGTACATCCATTCAGTTTCGTTCTGATTGCCCCACGAAGGGAGGAGAATGGTTTCCACAGGTGAGGTTGTGACGTCATCTGCAACTGCTTCGACAACCCCCTCATTGGTAGCCTCCGGAACAATCTCCGATGCCTCTTCTACGATCTCAACAACAGGTCTGTGGGTTTCTTCAATGCTCTGAGGTCGAATCTCCTTGACAGGTTCGACTTCTTCTTCTGCAGTCTTTGACGCAGCTTCTGCCTTCTCCTTCTCTTTGCGCCTTTCCTTGACTCCCAAAACCTACGAACCCTCCGCCCAGTCGATGTATCTCTTGACATCCTCAGGAGAAGTGGCCGGTCTTATGTTCTCAATCGCTTGGAGAAAGTCCTCTCTGGAAACAGGACGAATATCTAGAATCTCTTCTTCCTCATCCATTCGACCTGAGTGTTGGAGGTCTCTAATCGGCTCCATTGCTGCCTCTCTGCACACAACGCTAATGTCTCGGCCGCTGTATCCTTCACTGAGGTCCGCAAGCTCATCGTAGTCAATCTCCGATGAAACCTCAATGTCCTCCATGTGAATCTGAAAGATGTTCTTTCGTGCAGTCTTGTCAGGAAGTGGAACGTGAATCTTCTTCTCAAACCGAGATCTGAGTGCGAAATCCAGCTCCCACGGCAAGTTGGTCGCGCCAATCACAGTTATTCTATCCTGAGCCTCACTAGCTAGTCCCTGAAGTTCTGTCAATAGTTGGGTCTTTAGACGTCTCTCTCCGCCAACGTCGTCGCCGGATCTGGAAACCCCAATTGAGTCAAGCTCATCCATGAATATTATCGCTGGCTGGCTCTTTCTGGCCAGTTGAAATAGGGTCATGACAAGTCTCTCCGACTCTCCCAGCCACTTGCTGACTATGTTTCCTGCTGAAACATTGAAGAATGTGGCATTGACCTCTGCAGCCACTGCTTTCGCGATCAGTGTCTTTCCGCAGCCTGCTGGACCATAGAAGAGAATTCCCCTCCATGGTTGTCTAGCCTTCGCCATGAATAGCTCGGGATGTTTCATTGGTGCGACAATCGCATCGTTGATGGCCTGCTTTGCTGCTTCGAGGCCAGCCACCTCTGACATCTTTGTGCTGGGTTTCTCTGAGATAATCGTGTCCGCGATCATCTCCTGCAGTCTTCGAGTGTCCTCATCCATTTCCACTTCGGCTTCTGGTTCCGTTTCGCTGATGGCCTCTGCATCTCTGACAGGACTTGGTGAGAGCGGAGTCGTTAGACCGTCGGGAGGCCCCCTGGCTTTCTTCTTGATACCGGAGATGTATCTGACCCTGTCCACACATTCCTGAGCCCTATCCACATAGTGCTTCTTGACAGAAGGAAGAGATGATGCGTTAGACAGCTTGATCAAGACCTTGCTTGCCTTGAGATAGTACTGCGATGCTTCCTTCTTCATTCCCCTTTGGTCCAGTTCTATGGCCTTGTCGAGAAGTTTCTTCAAGCCCAGGTCTAACCTATCAGACATCCGAGTTCAGGTCTATTGGGGCCTTCTGACGTTAATAACTTCTGTGTGACTGTTACCATACGTGGTATACTCCTGATGAGATGACCTTCAGATTGGCCTGTCCTGCGAAGGTTTAAACGCGGAACTTCCAAGCTAGACTTCAGGGAATATGTCCCGTAGACGTGGTGAGTTTTCTTGGATTCACTAAGGAAGGCGTTCTCATGGGGTCGCAAGAGGCCTGATGCTGGCGAGGTATCCAGTCAGCTAAGAATCCTGGCCAAACAGCTGGAGCGACAGAGAAACAAGTTAGAGAAAGAGGAACGGGACACAAAGGCCAGGGCTGTCAAAGCCAGGAAGACCGGGCAAGTTGAGGCATTCCGAACCTATGCGACGGAGATGGTTCGCTTTCGTAGGTTCGCTCTTTCCGTAGACAAGTCGCGTCTTCAAATACTGAAGATACTTGCTCATTTGAATCGAGCACAGACGTCTGCGAAGACGAGCCGCGCGCTAGAAGAAGTCGGTAAGATACTCGGAATGCTCGGGAATACTTCAGATGCGAAGAAGCTAGTTGAGAACGTCGATGAAATCGCACGAAGACTTGATGATTTCGAGATTGAGGCCAGCATTTCCGGTGAAGCACTTGACATGACCATGGATGTGAGTTCTGAAGATCTATCAAGTGCAATGCAGGAACTTGATGTAGAAGCAGGCCTTTTGGACGCCTCTGCTGTGGCTAAGCCTGTTTCAGAAACCGAGTCTCTAGAAGAAGACATCAAAGAGCTGGAGCGCGAACTTGGAATCTAACTACCATCTGTATCTGCCCATTTCCCTGGCAACACGTTCAATCTCTCTTCTCGTGTAGTATGAGTCACGCATGAGTCCACGATACCTTCTGATGAAGTCCTCAGTGACCAAATGGCCGCTACGCATCAATCGAATTGTTTCGTCAATTGCCCCATCGATTTCCATTGCGTTTCGTCGCAGTGTTTCCAATTGTGTGTCCTGGCCTCTTGTACCATAGTCAGCCCGACCTATGGTGTCTTCCAAGTGGTCTCTGAACCTCTTTGAGCTGTCATAGTAGTCATATCTTGACGCATTATCGCGCATCCTCATTGGGGTGGGTTTTGCCCTAGTGTCCAGCCACCGTCTTGTAGGCAACCCGTCTTGAAGCTCTATGTTTCCACCTGAAAGGAGGGAGTAGACCAAACCTTCGATTTTGAGTCGGACATCGCTGATGCTCACTGACTTCTGCTCAATCTTCCTTACTCTTTGAAGGTCAGTCTGCATGTACCTCTCAAATCGTCTGGCAATCTCAATGTAGTCGGGAAGGACCTTCTTCGTTTCTTCATTGCAGCTAATCCGCAGGTTTCCTTGTTTCATCTTTAGGACAAGCTTCTTCCTCAGGCGACCGTCCTCTTCTATCTCCTTCAGGTAGACGAGTGGGAAGTCAAACACAATCTCTGTCTTCTTACGAAGCCTGCCAGTTTCAGCGACGAAGATCAACCTCTTGTTGGTGATATACATGGTCCCCTCGGCCTTGTCATTCTTCAGGAAGTTGCTCCCCACCATCTTGATATCTGGCAGAGCACAGACAGGCAGTTCATTCACGGATAACTCGCCATGTTCATAGAACTCTTTGAACTCGGTCCGGTGATAGCTCAGTCCATCAAGCTGCGTACTCACGTCATTCAGTAAGGGCTTCACTTCATCCAGAGCATCGTCTACGTTCTGCTTGTAGTGGTTGCTAATCTCTGAAACCCTGTTTGTGACCCCTTCGATGAATGGAAATTGTCCTGGAGTCCACCGATTGTAGTCTATTAGTCCGCTTGTTTCCGCTGCCATTCTTCGGGATACTATCTCAGCTTGGTTACCAACCCTGTTCTTGATTGCAGGAAGCTCCTCTTGGATTGTTTCAATCTTGTCCTCAAGCCAATGATAATGTAGGAAGTTCGCCATCCTCAACGAAACAAGTATCCTCTTAGCTGAGTCCAATCGATTCGCGAACTCGCGAAGTCTAGTATGGCCATATTGAATGTTCATTATTGCATGGCGAAGGTCCTGCGCAAGGCTTCTTCGTTTCTCTTCAAGAAGGACGATGCGGCCTGAGTGGCATCGGGGGCACATGTCCTCGGTGCGTCGACCGGTGCTTATGTTCTCAGACTCACACTCAGGACAGACTTCTATCTTGTCCTCTTCGTACGAACTGGATACTGAGTTGTGACAGTCTTTGCATACTTGGTATTCACTTGATCTAGGTTCCAAGCACTCAGAGCATAGCACAGTGCCACAGTCCTCACACATGTGACTGGCATTGTTACGCTGACATGAGGGACAACGTTTGGACGAAGAATCTAGGGTCAAGTGTATAGCTCCTATGTCCTGTACTGTACCAATGCAAGCTAAGAATAACCCGTGTATCACGCTCGTATTAGTAGGTCCTCTGAGTATGAGGACACACTCAGTACTACAGAAAGCTGCCAGTCCACATCAGTTATAATGGATTCACACGGTTTCAGTCGGCATCACTGACATCACCGTGATGCCAATGGAGAATCTTGCACAAGCCGCAATCGAAGCAGCTCTGAATGAAGGCGCATCCTTCGCGGATGTGCGGATCGAGAACACGGTCACTACGATTATCGAGATGACCGACGGTGTTACCAAGAGGTTCTTGGCCTCTCGTCTCAGGGGCGCTGGAATACGAGCCTTCATCGATGGGGCCTGGGCTTTTGGTCAAACCACTGATTTGACCAATGAAGGAATGCGAGAAACCGGAAGGTCTGTAGCCAAACTGGCTCTTGCAACAAAGTCCAGAGTGGCGGAGCAGTTCGACATAGACGGTCCTACGTTCAAGGACCGCATTGATTACCGGGTGCCAAAACCATTTGACGACGTGACATTTGAGGACAAGATGATCTACGTCAAGATGATTGATGACCAAGCTAGGTCTTTCGACAATCGAATCATAAACACGCGAACAGTGTATGGTGACCTTTGGACTGAGCTCTACATTGCCAACTCTCTGGGTACAGACGTCCGGACCACGAACACGCTACCACGAATCATCTCCATGTCAACTGCCAGGGACGGCACAAGCAGACAACGTGCTTTCAAGTCGCATGGGGTCAAGGGCGGCTTCGAAGAGCTTGAAAGAGAAAGGCCGCAGAACATTGGCGAGGAGTCTGCAACGATGGCAATTGACTTGCTATCTTCTGTTGCAGCGAAGGGTGGGAACTATGACGTTGTCATGGACCCGGTGCTGAATGGTGTGATGGTACATGAGGCCTTTGGACATGCATGTGAGGCAGACAATTGGCCTGCACACACGACAGTCCTCGAGGATAAGGTCGGGAAGCGCGTGGGTCCTGAGCACCTGAACCTCAGTGACGACCCAACAATGCCTGGCGAGCGTGGCAGCTTCGACTACGACTGGGAAGGTACCAAAACGAGTAAGAGACATTTGGTCAAGGATGGAATACTGACAGAACTTCTTCACACACTAGAGACTTCTGTCCGGTTGAGGATGCAGCCAAACGGGGCCGGAAGAGCACAGTCCTTCATGCACTCACCTTTGCCCAGAATGTCCAATACTCTGATGGAGCCCGGCGACTGGGATGTTGATGAACTGATTGCTGATACCGGAGAGGGAATCCTGCTGTGCAGTTTCAACTATGGTTACACCGAACCATCGAAAGGCCAATTCATGTTTCAGGCCAGTCATGGCTACATCATTGAGAAGGGTGAGATTGGACAGATGGTGAGAGATGTTTCTCTTGCGGGACAGATACTTGAGGTGCTTCCCAAGATCGATGCTGTTGGTAAGGACTTCAAGATGGATGCTGGCACATGCGGAAAGAACGGACAGATGGTCCCGGACATGTCTGGAGGGCCACATGCTCGTATCAGAAGCATTCCGGTGGGGGGAATGTGAAATGAAAGACCGTCTTCTTGACATTGCGCACAAGGCGGCTCAAAAGGCTGAAGGCTTTGGAGCAGATCAGGCAGAGGTGTACATAGGTTCAACACGATCATTCTCCATCGATGTCGAGAACAATGCTATCAAGAGTGCGTCCGACAAACGCGATGCAGGTTGCGGAATTCGCTCAGTGGTGGGCAAGAAGGTTGGATTTGCCTACGTCACGACGGTCCAGGAGAGTGACCTGATAGAAGCCGCAGAGAAATCTGTGAAGCTGGCAAAAGCTTCCGTAGAGGATCCCCACTTCATCAGCCTACCATCAGTTAGAGCGAGTTACCCAGATGTGAAAGGCCTTTTCGACCCGAGAATTCAAGCACTGGACTCTGAGGATGCAGCAGATCTCATTGCGAGGGGAGTCGATGCTACGAGTCATGCACTTGAAGGATACAAGTTCGCAATCGAGGGGAAACTTGGTGTCTCGACCGGCGCGAGGGTCATTGTCAATTCGCTGGGAATCTCATGTTCGGCCGAATCCACATCCTCTTGGATGTACATGTCTCCGACCATCAAGACTGAAACGGACCAGACATCAAGCTACGAGCTACAGGTTTCCCGCACACTCAAGGACATTGATCCCGATTGGATTGGTCGCACCTCTGCGGAGAATGCAGTGAACAATCTTGGAGCCAAGACCGTTGAGGGCGGCGACATGCCAGTCATACTGGCTCCTCTTGCGTCAGGTACGGTTCTTGGAGGGGGCTTCGCAGGAGCAGTCAACGCCGAAGAGGTACAATATGGGCGGTCATATATCTCGGATGCATTCGGAGAAGAGATCGCGTCGGTGTCGCTCCACCTTGTTGACGATGGGTTGCTGCCTGGGGGTGTTGGCTCACGGTCATTCGATGCCGAAGGCTTCCCTTCACAGAAGACCGAGGTAATTGAGAACCGTGTTCTGAAGAGCCTCCTCCATAATTCATACACCGCCAACAAAGACGACGTCGACAACACTGGAAACGCTAGCCGACCATCGTATTCTGGTGTACCATCAATCTCAACGTCCAATCTTGTGGTGACTCCTGGGAAAGGCTCACTTGATGATTTGGTGTCAGAAGTTGGCAAAGGGATTCTGTGCCGTAACACAGGAGATCGTCCAAACATGACGACTGGTGACCTTAGTGCGATGGTGATGGAGGGCGCATATTTCGAGAATGGGGAGATTCAGCATCCGGTCAAGAGCACCCTTGTGGGCATAAACATGCGGGATCTTCTTCAGCGTGTTGAGATGGTTGGTGAAGACACGAGAGTTTCTCTCTCAATCATAAGCCCGTCCATAGTGATATCATCAGCGAAGGTCAGCTCGGGTTAAACTACATTCTCTCCACGACAGGAATTCCGATTAGCCGCAGACAATTGGCCATGGTCGTTCTGAAGGCCCTCACGAGCTCGAGTCGGGCGGCCCTTAGCTGAGGTTCTGCTTTCAGAACTGGACATGAGTCGTAGAACTTACTGAACAGCGTTGCGAGTTCGTAGCAATATGATGTCACATGATTTGAGTTGAAACTTGTCCCCCATACTTCTTTCCTGAGTCCACGTGCAACCTCTAGTACTTCTTCAGGTAGTCTGGCCATAGCCTTGACGAGAGCAAATTCCTCGTCCTTTGAAAGAAGGGTAAGGTCGACAGTCGAAGATCTTTCAGTTCCTCCCCTCTCGAGAATCCTTTGCGCTCTTGCGTGAGAGTACTGGAGATACGGGGCGGCATCTCCGTTGAAGTCAAGTGCATCATCCCACCTGAATGTGATCTTCCTGTCAGGTGATGCTTTGAGAAGGTGATATCTGACCGCGCCTGACCCGATCATTGTCGCTACCCTGTCTTTGAATGTATCATCTTCTTCGGGGTTTCGTTTCTCGACCTCCTCTCTTGCCAGCTTCTGAGCCTTGTCCAAGACCTCGTCACTTGAGTATCCTATCCAAGTTCCCTCCCTTCCTGAGAAATCGACGCCCTCAAGCCCGACAAACTCGTATGCGATATGATGCGAGTTCTCGCTTTGCTCCTTGAAACCCAGGAGATCCATGATAGTGTACACGAGTCGCTGTGGTTGAGATTGGTCGGAGCCGACGACATTGAACACGAGATCAATCTTGCCGAAGTCGTGCTTCGTACCTTCCGTAGCGGTCTTGAAGACATCCTTGTCGTTTGGCTGTCTTTCAAAGACTTTGTAGAGAAACGGGTCCTCAACCATCCCGAACTTCCACATCTGGAATGCGACATCGGCGCCTGTGTACGTTCTGGTTCCATCCGACCTGAATAGTACCTTGTAAGGATCCTTCATGTCTTTGAATTCGTCAATGGTGCGAAGGTCAGCCACGACACATCCTGCCTTATCGCCCTCTTCTGGGACAAAGATGTTCTCGCTTTCCAGCATCATTTCCCTCGCACGATCAAGGAGCCCACTGTGAGCAATTGTGCTCTCCCATATCTGGAAGTCATGATATATGCCCAGACGGTAGGCAGTCTGACACTGTGCCTTGAGACACTCTGTCACCATCTTCTCGCTTCTCTTTGCTGCTTCTGTATCGCGGTGCTCAAGATCCCGTGAAACCTCCCTAATCTCGACCTCGACCTTCTCGTCTGTTTCGAATTTCTCCTGAGCATCGACATATAGACGTCCTAGATAGTGATCATACTTCTCCTTTGGCTTGGTCTTCTTTTCCTGCATCAGGCGCCAGAGCAGTTGAGCAATCTGAAGACCAAGGTCGTTTATCCAGTCCGTTCTGATAACCTCGTACCCAACAGCCTCGAGAATGTTTCCGAGCGTATCACCAAGTACTGCATTTCTAGTATGGCCGATGTGCCACGGCTTTGAGGGGTTTACGGCTGGTGATTCTATGAGAGCACGTTTTCCTATGTAATCTCGGGTTCTGCCATACTCCGGACCTAGGTTGTCCACTGTGTGTATGGTTAGGTCTGCTAGGGGGCCTCTTGACAGAAACAGATTGATGTAGGGTCCTTTGACTTCTACTCTGTCGATCAGTGGTTCCAAATCCGCCTCCCGCTTCAACTTTTCAGACATCTCGGCTGCAATCTTGGCGGGATTCTCCTCTCGCTCCTTGGCGATGCGGAAGGCCAGAGTGATGGCGAGATCCCCGAGAGCTGAGTCCGGAGGAATCTCTAGATGGCCCTTGACAGTCTCCAACTCGCCTCCTGTTGCTCTCGCTATCGCTTCCATCACTAGGTCGACGGCATGAGCCCAGGGATTGTCAATGGCCTTCTCACCACCCAAGATACAATTCACCTCATTGACTACGAGAATGATTTGCTTGGCTCATAAATGAAACGCTAGAGATGCTCGACCGTGGTACCAAGGGCACAAATGGCGATAGTATTAGCACGAAACATGAGCTATACATTCTTCAACTATACAATGAATGATTTCAGTGAAAGCGGCAAAGAGTTTATAATGATTTTCTGTCTGCGCAACCTGTTCTCTCTGAGAACTCGCGCGTCACTAACACGTGCCCTTTCAACGCCATGGGTGGGCACACTGCACCGGTATCCACAACTGCTCTGACGGCAACTCTATCTTTCGATAGGGTTTGCAGGGAGATGATTGCACTGGCCAGCAGACAGGCGAAGACAAAGAGATCCAGAGATAAAGTACTTGGTGCGGCCAGATATGTGTGTTCTACCTGTAGCTCAAACGAAGTCTTCATTGATAGTACCAGGGGAGAGATAATCTGTTCGAGCTGTGGGCTTGTTCTTTCTGACAGATCTATTGATATGGGTCCTGAGTGGCGTGCGTTCACTGCCGATGAGCAGAACGCCCGGCAGCGCGTGGGGGGTCCCACTGACTGGAGTAAGTTCGACCAAGGACTGACGACAATAATCGGACGTCAAAATGTCGATGCCTCTGGGAGAAAACTGACTTCTACACGAAGAGCACAGATACATAGGCTGCGAAAGTGGCAGATACGCACCAAGGTACATTCCTCTGACAAGCGCAACCTTGCGGTTGCAATGACTGAACTCCATAGAATCAGTTCTCAATTGAGCATCCCCTACTCAATTCGAGAAACTTCTGCAGTGATTTACCGAAAGGCTCTCCGAAAGCGTCTCACCCGAGGACGTACAATCCTTGGGATGATTGCAGCTTCACTATACCTCGCTTGTAGAGTGCATCAGGTTCCACGGCCCCTCGAAGAAATCACAGATCAGATACACATCACAAGGAAGGAACTGAGCCTCTGCGTTAGACTAATTCTCCGCTATCTGAACCTGAAGATTCCACACAGCAACCCAGTGGAATTCGTGCATAGGTTCGGGACCGAGCTCGGGCTCCCTGGCGATGCCAAGAAGAAGGCTATAGACATTCTTGA
>JBHIAE010000009.1:0-72787 GCA_046758445.1 Candidatus Thorarchaeota archaeon | reverse complement strand
CGGAGCGCGCAAACTACCTCTCGTGTGTCATCTGATGTGTTTTGCAACAGAGCCGTACTCAGCGCAAAGCTAAAAGCAGAGTCCCGCCGCTCTGGGTCAAGGCCTACAGCAAGGTCAACAGCTTTGGCAATCAGTGAATGGGCCGGTTCCATTGAGGCGAAACAGCTTGGTAGTAGACACACAGAACGAGAAGCCACATCATCATATCCAACTGAACAAAGTCGGGGTGAAGGATCTCAAGACATTTCTGATAACGGAGCGAAGTGGATTGAGGCACCACCTCATCCCGAGAGTCGAGTTCACGATTGACCTGCCCGCCGACTTGAAGGGAGTCCACATGTCAAGGCTGGTGGAGTCAATGACCGAAGTCATCAGCGAAGAGTTCAGTGTCTACAATTCGGTTGAGGAGCTTCAGATGAGAGTCCTTGATGCTCTCTCCGACAAGCATCGCTATAGCCGTGGCGAGATTAAGTTCGATTTTGAGTTTGGATATGCCACAAAGACACCGGCATCAAAACAGAGGACCTGGGAGGTCTGTGACATCACTGCTTCCACCACGAAAGTCGAGGGGGAGCCTTTCTCACACGATGTCGAGGTCAGTGTCATAGGTAACACAGTCTGCCCTCACTGCATGGCGAACAATCATGGTCTGACCCACATGCAGCGCGCTGTTGGGTTTCTCAGAGTTACAGGGAGTACTGAGAATATCCCAACCTATGGTGACATGATAGAGGTAATTGAGAGATCATTCTCGAGCCCGACCTACTCGTTGCTTAAACTTGAGGACGAATTGCACGTGACCAAACAAATGCATGACAACCCGCTTTTCGTTGAGGACGTCTGTCGGAATATTCTGCAAAACGCAAAGAACAAATTCGAGGATAGGACGCTAGACATGTGTGCTGAAGCTCGTTCGCTTGAGAGTATTCACAAGCATGACGTCATTGCTCAGGGGAAAGTAATTACAAATGGCGGATAGGGACACGTGGCAGTTTCCGATCATTCGATTGGACCATCACAAAGGAGTCACAGGATAGATCCAATAACCCCCTCTCCCCCCTTTTTCTCTTGGAAATGATTCCAGCCACCCGCGCAGACAGTAGCTAGATGACCCCTCGTTCAGTTCTACGTCTATAATCGTCCTGTATTACGTCGGTATATACTTAGATAATACCTGAATAGTTCTTACGTTTCATCAATCTTTATATGTTCCTGCACAGGAAGTAGAGGTGAGTTGTCCCACAGAAACTGAATGAAGCGGAGACTTGACAAAAATGACCTCAAACCCACGACCCTCATCAACCCTTCAGAAGAACGCCGAAGTCCTGCATGTTCTGTACGGTCTGCTTGACAGCGACCGAGATCCTACTGATGCGGACGCCGAGAGTCTCAGATACCTCTACGCTAGTTCGTAGATTCATGCTCCTCATTTCACAATGAGGTCATTCTTTGTCTCCGTGCACCTCCCGGCAGGCGAGACAACGTGGGGGTGGGCTGTTGGGTCCCACCTCCACACCATTCATTGTATGTTGGACATACTTGGACACGGGAGTGATGTCCTCCCAGAAACGGCACTGGGATGAACTCCCTGAGGTCTGAGAATGTGTCAGGTTAACCTCAAGTTGTTGTTCAGGAACTGAGTATATAGGCACGTTTCCGAAGTGCCCTTGTTGGTTCAACAGTCTTCTAATAGATGTCCAACTTCGTCCAAGTTTTCAGCAGCTGTTAGACACCCTCTGCTCTCTATGGACAGTCCATTTTCGTTCTCTTGATTCATAGTTAGAGTTATATCTCCACTAGTAGGAGAGAATTCTAACATTCCAAGGCGGGAAAGAAGCTTCAAGGACAGAGCGATAGAACACGTGTTCAAACAATTCGACGGAAGAAACACCGCCAGTGAGGGCTATTCCCTTTCTGTACATTACAGCTGTCCAGTGAAAGCCAGATGAAGTCCCGCTCATTAGAGTGTCAGGAGTGTGACGAAACTGAGCAAGAAGAAGAGAAAGTATCCGACTACGGATCCTGTGTGCGTGACGTGTGGACTGCCATATGCTAGTGGCAAGATGCACCTCGGGCATCTCCGCACATACGTGCCTGCAGATGTCTTTGTCAGACTCCTAAGGAAGATGGGAACTGAGGTGACTTTCATCTGTGGATCTGACACTCATGGAACCCCAGTACTGACGGCAGCCGAGGCAGAGGGTCTAACTCCCACTGAAACCTACAAGAAGTACCACAAACACTACTTGGAGACCTTTCCGAAGCTGAACATCATCTTCGACAACTATGGTTCAACAGATGACCCTGAGAATCACCATAGAACATTGCAGATACTCGGAGCGCTCAAGGAGAACGGATACATCTACTCGAAAGAGCTAGAGACCCCGTACTGTGACCATTGTGGTAGATCTCAACCTGATCGTTTTGTGAGGGGCATTTGCCCGTATTGCGGCGCAGATGCACGGGGTGACGAGTGTGACCAAGGCTGTGGAAGGTATATTGAGCCAGGGCTAATACTCAGTCCGAGATGTGCTGTCTGCGGAAACCCAACGAAACCGATGACAAGAACCCATTACTACATGAAACTCAAAGCCTTTGAGGAGCCAATTGGGAAATTCCTCGAGGAAGCCGATATCACGAAGAACGCCAGAAACTATGCTTTGGATTGGGTCAAGGAGGGACTTATCGATTGGTGCATCACCCGCGATCTTGACTGGGGAATCAAGTATCCAGATGACGAGTCACTTGTGCTCTACGTCTGGTTTGACGCACCCATCGGATACATGTCGAGTACCGAACAATGGGCAAAGAAGATAGAGAAACCGGATGAGTGGGAGAAGTACTGGAAACCAGGCAGCGGACGCCTTGTTCACTACATTGGGTTGGACATTGTATACCATCACTGCATCCTTTGGCCATCTATGCTGAAGGGTAGCGGTTACAATCTCCCGTATGCCATAGTCGCCTCTGGCATGTTGAAGATTGAGGGTCATACCTTTAGTAGGAGCAGAGGTTACATTGTCTGGATTGAAGAGGACTTCCTAGACAGGGGTCTAGAACCTGATTACCTTCGTTACTACATCGTGAGTTCGACCTCTCAGACAAAAGATCTGGACTTCACATGGCAATCCTTTGCTGACAAAGTCAACAACGAGTTGGTTGCAACGCTTGGCAACTTCTTCTATCGTGGTCTTCACTTCACAAAGAAGCATTACGGAGAGGTGCCCAAGGGCAGTCTTGATCCCAAGCTAAAGAAGTCAATTGAGGACACGATAGAGGGAGTCATCGATGGCACTAACGAGTATGAGCTGAAAAGGGTCTCTGATGCAATACTTGGCCTTGCAACGACGGGCAACGAATACTTCCAGGCAAAAGAGCCATGGACGCTAGTCAAAGAAGACAAGGAGAAGTGCGGCGAGGTCCTCTACAACGCTCTGTCCATAACAAAGGCACTGGCAGTGCTTATTGAACCGATTCTGCCATCTGCAGCCGAAACCGTCTGGAAGCAGCTTGGTCTAGATTCAGACGTCCATGAGGCACAGCTTGAAGAAACGCTTGAACCCCTGCAAGTTGGTGGCAAACTTGGCAAACCTGTTCCTGTGATATCAAAGATGGATGACACGCTTCTTGCAGAGCTGAAAGAGGCCGCCAGCAATCGAATTAGCGCCGCAGAGGCCGCACAGAAAGATGTAATTGAGGAGGAGAAAGATGTGGTAGAACACGATCCTGTGAAAGATACCATCTCATTTGATGAGTTCCAGCGAATCGATCTTAGAACGGGCAAGATACTGAAGTGTGAGAGAGTGCCAAAGAAAGACCGTCTGCTGAAGATCACTGTGGACATCGGCATAGAGACTCGGACTATGGCTACAGGTTTGGGACATCTCTATCAACCGGAAGAGCTTGAAGGCCTGACAGCTCTGTTCCTAATCAATCTTGAGCCCAAAACGATTGGAGGAATCGAGAGCCATGGAATGATTCTTGCAGTCGAGAAGCTTGGAGAGCCTGGGCGATGGATTCCAGTTGAGGTTGAGGGCGTTCTCCCGGGTAGCAAGGCTGCGTGACCTTTATGGAAGAGATCACAATCTGGAGTGAAACCAAGACAGGCGGGAAGGTAGTAGAGAACTTTGACTCCTCGACTACTCAAATCGACCTAGGTGATCGAAGGATATTCACAACCGATCTGACTCCACTTCGCCAGTTTGGCAATCTGGAAGTGCTGACTCTCTCTGGGAATGATCTCAATCTCATAGACCTCTCTCCCCTCAGCGAGATTCCAAGTCTGCTCGAGATATCTCTCGGTGGCAACAGGCTTGACCAGATTGACCTTGAGCCACTCAGCGGATGCAGTAGCCTAGTTTATTTGGACCTCTCTTTCAACAGATTGAAGCAGATAGACCTCCTGCCTCTCGCAAGTTGCTCTGAACTTCAAACACTTCATCTCTATGAGAACAAGTTGGAATCTCTTGACCTTGGCCCTTTGGGCAAATGCAAGAAGCTGCGCCAGCTATCTCTGAAGCTCAACGAGCTGTCTGTCCTTGACTTATCCCCACTCTTCCCCTGCCGGCGCATGAGGAAGATCACCTTCGACGGAGATGTCACTCTCGTTGCTTCATCAGACAATAAGGAGAGAAAGATGCCCCCGGCGCTCAATGCACTCCGAGGAATGATAGACTGGACTTGAGATTCTGCCAACAAGCATATTTCCAACGTTCTATTCATGTGGCAGGAGGATTTCCATTGACGGCTAAGGTAAGCTTTCTCTCTCGCTCCGACTCGGAAGAGATTCATTCGGCATCCTTGGAAGTGCTTGAGAGAACCGGTGTCGCTGTGAAGAATAAACATGCTGTCAAGCTTCTTCGTGAGAATGGTGCTACGTCTTCTTCAGGAGTTGTGAGAATCCCATCAGGTTTGATTGAGGACATGCTCCGAAAGGTTCCTGCTTCTTTCACACTCTACTCAAGAGATGGCAAGGACCATTACGAAGTTGGCGGAACCAATGTTCTCTTCAATCCAGCCTCTTCGTCTGTATATTTCAGAGATGGCGAGTCTGGATTGATTCGGAAGGCCACGGCAATTGACCTGATACATCATGTCAGGCTTGTCGACTCGCTGGATTGCATTGATGCACAGAGTACGGCAATGGTTCCCTCTGATGTGCCAGTAGCCATTTCGGATCTCTACAGACTCTACATTGGCTTGAAGGAATCCCGAAAACCCATCATCACTGGAGCTTTCACGAAAGAAGGCCTCTTGGACATGAACCGAATGCTTGCGTCCGTCGCGCGGGGCGAGAAGCAACTGGTGAAAGAGCCAAGAGCGGTCTTTGATTGCTGTCCCTTGTCGGTCTTGATCTGGGGGGATGTCAGCACACAGAATCTCATTGACTGTGCCACCCACAGTATTCCTGCGTCAATCGTGCCGGCGCCATTGATAGGGGCAACCAGCCCCATCACTCTGAGCGGTACACTAGTTCAAGCAAATGCGGAGGTACTGAGTGGAGTCGTAATCTCTCAGCTAGTGAATCCAGGCAGCCCTCTGGTCTATGGTGGTGCTACTTCGGTTCTTGACCAAAGGCATGGAACAAGCAGAATAGGGGCACCCGAAGCAACGATTGTAGCATGCGCCTCAGCAGAAATGGGCAAGTTCTACGGAATACCTACTCATGCCTATCTCGGTATTTCAGATTCTATGACGGTGGACGCACAAGGTGGATACGAAACAGCAATGGGTCTCATTCTGGCCGCTATGGCGGGAATCAATGTAATATCTGGTCCGGGTATGCTTGCGAGTATAAGCTGCCAATCACTCGAGAAGCTCGTTCTCGACAACGAGATTTGCAGGGCCGCGCGTAGGATTGTCGAGGGTATCTTACTCGAGGACCTCTCAGTCGTCACTGGCCTGATTGACTCAGTGGGGCCCGGAGGTCAGTTTTTGAACCAATCGCATACACGAAAGCACGTGAGGAAGGAACACGTGATGCCTTCTGAGGTGATATCCAGACTATCACATGATGCGTGGAAGCAACAAGGGTCCAAGGACTCCACGAGCAAGGCCCACCAGCAAGTCGCTAAGATGTTGGAAGAACATAAGGTGGAGCCATTGCCTGAGGAGGACGCAGCAAAGCTCGACTCGGTGTTCAATGAGATCCTCAAAAGACACGGTATCTCGGAAACCTCACTTCCGTCAGGAATCTGAACGAAATGACATTCTGGGAACCAATCTTCCAGTCTGTTTCATGTAGTCAATGTACTCGTCGCCGAATCTGTCAATCATCATCTTCTCTTCTGTGAGCATCCGCTGGTATGCGACTGGGATACTAATGACCCAGAACAAGAGAAGCAGCCAGTTTGCTGCCAGCAGTGCCATCCCCGCACTGAAGAGAATATGAAACGTGTAGACTGGGTGCCGTACTCTAGAATACGGTCCACTCGTGACTAGGCGATGACCACCCTTGACCTCAAGGGCGTAGGAGAAATACTCCCCGAGTGTCCTATGTGCCCACCAAACTAATGGCACTGCGACCACTCCAAACCCAAATCCAATCCATCTAACTTCGACGGGCAGAATGAGATAGGACCACGTTATCCACGGAGAATCTATCAAGTAGAGGGCGACAACTATGACAAAGAGCCAGAAGAAGACAGTGAGGAAGATGCCACTGATTCTCCCTCGCTCAGTGATTGCCTCAAACCTCTCCCTCCTAGATCGCAATGGGGCTCCTCCCCGCGATTTGTACGTATAGTAGCCTCTGACACCTGCAAATACAAGATAGGATGCAGCAAAGACAATCCTGAAGGTGAGCTCGTCACTCAGCGCCGATCACCCCTATTTCGACCCGAAATCTCGAATGCACCTTTTGATGTTCTCCAAGTTTCGAAGAGCCATAGTGTCTCCGTGCGGCCAATCCCATGGGCCGAGGCCGCATTCAGGTCCTGCAAAAGGCACCCGCTCCAACCCATACATCTCAACGTATTCGCTGAGAATCTCAGTCATGTCGTTTAACGGTTGTAGGAACTTCTCGTAATTTCCAGAACGAATCTCTTCCCAAGCGGCCTTCAGGTCGGTCCCTTTTGGAATCGTCGGCCCGTCAGTTCTCATGAGTGCCGCTCTAATCGATTTATCATAGTCCTCAAGCCATTCTTTCTTGACATAGACTCCTACATGTGCTTCCAAGAGATTCCAGTTTGAGTGAAACAGCTGCTCGAATGGAGAAGTATGCAGGTGGAGCCCTCTGTAACAGTTTCCCGGAACTTGGTCGAAGATTCTATTCCAGCAGGACAGGAGGTGATTCAGTTTGGCATCAGTACCCGTATCAGAGAAGAAGTCAGCCAAGCCTTCTAAGCCAATCGAGGGCTCATCCACAGTGACTATCTCTGCACGAAGGTACTTGGTGTTTCTGTGAGAATTCTTGACATAGGCGCGCACGGCCTCCGTGAAGAACTCCACCAATGTGTCATCGTACACCCTAGGGAATCCAAGCAGTCTCTGGAAGTTCAGTGTCAGCTCAAGTGGGCCAGTCACACATGCCTTGTAGGAGATTCTGCCAGTCTGAAGTTGCTTGCAGAGTTTCTCTGCACCTGACTCGAGTGCAATTATCTCTGCAATATTCGCCCTCTTCTCCGGCAGATGTCCTCTCTTCTCTGCGATGGCCATGGCCACTGTTTGTGCGGTTTCCTGTGACACTATCTTCCCATGCAGCTTGTCGGGCTCTCCCAGAACATACCGGAAGATTGGCTCAAAGAACTGATCTATCATTCCGCGACACTGAGCATAACACACAACTGCAGTTTCAGGACCAAGTGCTTCCGCCTTCCGGCGAAACACATCATTGTGAGTTTCAATGAAGAACCCCGCATCATCTGTGTCTAGGACAGTCGGATTCATCTCAATGGAAGAGGCCCCCGACTGATAGCGCGCTTCGTCTGCGTGCAGTGGAAAGCTGCCGACGTCAACCGGTTTCATTGTGTTTCACTCTGTAGTTGGACATGCCATGCTCCCAACATCAGATATAGCTAACTGAGAAGGAGTCCATAGCCCACGTCGGTTAATTCGTCGCTCGATACTCAGGCATTCCTTTCCGTATGCTTGCGGGGATCCGTGGCACTGATTATCACAGATACAGAGTCCTGGTTGAATCCCTTGAATCCTTGTCCTCTCTGAATGATTTCAATGTGGCTGCCAATAGCTCCTTTGTCCCCGAAGTCGTTCCGCCGTTCTTGGTCTATCAACCCTTTCTCAGATATCAGTTCTAGTCTTTCAGATTCTACTGGTCTTCTTTCTGATTCAACGAACGCCTGTTTCAGGAATTTGAAATCCGAGAATGGGTACAGACTTCGGATTCCATATCTCTCAAGTCCTGCTCTCGCACGGCTGAAATCAACCCGTGCTGCCAAGTGGTGCATTCCAGCTTGCAGAATGCTTTCTCCGTGAAGCGCCACCCACAATCCTATGGTCCCCAAGTTGTCACTGGGCTCCATTGGTTCGTGTGCGAAGTCACGGTTTCGTTCGTCGACTGAAATGTCCACATCAGCAAAGATGGTTATGTGACAAACCGGGTGCTCAAGGACCTGTGCCCCCCAACCCGCTTTCTGACCTGCAAAGAACTGTTCTCTGGGCTCGAATCCCATTGTTTCGAATATCTGAATGAGCAGATGGAAGTTCTCTCGGGACGAACGGAATGTGTGATGATCGTGATTGCCCCACCCCAGTCCTAGCCTTGACTGTCCAGCCCACTGGACTTGACCTCCTCTCTCCCTACTCATCCAGAACTGCCGTTCTGCCCTAAAGAACGCGTCCGCCACTCTCTCCTCCGCCATCTCATCGCAGCCTAGCCGTACGAGTTCAAGCGTTGCTTCGAGTCCGCTTCTGTCGCTGCTGAAGTGCCTGCGGCGTGTCAGGAACTTGCGAAGGACCAGTTCGTAGTCACTATGTTGGGCAGATGCCCAGTCATCCTGAACGGCATATCCATTCCAGCCACGCCGTTCTACAGCCCACACTTGGTGACTGCCTTCCTTGTTGACGAGGGCACGCCGGTAGGGACTGTAAGGGGTTCCTTCGACATTGTCATGAACCCTTGACATCTCAGCATCGCCTGGAGTGTCACCGGGCCAAGCATAGTATCGACCGTTCATCTGAAGGAAGCGGTCTAGGTCTTCGGGTTTCAATGCGATTTGGGTCGATTCGTCCTTTGATACAAGGACTGGAAAGAGAATCGACATGTTGTGCTCAAAGACCCGCGTTCCTTCAATTCTCTCAATGTTATGATTCTCCACGAATCCGAGCTCCAGCAGGGTTTCTGGTTCAATGAGAGTATTGGGAAGAACAATGTGATCAATCCAATCGAACAATCTTGTTGAGCTTTCACTTGTCATTCTCGCAGAGAGATTTCTGGCCACTCTGCTAGCAGCTAAGAACTCATCGAGCCTCTGAAGAAGAAGCTTCTCAGCCTGTGGATACAATTGCCAGTCAAAAGCTTCAGGACGATTATTCGAACTCATAGTTTTGTCCCCGAGTAGAACAATGTCTACAGGTGTCCGCACTTAAGGCTGAGGGAAGTTCAACATCCACTTCCACCCGCTGGGCCTTTCTTCCTTTCCGAACACTCTCATTCCTCAGAAAGAACTGCACAATAAGTGAGGACTGGAGATCATGAGTAGACGACTTTCAGCTTCTAGGGTCTTTGTGATTACTGCGATCGTTGTATTCATCGCTGCCACAATGGCTCCAGCACCTGTGACGGCCCATGCACCCTCGAACATGACACTTCTGTATGACTGGAATTCACAAGAGCTTACTGTGACAATCTCACACACTGTTGGAGATCCTAACTCACACTACATTGAGAACATTACCGTATTCAAGAATGACGTCAAATTCACTTCATCTCTCTATACTAATCAAGAGAGTAGCTTCACTGCAAGTGACACGTTTGTAGTTGCTGCGACTGATGGTGATGTGCTGAGGGTGTGGGCCGAATGCGTACTTGGCGGCATTAACCAACGGACCCTTACGGTGTCTGAGCCCGCAACAGAAACAACAACGACAACTACGACCACCAACGGTGGCAGAACGAACGGAGAACTTGACTTCTTCCCGACCACGCTTCTCATAGCAGGAGTGGTCATTGCTCTTGGATTAGTAATGGTGGTGGTCATGGTTGCCAGAAGAAGATAGCCTTGGCAGAGACTGAAGGAGGCCACGCTGAGTAGCGCAGATTGAATTATGGCAGGTTTACGCAGGGACTATGACAACAGCGATCATCCTCTTCATCTTCACAGTTTTGATCGCTAGGTTCATGAGGCAGCGAAGATGGTGGCTGCGGGTCCATCGCTTAATCGCAACTCTTGGTGCAGCAGTAGTCGCTGGTTTCTTTGCGGCGTTCTACATGGTGTCACTTGGCGAAGGCGTTCACTTCTTCTATCCACATACATGGATAGGTGCCGCTTCTCTCGTCTTGGCAGTCATAACAGCATTAACGGGATACAGCAGAGCCCGGTTGGGTCTGACTCGGGAGAGGCACCTCCTTGTGCACAGATTGCTAGCGCTACTCACAATCGTCTTTATGGCATTAGCCATCTTCCTCGGTTTGGGTCTTGTCTATGGATTCTGAGCCCCATCTTCATTGAGAGTGGAGGAGCCGACTCACCGAGACCTGTCACAGTCGCCCGAAACAAACATGGGCAGTGGAAACTGACAAGCTACGGGTCCTTGTGTGTTGGAGTCAGGAAACCAGCCTCAGAGGTTGATGATTTCTAGTTGATTCTTGGAGCCTCAGGGCTCCGCAACTTCTTTCTCTTCTGGGACTCCCCCGCTGTGATCCTTGTTCCAGTTGACTAACCAATCAAGTCACACGCCATATACTTGCTATCACCTTTGCAAGGTGTCCATCAAGCATTGCGCCCACTATGATGTTGACTGGTGAAAATGCCAGAGGGTACAAGAAGTACGTTATCCCTAGAATTGCAAAAACATACATCTGAACGATATACACGATGTAGAAGCCACAGAAGAGAAGCACTCCGTGGAAGAATAGGGAAAGCCATCGGTCACTGCTCTCGATTCTCCAGAGTCTATTCGTCAAGGCTCGATTTGACCATCCCATTGTTATGAAGAGTAGTCCTATTCCAATGAAGAAGCCGAGGGCCGATGCCGGTCCGAATAACCAGAAGAACATGAATACCATGTCGAAGCCGACAAGGTAGATCAAAGTGGAGTACGCTATGCCGTGAGCCATTGTTCTGATGAGAATGGCCACAGGGCTATCACTCTCTTCCTCTTCAAACCATCTGGCTTCTGTGAACTCCATTTCTGTAGTCTGCGAATCTCGTGTTGGTCTGGAGTCGTCATCTGCGACTTCATGAATAGTTGAGGAGTACCTTGCATCATGCATATCCATTGTGGCGTCCGACTCTAAGGGTTTCTGTCCACTAGGAGCTATCTGATAGTCCGCCCATGGATAATACGTAGCACCCTGCTCTATGCTGCGTTCCGGATCTGGTTCGAACACTAGGAGTATCCCTAGGATGGAGAATATGACTGCAGATGCCGGATTGAAGAAGAACTGAAAGATTAGAACTGGGTTCATCAGAAACGGAACTAGGAAGAAGAGTACTATCAATAGCATGAAGAGATTGATGCATGATCCACCTCGGCTGCTGAAGGCTCGCTCCAGAAGAGAGATGAATACGGCAGCAATTAGTAGCATGCCAAGTGAGAACAAAGGATCGAAGTACGTTGGCGAAGGCGCATAGTAAAAGTCGTCTTCGTAGTCCTTGAAGGTTTCAAAGATGTAGAAGTCGTGCATTGGGTTGAACACGAGACCTATGCCCTTGAGCCAAGCCCTATGTACAGTGAACTGTTGGGGCTGATACATGTAGATGCTAGGCTGGTCAAAGGAAACCTGTTCCTGAATCCTGTTGTAGAGATCCATCCTTTGGACTTGGTCTGAAGACATTGAAGCATTGACAATCCACTCGTCAACAGTGCCATTCTCGTAGCCGCTAGCGCTCATGTGCCTGCTCTGCGAGTGTACGAAAGTGTAGGCGTAGTTGTGTGGATCAGCATAGTCCGGCGCCCAGTCGACGAGCCAAAAGGGAAGCTCACCGTCTTCCAAAGCTTCAATGTAGTCGGTCAAGCGGAGGGCGCTGACCCTGATTTCTGGGATTACGGGGATCCCAGTCAGGTTCGTGGCAGGATTCGCCAAGACTGCGGCAAAACAATCTTTCACCAGTAATGCAGCCTGCCTTCGAATCTCGTTGCCAGAATCGTAGTATAGGTCAATGTAGCCTGACATGTTGTTCATGGTTTCGACGAAACCTGGCAGCAGCATCGCTTGGTTCCACCAGTCAACAGCTTCATCAATGTCATAATGCTCTAGCCAGTAGGAAGAGTTCTGACCGAACATCCCTTGCGGAATGAAGCCCTTGGCTTGAATGCCCCAACCTCCAAGCAACGAATCGATTGCTTCACCGTAGTTGAAAGCGTAGGAAAAGCACTTCCTAAGTTCTCTGTACACGAACGGGCTCTGGACCTTCCTTTCTTCTCCATACCGGGTGATGTTGATGCGGTTTAGGTTTAAGTTGAAGATGAGCGCCGTCACCGAATAGCTCAGGCCACCTGTTCTTACCTCAAGATTTGTGTCCCTGGAACCAATCGAGTCATTGACCCAGACCTCGTCCGCGTGGATTGACGGCCAGTCAGCATAATCTACTAGACCGGTCCTCAGATTCAGCAGTCTCCCAATCACGTCTTCGTTCACATTGATGTAGACGCTCTCAATAAGACCGGCGGGGACAAATGGAGCAATAGCCGTGTCAACCGTATAGATCCTCCAGTAGTCCTCGAACAAGTCCAACTTGAGAAACTCGTAAGGCCTCCATTCATCCAGCATGTACGGACCAGTACCGCATGTATGAGTTCCCATGAATGTGGACGTTTCACCATAATGGACACCCCAGTGAGAGTCCATTGGGCCAGTGTCGTTGACGGAGTTTGTCAGAACACAGGTCGGACTCATCATAGAACCGACCGAGTGAGTCATTGTCGCAATGAATGGCGTAAATGGACGCTCCAAGTTGAACTGGACCGTGAATGTGTCTAACACGACTACTGCACTCGAATTCGCCTGCCATTCATCGAACGCTGCTGCAAACTCAGGCGAGTTCGTACCGTTTACGAAAGCTTCAGTCTTGAGAGTCCCACCTCCTTTGAGCGGCTCGATTATCATCCATGCCGGACCACTGACATCAAACATCTTGGCTGCTCTCTCGATGTTCC
Source organism: Candidatus Thorarchaeota archaeon (assembly GCA_046758445.1). Lineage (GTDB taxonomy): Archaea > Asgardarchaeota > Thorarchaeia > Thorarchaeales > Thorarchaeaceae > SMTZ1-83. The sequence continues at coordinate 59,509 of JBHIAE010000009.1, read as the reverse complement.
ATTTGACACAGCTGGCGTTGAAAGGGGTATAATCGTGGAAGATTACTTCTTGACGAAGCGAGATGTTGTACTGCAGACCATCAGCAGAGATCACTGGCGCGGACGCGGCCAAGAGTGGAACTGATGGTTCGGTATCCGCGGTGCCCCATGGATATGTATACAGGGTTTCGTAGACATTGTAGAAGACTCGGGCGCCGTAGACGTCATCGGTAACATGAGGGTCCATCGAGTCAGGGTCCCCATCTACTTCCATGATGAACGTGTCAGGAGGGGGACGGGCCGGCTGCGAAAGGAAGACGAAGCCTGATCCAGATACACCGGCAAGAGCAAGTAAAAGGAAAAGAATGACATAGTTGCTCTTTCTTCGAGTGACTCGCATATTCGGACGCCCTCAATTCCACGCTAACTTGATACTGAGGCAATCAGTGACTATTTTGACGGGTGTGATATGAATCCTGTTGTGCTCCGAAACACACCCCAACGTACTTGTCATGAGGATACATAATCCGAGAGGATATCAAAAAGAGTTGCACCAGCTGGCCACGCATATTTCGCCAGCTGATGACTTGGTCCTGATGCAGTCTATGGTTACACACCTTAACAGAATGGCTCCGTTCAACGTATGAACGAGCTCCTGAGTTCCACCAGACCCCTGGTCTTAATGCTTTCTAGATCACGCTCAGCCGCTTCGGCGGCCAAATGACGGCGAAGTTCAGGAGCGGAGATTGGATACTTCTCATCTTGTTCATCTGCCATTTGATCGATGGGCTTGACCCGGAGAATGGTTCTCTGGATGATTGGTATCTGTCTCGTTGACATTTCCACATGCACTTGCGACTGCATGACTTTGTATCATCAACCGGGCAGTTCACACGATGCTGCGATGATGAACCAGTCGGGCCCCTTCAGGATGATGGACTTTCTGGATAGTCTATCGCCGACGAAAGTTCGCCTGACATAATCGTCAAACTCTCCGAACGCCCCTCCTTCTATTCCATCAACATCCCTCAGGGCGGAAAGGCAATCCTCAAACTCTGTGATCACACGTCATTGCCTACATCTTGCCTCTGTTGTTTCTTTCCCAATGAAACAACACCTACGGCCCATTCATCGCCCTCAACGAGAAGCGTGCAATCAGAACCATATTCTGTCATCTACTAAGCCCGCTCTTCCCCCATCATCTCGCCCATGAAGTTCGTCATAGCGGTCACAAGGCCTGAGATGACTTCGGCATCGAGGCTACCCATTACAAACTCGTGTGAATAGGGGGCGACGTCCGAAGACCTGTTAAGTATGAGTAGAAGGATTTAGTTTGACAGTTCTGAGTAGGCCTGTGTGGTGAATTCTTCTCCCCCGGTACCTCCATGTGATGCAATGACATCACAGGTCATAGGAGTCACCTTCACGTCAAGTGCCTCGTCACATTCCCATAATCCCTGTCAAGATGGAACATAGTCCTCCAATGCTGCGAAGAGGTCCGTGCTCCGAATTGGCTTTGTGAGGAAACCAAGGGCACCTGCATTCATCGCTTCGTTTCTTACTGTGTCGTCAGCACTAATGAACACGACAACTGCTGACGAGTCGATCTCCTTGAGTTCACGTGTTGCAGTTACTCCGTTCATCACAGGCATCCGATGGTCCATTAGGACAATGTCTGGTCTTGGGTTCAGAGCCACATACTTCTCTATTGCCTCAGCCCCGTTATAGGCATGCTCCATCACTGAGTGACCCCCTATACTCAAAATGCGCTCAAGTACCTTATGTAGGAACACGTCATCGTCTACAATCATTACTGCTACCACTACTTATCACCCTCCCGGCCTAAGCGGTTCACTCCTGCATGCCTCATGAGTATGACAAAATTGGCGCCCTTCGTGTGGTCGCCTTCTACTCTGTCTTCAACACGAATGAATGCTCCATAGTTGTCCAACACGGTCTTCACAAGGGTAAGCCCTAGTCCGAGTCCCATTATGCTTTCTCTCCGATGTGACAGCTTGTCGAACACCATTTCTTTCTCCTCATCAGGAATTCCGGGCCCGTAGTCCTTGATCTCTATCCGCAAAAACGGAGTATGCTTTATGGGCTCGACATCGATCTCAATCTGGACATCCTGGCTCTTGTCAAACTTCATGGAGTTGTGTAGAAGACTAAGGAAGACGTCTTCTAGAAACTCGTCAGCTATGACCATATACTGACCGGGAGCGAGGTCAGTTTGCAAATGGAGCTTCTTGTCAGGAAATGTTTCATCAGCTGATTTGGCCGCAGAGGATATGACCTCCTTGAGGTCCCACTCCGTGGCCTCTGGAACTTTCGCATGTAGCTGAGTGATCTTTCTGACATTCCCTACTAGGCTTGAGGCTCGTTCCAGCTCAGCGAGACTCTCTCGAATCAGCCCCCCAAGTTGAGAGGGTAGGTCTTTACTCAAGAGAAGAATCTCAAACGTTGACAGAATCTCTTGGTTTATGTTCATTAGGTCGTGAACCATGAGGTCAACAAAGAACTCAGTGCGTGCCTTTGACTCTTCCAGCCTCTTCTCAGTTTGCACGCGGCTGGTTATGTCACGGAAGAATCCTGTCGCGGAGATTATCTTGCCTCCCTCCTTACGGGGAAAGAGATTCCCCTCGACGTTGACAGTACGGCCATCTTTGGTCACGAAGACTACTTCCACACCTGTTTCACTCTCTCCCTTGAGAACCCTCGAAACCAGCTTTTGGTGAGTTCCAAGGTGTCCTGGAAACAGTATGTCCTTCAGGCGGAGGCCGCCAACATCCTTGTCTGAGTATCCTAGGGTTTCTATCCATGCCCGATTGACGAACTCGAACTTGCCATCCGGTTCAACACTATGAATCAAATCGTTAGTTCCTTCGATAAGAGAGAGAAGGAGCTGCATTTTCTCCATCTGATTACCAACCTAGGGTTTGGACTCGCGGAGGGCTCTGGCACCCTTCCCGGAGCTTCACTCTTCATGTCTGGCTCCAATCATTAAGAATCTTGTTGGGAGAAATCAACAACATCCATCCAGACAATATTGCTGAGAGCCATATGAGGTCACATCTACACATATATAGAACCTACAATATCGGAATTCGCGTCGACAATCCAGAAGCTGCCTGAGAATAGGGATGCATTCACAACTCGGGATTCAGACTGGAACGACCACTTTAGATAAGATAAGGATGAATCGATCCGGGGGATTTCATTGACAGATGGTAGTGGAGTTGCTCACGGGGTCATATGTCTACGCAACATCTCAAGGCTTTTCTCACAATACGAGAAGCCAATTGACGAGGTGCTTGATACTCTGGTGCACCTCTTGGTTGAAGGATGGCAGTATCCTGATGAGGCTTGTTCAAAAATCGAGTATGAGAACAAGGAAGTGATGTCAGTCAATTATGTCGAGACCCCGTGGGTTCAGTCCGCTGACATCTGGACCTTCAGCAGGAAGGCAGGTAGGATAGATGTCCGTTATGTGTCCGAGAAACCGGCGGCCGACGAGGGCCCATTTCTCAAATTGGAACGTGATCTCATCGAAACAATCGCTTCTGAACTGGGAAGCTATTTGGAACGCAAGCAAATGGAGAGGTCCCGAGAACTCCAGCACAGGGAGTTGGAGCTATATGCCTCACTCCTACGTCATGATATGAAGAACGATGTTGGCATCATTCTAGGCAATGTAGACGCATTCAGAATGCTAACGGTTGATGTGTGCGAAATAGTCGGGGAGCTACTTGTTTCCACCGAGGCTGTCTGTGAGCGTATGTTGAGTCTACTCAATGCGTTTGGTCGTTCATCCAAGATGGCTGAGACAAACATCATCCAGCTCATTCGAAAAGTGTCTGAGCAGGCGCAAGAGGCCAGCATGAACCTCACTATTTCTATTGATGCGGATAGGGGCACTGAAGATGTGAGAGTCCCGGAGAGCGTGCTACTGCCCATGGTATTCGATAATCTCTTCAGGAACGCGGCCACATATGCGGGCGAAAAGCCCAATATTGACGTTTGGGTGGGAAGAACGGATCATGAGGTTCAGATTGTGGTTTCTGATGATGGCCCGGGAATCGCAGAGGAAGTTCGGGCCATACTATTCACGAGAGGTGGCTCAACACGACCTGGAGGGGGTCTGGGCCTGTACCTTTCGAGGGAGATTGTTCAGGCAATGGGCGGTTCCATAGAGCTTGCAGAGCCCGAACCAGGAAAAGGAGCATCGTTCAAAATCGTGCTTCCTATGGAGTACTAAACTGGATATCATTGCGGGAGGATGTCTTGCCAACACAGGTTCAAATATGATTTGGTGAACGGTGCAAGACTCATAATGCCTCTTGTGACTTATGAGTTTCAGGCAATCCCTGTTCGCTCTTCTCCGTGGTAGGAGTCGGATTAATGATATGTAAAACCTACGGTGAGCAGTCTCGATGGTGACAGCAGAATATTCTACCGAATCACTACAACCGTTCCCCTTCTTGGTCCTTAGATCCGCCGCGGCGAACTCGTGAAGACTCACAGTTTCCACGGGCGGACTATCAGTTTCAATGGACTCGGAGAGGACAGAGTTGTGAACCGGATCGACGCTTGCATTGCAGAGCACTGTGGCATCAACGGACTGCTGGAACAGCTCTCAATATCTCCAGTCACCAATGCGAAGCATTTCATCTGCCATTATCTCCGAGGTGATATCTCGGACAAGTGTAGAAGACTTTGTGCATCATCTTGTAGACTCATTGTCGAAAAGGACCAAGGAAGAACTCCATCTAGCTCGATTGAGTAATCAAGCGTGCCTGCGTCCTGTGTTTCTCTGATCCTAGCTCCCGCCTTCATGACGCTCAAGCAGCATCCAGTAGGCATGATCCAATCCCTGCGCAACACACGGACGCCTCAGCTTTGGCATGAATGAAGAATCCTACCATGGATCCCAAGTACGTCTATACGGCTCGTTCACTCCCATTCTCTCCCACGGCGGCGGCTGCTCTATCAGGCCTTCTTCCTGTGGCTTCCGAAGATTGTGGCAGCACATGGATGTGCGTCGAAACAGACTTGGTTATGCAGAATGAATTGAATCCAACATCTCTCATACGGTTATTCAGAATCTACGAGCTGGTTTTTCTACTGTCGTTTCTTCTTTGATTCGTCTTGGTTGATGAGCTATCTCGCGCTGTCAATTGAGAGATCGGGACTCGCTGAAATCGTGTGCATCGATGGGACCATGATAGACCTAGGACCTTGAAGGTCCTATACCGCTTGTTGGTCACTCCAGTGATACCCTTAGTAGCTGAATTGAACCTAGAAGTGAAGATATCCTCTGGCCTGCCTATGGATCTGAATCCTATTACAGTCTGGCAAATCCTCAGTTCACTCTATATCGTTTCCGGAATGGCTGTCTTCCAAGGAGTTCAGAGAGGAATCGCGGGACGCAAAAGGCGCGTTGGATAGGCGGGACCTCGGATTGCTGGATGGATTCACGATGGATGAAACCTTAATTGTAGCCTTCCTACCACTCGAACTACAAGTGCATAGGACCTGAGATTTGTAAGTCACGATTCTCCTACCTCCGCTGGGGTAAGATTGGAGCCCCGATCGCATTCACACTGGTCAATGGAATCATATCAGATGCAGAGCTTATTAGGAGGCATATCAATGGAAAAGCTGTGGTCAAGTAGTCAGTAGGGCCTAGTTTTGTAACATGCCCTCATAACATAACTCCCCCCCTCCTACCACACTGTGTCCTGCTGACACTGACCACACTTCATCTTGGATGGCGACTCCGAATGCGTGAAACAGTGGTAACATCAGCATAATGACATGTCATCCCATAGGAAGAAGAGGAGCTCTACTAGATCAGTCTGTTCATGCAAAGTGGGGAACAGATTGAGGGCCAGCTCTGTCAAGCCGATTTGCCCATTGGGCTCATGAGGGCAGGACATTCGTGACACCCCCCAAATGTGTTATTTCGTATGTTAGGGTTGAAACTAATGCAATTGATTAGACTATAGGTACGTCATACAGCGTCAAGGTAGAGGTCCTGAGGGATCTCAGAGCCCGCGTTGGTGACGAGTGGATCTTGTACGGCAACCTCCTCATCACCTTTCCACACTTTCCTCTGTCCTCAAGCCTTGGCCAAGGTGAGACCTGCGGAGAACTTTTCTATAAGTTATTTAATTACGTAATACTGTAATATAATAGGGATGCATAGGCTCTCATAGTCAAGGGATAGCAAAGACGAGAGTCATACAAGGAGCGCCACCTCGAGAAGGCCTCGCCAGCCTTGAAGGGCTCAACATTATCGCAAGAGGATTGACTGACTGGAGTCTGGCTACCTCTATACCTGTTGAATGGCCCCCAGGAATCGAGGTGAAGCAATGAGTCCCACAAGGAAAGCAGCCCGACAGGAGTCGAACAGTGTCCTTGCGAGAGAGAATAGGGCACTCCGAGCGCTCAGCGCATGCAACGAGGCACTGATCAGCATAAGGGATGAGTCAGAGCTGTTGGCGGACGTCTGCAGAATCATTGTGGAGGAGGCTGAGTATAAATTGGCCTGGTTTGGACTTGTCCGTCACGATGAGGAGAGGACTGTGCTCCCTGTAGCGGCATGCGGATGCGAGGACGGTTATCTTGAGAAGATGGGTATCACATGGGCTGACACAGAGAGAGGCCGTGGCCCCACCGGGACAGCCATAAGAACAGGCGAGCCCTGCGTGGCACAGAGTATTCTCACAGACCCCTCATTCAAGCCGTGGAGAGCTGAGGCGGTGAAACGCGGTTACGCATCCTCTGTGGCCATCCCTGTGCATGTCAGCGATGAGCCCTATGGAGCACTGAACGTCTACGCTCCAGAGCCCTATGCGTTTGACGAGGATGAGCTGACACTGCTCAGCAGACTGGCCCGAAACTTGAGCTATGGTCTGGAGACGATCCAAACCCGCCTAGACCATGTATACATAGAGAAGCGCCTTCGGAGAATGAGGAGCAGGTCTCTCCTCTACGTCGATCTCATGAGCCACGACATCGCCAATCATCTGCAGTCCATAATCTTGAGTACGGAGATAGTCCGCACTGACCCGAACTTCGTTGACGTCAGCGATCTTCTTGAAACGATCCTGGTCTCTAGCGATGCCTGCAGAAGCATAATCTCCAAGGTCCGGGACCTGAGCCGCCTCATGGAGGTTCACCTAGAAGAGAGGCCACTTGACAACCTTCTGCAGGAGTGTGTGGCTTCTTTCTCGGCGATTCACAGGGACTCCAGCATCAAGACCGACTGCAAGGTGGAGGACGCCCTTGTGTGGGCAGACGAGTTCGCAGAGGCTGCGCTGCTCAACATCATGGAGAACGCGGTCAGGCACAACCCGACGGAGGACAAGCATGTCTGGATACAGCTTGAGGAGAGTCACGGCGGCTACGAAGTGACCATTGCAGACGACGGCCCAGGCATCTCAGACGCCCGTAAGACAGAACTACTTGACCCTGCACGTCGATATGGTGGACTTGGTCTGCATCAGACACGCCAGGTCCTAGAGAAGTACGGGGGTAGGATCGATGTTCACGACCGAGTGATTGGTCATCCAGATCAGGGCACTCGGGTAAGACTTTGGTTTCCGAGGTCCGATAATGCCTACTGAGCATCTAGGCGAGATTGACGACCTGTTTGAGAGAGTTTCCACATGAAAGGTTACCGAAACACAATTCAAGTAGAAATGGAGCCAATGTATGGTGTCGGTGGTAGGGTCTTTTGAGATCATCGAGGACAATCCTCACTGTTTCCCATCCAACCTTGCTGCAGACACCTATTGAGGTGATGTGATGGGTGGAGTAGCGAAAGGAGCCTCTGTGCTCTCGACCCTGTTATTGATGTATCTGGCCTTTGACGTTCTGAACCGCTATGTCAACACTGTAGAGTTTCAGCTCCAAGAGATGACTGGCAGCCTATGGGCGTTCTTTACGGGTGTCACGCCAATGAACACACAGGTGACACTCATGTTGATGATTGTGGTTCTTGGAGTCGTGGCCATCGGTGGAGCATTGAAGGGATAGTCCGAAGTTTCCGTGTGAAGAGTTAGTGTTTAGTCAGATACAAGACTATATCTATTGAAATAGAAGCGATCAATGTGTGCGAAAGTCCCGTACTTTTGCGATACTGCCACATGGAGAGCAACACAGGGGGTTTGAACTGACTTTCTTGTAGAGCCGGCCCACAGTTGTTAGGAGAATCTCGCAATGGTGAAGAAAAAATGAATAAGTTTGACATCATCATGTCGATGTCAGATCTGGGGGAGCACATTGGTAAGTGGGTTGCACTAGTTGATAAGGAAATCGTGGCCACTGTTGATTCTGGAAAGACCGTATTCCGTGAGGCAAAGAAGAAGTATCCAGATCGTGAGCCCTTCATAATGAAAGTGCCAAGGAATGAAGTCATGCTCTTGTGAGGGGCTCATTTGTGCCTTCTGAGAAGACGTATTCCAGAAGGAAGAGACTAAAGATCGTCTGCAAATATAGGACATTCAGAGAAGAGGACGGTACTGCCTATCGATTGCCAATGATTTTCGTGTATCTGGAGCACAAGGGCATATCCTTTCGGACTCCAGTCTTGGTTGACTCCGGGGCAACATGCTCGTTCATACCACTTGAGCTCGCAGAGACCTTAGAACTCCTTATGGAAGAGGAGGACAGTGCCCGTGGGGCTGGCGGCGTGATTCCCATATTCGTTAGCAATGTCAACATTGCCATTTTTGAAGGGCCTCAAGCCCTTCTGCGAGTTCCCTAATTGCCCCATTCAAATACCCAAGATTGAAGGAAACATTCCCTACGTGGTTCTCGGACGTGATACGATATACTGGAACTTCGAAATCACCTTTAAAGAACGCGATGAAAAGATAATTCTCAGGTCCTATTGACTCTCCACGTGCAGATCAGACTCTAACGACGCTTCAGCCTGTTCCTGGCCTTTCTTGCAGTCCACCGGGGCATTCTCTCTATCCACCTCTCAAGAGTGTCGGTCCTGTAGATCGCCTGTTCGTCAGCATTCATCTACGTACACCCCGAGAATCCCGGGTCATGTAGAGGAAGATGAACATCCCTCTAATACGGACCGTCATTCACACAAGACTGACCGGTGCTGGCTCGTACTCAGTCGTTGTCGTGGTCCTGTTATCAGGCGGCGGGAATCCAAGGCCAGGCTCACCTGCCTCCCCCCAGGTCACTGTGAGCTGATAGCTCGAGTAGACTTCCGTGATTCCGTAGAGGCTCTCACTGGCACCTGATACCAATTAGACATGACTTATCGCAATCTCTTCCAAGACAGTGAAGGACGGGTCTGTCTCATTGATCGTGACAAGGGCAATCGCATCACGGTCGATTTCCGCGAAGTAATTACCAACGGCTGAGTCGTCATGGGCATAGACCACGGCCACGTTGACCGTGACCTCGACACCTGGAGTCACTACCGGTGTGGGCGTGCTCAAAGTGACCTTGAGCATGTCGCTGATGTACGTGACCGTGTGGTTGTTGTGACAGTGGTCCATTCCTGTCACGCCTGCTCCCTCCTCGACCATCTTCACAATCACCAGCATCTTGGAGCAGGTTGGACAGGTCGCCAAATGAACGCGTAGATGTACCTTCTGCAGCCCGAAATACGGAGAAACCAACCGTTATATGCGAGCTCTGGCGAAGAGAGAATCACAACAATGTTACGAGGAAACACAACACACCCGTATTGGTTCCACAATACTAGTGTGAGCTAGTACAGGCTTCCTCTTCCTCGTGATGTCTATTCCTTCTGATCGTGGTCCTCTCGGGGAAGAGGACTCTATCGACAGCCAATGGGCACAAACCCACTGTTGCCGATTCTGTGTTTTCCTCAAGGAGGTATACAGAAAATGTCAGCTAGTGAATACCGGAAAAGGAAACGCAAGAAGCAACGTGAACGCAAAAGAGACGAAGTAAGGCTCATTAGACTGATCTTCGCCGATTTTATCAACAACGGGCATGACTCAGAGTGGTTTCCGATTCGTGAGTATTTCACTCTGACACGGCAAAACCGGTCACGATATGAAACAAGTCCGTCCAGGTACATGGATGCAAAGGATCAGACCCTTCTGGTGGATAGCGTGAGCAGACTCAGACTAGCACAATGACAGGCTAGGTCGCGAAACTTGGACAGGATTAGTTGGGTTCGCTGCAGATCAATTTGAAACGGATGCGGAGGTCTATCTTGCGCATCCCATCTCCTATTTTTCATAGTGCCAGAGAGAACCTCGTTCATTTGACTCAAGACAACTTTCGAAGGGTGACTTGGTTCTATCGAAATGATTCCAGGGTGTTCTTCAGGTGTGTTAGGTCTTTGAAGAGGAAGCTATGGATTCCGATTTCCATCGCAGCCTCAATGTTCGTCCGAGAATCATCAAAGAAGACGCAGTCCTGAGCCGATAATTGAATAGTCTCGAGCATTCTCAGAAACGCCTCCTTCTCAGGCTTCGTTGCTCCAATGTCACTAGATGAAACCACGTAGTCAAACGGATGGTTCGGTCCTAAATCACTGATTACTTGACTCTTTGAAACACTGTCGCAATTCGTGAAGATAGCAGTGGTCAGACTCTCAGTATTCGTTCTGACATAGTCAACAATCTTCTTGTCAATGGAACTCTTCGCAAACACGGAATCCCACACGAATTTCTGTGGAACATCAGCCAAGCGATTGTCTTCGGACTGCGAGATGCTCCACCACACGTTGCGAGAAATCTCCCCTCGGAGTAGCATCCTGCCGGACTCGTTGTCCCAAAGAACGGTCATGAGCTCGTCAAAGGTCAGGTTTATCGATCGCGTAGCCTTTTCTGCCGTTTCAAGATCAATGTGACGTATCACTCCATCCATGTCCAGAACGATTGCTCGAATCATCATCGTGTCCAATTGTAACGCCACTGATTACTCTTGCTCAGAATCAGACACGTAGTTTCTCTGAGAGAGTCAAGAGGCGCTCGTAGACGTCCTTCCTGCTAGGAATCTCAGGTAAGTCCCAAAGTCCCTTGGTTTCACGCGGAGCCCTGGCACATTCCTCATGTACTCAGAATATGAATCTCCAAACCGTTCAATGAGCTCTCCTTCCTCAACTCTGAGGTGGACCAGCAAACCTATCGCGATAATGAGTGCAAAGAGGACTGAGTAGACTGACAATCGGAACAGAATGGCCCCCACTCCGAAGAGGATTATCCCAAAGTAGGCCGGGTGACGAACGACAGAATAGATCTCATTCTCTTGAAGCTCTGACTCCTCGGGGAAGTAAAGGTAGACTACAGTCATGTAGTCGATTCCAAACGTCAGGACTGCACGTGCGGCCGTCATGGCGGCAAGGATAGTGAACACACTTCCTGCTACGATTCGAACTGCTAGGTCGAGTGCATAAGGCACCCCGAGCAGCGAGAAGATCGAGGTCGATAGAAACGATGTGAGTTCGTTTACAGGAGGACCAGGAGGTAGACTTCTGACAGAAACAAAGGCGTGAAGAATCACAGAGAGTATAAGGAAGACGCCTGCCAATCCTGTCACTAGCATACGTTGGTATGCAAGATCTCCTAACTCAGCCATCGCTTGTTCTCTCTTGGTCCAAACACGCCGGATACACAGGATGCCAGTCGACATACTGATGAACGCACCCAATACTGGGAGTACGGGTTCTATGTCAGCAAGTATGGCAACATCGGCAAAGATACGCGATACTGTGTCCATGGACAACATGAACGCCAGGCCAACGATGCACACGAGCAACGCCAACAAAGGAATAAGAGCAAGCCTTCGCCCTGGATAGCCGGGAAGCTTCTCGCGAAGCTTCTCAATCCCTTTGAACTTCACAAAGGAGCACCGAGGCATCTTCCTCCTATACAAGGATATAACCACACCGGACGCTCCCGATATGAACTTCCTGTAGCTATAAGCCTTTGGACTCCAGCCAAGTTGACTCTGAGTCCAGACTGAAAGAGCAACTTCTAAGAGGCATCAGCTCCATAATACACATCGGGAGTGGTTTGATTGTCCTGGCCTTATAGGGACCGAGAACATGCCGGCAGGATTCTATCAGAGAAGCTCAGTGAGCTTTCTTTTGACGCAGGTCCTCTCGTACTGGCCGTTCCCAATGGAGGAGTAGCCGTTGCACTTCCCATTGCAGAAGCATTGGAGGCCACGCTCGATATCATAATCGTGAGGAAGCTCCAAATTCCGTATAATCCCGAAGCAGGCTTTGGTGCATTGACTTCTCTCGGAACACTGATCCTGAACAAGGAACTAGTAACCCGGCTTGGTTTCTCTCAAGAGGAAATCGATTCGGTTTGTATGAGAACCGAGAATCAGATTCAGGCAAGAAAGGACGCATATGACGGACTTGCAGGTATCCACTTTCCAGACAGGAAGGATGTAATTCTCGTTGATGATGGACTGGCCTCTGGCTACACGATGCTGGCCGCAATCAGTTCAGTCAAAGAAGCACAACCAGCTAGCATCACGGTTGCAGTGCCAACCGCATCGTCTGGCGCAGTTCAGAGAGTGGCCGGGGTTGTTGACCGACTTGTATGTCCAAATGTCGGGTCGGGTTACGTATTTGCTGTGGCTGACGCCTACGAGAACTGGTATGATGTCCCTGACACCGAGGTTGTCGAAGCTCTCAGATCCCATCGGGCCCGTTCTTACTTGTAGTTGACACCTACCACTGATGACTGGTCTTTTAACGTCCCCAAAGGTTATGACATGAGGGGATTGTCTGATGAGGTATGGCAATCAACATTATACCAATTCTATCTCCCATAACGCCGGAAGAAACGAAATCACAGCTTGTCAAGGACATCACTGTACCCGGAGCCGATGTTCTTACGCCGGAGGAGTTCCTACGAAACGCCAAACAGAAGCCGGACATCCGTGACCGTCACACCTACCTGTTTGTGGGAACTGGTGGAACTGAAAAGGCCGTATCGGATTTCATGGCACAGGCTGGACTGGCAGACCCTATCATATTGCTGAGCCACCCTGGTAACAACTCGCTACCAGCGGCCATGGAGACTAGAGCGTATCTTCAACAGCAGGGAATGAACTCCAGAATCATTCATTCTCCACTCAACTTGCTGTCTGACATGATTCAGGAATGGAGCCGATTCTCAGAAGTCGAGGACAAGATCAGGAATAGTCGCCTTGGAATTGTTGGGAACCCTTCTTTCTGGCTCGTTGCCTCGCAAGTTGATGTTGAATCCGTGAAGCAACGTTGGGGTCTTTTGATTGAGAGCTTTTCGATTGATGTAGTAGAAACCAGTCTGAAGGAAGATCTTGAAGGGTTTCAGAGTAGAGCAACTGAAGGATTCGTACGGGATGCAAGGTCAAACATGACAAGTGACGAAGAGCTCGGGAAGGCAGCCCTCGCCGCAAAAGTGTTGGACGAGTTCGTGGCTAGTGCAGGCATTGATGCTGTTTCGGTTGAATGCTTCACTCTACTTGAACACACTGACATATCCGGCTGCCATGCCCTATCCCTTCTGAATGACAAAGAAGGACTTGTAGCTGGCTGCGAGGGAGACATTCCTGCAACATTCACTATGTTGGTGGCCAAGGCTCTGACCTCCAAACCTTCTTTCATGGCAAATGTCGCTCATGTGAATCCTGACTCTAACAAGGCCGTATTCGCCCACTGCACGATAGCAACCTCGTTGGCTGACGAGTACGACATTATGAGTCACTACGAGTCTGGGAAAAGTGTTGCAATACGGGGAATAATCTCTCCACAGAGAGTAACAGCACTCAAGGTCTTCGGAAGGGGACTTTCAGAATACTGGGTGTCAGGAGGCACGATAACAAAGAACCTTGATAGTGACACTGCATGCCGAACACAGATTGAGGTACAAATGGATGAGCCTGTTGACTACTTCCTCGAGGAACCTCTTGGAAACCACCACATCATTGTCCTAGGGGATAATGCTGAATCCTTTCGCAACTTCTTCTCATTCGTTTCTAGCAGGTGGTGACAGAATGACAACAAAGATAGTTCTCGTCATGCACGGCATGCCGCCGAAAGACTTCCCGGAAGATGAACTAATGGAATTGGTTGGATTGCATCGAATGATCGAGAGTTCTGGTGACGAAGTTTCAAAACACATACTTGATCGATTCGACATGCCCGATGCAAGAGTAAGAAACTGGCCGAGAGATGCTGAGAACGATCCATTTTGGGATGCATCGTTTAGACTTGCCGCGGAGATGTCCTCCGAAACTGGTTGCGGCGTTATTGTTGGGTTCAACGAGTTCTGTGCGCCATCAGTCGCGGATGCGATTGATATTGCAGCCCAGGACGGTCCCGCTAAGATTGTGGTCACGACCCCGATGATGACACCTGGAGGCGAGCATTCAGAGGAGGACATTCCTGATGCCATCGAGCGGGCTCAAGAGAGGTTTGAGGAAACAGAGATAGTCTACGCTTGGCCCTTCTCATTATCAGACGTTGCAAGGTTTCTCAGTTCTCAGGTCAGGAGGTACATCTGACAAGATCCGAGGGGGTTTCAGGTTCCCCTCATTAACCAGAGTGCAGTTCGAAAACGGCAATAAGTGGGCCATTCTCTAGGTGAATATCCTTTGCAGTTAGGGGTCTGAGCATTGACGGAGATACCACTACTCCTAGATTATGTCGAGCCTGAAAGACCCTCAAGAGGTCCTGGCTTCGGTAGGATGCTCATTGTTGGTCTGATTATTGCCATTGTGGTTGTCGCAGGAGTCCTTGTGGTCTTTCTAGGATTCCTTGGTGATGGCGGTGCCGCTGGACAGAGAGAGATTGGTAGCTGGAACAACATCGATGTCGACCTTTATCTTGGTTGGATCTACCGCGACGAGTTCTCTGTGTCTTCATCGGAGGCTCAGGGGAGTCTTGTGCCTGATCTTCTCTTTGAAGTTAGCGTCGATGATACTGGCAGTGATGCAGTCAGTTTTGAAATCCACATTGCAGTATATGAAATTGACCTCACGACGTTTGATATGCTCTCTTTTGCCGGTCGGACTCCGTATCTCGTGGGTGAGGGAACATATACCAACTCTGTCAACGCCTACATAGATCTCTATGAAGATGCCTAAACTTGTGTCTGGGTAGTGTACTTCTCAGCTTCAGGCAAGACTGACGTTTGGGATGTAGACCTCACGCTTACGCTTCGATACTACTAGTGGACGTGCGGTGGCAACTGATTCTATTTTGTGGCGGCCTCACCCAATCGTTGCACCACATTCAGGGCAAAACTTCCCTGCAGAGCTCACATCTGCCCCACACTGTGGGCACCTTCCAACTAGCTTCAGAAACTGCGGCTTGAGAGTTTCTTCTACACTCTCTCCAAGCACCTCTCTGTCCGTCAGTCGATGTATTCCTCTGTCGAAGGCCTTCCCAGCTTCAGGGTCCTGAAATACGTTAGCTGCTGTGGTGGCCCCATCAAGGGCTGCCCTGAAGGAAGAGCTGTCCTTGATTAGTCCCTTTAGGTTCTTCTGAACGAACTTCTCGATGTCTATGTTCAGTGGTTCATGTCTATACGGAATATCTATGGTCTCTTCAGGAACGAGTATTGGAGTCAGTACCACTGGGTTTCCTCGGTTGTAGGTTACTATGTACGTCATGATATTGACCTGAGTCAACGGAGAAAGACCCTCTATCGAATCACTGTTCATTGAGAGGCTCTCTAGCTTCCAATGCTCATCTGTAAGTTCTTTGATTCTCTTGGAAACTGATTCATCCATTTGAGTCACCGCGGCCTGTACGTTCCTTTTCGTTTCGGTAAGCTCAGAACGTCTCTGTTCGATCTCGCCGCTGAGCTCTCCCAGTCTGTGATGCAGTTCATTGATCTGCGAGTTTGTTGACTCTTCTTCCTGTCGTATCTTGTCAGCAAGTTGGGTGTCCAAGTGGGACGATTTCTGGAGGGTCTCTTCGGCAAGCGCTTTTATTGAAGTGGCCATATCACCATAAGTCGAAACGCTTGTACTCAGCTTATCCAGTAGGGCGTCATACCGCTTCACTGCTTTCGGTACGTCAACATCCTTGACGCCAATCTGTTGTCGAACGGCTCGAATGTCTTCCAAGATTGTGCCGAATAGCCTCTCAAGCTGAACTGTTTCGCGCGCAAACTCTGCAAGAAGAGCACTCTCCTCCATCTTTCGGCGCTGCTTCAGTCGATATACAGAATCAGAAAGACCCTCTCTTAGGTTCCCTGCCCTCAGTTGGTTTGAGTTCATCATCTGCGAATGGCGTCTTTCCCATCTGGACATTTCAGATGATATCAGATTGTCTAGCGCAGTCAACCGGTCCATCAGCCGTTCGTTTGTGAGCCTATGAAGTGACTGTAGTGTGCCGAGCCGTGTCTTTGCTCCGTCAGTTAGAGTTTGGTACTCATGACTCACCGCAAGCGCAGCCTGAGAGTCAAATGACTTGTCGGGTACAAAGACTCTGGCTCCGGGTTCGACATCAACGAAGTGATTCCCTGCTGCAACGAAGGCTGAAGGGTCTTGGAGGTTCCTCAAATAATGTTCGACAGTTTCTGTTTCAGCTAGGAGCGGGAGTGACTTACTCACGGCGTCCGGGATGTCTTTGACATCGCTGGTTTCGTTGCTGATAATTCGCCGAACTTGGCTAATCGACTTGTTCTCGCTCAATTCTACTCCGACAGACGACTCGCCGACTGCTGAAAGCAGGATTGAACGGCTACCAGAAACCTGGACTATCCAGTACGGAATCGAAACCAATGACAGCTGCTTGATCCTCGCTGAGCTACTTCTATTGGACTCAGCGAGAATGAATGCCATGGCCAAAGCTATCTCATCATCATCCGGATTGATTTTGCCGAACCTCTTCCTATATGCAAACTGGAGAGCAATCTCTCTAACCACTGACTTCACCTTCAACTGAAGGAGAGGAAACTCTGACTAATTAATCATGTCTACTGGGGTGTCGTGCGACTCTGAGATAGAGTTCATAAGATTCTGATGAGTCGACACTTAGAGGAACATGTCTGGAGTGAATGAAAGTCCCAAATGCCCTCTTTGTGATAGTAGGAAAGTCAGGAAGTTGACCGATGAGATTTCCACTCCGGAACAGATTCTGCTGAACTATCATTGTGACAATTGTGGCGAAGATTTCGAGTGGTATTAGGGAGATCCTCGAAACTTCTCCGTACGTTGCGCCAGTTGAAACAGAACCTGATTCATGTCTTCTTGTTCAGGTATGGAACTGGCTCTGAGTGCTATGCCCGTGTCGAAATGCAATCCTGAAAGATCGTGACAATTGAAGAGAGGTGTAACATCCAGTTCCTGGAGTTGGTTGTCTTGAAGCGCCAGATACCGTAGGTTTTTGCAGTAACCCAATGGGGTCAAGTCCAAAATAGATAGATAGTTGGTCGCCAATGAGAGCCAACTTAGACTTGCACATGCCCTGAGGGGAGTCAGGTCGATCGATTCGAGGTTGTTGCTGAAGAGCCATAGGTCTCTAAGACGAATGAACGAGCTCAACGGACGCAGGTCCAGAGAGCTCAGACTGTTCTCGTACAGGACTAGTGACTCAAGGTCCTTGCATCGGTTCAGAGGGGCAAGGTCCAGCGTGTCGATTCTATTGCTGCTAAGATCTAGAGTCCTCAGGCTGTTCATCGGGCCTAGTTGCGAGAGATCAATCGACTGTATGTCAAGGTCCGACAGGTGTACATCGAGGAGGTCTTCTTCCAGATTCACTAGGACATATTGGGTCCATCCATGTGAAGTGGTGAAAGCCACCTCGATTTTGGGCATTGTCAAGACTCCATCTGCAAAGTGGTCTGTGCTGAAACAAACTCCTATTAGAGTTCCTTGGACCATCGTGGCTCCTGTGCCCTTCTCTAGTTCCGGTCGAGGAGCTGAAGCGAAGCCTCCTGATGACTACAAGAACGTCAACTCGCGCAGCAACTCTCATTCAATCTCCCTAATTGTGTTAGACAGTTTCCTCTGAGCTAGTTGTGATATCTTGGTTGAAAGATGTAGGAGTTTTGAGGGAGTGCTTAAGTGTAAGGTGAGGCAGTGTCTTTGCATGGCTCATTCAAGGGTAATGAGAAATCCAGATGGTAGGGTTCCTCATCTGCGGCTGACAGAGGGCGATGTTGCCAGGTATGTGCTGTTACCTGGTCCTCCGGAACGCGCGAGGGCTGCCGCTGTTATGTTTGATGAGGCTAACGAGAAAGCCTTCCACAGAGAGTACTTGACTTTCACTGGTAGCTATCAAAGTGTTCCAATCAGTGTAATGTCGACAGGAATGGGTTGCTTCTCAGCAATCACGGCTGTGGAGGAGCTGGCCGCCATTGGAGCTGACACATTCATCAGAATCGGATCTTGTGCTACCTTTCAGAAGAATATCGAGCTAGGGCACAACATTATCGCATCGGGCTGCATACGTGATGAGGGGTGTACGCTTGAATACGCACCATTGGCCTTCCCTGCTATACCGAACCTGAACGTTCTCTTGTCGCTGATTGGCTCCGCAAAAGAACTTGGAGCGACATATCACACTGGAGTATTTCGCACGTGTCAAAACTTCTACCTGAGGGAACGTTCGCCGAAACTCAATGAGCAGTACACAAGACTAGGCGCTGTGGCACTTGACATGGAGATGTCTGCGATTCTGATAGCGGTCATCGACTTGGGCGTGAGAGCTGGAGGAATACTCACTGTTGGGTCGAACATGGTCACAGGTGAGAACAGATACAAGGGTGACCGACTCGAGCATTTTGATCGGGGGGAGAAGACCATGATTAAGACTGCGCTTGAAGCAATCAGGAGGCTGGATTCGGCGGATAAGGACTAGGTTGGGCGTCCACTCGGCATTTCCGAGCTTCAGTGATATATCGAGGTTCTGCAGTTGCGTCTGTGGGCCTGTCTGATACTTTCGACCATCCCTCCGAGTCATCAACATTCCTCTACATGGATGACGTAGTGCAGTAAGTTCCTAGTAGAAGATTCCGCTTCCCTAATGCCGCATAGCCGGCAGCGCAAGAGTTACTTGAGTTCAGGTGAGACCCCGAACGAGGCGAGGCAGAGCAGATGGATGAGTTCAAGCTAGTTGCTCCTTTCGAGCCCACAGGAGACCAACCGCAGGCAATAGACAAACTAGTGGAGGGTCTCGAGAGTGGTCTTAAGCATCAGACGCTGTTAGGAGTGACTGGATCAGGCAAGACTTTCACCATGGCAAATGTGATTGAGGCCTACAACAAGCCAACTCTGGTCATATCTCACAACAAGACCCTGGCAGCGCAGCTTGCCTCTGAATACAGGCAGTTCTTCCCTGATGCTGGTGTTGAGTACTATGTGTCATATTATGACTACTATCAGCCAGAGGCCTACGTTCCCTCGAAGGACATGTACATTGAGAAGGAAGCCGACGTCAATAGGGAGATCGAACGCCTCCGACACTCGAGCACTCACTCTCTGAGATCACGGAATGATGTGATTGTCGTTGCATCTGTGTCCTGTATTTACGGAGTGGGCAACCCTTCGGAGTATGACCATTTCCGTACCATGGTTGAAGTTGGGAGCGAAATCGATCGAAGAACTCTCATAGAACGACTTGTCGCTATGCAGTTTGATCGGAATGACATGGAGCTGAACTCTGGCTCATTTCGTGTAAGAGGAGATGTCATAGATGTGGTCCCAGCCGCTTGGGAGAACTATCTGAGGTTAGAGCTGGACGGGGACACTCTCGAAAGAATCTCAGTCATGGACCGACTTACCTCACGGAGGCTCTTCGATCAGAAATGGACCGAGCTCTTCCCGGCACGACACCATATCGCACGCCACGAAAGGATACTCGAGTCATTGGAAGAGATTGAGCAAGAGATGCACGAACGGGTTGACTGGTTCAAGAAGGAGGGCAAGCTCGTCGAGGCTGACCGTCTCAAACGCCGGACACTCTATGACCTTGAGATGCTGAGAGAAACCGGCATGTGCCAAGGAATCGAGAACTACTCCCGTTTCATCGACGCACGAAGTACAGGAGAGAAGCCCTATACACTGTTGGACTACTTCCCTGAGGACTTTTTGATGATAATTGATGAGAGTCACATGACCATGCCACAGATTCGAGGGATGTTTCATGGTGATCTCTCACGAAAGCAGAATCTCGTTGACTATGGCTTTAGATTGCCGTCTGCGTTTGACAACAGGCCACTCAAGCTTGAAGAGTTTGAGCAATACATGAAGCACGTTATCTACACGACTGCCACCCCTGGTCTGTATGAGAGGAAGATAAATAACCAGATTGTAGAGCAGCTCCTGAGACCGACTGGACTCCTTGACCCAGATGTTGTGGTGAAACCGGTTGTGGGTCAGGTTGATCACCTGCTGGGAGAGATTAAGCGAACGGTCGCCCTTGGAAACAGAGTCCTAGTTACAACATTGACTAAGAAGACTGCAGAGATGCTAAGCGAGTATTTGATAGAGGCAGGAGTCAAGGCGAGATACCTTCATTCTGACATCGGGACGGTGGAACGAATAGAGATAGTCAGACAGCTTCGTCAAGGGAAGTTCGATGTACTCGTGGGCATCAATCTTCTACGAGAGGGCCTAGACCTCCCTGAGGTAGCACTCGTAGCCATTCTTGATGCAGACAAAGAAGGATTCCTCAGAACTGACTGGGCTCTGATTCAGACAATGGGTAGAGCAGCAAGAAACGTGCACGGACGCGTGGTGCTGTACGGCGATCGTGTTTCCACAGCGATGCAGACTGCAATCGATGAAACCAATCGCAGGAGAGCCTTTCAGCTGAGCTACAACGAGGAGCATGATATAGTCCCAACCTCAATTGTGAAGGCAATCCAAGACATTGCCCAAGGGATAAAGACCAGAGAGTCCACAGTTCAGATGAAGATTGATAACTTCGAACCTTTTGAGATTGAGGAGCTTGCAGACTACATCATCGACCTCGAGGAGCAGATGAAGGAAGCGGCAAGAAACTTAGAGTTCGAGAAGGCAGCAAAGCTTCGCGATGAGATTACTGAACTGAGGAAGAGGATAGAGGGTTACGAAGAGTGAAGGCGGCGACCAGAAAGAAGACAGAGGTCACTTCCATCGAGTCAGATGGTCCTAGGTCTATCATGGTCGTTGGAGCTGCGGAGAATAACCTGAGACACATATCCTGCGAGATTCCAAAGAATACTTTGACGGTAGTGACGGGTGTCAGCGGGTCGGGGAAGTCTAGCCTGGTCTATGACACTATCTTCTCGGAAGGCCAAAGGAGATTCGTCGAGTCGCTCTCACCATATGCTCGTCAGTTCTTGGGTATGCTTGAGAAACCGAAAGTTGACTTCATATCAGGTCTGTCGCCATCCATTTCTATTGACCAGAAAAGTGTGGGTCGCAATCCGCGGAGCACAGTAGGAACCATCACGGAGATCTATGACTTTCTGAGGCTTCTGTTTGCTAGAGTCGGAGTGCCACACTGCCCCCAATGTGGAAAGAGAATTGAACCTCAGACCTCTCAACAGATTGTGGATCGAGTTCTCCAACTTGAAGATGGCACTCGTGTGATGATTATGGCCCCTATTGTAAGGGGCCGAAAGGGAGAGTACCGAAAGGAGTTTCGGGACCTAGTAAAGAAAGGCTTCCTTCGAGCTAGAGTTGATGGAGATCTACTAGAGATCGAAGACGGTCTGTTTCTGGATCGGTACTTTGAGCACACCATAGAAGTTGTCATTGATCGTGTTCGAGTCAAGCCCTCAGAAAGGGGAAGAATCTCAGAGGCTGTGGAGACCGCCCTGGAGATGGCGGAGGGCGTTGTCACCATCGCAAAGGATGACGAGGACCTGACACTCTCTGAGCAATTCGCCTGCGTTGATTGCGGTATCAGCATGCCAGAGATGGAACCACGTATCTTCTCGTGGAACACCCCTCAGGGTGCTTGTCCGCACTGCACTGGTATTGGAGTTGTTCGAGAGTTCGACCCAAAGAAGTTCATTCGAAACCCAGAACTGTCTTTGAAAGAGGGGGCAATGGTCCCAGACAACTGGGTGCTTCGACGACGCATGTTCAGGAAGGTTGCAAAGAACTATGGGTTCACCCTAGACACGCCTTGGAAGGACCTGACGGAAGAGCAGAAACAAGTCATCTTCTGGGGGACAACTGAGAAGTATGAGGACTCTTGGTCGAGCAGTAATCAAGACTATGAGGTCAAGTGGGAGGGTCACTTCAAAAGGACCTTTGAGGGTTTCATCCCGCGTCAACAGCGAATATACCGCAAGACTAGGTCTGAAGGCAGAAGGCGAGACATTGAACGCTTGATGTCAGAAAGAGCCTGTCCTGTCTGTAAAGGGCTTCGTCTGCGCCCTGAGTCAC
Source organism: Candidatus Thorarchaeota archaeon (assembly GCA_046758445.1). Lineage (GTDB taxonomy): Archaea > Asgardarchaeota > Thorarchaeia > Thorarchaeales > Thorarchaeaceae > SMTZ1-83. The sequence goes on along the minus strand of JBHIAE010000009.1, from coordinate 37,183 downwards.
AGGCAGTAACATTTGGTGGCCGTTCAATCTCAGAGATTGACAAGTTGTCAATCAAGGGACTGGATAGGTTCTTCAAAGAAGTCAAGATTGAGCCAAGGTTTGAACCGGTTGCGGCACCCATTCTCAGGGAGATACAGGGTCGGATTGGCTTCCTTCAGGATGTTGGTCTTGACTATCTAACCCTCAACCGCACCGCTCCCACCCTGGCAGGAGGAGAAAGCCAAAGAATCCGCCTCGCCAGCCAGATTGGTTCGAACCTCGTTGGTGTCACCTATGTGTGTGATGAACCTAGTGTGGGCTTGCATGCCCGTGACAACCAAAGACTGCTACAATCTTTGATGCGCCTTCGTGATCTGGGCAATACCGTAGTTGTCGTGGAGCATGATGAAGAAACCATGAGAAGTGCAGACTATGTCATAGATCTTGGTCCAGGTGCCGGTGCTGAGGGCGGTGAGGTCGTAGTGGCAGGCCCAATTGACAAAGTCCTGAAGTCAAGACAATCCATCACTGCACGATATCTCCGAGGTGAAGAACAGATACCTCTACCACAGGCTCGGAGGAAGTCCAATGGCAGGTTCCTTGAGATACGAGGAGCTCGTCACAACAACCTGAAAGACCTCGTTGTCAGATTGCCACTTGGCATGTTCATCTGTGTCACAGGAGTATCAGGTTCAGGGAAGTCAAGCCTTGTCGTGGAAACCTTACAGCGCGAACTAGCTCGCAGGTTCCACAATGCGGAGGCTGTGCCTGGTGATTACGATGAGTTGGTGGGGGCAGAACAGCTCGATAAGGTCATCGTGATTGATCAGAGCCCGATTGGAAGGACTCCACGTTCCAATCCTGCAACCTACGTCGGACTCTGGACTCCTCTTAGAGAGTTGTTTGCCAGCCTTCCTGAGTCAAAGATTCGAGGATACAAGCCAGGCAGGTTCAGCTTCAACGTGAAGGGTGGGAGATGTGAGAAATGCAAGGGTGCTGGCGTTGAGATCATAGAGATGCAGTTCTTGCCACCTGTGCAGGTCACATGTACTGAATGCAAGGGACGTCGCTATGACCGAGAAACCCTTCAGGTGAGGTTCAAAGGCAAGAACATCGCTGACGTTCTCGACATGAGAATTGACGAGGCAGTCGAGTTCTTTGCTGGATTACCTTCAATCTATAGGCGACTTCGCACACTCTGTGACGTATCAATGGGATACGTCAAGCTCGGTCAGCCGGCCACAACACTCAGTGGAGGAGAAGCTCAAAGGGTTAAGCTGAGTAAGTTCCTCTCAAGACCCGCCACAGGTCAGACGTTGCTAATGTTGGATGAGCCAACAACCGGGCTGCACTTTGCAGATATCAAGAAGCTATTGGAAGTACTTCACCGTCTAGTTGACCTCGGAAACACCGTCTTAGTCATAGAGCACCAACTGGACGTAGTCAAGACAGCCGACTGGATCATCGACCTTGGACCAGAAGGTGGCGACGACGGAGGATACCTGGTCGCCGAAGGCACTCCCGAAGAGATAGCTGCCTGCAATGAATCCTATACTGGAGAATATCTCAGACAAGCCCTGGAGAGTGGTAGTCGAGGGAGGTCAAGCGCATGACAGAGTACATCAGAGTGCGCAAGGCCGAGGAACACAACCTCAAGAAGATCGACGTTGAGATACCTCGTGACCGTCTAGTTGTTATCACTGGACCTTCTGGCTCAGGAAAGTCCACTCTTCTCTTCGATACCTTGTTTGCTGAAGGTCAACGGAGGTATGTGGAATCATTGTCCTCATATGCAAGACGCTTCCTTGGTCGTCTTGACAAACCAAAGGTGGAGAAGATCACAGGACTCCCACCGGCAATCTCGATTGAGCAAAAGGGCCGGACAAAGAATCCGAGAAGTACAGTTGGAACGAGCACTGAGATTCACGACTACCTGCGGCTCCTGTACGCCAATGTAGGGGTGCAGCACTGCGTACATTGCATGAGACCAATGGAGCAACTGACAGCTGAATCAGCTGCGAGGTTATTGCTCGATGAGAACGGGGGACAGCGAATCCACATCCTTGCGCCAGTCGTAAGAGGAGAAGTAGGAAATCATGGCGAACTGTTAGAAACTCTGCTCAAGAACGGATTTGCCCGAGTCAGAGCAGATGGAAACACCCACGACATAGAAGGCCTTGAGCTTGACGGCAGGAAGAAACACGACATTGAGGTCATCGTGGACCGCATACAGCTCATACAGAAGAACCGAGAGCGCTTGATTGGTTCACTCGAAACCGCTTTGGAAACCGGTGAAGGGGCTGCAATCGTTGCGCGAGAAGGCGAAACCGATCTCATGTTCTCGGAGCAGTTAATGTGTCCAAGATGTGGAATCCAATATGACAAACCCGGGCCAAAGGCATTCTCCTACAATAGACCTGACGGGGCGTGTACCACATGCAACGGTCTCGGAGTAATAATGTCAATCGATCCAAGGCTTATTGTGCCCGACCGAAACATGACTGTTAGAGAGATTAGTCGAAGAGTAAACGGTGGTGAAAGAGCATGGTTCCTCCGACGATTGGAGGCGCTTGGAAGCCTGCTCGGTTTCTCAATAGAAACTCCATGGAGAGAGATGTCCAAGCTTCAGCGGGACGAGTTCTTGTGGGGTAGATCAGAGTTGGTTCTGACATACGTCATGGAGTCAGAGTCATCAAGGTGGGAGGTCACACGGAAGTGGAGGGGTATCATTCCCTGGCTCAATAAGGTATTCGAGGACGCCAAGGGTAGCGACAAACGGTGGTACCAGTGGCGTGCTCGTCATATCGCAAATGTACTATCTAGGAAGACAACTTGCGAATCGTGTGGCGGACGTAAACTGAAACCAGAGAGCTTGGCAGTCACAGTCGGTGGCAAGGCGATCGATGAGGTGACCTCCATGACCATCGAGGAGGCCTCCGGCTTCTTTGAGAGCATTGAACTATCTGATCGGGACATGAAGATAGCCGAGCTTGTGCTGAAAGAGATCAGAGCAAGACTGAGATTCCTTCTCGCGGTCGGTTTGGAGTACTTGAACCTCGACCGTCTTTCAATGAGTCTCTCTGGAGGCGAGAGTCAGAGAATCAGGTTGGCCACACAGATCGGGTCTGCGCTCACTGGAGTTCTCTACTGCCTCGATGAACCGTCCATCGGTCTCCACCCTCGTGACATCAACCGCCTCATTGAAACATTCTATCATTTGCGTTCACTGGGGAACACTGTTGTGGTCATAGAACACGACAGAGATACTATCCAAGCTGCGGACCACATTGTCGATCTTGGTCCCTTGGCAGGCATCCACGGCGGAGAGGTTGTTGCCACTGGGCCACCATCTGATGTTCTCTCAGACCCGAAATCACTGACAGCACAGTACTTGGCCGGGGAGCGGCAGATTCCTGTGCCCGTTGAGAGGAGGCAAGGCAACGGCGAGAAGATTGTCTTGAGAGGGGCAAGGCAGCACAACCTGAAGAACATCACCGTGGAGTTCCCACTTGGTAAGATGGTCTGTGTGACAGGAGTTTCTGGATCGGGCAAGAGCACGTTGACTTACGAAACTCTGTACAAAACTCTAGCCAGACAGATGAACGATGCGTCTCTTCTGCCTGGTGACCACGACGGTGTTGAAGGGATTGAGTCGATAGACCGACTAATACTAGTTGATCAATCGCCAATAGGACGAACCCCTCGCTCAAACCCGGCGACTTACACGAAGACATTCGGAGAGATACGGGACCTCTTTGCAAAGATGCCTGAAGCAAAGGCTAGAGGATATGGGCCTGGCAGGTTCAGCTTCAACACTCGTGAAGGTCGATGTGAGAAGTGCCGCGGCAGCGGTGTTCTGCGAGTAGAGATGCACTTCATGAGTGACGTCTATATGACCTGCGATGTATGTGAGGGAAAGCGTTTCGATAGAGAAACCTTAGAGGTGACTTACAAGGACAAGAGTATCACAGACGTCCTTGAGATGACAATTGAGGAGGCATTGAAGTTCTTCTCAGACATCCCAAAGATTGCTGACAAGCTTGCCACTTTGGTTGCAGTCGGACTCGGTTATCTGGAACTTGGACAGCCCGCGACGACTCTGAGTGGGGGTGAGTCTCAACGGATGAAGATAGCGTCAGAGCTTTCCAGGCGAAGCACTGGGCAAAGTCTCTACCTGCTCGATGAACCAACTACAGGATTGTCCGCATCTGACGTTCATGTTCTTCTGCAAGTCATCAATCGGCTAGTTGATGCAGGAAACACTGTGATTATAGTCGAGCACAATCTCGAGGTTGTCAAGACCGCCGACTGGCTCATTGATCTCGGTCCGGAGGGGGGTGACAGCGGCGGTGAGATTGTTGCGCAGGGTACACCTGAAGAAGTGTGCGATGTCTGGAATTCGTACACTGGCAATCACTTGCGGTCGGCGCTCTTCGGTCCCAACGTTCGGTACGGTCCATTGAATTGAGCCTCAGACCAACCTCCTCTCGAGCAGAACCGCGCCTTTTATTGTCGATTTCTCGTCAGCCTCTTCAGATTTTGGTCCGTCTCACAATTCTATATTAGAGGAACTTGCTAACTTGTAGTAGTCCGCCGGGAGGACAGGTATAGATGGGCCAGAATGATGAACCAACTACTTCTGCACCGCGAATAACGGGTATTGTTAGAACACGTACAACGGCCTATGAGGACGACTTGAGGCGACGACTATCCGCATTTCCACGTGATGCCCAGTCTTGGTATTCTCTTGGTCGACATCTGAGATCTCTTAGCCGTTTCGAGGAAGCTGAGGCAGCACTGAGAAAGGCCATATCCATTAATCCACGCCCACCACACTTCTGGCTGGAGCTCGAGGGTACGCTTGTAGCCCTCGGGAAGAGGGATGTGGAGCCAGCTAGACCGAAGAGTAGAGACTCAGTTGCAGACAGCCTCGACAGTCTTCGTCGGATAGAGAGGCGCGGCCTCCGTGATGGTGGGGATGTTTCCCCATGCATCTCTTGCAAAGATTACACATACTATGGCTGCTCAAGAGGGCAGGTCTGCGAAGCAATTCTGAAATGGCGGTCGGAGATGGCTAGTGGACACGAATAGACAGCGTTCTTGAACGGGAATGAGTGGGGGACTCCAGGGCTCGCAGCTTCCGAATCACTGATTTGTGGTATTCTTATCTGTGAAACGTCACTCACTCAAGGATGATTGAGAATGTCTGACCTAGCCAAACTGGTACATGACCTCCCTGACGTTCCAGGAGTCTATCTCTGGAAGGACGATGTTGGAGGCATTCTGTACATTGGCAAGGCCAAATCATTGAGGAAGAGAGTATCATCCTATCTACGAGAAGGTCTGATGCGCAGGACAGCTGAGATGGTGTTTGCTGCGAGAGATCTTGACACGATAGTCACAAATACTGAGAGGGAGGCGTTAGTCCTCGAGGCCTCTCTCATCAAGGAGCATAGGCCTCCCTACAATCTCGCACTGAAGGACGACAAGAAGCATGCTTGGATCAAAGTGGACTTGGAGAAGCCGATTCCAGTTTTTGAGATAACTCGCGACACGGAGAAGGATGGAGCAAAGTACTATGGACCATATGGTGGGACCAAACGGCTAGGCAGGTTCATGGACACCATTAGAAGGTTCATACCCATCGCCAACTGCAAGGAGCCCGCCAAGGTGAAGAGAGAGTGCATGGACTATCACCTTGACAGATGTGCTGGTCCATGCAAACAACACGTCACTGCCGCCGAGTATCGGTTTCTAGTCGAACAGATGTGTCTGTATCTAGAAGGCCGCACAGAAGAGTTGACTGAGATCCTAAAGAGCCAGATGGACGACGCCTCGGCGAAAATGGACTTCGAGAAAGCCGCGGAGATTAGGGACCGTCTGACTGACATTGAGATAATCATGAGCCGACAGAAGGTCGTTGAGATTCATGGAGCCAACAGAGATGTTCTCGGCATCTCCAGAACGGAACAGGCGGCGCTTGTTGAAATGCTGATCGTTCGAAATGGTCGGCTAATAGGGCAGGATAACTTCTACTTCGAGGTAGACCTAGATGTAACTGACACTCAAGTGCTCACAGCTTTCATCGAACAGTTCTACTTTACAATCCCCCGTCTTCCTGATGAGATTCTGCTCCCACATGAGATTCCTGACATGGCTCAACTCGGGAAATGGCTTGAAGAACCCTACGATCATTCTGTTGAGTTGCGCGTTCCATCCGACAGAAGAGGCACCGAACTTGTGGACATGGCAAACAAGAACGCCTACAGGGCACTTCGCAAGATACTCATCCTCGGAGAGAGCGAAGATGAGATTGTACACGAGGGCGTAAAGGAGCTGAAGGATGTACTGGGACTGGCTCAGGCGCCTATGCACATCGAGGGGTTTGACATTGCAAACATACAGGGTACAGATCCCACTGGTTCCTGTGTTGTCTTCAAAAACGGAGCCCCGGACAACAAGAGATACAGGATGTTCAGAGTCAGAGTGAAAGAAACTCCTGATGACTATGCTATGATGCAAGAGGTCGTTTACCGTAGGTATATGGGGCTGCTTGAGAAAGGACACCTGCTCCCGGATCTGATTCTTGTTGACGGGGGAAAAGGGCAGCTCAACTCTGCATTGAAGGCACTGAGGGATTTGGGGCTTGATTACTTGAATGTGGCAGCGCTAGCAAAACGTGAGGAGATTCTGTATACTCGTGAGTTCTCTGCTGGACTTGAACTGGAGTTGGATTCTGCAGCGCTTCATCTACTCCAGAGCATCCGTGACGAAGCGCATCGATTCGCTCAAAAGTATCATCACAAGCTTCGTGAGAAGAGATTCACGGGTTCTATTCTGGAGGAAGCCCCGGGAATAGGGCCCAAGAGGCGTGCCGCACTTCTCGAAACGTTCGGCAGCTTTGATGAAGTGAAAGATGCACGTGTGGAAGAACTCGCTCAAGTAGCCGGGATGACCCAGAGAGCTGCTGAGGCACTCAGGAAATGGCTAGATTCGGATGCGAGCTAGACTCACTCAACTTCATCGGCTGTTGTCGTATCATGTTCATCCTCGTGACTACTCACCTTGTTTTTGATTACCATCGGTATCTCTTCATCAGTTATCGGACTGAATCTACCGAACGTGTTGTCCATCGTCATCTTCAGTTCCACAGCACGAACAGTTGCAGCAGTTCTTTCAGGTCGCGATTTCTCCAAGTGTGCACTGTTTCGGCTTCTCCCATACGCTAGGTATATGACTAGACCGATGATGGCGAGCATGAACCCCAGCTGAAGTGATTCGAAGGACTGGTTGACAATGAAGAATAGGCATACCCCGACACCGATTATTGGGAACGCCGGATAGAGAGGCGATTTGAAAGTCCCGGGCACATTGAGTCCGTGCTCTTTCAGTCTAATCACAGACGAGTTCACGATGGCCTGTCCAACAAGATAGACGAGTCCCGAGAGAGCGGCCACAAGATCAACTCTTCCAGTGAGAGTAAACACGCTAACGGCAACTAAGGATACCAAATAAACAAGGACCAGCGCCGCGCCTATCATTCCTGCGGCAAATCCTCAGATAACGTAGATTCCTCCGCCAAGCATTGCACTCAGACCGAGATTGGTGGCACCTACGAGGCCAAGACGCCTAGCGGACTTCTCTGTTGGAGTATCCCTCTCAGACGTTCCTGACATGATGTTCACCTAGCTGGAGTTTTCTGGCTTTGCCCTTACACTTCACATATGATTATTCTCTGCGCGGCCTTGACATCCTTATTCGGAGTTCCGAAAGCGCCATCTAGAACGCCCGCAGCTTCGTGCTGGCCAGATAACGAAGTTTAAATGTGACACATGGCGGCTCAGCATTGCTGGACTAGTGTAATAGTCCCTAAGGTGAAGTGACACAACATGATGTGGAAAGTAACAGACGCATGCACTGCGTGTGGAACTTGTGCTGATGTCTGCCCGGTCGATCCAACCTTGTATGTTGTGAATGACAAGGCAGTCTATCAGGAAGACCGTGCCGACGAATGCACTGAGTGCTTCGCCTGCGTAGACAGCTGTCCTGAGGGCGCTATCGAAGAGGCGTAATATGAGGGTTTCCAAGGGCACTAGCTCTTTGGCCCCTCAGACCTGACAGGGGCGAATCCCTGAAACCAGCGGTTTGTCCCCTGTCCTTGACATTTCTCCGTTTGGCAGTTCTACCCCCTCCCTTTGTAGGGGTTGCCCAGAACCGAGTCGAAGAAGCCCCGTAGTGTATCATCAGTCAAGATGACCTTGACCATTGCCACATCTTCTTCCCACGGAAAGAAGCTCCCAGTGACTTTCACGATCCTGGCTTCATCATCCAATGTTAGAATCGTCTTGTCCTCGTCTACTTCCTTGTGCATCTCAAACTCCTCCTGTATTCTCTCCATACATGACTGATACTTGGACGGGTCGATTCTATAGAACAGCTTCATAGCGCCGCCCTACCTGCAGAGATTTCTGTTGACACTCAGCAAGTTATAAGTGGACCAAATAAACACAGCGTCTATCTAAGAGCATGGAAGAGGGACCAGGATTGAAGAATACCCAACACAAAACCATCGGTCTGCTAATCGTGGCTCTTATGCTATCAGGAGTTCTTCCTGCTTCATTGTTTCTTCCGGCAAGAGGAGCGCCTGTCGATAACTTCGCATTATCACAGTTCACTTGGCAGACTTTCAACAGAAACATGAATGTCACGACCTTTGTATCACCTGACGGGAGCAGGGACGAGTTGTGGCATTTCCTGAGTAGTGCTAAGGAGAGTATTCTTGTTGAGATTTATGGCGTCAACAATCCATACATTCTGGACTTGATTCACGAGCTTCATGCCGCCAAGCCTGGACTCGAAATGAAGTTCCTGTTGGGTTGGAACAGCCTCGGCTACTACTCTCCGAATGACTATGTGGCCAATAACCTTACGCTGCTGGGTTTCCCTGTGAAGTGGACAAATGACGCGGAATTTACTTTTGCTCACCAGAAGTTCGTAATCATTGACAACAAGACGACCGTCGTCCAGGCTGGCAACTGGGCGAAGACGAGCTTCCCTGAAGACGGCAAGAGGGCCAATAGGGAATGGAGTATTGCTATGACGGACACAGTGGTCACAGATTACTACAGAGATGTCTTTGATTACGACTGGGGCAATGGAATTGACTATAACTCAACTGAACATGGAACTGGCTCCCCCCTCTCATACAACCAGACAGGTAGCTCATATCCACGACCTTTCAGTCAACCAGGACACTTCAGTGGTCCAATGAATGTAACACCAATCTTCAGCCCTGACACAAGCCTACAAGGCATACTGTATTGTATCAACTCCGCTCAGGCAACTCTGGACATTCAGATTCCGTACTTCACGAGCGTCGGAGATGCCGGTGAAGTCGATCAAGTAATCGATGCCATCATTGCGGCCAAGAACCGTGGAGTGACCGTCCGTGTGATAACAGAAGAGGGTGCGAAGCCTGACGTGGAAGTTGTGGCTGAAGAGTTCAGAACTCATGGAATACCTGTTGTATACCAATACGAAACATGGTTCCAAGCCCAACACAACAAGGGCATCATTGTCGACGGGAGAATAGTGCTCATAAGCAGCATAAACTACAGTGACGGCAGCATTGGTGACAACCGGGAAGCAGGAGTCATCATAGAAAATGAGAATGTCGCCCAGTGGTATCTTGAAGTATACGACTATGACTCGGCTCTCGGTGACGCAGGTAATGGTGACCACATCAACGTGTACTGGGAACCCAACATCCCGAACAGCGAGTCCGAGATCAATGTCACAGTCTTTGCTCATATGCTGTTTCCGGACATTGATGAAGTGTCTCTGGGTGTCAAGATTGGCAGCGGCCAGTGGACCAACCACACAATCACGTCCAACTTCTACAATACTACCCAAAACTATCAAGAAACTACTGCGAACTACTTTTACGTGATATCTCCACAGGTTGATGGCACTAACATCACAGTGCAGGCATCCGTCAGAAACGGCACGAATTGGCATCTCGGCATGGAGATGGTGATACGCGTACGCAACTCCATAGGATCAATCATTACTACGACAACCACCACCACTACCACAACAGATGGCAACCCTCTCATGGAGTTCTTAGCTGAATATGGCCTGTACATCGCTGGGGCCGTAGGCGTAGTGATACTTGTCGTTGTCTTCAGCAGGAGGAGATGACGAGAAGAGGCTCGGGCAGTATCCCCGGATCGTCACATCACAGCATGATCCGGGGACCTACCTCACACGCCCCAAACCGAATCAAGAACTACGATTTTTCGGCAAGCTCAGCGAATTTGTGACAGCTGTCGGCATCGCCATTCTCTCCGCGCCTCTCATGAAGTCCCGCCGCAATTCTGTATGCGCGAGCGACTTCAGTCCACTTTTGCTGTGCATCAAAACAGAGAGCCAGTGCCTTCCAAGTATCTGGATTCTCCGAATCGTACTTTATTGCCTCGTTGAATGCATCAACAGCTTCATCGATGCGCATCATGCTCTCAAGGGCCCGTGCTCTCTTGGTCCAGAGCTCTGCATTTTCCGGGGCGAGCTTCAGACCCTCATCTGCGGCTGATAATGCATCCTCGAATCCACCAATGGTGAGATACGCTTCTGCCTTGTTGCTGTGTCCTCTATAGTCATACGGGGCAATCGACATGGCTAGCTCAAAGGCGTTAATGGCCAGATTCTGTTCTCCCACGAGTACATGAACAAGTCCCATCCCGTTGAGTGCAACTAGATTCTCCTGGTCAATATTGAGAACAGCACGATACGCCTCTATTGCCTGAGTGTACTTTCCCTCTTGGCGCAGCGCCTCTGCCTCCAATAGCTGGTCTTCAGCACTCAATAGATCGAACACCCTACGCATGCTTCTGAACAGATTGTTTTAACCATTCTTCGGTCGAATGCTTGTTGTGAACTGCAACAATCCGTTGAGAATTGATGGCACTGAATCCCGCAGACAACAAGGGTTTTAACGGAGCCGCACACACGACAGGTCACAAAACGGAAGAGGATGCCTCCATGTTCAACGACGAGTTCGATTCTGAAGAGGACTATGATGACGAGGAAGACGACGAGTTCGATGAAGAAGAATATGAGGATGATGAAGAATACGAGGACTGGGAACCCTCTAGAGAGGTTGTACCTCGCCGTCCCGCTGGCGAAAGACTGGAGGCTTTCGTGGCAGACCCCTGGCCACGAGTGACTTTCATTTTGATACTCATCGGATTTGCAGTGATACTACCTTGGCCTGTTGAAGTCTGGTTTCAGTACAACTACCTCATTCTGGGCTACTATGTTTCGATGATCTTCGCTCTCATGGGCATAGCCTTCTCCCTAGAAGCATGGGTCAAGTCACAGACGAGGATGCGCTACGTAGGGCCAGCATTCATTATAGCGATACTTGTCACTTCCGTAATTGGAACCGCCGACACTCTCAGCTGGGCGCTGACTGGAGCTTCCATTCTATATGGGATTGACACACCCCTTGTATCATTGACTATGCTCATTGGTATCTTCGCAGTCTATAGCATCTGGATTGTGAGACGTTCGTACGCTGAGGAGAAAGCCGATTGACACCGAAAGCCGAACCGGATAAGCACACTCTAGAAGACTTGATGATTCTTGTCCGTGGATTTGTACGGGCTCGCAACTGGGAGTCATTTCAGAAACCTGCCGCCCTGGCAGTTTCAGCATCCATAGAACTCGGCGAACTGCTAGAGCTCTTCCAGTGGCTCACTGATGAAGAGATTGAAACCTATCTGGAGGATAACGAATATCGTGCGCTGTTGGCGGGGGAGCTTGCAGATGTTATGATCTATCTGATAAGAATCGCTGACACAGCTGGTATCAATCCCACACGTGCGATACTGGAAAAACTGGCGAAGAACTCTGACAAGTATCCAGCTGAAGAGTGGCGGGGACGTATCCCGAGTAAGACTAAGGAATCTCAGTAAGTCGCGTGTACAACTCGGGCCTTCTGTCTTTCAGCACGTCATTGTGTCTTGTGACTGACTTGTTGTCTGCCTCGGTCAAATCTACATCCACCCAAGAGATTCCTTCCTCGTCCTCGGGCATCCGGAGCATTACTACTCCCTTTGGTGTTGTAATCTGAGAACCGCCAATGAAGCAGACTCCTTTCTCATCGCCGATTCTGCCTGCTGTGGCAGTGAAGACTCGATTCTCAATCGATCTCGTAATCATCGCGTCGGGACAATAGGGAAGAACCAGATTGGCAGGATGGAGAATGATCTGTGCGCCTTTCAGAGCAAGTAACCTTGCGAGTTCTGGAAACGACCAGTCAAAACACACTATTACTCCGAATCGATGTCCGCGGAATTCGACGACGGGTGGTTCCTCGTTTCCGGGGTCAAACCACTCTTTCTCACGGTCGAATAGTTGAATCTTCCTGTAGGTTGATAGATGTTCTCGATTCGCAAAGATTGCTGCTGAATTAGAGAAACCTGTTGCTCTTCTTTCGCATAGGCCTGCCACTACGAGAGCGTTCCTTGCAGACCAATTCAGCAGCATCTGAGAGAATGGGCCTTCTGGGATTGTTTCGGCTAGTTCATCAACTTCTTCAATGCTCTCGAACATATAGCCCGAGTTTACGAGCTCGGGCAACACAAGAACATCAACTCCGTTCTCAGCAGCGTTGTCAAGAACGGTCGCCATCTTGGTCAAATTGCCATCAGGGTCACCTATCTTGGGTTCCATCTGACCAACTGCAATTCTGAGCATTCTGTGGACACCTGTGATACCTGAATAATGAGAAGGCTATCACTTCTTTGGTGCGGACAATAAGATGGCCGAAGATAGGCTTATTTCAGAACGAGATACCACCGTGCGTGGGGTGAACTCTTTGTCCTTCGACGATGAAGATTGGTTCACTGAGGAAGAAGACTGGGAAGACGATGAATGGGAAGATGATGACGACTGGTAGTTCGCCATGGTTCTGACCATTGCCGTCCCTAGAAGACTGAGGCGTGGGTAACCAGAGATCGGAACTCACGCCTTTGTTTGCCTTCAGAAGAGACCGCCTTTCATCTTGGTCTGACAATCACAACCTGCCTTCTTTGGAATGCCATCGATCATCTCGAAGGTGAGCTTTCTCACTCTCTCGATATTATCTGACATTGTCTTCAGGACGAGTTCGTGAGTAACGTGTTCTTCTCCATGTACATCATAGTCTGTTGGCATCGAGATGTTTACAAAACACATCCCTCCCTCCATTGCCAGCGCAGCCTCTGGATAGGCGGTCATTCCGATGACTTCCCAACCCTGACCATGATAGAACATAGACTCCGCCGCTGTCGAGAAGCGTGGTCCGTTGATGCAGACATATGTGCCTTTGTCGTGGACTTTGTAGTTGATTTTGCCTGCCGTGTCGACTGCCACCTTGCGAAGCTCCGGGCAGAACGGTTCTCCAAACGGCAAATGAGCAATGGGACCGCCATCAAAGAATGTGTCCGCCCTTCGTCCGAAGGTTCTATCGAAGATCTGGTCTGCAATGACAAACTCACCAAGCTTTATCCTGTCAGGTTGAAGACTGCCACATGCGGCAGGACTGATGATTCTCTTCACCCCGAGCGATTTCATTCCCCAGATGTTGGCTCTGTAGTTGATTGCATGTGGTGGTAGTACGTGTCCTCGACCGTGTCTTGCCAGGAACGCAAAACTTCGCCCTCTCGCCCTGCCTACGATGAAGTGGTCTGATGGTTCTCCATATGGCGTGAAGACCTTGATTTCCATCGGATTCTCTATGACTGTGGGATCATAGTTGCCACTTCCCCCAAACATTCCAATCTCAATCGGGAGAAGACTCTCAATCTCCTCTTTCTGGGTTCGGTCCAATGGAACGAACTCGAGTTTCGCCTCAAACGCCATAATCTCTCAACTCAGAGTAATCTATCGGGGGAGGGGGCAATCTCCCATTTATACGTAAGGTAGCACATCCTCTGACCGGGAAGTCGAGGAGATTTGGCCATCCAAGAACCTCTGCCTGTCTATTGAACGGTCGAATCTACGACTTCGTTTGACACCAGGACCGAAGATAGGTCTACGTTCTTGCGGCATCAAGGAAGTATATGCCTGCGACTATGCCATTCACTCCGCAAATCATTCGCCACGAGTTTCTCAGGAAGTAATCCCACAATTGAGGTGGGATCATCAAGCTCTGCAGTAGTCCTATAACCAACATCACAGCGCCAAAAGCTAAGAACATCAAGGCAGCAACAATGGAAAACGCACTAAACTTCTCGCGAAGCAACCATGCAGAAATCCCTGCAGTGATCCAGCCCACGCCTGCGCTTATCCACGCAATGCCAGTGAAATCTCCGGGGTCGAACCCAGCAGGCAACAACAAGGTGAAATTGGCCAAGTACCATAGTAAGGTATAGGTGCTAACCCACAGGATGATGAATATAGCACTGACTAGCGGAATGACGTTCCCGCTCTTTCGCCATAGCCCAATGAACCCTATACTGACTAAGATGCGCCCCAGGATCAATATCAATAAGAACTGTTGGTAATTCCACGCAACACCATCCCAGGTCAAGCCAAGAATGTTTCGGGTGTACATTAGTGCGATGAGGAAGCCACCAATAGCACCGAGTATGAACGAGGCTTTTGTTGCATTACTCAACTAATCTCTCTCCTTACAAAGCGACTTTCAATTGATTAGTCCCTCGCCGTATCTTTATGGCATGCCTTCTAGAAAACGCTTCCGCCTGCCATGTGGTCGATGCTCAGTTGCGGTGCCTGTTTCAGCTCTCTTTCATTGTTGCGTAAAGAAAGAGAAGGACGGCAATCGCTCCGACGAACGTACGGGTGTATAGCGTCATGTCAGCGATCGGCCATTCAAAAGCGAGTACCTTGTCGACTACGTGGATGATGCTCCAGATGACAAACACAACAGCACTCACGGTCATGAAGTTGCCATACTCCTCACGCATCATGAAAGCTGATAATGCTATAAGCAGCCATGTCAGCGCCAAGATCGGGCCAAACAGCTCATTTCGTCAGATTGAGGCTGTATCAACCCACGGAAACGCAACGGGGTCAATGACCCAAAGCATATGGAGAAAGTGAACTGTCGCAGTATGAACAAGCATGACCAGAACTGTGAGGATGTGTATTGGATTGCCGCTCTTCCTGTAGAATGCCAATACGCCCAAGATCATCAACACATAGGATGTGAAGGCAAACAAGAGCCAGACTTCACCAGGTATTGTCATAAGCAAGTTGGTCCAGCGTACTATGGTGTAGAGTAAGGCTCCGATGGCACCTAGAACTAGGAGTGCTCTATTCAAGTTGCTCAAGTCAGTCTCTCCTCCTATTGAAGGGGCATCTGATCCATCTGCCCTTCGGTCAAACTGAAGTCACAGCTAGTAGAAAACACTTCCGTCTCGATTGTTAAGACTTGAAATTCAGAAGGACCCCTCAACAGAAAGAATCGTAACGAATCAAAGAGTTTCTCATTCTTTCAGACGCCAGATCTTGTCTAGTGGATATTCAATCCTTCCAAGGAATCCCATGTGCGCCTTTATCTTGGAAAGCTGCTCATCTGACAGAACCACATTGTTGTACTCTCTCAAGTGTTTCTTCATTTCGGCCGTACTGAGCTCTGTGACACTCTCTCCCTCGAAGATCTTGGTGATGAGAGAAGTGACGTCCTCATAGAAGTTCCAGGGCCAAATCTCCCACGCCCATGTAATCTCGACACCATAGTAGTCAGGCACGAACTCGGATCCGTCAATGTGCATGAGCGCCGCGGTCTTGACCTCCTCTGGTTCTCCTACTTCCTTCACGTGATTGACCGCAGTAGTAAGACTCTGTCCCGTATCAGTTATGTCGTCAACCACGAGGACCTTCTTGCCCTTGACATCTCCCGTGAGAGGGACTGAGAGTTTCGCGTGTCCATCTTTGGTGGCAGTAACTCCCCAGTGGTCCACTTTCACACTGAATAAGTTCTTGATGCCTAGTAGGTCGCATTGGATTCTTGCGTGGACCCAGCCACCTCGTGCAATTCCAACAATGGCATCAGGTTTCCAGTTAGATTCCTTGATCTTCAAGGCTGTTTGAAACGCATAGCTGTAGATGTCATCCCAGTCCAGGATGTAACAAAGTGGACCTTTGAGTTCCATCCGTTTCACCAAGTAATCCTTCGGCCTGTTAGTCCATGATAAAAGTATGCTTCCTGTTACATCTCAGCTGGCAGAATACACGAAGACGTGATTCCTCTGTATTCGGTGAGCTTTAATTGGCAGCTGGCTTCTCGGCTCATATGTACTACGGAGAACTGGTCTGCCTGAGAGCCTTGGAACCGCCTGACTTGGACGTCATTCTGAAGTACTGGAACACATGGGAACTCCGGAGGACGATTGGTGTTCCTATCCCGAGTTCGAGGTCATCAAGGAAGGAGTGGTTCGACTGGGCTTCAAAGACAGACCCATGGAAAGACGGCTGCCTGACTTTGGCCATAGCTGACAAAGAGAACAATGAGTTCCTTGGGATAGCCAGGTTTGAGGACATCAGGAGTCCACATCGTCGAGCAGAACTGGGGGTTTCAATTTACGACCCCGTGCATCGTTCAAAGGGCTATGGTACAGATGCAACAAGAGTCATGCTTTGGATAGGATTTCACATCCTCGGTCTTCGTAGCATCTATCTAGATTCTTTTACTGACAACGAGAGAGCTGTGCGGGCCTACGAGAAATGCGGTTTCAAGAGGGTCGGACTGCTCCGCAAAACGGAGTACATGGCCGGGGAGTATCACGACCTTCTCATTATGGACATTCTGAGAGAGGAGTTCATGGAAACATATCCACCAGGGACCTTTGTGGGGGAGAAATAGAAGGAACTCGCGCTGGCAACAAGTCGACATGGCAAGTATGTCATTCTAACTCGAACTATCTTCCAGATTCTCTACGGACAATGAGTCGTAGACTCCGGGGACATATCTTAACCTGATCCGGAGCAGATCATCTCTAGACACCTCGATGGGCTCTTCGAAAGGAATGAAGAGCTCCCTCCATCCATCTTCCATTCTCAGCACAATGTCATTGTAGAGCTGGGCTTCAAATAGCCCCACAAGTCCATGAACCACCCCTTCATCAACTACGGTGAATTCCAAGGTCTTGTCAACTCGAGTGGGACATTCTTCGCTGAAGAGATCAAACTCGGTCAGAATTGCAAGGTCGGATAGGTCCGTGGCCGTACTCCTATCCACTGTCTGGGGGACTTTCGGGAAGTGAAGGCTCTCTACCTGAAACCTCTCCCATACAGAACCGCACTCAACCGGCACGACATATACTGTGACACTTTGAGGAAGGATGACTCCGTTGGAGGCAAGAATCCGGTGAACTGCATTCCGACTTGCAGGAATCTGTTGTTCAATTAGCATAATCGCTGAAAGCATCTCACAAATCACAATGTCAGCTGGTATGTCGGGTGAGAAATCCGAGAAATGGAGCGTTCTGAAGTCGACCACACCGTCAAGTTGATTCTCTCTTGCAGCCTTTCTGGCGTATTCAACTGATCTTCCGTTTATGTCAATACCAGTCACGCGACGCGCTCCGGCTCTTGCAGCCATGAATGCCAAGACTCCAGTTCCAGTACCGATATCAACGACGTAGCTGTCTTCGTTGACTAAAGTCTGTAGAGCTTTGTTGAACTTGGCTAATCTCGAGTGATGGCTGAGCATACTGGCTGCACGGAGTACTGAGAAGGGGGTAGCATAATCTCTTTCGACCATTATCTTTGCCATAACCAGAGGTTCTTATAATATGATACGCGGTGGTCCAGACGCCAGAGTAGTATCCACTTTGGCATCACTACCGGCAGGAACAATGGCGGATGTCGAATTGACAGATGAGAGTATCGCGCGTGCAGTTCTCGCTCTTGAAGAGGGGCGACCAAGTGACGCCATTGAGATACTCAAGCCAATTGTGGATGACGAGAATGAAGAAGCTGATGTTCTTGTATATCTGGGCATAGCTTACGTGCAGAACGAACAGCCAGAGAAGGCAGTTGAAGTTCTGGAAAGAGCTCAGGATTTGGTTGAGGAACACTGTGTCCTGTCAATGTTTCTGGGTCGGGCATTGATGATTTTAGGTAAACTGGAGGATGCCGAAGTAGAGATTCGTCGTTCCATACGCCTTGATCCCTATCATGCAGAACCTTGGGGGGACCTCGGTAAGATATTGTACAAAAAGCGCAAGTATAGTGAGGTCACTAGTACACTAAAGGATGCAATTGAGAGATTTCCAAACAGTATTGACATCCGTGCCATGTACGCGCTCGGGCTCTATAAGCTTGGAGACTTCACAGCAGCAGCACAGGAATGGGAGTCGTTGCATCGACTTGAGCCACGGCTTATGGCGGCTGTTTCGAACTATGCCTTTCTCATGCTGACTCTAGGTAGGACATACGAGGCTGCACCCTTTGTTGGACACGCCCACACACTCGCCCCACGAGATTACAGGTCACTGATTCTTCTCGGTGAGCTTCGATTTCAATCGGGCGAGCATGAAGGGGCCAGGGAATGCTTCTCTGAAGTCCTAGAGCAGGATCAAGAAAGCGTTGAAGCCCTGTCTCGGCTCGCAGTCTTGTTCCATAATGTTCACGAAGAAACGGCATCGGAAGAGTGTCTTAGGAGAGCTGAATCCCTCGTCGATAAGGACGTCGAGAATTGGAGAGGGCTTTGCTATGCGTATTCGATGCTGGGCCGTGAAGAGGAGTTCATTGACTGTCTGGTGAAATGGACCCGGGCAGACCCAACTTCTGCGGCACCTTGGGTTGCACTGGCAAAACAATATGATCGAGTTGGGCTCCTGGAGCACTCAAGGAATGCCTGGCGCGTTGCATTCGAGTT
This sequence comes from Candidatus Thorarchaeota archaeon, assembly GCA_046758445.1. GTDB lineage: Archaea > Asgardarchaeota > Thorarchaeia > Thorarchaeales > Thorarchaeaceae > SMTZ1-83. The sequence goes on along the minus strand of JBHIAE010000009.1, from coordinate 18,312 downwards.
GAGGAGCTACGTCAAGACATTCTGTGAAGTGTGTGGTTGTGAAGAGCGTCTTCCATATTCTGAGCAAGTCGGTTTTGATATCTATGCTGACCGTATATGTTCTGAATGTGGAGCACTCATTCGGATGCCTTCTGGATTAGCTGGTGTGTGACACATCATACTTGAGAGGTGAGTATCATGAGTGATAGACGGTATCCTTCTAGTCCTATTATTGGAGTCGGGGCGATTGTTGTTGGACAAGAAGGTGTTCTACTGGGTAGGCGTGACAAGGATCCCGGCAAAGGTGTCCTAAGCATTCCTGGTGGTGCGGTGGAGATTGGTGAAACGCAGGAACAAGCTGTGAAAAGAGAAGTCTTGGAGGAAACAGGCGTGGAATGTGAGGTTCTTCGCTTTGTGAGCACTGCCGATCTCATAACTCTTGACTCAAACGGGAAGGTGGAGTACCACTTCGTGCTCAACCACTATCTTTGTCGCGCATCCTCCTTCTACCTAGTTCCTGAACATGAAGATGCCGAAGTCATATGGGCTCATCCAGACGCAATAGAAACGTTAGGTCTACATCCACGAATCAAGAGCCTTCTAGATAGCGTAGCCGAAGATGTTCTCCTTCTCATGAGATCCTGACATTCACTGCGCCTTTGGGAGTCTTCATCTCTCATCTTTGCAAGCTGGACATTTCACACAAGTGGCACCAATTCTGATAAGAAGCCTAAAGAGTACGTTTGACACGAGTTGGTGTTAGCAGCCTTCATTAGCTGGAAGGTCGGAGTGGAGATGTGAGGCCTATCAGACTATCCCTCGGTTCTGTAGCAATCTTGGTCACCCTAATCGTTGCCTTCGGTAGCTCTTCAGTTGCACTAATAGCGGCTCATGACTCGGCAGTGTCAAGGCTGTCAGAAGTCCAGAAGTCCGGTGCCTCCTCCTCAACTGTATCATCAGAGAACGAGCTGAGGGTCGCTGTCGTCAAACCTATCTTCTCGGACACTGCGTATTCGAGTGCATTCTATAATTTCTATTGGAAGTACGGACATAGCAATGAGCCCTACATAACCACAGATCTAGACTGGCTTAATGTAACGGTCAAATCTGGGTGGCAATGGAGCACAGGACTCCACACGTTCCTAAACAGTCCTAAGGCGCGTTTGGCAGGTGTGGGCCTCTGTGAGAGTGTTGCACTAATTGACGAGATCAACGTTACAATGGGTGCGCTGTTTCAGGACGGGAGGAGAGCATACGATGCAGTCATACTCGGGTTTACTGAGTACGTTACTGCTGAAGAGTACATTGCCTACAGGCGATTTGTTGAAACAGGTGGTACCCTCATCATAATGGATGCATGCAACTTCCTCGCCGAAGTAAAATACCATCCATCTGGCTCACCCGAAGAGCCCGGGTATCTCAGCCTTGTAAAGGGCCATGGATGGGAGTTCAATGGGACACATGCTTGGAAGTCAGACTTTCACAGGTGGCCCGAAGAGAACAGGAACTGGGTTGGTAGCAACTTCTGGACCTACTGGAGCGGTCAACACTATGACTATTTCTTTGCCAACACATCCCACCCGATTAGCGACTACATCAGATGTAACTATGGTGAGAACATAAAAAGTCCCTACGGAGCTCATGAAGAGAACAAGCTGGAGAATCTCACAAACACTGAGATAATCGGGTATTGGCACTTCAAGAATCCGAATGAGGCTCCCGACGAGCCCATTGCGGCTTATCAGCACTGGTACGGTAGTGGAAGCGTCTTTCACTCGGGCATAATGGCAAGCGATGTAATCAGTAGCGTAGAGTTCATGCAGGCATTCCTTGTGAGTGCAGTCAGGTATGCTCTTACGGGAAGTGTTGGGAACTGGAGTTTCTGGGAAGACTCGACTTACGAAGCAAACACAGGTCTCTTCTACGAGAATGGAACCAAAGTAGCTCAAAAAGATTTCATTTTCGACAAGGTCTACTTTCATGTGGTATTCAACTCCTGTACAATAGCCCAGAATCACAAGCCTTACAGACTCACATCCGTATACGTGCGTGTTGAGAGCATGCGAGATCCATCCTTTCAGCCGATCACCATCAAAGGGGTCCCATTGGGTGAATGCAATCTAGACTGGAAAGTGGATGTCAATACTCATAACCTACTCGATGGGGAATATGTGTTCGAGGTTTGGTGTTCGTTCTCGTTGATGAGCAACATTTCCGATTCTATTGACTCAATCGTCGTCATTTCAAAGTACTCCATCAAGAACATCTCAGATGATCTGAGATTTGCCTTTTCTGCCTCTTCCATCTCGCTCCTTGCCTGTTCGGTGTTAGCGGCCGCACTCGTCGTCTGGAGGGGAAGGAGTCGTGAAAGCTTCATATGACATCCATCCCGGTCTAATGTGTTGTGAACCTCTGGTGTAACAATCTACCATGGTTCTCAAGACAAGGTGCTTTCTGAGGCACTGGCATCCTCTGGGAGGGTTATTCGTATGAAATGATGTCCAAGAAGTATAAAAGCGGAGATGCGACACAACGTAGACACGGATACGTGCATCCACATAGGAAGTGTTCACAACTATGTTCAGAACAATCATGGCACTAGTGATTGCACTTGTTGTAGCGATCGTAATCGGTGCCTTTCAGATTCTTGGTCTTACAGTAGATCAGATTCAGCTGATACTGAATTCTGGCGATATCACTGGTCAGTTGACGATTCTGGGTGCTTTGTTGTTCGGCCAGCTCATATTTCCGTACACATTCGCTATTGGTGGAGCCTATGCACCACTAGTTGCTCTGGGAGTTGCCGGTTTCATCGCTGGCCTCATCTCCAAGAGTGGAGTTAGGATGCTCTTTGTTTCGTTGATTGCTATTGGCTTGTTCTTTCTTGGGTACTTTGTACTCACACTTGGACTGTCGCCGACAGATCTCTCTCTGTTGGCAAACATAGCCCAGAACATAGCAATTGACTTGGGAGTTTCATTTGCGCTACTCTTTGTACCGGGTATAATTGGAGCCTCCCTTACAGCTGAAGAGTACTGAACGCGACCAGAAAGTGAGTTAGTGGGGGACTCCTCTCCCATCTCACGCTTTTTTTCAGCTGATTCTCTTAGCCAGCTGAGTTGAAACAAGGTTCAAGAACTCGTCTAGGTTGTCAGTGTGAACAAAGGCTCCCGCTGCCATCGGATGACCTCCGGCCTCCACCACCTGCCTCTTGTGTGCTTCGTTCATCAATTCGCCAACTGAAACGAATGCATCTCTGAGATTGACACCTCTGTCAACTAGGGTCTTCCTTGCGCGTCCAGAAATCTTGACCAGAGGGCCCTCGCCGGTCGTATTTGTGCTCACTCCAATTACTGGTTTGTCCTCGGGGACTATTCTAGACCCCTGGGCCATGCCAATCACGATGCCGATGATTGTGTCTGGTGTTTGTGGGTCCCGCACAACGTACATGCCCTCTTCCTCGAGGTATCCGTCTGTTTCAAGTCTTCGAAGCGCAGATGCGAGGTTGGTTCGGTGCTGATGCAGAAGTGTGCGTCCTTGCTGATAGGCCTCTTCATCACCGAGGCACACCCTGACTCCGATTTCTGGTCGTCTGTTTCGCCCACATGCATTAAGTAGGGTGGAGAATTCCTTGGCTGTCCTCATCTCAGTTCTTTCTGGGCGTTTCACGAGGTATATCACATCGCCAACAATACCCGTTGCCACGCTCGGGTCTTCATACGTTTCTAGTATATGACTGAATAATCGCTGAATTACTGCCTGTTTCTCTTCATCCTCAAGATCAGTCCATGTACGCCATCTATCCTCAGAGTTTCTTATGGGAATCTTCAGTTCTTCAAAGAAGCGAAAGCAACTCTCACGGTCACCAGTTATCCCTGGAAGATAGGGCTCCGTTGCGTACTCAAGCAAGTAGGGGAGTGGCCTTGTATTGATTCCGAAAAACGTCAAGTCTCTCTCAACGCTGACAAGTCCGGCGCTCTCTGCCAACTTGACAATCTCACTGTTTACATTGGTGAAACCCTTTCCGTATCGGTCCTGCAAGTCACCTGTGGCTCCAACGACTGCTAGCTCTGAAAGATCCACGTTTTCCTTGGAAAGACTCAGCGCAACTAGAAAGGAAACCCCGGCTCCTGAAACATCATACCCGCCATCAAGCCCATGCTGGCAAGGATTGACTTCAACGATCTTGCTGTCTGAATCTCCAGAGATTGGACCACTTCTCTCTTCAGATGGCACGTGGTGGTCGAGGACTATGACGCGAGTCACGTAGTCCTCGAGAGCAACTGTGTCTTGTATGAATTCCATTTGACCAGTGCCAAGGTCACTGAAGACCACCAAATCCGGTCTGTGTTCAGTGGTCAGGTCTAAGACATCTTGGATGGTTTCGGAGTTCAATTGGTGGATATTTCGCCAAACTACGTCTGCACCTACTCTCTCGAGAACTGAAACGATTATTGACAATGCACTAATGCCGTCGGCATCGATGTGGGAGATTGCGAGTGCCTTCTTTGCGTTTTGGATTGCTTCTGCGGCCTCATCAATCCTTTCTTGCATGGTGCCAGGCAACTCAATCTCTGCCGAATCCATCGCTATTGTAAGTTGCAGTGTAGGCTCAATATAAGTGGGCCTCTCAGAAAAGACGAGTCACTCTGTCGATGTCACTCAGCCGCCCTTGCCAGTCTCGAGAGGGCCAGGAAGATCACAAGAAAGACACTCGCAACTGCGGCAAGAGCCTTGGCTATCTTCTGCCATGTTGTTTGAGGAACTTCGAGATCGCGAAGATCATTTGTTACTCGTTTCAGATAGACACGGGTTTCCGTGTAGAGTGACTCCTGGTCGTCCAAGCGAGCCGAGTATTCTGACCAGCTCTTATGATAAGGAGGTTCGGGATTCATCTGAAGCCATTCATACCAAGCTTCCATGATCTTGTCCCTATGCGGTTGAGGAAATCGTTCGATACTATCTCGAACACTCATCTCCCAGTCGTCTGGTAACATATTGGTGCACCCCTTTAACTCCCGGCAGAAGGGATATTTGAAGCTCAAAGGAACTCCTATTAAATATTCACCAAACGTCGTGCCTTTATAAGGAGTCTGAACTGCGAGTTTGAAGGTATTGGCAAGTGATTATCGCGTGAATACTGATCTATCTGGCTTCTGCGATCTCCTTCTGCCACTTCCTTATGTCACTTCGAAGCTTCTGAATGTCTCCTGGACTGATTGGGTCAACTCTACCATAGGTCTTCAGAATGCGCACCCATCGCTGCATCTTTACAACCAATTGTCCGGCTCCGCCTTTCTGATCCATAGCGCTGGCAGCCTGATGTATCTTGCCTGATAGGTCGCTGGCAATGACTCCTTCCTTAATCTGAGATTCCAATGTGTCGAGTACAGCCTGGAGGCCTGAAACCGCGCCCTTCTGGGCAATAGTTGACGCTTCTGTGGCCGCGGCCACCTGTGCAGACACAGAGATACCTTCCAATCGGGTCATGAGTTCGTCAAGCTTTTCACTGTTGGCTGCAACAGTCAAGGCAATCTCCGAGTTTGAATCCTGTACCTCGGTAATCTTGGAGAGAACGTCTATCATTCTGTTTAGCATCTGAGTCAGTCGTTCGATGGCACCGTTAATCTCAGTGAGTTTTGCTCGAACGTATGTGTCTTCTTCACTCATGCTCATCCCTTCTACAGATATTGGCAAGCAGCGTTCGGGTGGTTCTGGTGGAGATTGCCGAGCAAGTTAGATTAACCTTTCTGTGGTTGTTCTACTTTCAGTCGAAACTGGGGGCTTGGAGGTCTATAACCTAATACTATTATGGCGCCACCCTCAGGCTGCATGAGATTGACCCCCTGCGATTGAGGTGTAATCATCTGATGTACGTAGTCAACTTCAGAGAGAGAGAAGAATCCGAGGTTTCATTGCCCGGAGCAGAGAAGACCACTGTTCGATGGCTGATTGGACGCAGGACCGGAGCAATCACTTATGCGATGCGCTATTTTGAGATACAACCGGGCGGCATAGTTCCACCACATTCTCATCCAGAAGAACATCAGATCTTCATATTACAAGGAGAAGCGAAGCTGTTGGGCGATTGCGAAGCTGATGTCGCCAAGAAGGATGATGTAGTGTTTATCCCTCCGGACTTTCACCACGGGTATGACAATACGGAGGGCAGCGAGCCTTTCAAATTCATATGCGTGATACCTCTCAAAGAGAAGGAGTAGTCTATAGCACTTTTCCAGACAGATTCTTTTGCATGAGAAGTCAAGGGCACAAAGGTGGAATACATGGATTTGGAACAGAAGCGTTTGTGGCTTTTTGACGTTGACAATACTCTGGTCAGGGACATTGAGCATCCCGAAGTGTTTCCTGACGCATTGAACCTATGGAATCATCTTGAGTCGTTGGGACGAACTAATGCCATTCTCACCAATGTTGGAAGACTCTCTTCTCGACAGATACACAGCACTCTGACACAGGCCGGATTCAGTCTGACTCGAGATAGAACATTCGGCGCAGGAGCGGCAGCCGCCGCGTACGTGTTCAACAGGTCACCGGGAGCTAGATGCTTTGTCATAAGCGAGGGCGGGGCAACAGAAGACTTCGTTGCGCGCGGCCTCAACGTCACAAACAATCCCCCGGTTGAGTACGTCGCAGTTGCAGCAGACCGAGGTCTCACGTTTCAAGAACTCAACTTTGCCACCAAGATGGTCCAGGACGGTGCAACGTTGATTTGCGTTAGTGGTAGTCTGAAGTATGGCGGTGTCTATCTGGGGAATGAGGATGTCTTCATAGGTGAAAGATCCATTGTGACAGCAATAGAACACGCTACTGGGGTTGAGGCAGTCGTTGTGGGAAAACCCATGCCAGAAATCTTCGTAGAAACCGTGACTGTCCTAGGTTTCGAGGTTAGGGATGCAGTCATGGTCGGTGACAACCCACACTCCGACATAGCTGGGGGGAATGCGGCTGGGATGACCACAATACTGGTGAATCACAGCCGAAGTAGCGACGAAGTGTCTGACCCAAGAGGACTAGACACGAAGCCAGACTTTTCTGTATCTAGCCTTGACGAGATTGTCGCTTTGCTTTAGGCTCCTTCTTGGAGGTCTTCTTGGCTGTTGGCTTCTTCTTTGTTGTTCTTTTTCGCGGTCGTTTTGACCAGTCGTGACCCTTTGGGACAATTCCCTGTGTTTCCTGATGTACGATTTTCGCCACTAGCTCGAAGAGATCTGTGACGTTGGAGCCTGTAAGTGCGCTTGTAACGAGGTATGGCGCCTGCAGACTCTTTGCATATTTGGCGATGTCTTTCTTCGGTACACGATGAGGCTTCAAGTCTGCTTTGTTCGCCACGACTACGACTGGAACCCGTTCGCCGATATTCTCCCACGCCTCTTCAATCCAACGTTGCATATGGTTGAATGTTCTCTTTCTAGTAATGTCAAACATCAGAACGGTACCAGTAGCCCCATCGTAGAATGAAGCCCTTAGCTCCTTGAAGACGTCTTGACCAGCCATGTCCCAAATGATCAGCTTGATGCTCGTCTTGTCTTCGCCCTTTCCAAGCTCAATGGTGCGGCTATAGTGTTGTACGCCAACAGTGAGCTTGTAGTCGTGTCTAAACCAACCATGGGCCCACCTGTTGACGGTGCTGGTCTTTCCTACTTCAGCATCACCGACTACAATTATCTTGTATACATATGACGAGCCGCTAATCTCAAGTTGCCCCCGCTATGGACTATATTGTATATTGGGAGACCTCACTCCCCGTACATATAACTGGTTTGTGGAGCAATCCAACAGGCGTCATTTCTTCTCTGTCGTCTAGAACTCAAGGAAGGGCTCGCCTAGAATGATTCGTTCAAGGATGTTGTTCCTTGATGCTCGCTTGACTAGCTGCTCGAATCTCTTCTTCAAACGGGCCTCATCGACGTACTCTGGTTGCTTTAGTCCCATGGCCTGAAGTACATTCTGTAAGACATATTCGAAGTCGTAGAGGATATAATCGACCTTCTTCTTCTCCTGCTTCTTGGTCTTCTTTGCTAGACCTTGTTTCAGGGCTGCCTTCGTTTCTTTGAGGTAATAGGTGAGAGCCTTTTCGTAGTTGAGCTCACCTCTCTTTACTAGTTCCTTCAGAAATGGCAGTCCAAAACTTGTCTTGGCCACGGCCTCGATCTTGGCGATGAATCCATTCATCAAATCATCGTAGGATACCTTGCCCGCCTGCCCTCTTGTATCAAAGACCTTGTCGGTTTCCTTTGCGGTTTTGAATTTGGCTTTCTTTGCTGCCAGTTCGGCCTCCAGGCGTTTGCGTTCTTCTTCTTCCTTCTTGAGCTTCTCAGCCTCTGCCTTGGCCTTCTCGGCTTCTTTCCGCTTTCTCTCCCTCTCCGCTTTCTTCTCAGCAGCTATCTTCTCGCGTTCCTTTCTCTGTTTCTCCTCTTCTGCCAAGCGTTCTTCTTCAAGCTTCTTCAGTATCTTCTCCTGTTCCTGTCTGAGAACACTCATGTGTTTCTGAACATCTTTCTCGGTGAGTGTGATATGCTTAGTGAGTAGCCATCTGACGGCAATACTATTGACCTTTGGTTTGTAGTCGGCTGAAGAGAAGATGAAGGATGCTGTCTGCTGGCCCGGAAGAGCCTTGATGATATCTTCAGACTCCTTCTCTCCTGCTATCGGCTCGAGTATTCTCTCAAGCACCTTCAGCGACTGCTCGCTGCTTATCCTGCCAGTGGCTATGGAGTTGAACTGTTCGAACGCCTTGTAATCTATATCCTTCGGACTCTGAGTAGCTATTAGACACTCGACCCCGTACTTCCTAGCCTGCCTAAAGAGGAGAAGAAATGTTTCCTTTGGACCAGGAGCTCTCATGCCTGCCGGAATGAAAGGAGCAGCCTCATCTTGAAATAGGATCATTCTAGGCTTGTCTGTGAATCCCTGTCTAAGCATCCATGAATAGAGCTGATTGAGTACTATGGAAATGAAGAAGTGTTTCTCCTCCTCACTTCTCAGAGTCTTCAGAAAGAGAACGTTGATTGGCGTTTTTCCTCCCACTGGCTTTGTGAGATAATCGAAGTCAATCTGACCCTCCTCTCTGAACAGAAGCTGTGAGGAGCCGACCGTTAGGGTTCTGATTCTAGTGGCAAGTGTTTGCCTCTCGGTGTACTTCATGTATGGCTCAAGGTCTATCCCAATCTCCTCTGCGGGCGCAGTCAGCAAATTCGCAAGGTCCTTGAGATCTCCAACGTCCTTCCCTCCCTCCCATATTGTCCGGAGGAGTTCGTATAACACGGCAAAGGACTTGCCTTCCCACGATCTACTCAAGCCCCCGACTTTCGTGAGCACCTTGGTAAGTGTCCTTGCACAGTTGTCCATGAGTCGGATGATATCGTCGGGGTCCGCCTTCGGGTCGGGCAGCTTGAGTGGGTTTATGGAAACCGTGAGTCCTTTGCTACTAGCTGGCGTGTACACTCGTACTATCACTTTGTCCATGTATTCCTTGAGCAGATCCGGTGGAACACCCTTCTCTCTCAACTGATTTGGGTTTCCCGGAAGCATCAGAGATGCAATGTCCCCCTGAGGGTCAAACGCGAGTACAGGTATTCCTTCCATAGCGGCCTCTTCAAGTATAACCTTGCTTAACACAGTCTTTCCAGACCCAGTAGAGCCGAAGATTCCCCCGTGCCGACGAAGTAGATCGACGCTTATCTCGAATCTCTTGTCAGTCTTCTTACCCTCTTCGTCTACGTAGCTCCCTAGCCATAGTTTGCCGTCTGCCATCTCTAACACCAGCCTATGTTTCGGATTGACTCGAGTGCTTGAACGAGTTCTCCTGTGGACACTTATTTCATTTGCTGAGGGGGCCTCTGTTCTATACTATGAGGGTGTCAGTGCAAAAAGAAAAGCCGGAAAGGGATGGAAGCTGATTCCACCCCCTTTGTTGGCGTTACTCGCCCACAGGTTCGTACTTTCGTCCAAGGAAGACCACGATTAGTACGACAAGGACAAGTGCAAAGAGGCCCAGAGCTCCCGCAGCCACTGTGTAGGATTGAGTCACTTCCCAGATGATGTCTAGTCCGACCTTGACAGCAGCCATGATTGCGCCAAGCACGAGGGAAACCAGCATGAATCTCGCAGTCATTTCCTTGACCTGGCCCATCTCGCCAGCCTCAGTAATCTGACCACTAAAGAAGACGAATATGAACAAGAAGATGTATGCGATTACTATCATTGCCCCCATGTCAAAGAGATTGCGTTGATAGGTTGCTCCTTCGTCAAGAAGCCCAAAGATGAGAATTGTGGCGATTGCCATGAGGAAGACGAACATGTTGCTGACCAGTTTGTCCTCAGGGTGCACGAACCCCGTCATCTCAGTGAATGTGTTCACTATACTCATTGCTATGACTATAGCTAAGATTGCGGCACCACCAATCCACGCATAGAATGGGATGAGTGTGCCGGGGTCCAGCGGGTCTAGAAGATACTTCAGAATAGCCGAGAAGCCAAGGATGGCAATTCCAATGCCAGACAGTATATTGCTGATGGTTGTGATTCTAACCATGATGAACCTCCCCAATCGGAGATGCTAAGCCGGAGATAAGTCCGGTTTCTATTAACTCTTGCTCAATCATTGGTTGATTGGCTCGGACTCTGTCACACCATGTGCTTCAGGCATGAAATAGGTGCCAATACAGGCGATTCCGATCAGGATTGCCACAAGAACGGCGAGACCCGGAAGCCCGTAGGTTGTGTATGCATATGCACCTGTCGCCGGACCGATTATCATTCCGGAACCGAAGAAGATGCTATAGACTCCCATTGTGCTTCCTCTAGACTCCTCTTCTGAAACGTCTGTAAGATATGCCATCGCAGCCGGTGGGAACGATCCTGAGATAAAACCAAGGAAGGGAAGCAGCGGCCAGATGCTCCACAATCCCTCGATTCCCCCTGGTCCTGCGTTGGCCACTAGGACATATGCGAGTGTGCCAAATCCAACCAACCCCAGTACAATGAATGGGCGACGTTTCATCATGTAGTCGGATAGATGACCCATTACTATGATTCCAAGGACTAGTGCCCCTCCAAGCATTCCGAAGAGAATCAGCATATCGGTGTTGCTAATTGAGAAGTGGTCCTCTATGATTCTCTCGACGTTTGCGATCAGTAGGCCATACAATGAGATGATTGGAACGTACACTGGCACCATTAGCTGAATACGCTTGTCACCAGCCACTTTCCGGATGAGCTCGGTCATCTTGACCTCAATCTGGATGTGCTCCCTAGTTTCTTTGATTGTTATGTATCCGATTACTCCGCTGGTTGCACAAGCTGCAGCAGCTAGCAACAGAATCATTGTTGCCCCATATCCAAACTGCAGCAAGATGATCCCCAGTCCATACCCGCCCGCCAGGCCTACAAGAGTTGAGAGATCATAGTATCCCATCAGCCGCGCGCGGTTACCTTCACCTGAGGCATCGGCTATCATTGAGAGCGTGGTTGTGACCTTGGATGCGGCACCAAGCCCGAAAATGGCGGCAAACGGGAGGAGGAAGGCGGCTGCGGGTGCAACTGAGAACAGAAACGCAGCTGCAGCGGTTACGAAGAGGCTGGCAATGAGAATCGGCTTCCTTCCAATCTTGTCACTATATGACCCGAAGAAAGAAACTGTGGTGAGCTCCGTCACCGGATAGACAATGAGGACGGCGGCCACTTCCCATTCAGTCAAGCCGCCCAGATAGGAGCTACTCTGAATCACAGCGATTGTCACGTAGAAAGAAGCGCGCATTATCAACGTAACAAGATAGAGTGCAATCAATGTGAGCTTATGCTCAGAAGCCCGCAATCCCATCGTTCAATTCACCATCAGACTGTGATTGGCTCACTACGTCGCCGTTATAAGCTAACAGGTTGTGTACCACTGATTCTGGAGTACATTACTGAGGAGCCCGCACAGCTTTAGGAGTCACGGCAGGTTTAAATCAAAAGAGCGGCCCAGCACGGAGAAGTGACTGAGGATGAACTGGCTGGCGAAGATAGTCAACGGTAGTGCGGATGAGTTCTCTCACGCGAAGCTCGTGAAGTATGGAATCGGAACCCATCCCGGCCCTCGTGCAAGAATCAAGCTGAGTAAGAAGACAATCAGCTTCAAGGCGGATTTGGACTATGAGAAGCTCTTCCTCCGCGCTTACTTGATGAGTGCTCCTGAAGGGGTTCACAAAGTCAAGGGTATAGTAAGAACCTATAATGACCGCTCAGAAGACTTCCGTTCTCTTATGTTTCCGCTTACATGGAAGAAATCCAAGGGCAAGACTGCAAGCGTCTTCAATGCCAAAGTTGATGATTCTGCACCGCTAGCGGATATCCAGGCCTTTGTGGACTCAGACGACCCCACAACCTTCTTTCTTCTGTCCATCAGTCCGAGGGATGGAACGAAGCCTTGGAAGGTGACAACTAAGACCTCATTCCCGAAGGGTGGACCTTCAGGTGACGAGGAAGAAGCAAAGGAGAAGGCTCCGACCTTCACAAAAGGCGCGCTAGCCAACACTACAGAGGTCTTCAACCACACAATAGAAGAGATACTCCCCGACTTCAAGGACAAGGTCGGCCCGAAGACGAAGAGTATCGCTGTCCGGAACAGCATTGTCATCGAGGACATCGTGCCGCCAGATGACCCAGCCCTCTCATTCTCTGAGAAGAGAAGGTTGGCCAAGAAACGCGGGAAACTGGTCAGAAGGATAACCATTGATGACACAAACCACGAGAGCGAGTTCGAGTTCTTTGTCTAAGGTGGCGACCGAGATGCTTATATTGACAGTCCCATCGGCGGTGGCGGACAAGCATAATGAGAGGTTTCTTTGATGCTACAACTACCCGTCACGTCCATGCTATATGTTTCGGTTATTTTCATCCTTCTGGGACTCTTCTCATTTGGATGGCTTGTCGTTCATGTTGAACACAGCCGACACCGTTCGACGTTGAGGATGATTCTGGCCATCGGACTTGGATCGATACTAATTGGATTTGGGATTCATTTCTTGCTGCTGTCAATTGGCTTCTAGCTTGGAGCTAGCTCTATCTTGAGTAGCTGAGTCTTGCTACACGTCAAAGAGCACTGAAGAGGTCAATCTTGTAGACTCTGTTGAGTTGGTCTGCATAACACATATTTGCTGACGGTCTCAGCACCAACTGAAAAGGCTAGATAACAACATGCACGTCAAATAACAGAGGAGTTCACTGGTGCTATTAGATCCTGACCTCGAGAAACTGGCCGTTGCGAGCCGCCAGAAACTGGTCCATGAGTTTGCGGAAACGCATGCGGACCTACGCGAACGGGCTCGTAGAGTGCCAGCTTCTGAGGCCGAGCGAATCTCAGAAAAGCTCTCATGTTCGTTTCAAATAGCAGCAGTAGCCTACCTCATCGAACTTGATGGCATTCTGAAGGCGAGGGACACCAATAGTCTTCTATCCCGTGAGCTTGAACGTCTGGCGTCAATTGGCGATCCTGTCCCGGACCTGCCGGGAAACGTTATGGAGTTCGCATTAAGAGAAGGGAAGTGGGTTGAGTACCTCTATGGCAAGTTCGTACGAGAGCTCGAGCTCAAGACTCGTGAACTAGCCAATTTGGAAAGCATCCTAGAGGATGAGCCACTTCCAATTGAGAAGGTCATACCTGTCTTGGCCTCTCGAATCAAACTGGCAAAGACATTCATGGCTCCATTGATTGAAACCTGGTTGACCGAGCACCCTAAGTCCACAAGCGACGATGTTTTGATAGCCTTCGGTCCCGCCGTTACGGGATGGAAACTCAGTACATTGAGAGGTCGGCTGACTCAGCTGCGGAGGAGAAACCAAGCGTTTCTGAGAAAGCTCGCGGCTGTGCTAGAGCAGGCGTCAGACTCAGCAACCATGGATATGTCAACAGGTCGGCTCCATACGCTCATCGATAATCTCGGACAACCGTTGGATCAGATGTCAGTCAATGCAACGGCCCACCTTCTTGTGCATATCGCGCCCCGCCCAACAGGAAGAGGAGACCGGTCTGCCTACGTTGCTGTCGGAATGGCATCAACTCGAGGCAGTAAAGCTGAGCCTGACCTTACTTCGCCATTTGACTTCCTTGAGCGAGATGTATTGCTTGCCAGGCGTAGACCTGAGGAAGAAAGAATCAGCTATTTGGCAGACCGTGTTGGTCGAGTAATTCGCTATCTCAAGTATCAAGGAAACAGCGTGTTCGATGCTGTCGAACGATGCATTAGGGAACTTGAGGACCGATTCAAATTGCAGAAGACCACAAGTCAGGACACTATGGAGAGTTATCGATCCGAGTTGGGCGGCTTGTCAATGGATGAGCAGGATGACAAGGCAGCTGAAATTGTGCTTGGCTTCATTAGTGCAAGTGTGCTCGGGGGGATCGAATGACTTCAGTACCGCTATTCTGGCTTCTCGATGTGGAAGCATATGACTTTGACATTGGAGTGCTCAAGGATACGGAGCTGACTGGAAAGGCACTAATGGTATCACGTCAGCTGTGGTCGCTTATCCGGGGGGACAAAGTGATATCCGTACTCGTCGGACCTGGCATTTTCAAGGGCACAGCGAAGAGTGGCAACAGACGTGTTGAGGTCGTTGAGCGGCTCGGGGCATTGTTGTTCGATCCGACACAGCTGAGAATGGATGAACCACTGCCTCTCGTCGATATCATCAATCCAGAGGTCATTGATCCACTGGGCACGAAGAAGCAAGAGGAGATTGTTACCATCATCAGACAGCTCGTCATCGAAAAGGGAAACGTGCTTGCCGCTGACCCTCTGGCCAAAGTAAGACAGGATGCAAGCGTGCCTCAGACGGCACATTACGACGAGATGATTAAGCGCATAAACGTTTCACATATCTCCGGAACGCAAAGGGCCAGATTCATCCTGGCTGGTACAAACGGTCCGATGTATCGCCCATTCGTCGAATGGTATGAGAGGATGCGATACCAAGAGGCTGACAGGCTTAAGGTGATGGCTACGCCATATCTCAAGTTCAGCAGCTTTGTTGATATCCAAGTCATGTCTGACTGGATGATTGTTGAGAAGGCTGGCGTGGACACAAAGACGGGAATAGAGGCAATCCGTGATGAGTATGATGAGACTCTATCGATAGTCCAAGATAACACGGATGCCTTCATCTTCGAACTGTGACGGTACCGAAAGAGTCATTGCAGCCGTGCCATGCTCCGTTTCCGAGGACCCTCAATTGGAGGTAGCTGACGCAAGCATTCAGAAGATTCTCTCTAAGCCCTACACAATTGTGTTACGAAGCGGCAGACAGGAGATGACCACAAGGGTAGAGGTCTTCTCAGACGTACTGCTGGATCGACAGAGGGCCAGGCTTTCCGGCCTCGTTGAATACAGCTACCGAAAGGATGGCCTCATTGAGATCAAACGGTTTTGGTTTGTCAAGTTTAACAAGCCTGTGTATTATCAACCAAAAGAATCGCATAATCTGCTTAGGAATGCCCGTAGCATCATAATCCCTCGTGCTCAGAAACCTTTATTCCGAAGCGACCTGGAGGATCTTCTTCACAGGCTTCAAACAGAGAAACCGCGAGTGGTTCCAACCTGTGAGAGTTGCATGAGAGACAATCGTTTGACCATCCTTACCAGAAGGAATGCAGTCAAGGTCTCTGAAACCGAAGCATCCTGCCTTACTTGTGCCCGAAGCGATCTCCGATCAGACCTGAAGAGTATGAGAATCAAGCTATCCCGGAGCATGGTTCAACATCTTGAGAGGCAGCTTGGGACTGTACGATCAGTCCCGAAACTACTGAATCTTCTGACACCAGGCTTTGATCCAAGCGGACAGAGTGATCTCACGCTCTTTGACACCATCGAGGCCGGAGAGCTCGGCAAGGGTCAGAGGATTGACACTCTTGACCTCCCCGAGGGACTGAAGGAGGTCCTTCTTTCAGATGGTATTGAGAGACTTCTTCCTATTCAAGAGCAAGCTCTAGATGCTGGCCTTCAGAAAGGGAGGAACTTGTTGGTTGTTTCCTCTACCTCTTCAGGGAAGACACTCCTAGCAGAGCTTGCTGGCGTTCTTGGGGCAATGAATGGGAGGAAAATGATCTATCTAGCTCCGCTCGTGGCGTTGACAAATGAGAAGTATGAGCTGTTTAGAAGACGGTACAGGAAACTAGGAGTTCGAGTTGGCATCCGCGTTGGGATGTCAAGGCTAGACGTGGGAAAGGAAGCGAGAGTCATCGTGGATACTGACATTGAGAAATCAGACATTGTTTGTGCGACG
This sequence comes from Candidatus Thorarchaeota archaeon, assembly GCA_046758445.1. GTDB lineage: Archaea > Asgardarchaeota > Thorarchaeia > Thorarchaeales > Thorarchaeaceae > SMTZ1-83. The sequence goes on along the minus strand of JBHIAE010000009.1, from coordinate 2,049 downwards.
TACGAGGCTCTAGACTTCGTATTCCGCTCCGGAGAGTCCTCCAGGCTCGGAGAGGTTGGAACGATTATTGTTGACGAGATTCAGATGCTAGCAGATCCGGAACGCGGTCCAGAACTCGATGGACTCCTGTCTAGAATAAGGTTCCATGCTCCTAGAGCGCAGGTGTTGGCACTGTCCGCAACGGTTGGATCACCGGAATCCCTCGCGAAGGAACTCGGTTTCAAGCTGGTGAACTACACTGGCCGACCAGTACCGCTTGAACGTCATCTTGTGTTCGCAAGAAGCGATGATGACAAGCGCAGAATGACGCGCAGACTTGTCCAGCAGGAGTTTCGTCACACAAGCAGCATGGGCAGTAAGGGTCAATCAATTATCTTCACTTTTTCAAGGCGACGCGCACACTCAATCAGCGATTGGCTGCGTGAACAGGGAGTCTCCAGTACCGTGTATCATGGAGGATTGTCCTACTCTCAACGGAGGAGAATAGAAACCTCTTATTCCAAACAGAAGCATGCCTGCGTTGTCACAACCGCCGCCCTAGGGGCCGGTGTTGACCTCCCTGCTTCCCAGGTAATCTTTGAGTCACTAGCAATGGGCGCTGATTGGCTATCGAACGCAGAGTTTGAACAAATGCTAGGTCGCGCGGGTCGTCTAGGTAAGCACGACCTTGGGAAGGTCTACCTCATTGTCCAGCCAGAGAAGAAATACCATGCCGGTCAGGACAAATATGAGGATGAAGTAGCGGCCCAGCTTCTCGGAGGTGGCATCGAAAGCGTGGAGCCGTTCTCGGACACAGAGATGTGTTCTGAGCAGATTCTTGCTACGGTCTGCTCCACTGGACTCGTAGATCTCAAAGACATTGCCCGGGCATATCTGAGGATGCTATCCTCGTCTGTCCCACCGTCAGACGCACTGAAGCATCTAGTCCGAAAGCATATGATCAGGGTCAAGAGTGGTGGAGCGTATCCTACGAAGCTCGGTCAGGCAACCTCTATTTCGTTTCTCACGCCTAGCGAGGGCTACGAGGTACAGAAGATGGCTGGAACTCATGATGTTCTTGACATTGCGATATCGTTGGAGCCATTCCAGAATGTCTATCTGACGAACAAGCTTCAGGGGGAAGTGAACTCTGCCTTTAGGACTCATATGCCAACTCGACTCTTTTCCGGCATCTTCTCTGATGTCACAAGCCTTAGTGGGAGTCATGGGGCCGCTGGCCGACTTCCCAAGTGGGTCTTTGAAGTCTTCTCAAAGTGGATACAAGACTTCTTCAGCTGTGGATGTCGTGAGTATCCAGAGTGCAACCACGGGAGAGTCAGTTTTGGGCGATGGATGGTAGATCGAAGAAAGGAGGGACTCAACCCGTCGGGAATCGCGAAGCTGCTCAAGAAAGAGTACGAGCTCTGGGTGTATCCAGGTGACATATTCTCTTGGTTAGACTCACTGATTCACAATCTAAGGGCAGTGCAGCGCATTGCTGCAGTGGCTGGTGAAACAGATGTCAATGTCGAAATCGAAGAGCAGATCGCAAGGATTGAGCGACCATTGCTCATGAACGGCTCAGAGAAGGAGAACCACTAATCTCTTGGCCCGCGCTTCTCGATTTCAAAGAGGACTCGGAGATTGCCTACATCATCAGGGTCCATGGAGTCGATGTTGAGATCAAGCCAATAATGAAGGTCTCTCCGAATAGCCTCCTTTGCAGCAAGATTATCCGGTAGTTCTAGTGGCGTCTTGGAAGCGAGCTTGAAGTGAGTACAACCACACTTACACGCCCCATCAAGTACCTTGTCAATGTCAACAGAGGTCTCTCCGCAGTTCCTACATTGGAATATCATTTTGCTCTCGCTTAGAACACAGAGTCTCTCTAAGAGGCTTGGTACTTTCAGCGTATTACATGTCAGACGCATGCTTTTCACATTTCAGTCGTAGGTCGAGAATCAATTCAGATGAAAGGGACTAGACTTATCTATCGTGGATGCCCGCCGGACCCTTAGGGCGTGGAATGAATGGCGAAATCTTGCGTTGCATGCCGGGCAAAGTCCAAAA
>JBHIAE010000008.1:0-79805 GCA_046758445.1 Candidatus Thorarchaeota archaeon | reverse complement strand
TGGACGCCCCACCAGAGACGCATCTTTCTCATCACGGCCCGATTCCTTGTCACCGCATAGATGTCGGTTGGTGGTCTGAACTTTGATATCCACCGGGTAGTGAAACCACTCCTTGTTGCGGTAACTATGCCATCAACTTGCTCTGGAATAAGTGAAACCGCATTGTACACCAAGTTGCCAATGATCTCAACAATCAATCGCTTCGGTGATGTGATTTCTTCGGGGTTGACGGGCGCAATCCTCTCCTCGGCCCTCCTTACAATCCTGTTCATCATCTCCACAGCAGCGACGGGGTCATGTCCGACTGCTGTTTCTCCGCTGAGCATTACCGCGTCAGCCCGATCGAACACTGCATGTGCAACATCACTGACCTCTGCACGAGTGGGGACTCTCTCCTGTGTCATAGACTCAAGCATGTGAGTAGCCACAATGGAAGCCCTCGCCCACAGGTTTGCCTGTCGTATCAGGTCCCTCTGGAGGATGGGCACCTCTTCTATCGGGACCTCGATTCCAAGGTCTCCCCTTGCAACCATAACGGCCTGCGACTCATCTAGAATCGCAGCGTAGTTCTTCACAGCTAGCGTGTGTTCAATCTTGCTGATGATGTCCGCATTCTTAGGACCATTTGCCTTCAGGATGTCGTTCACGCGCTTGACGTCTTCTGCATCAACGACAAAGGAGAGCGCGATGTAGTCTGGCTCTAGCTGTGCCGCAAGATCCAGGTCTTTGAGGTCTTTCTCGGTAGGGAGGGCACACGACAACCTGATTCCGGGAATGTTCACACCCTTCCTGCTAGAGATAGGTCCTCCATGAGTCACCTCCGTAGTAACCTCTGCGTCGTCGATCTCCCTGACCTTTAGCCTGACAATGCCATCATTGATTGCTATGGTATCTCCTAGCTTCACATCTCGCGGGAGGTCCTTGTGGGAGATTGAGGCTCTCTTTGCATCGCCCACAAAATCCTTTGTAGAAAGGACGAACTCTGCTCCAGTTTCCAGCTCCACTGGCTCCTTTATCTCACCTATTCTGATCTTGGGTCCCTGTATGTCTAAGACAATGGGGACCGTGTCATCGATAGACCGGATCTTGTCGAACGTCTTCTTGTGTGTTGAGTGGACATCGTGCGAGAGGTTGAGCCGCGCAACATCCATTCCGACATCAATCATGCCTGACAGAATCTTCCGCGATCTTGAGGCCGGGCCAATTGTACACACGATCTTCGAGCGAGTCCCTTTGACGACCATGAGCTTCACCATATTCTAGACTCTACTGCTTGGAGGGAAGCTCGACTATAATAGCACTTCTCTGCCACGGGACTTTGGAGCTCTTTGCTAACTATGGTCAGCAGTCTGATCGCCTCTGGACCAATCAAGACAGGACTAGAGGTCAGGGCCGAGGAAATCGACGACCGTAGAGAGTGCAGGTGCCAAGGACATTGCAGTCGTACATGGGGACTGCCTAGCCTTCGGTGGTACATTATCTCAGTCGAACACCTCAGAAGGACGTTTCCCCTCTCGAAAGATACAGTCACACTCCTGATACAGTGTAAGCCCGAAGAACCATCCATTGCGTTTATTCCTCTTCCTCTTGACCAGGGGGTGTCCCCAGAAACAGTGGTGGGTCGTGGTCTGCCTCATGGACTCTTGGATCTCTGTGCTCAAGCTTCTTTATAGCGCTATACACATTGCGCTACATTAATATGGTTTTAGACATAATTATCGTAACAGAACGTGTATAACATGACTTCAAAGACTGAGCAGATCTATTTTCAGATGCTTGATAAAGAAGTTGTCACCTTGGATGATGTGGAACGAATTGCGCGCAAGGTCCTTCATCGACGAGCTTCCCGAGCATACCTGGGAAGCGAGTTCTTGACCCGCTTTCGTAGAGAGGGCAAGATTCGCTCCATCCGTCGTGGGCTTTATCATGTTGTCTTGCCGGTCAGTGACACAAAGGCGCCTGACTTATTCTTAGTTGCCAGCAAGGTACGGCCCTCTAGCTTCTTGGGATTCCATACTGCATTGGAGTTCTATGGGTCGGCTCATTCTTTGTACTATAACGAATCCTACGTCTGTGGGCCAGAAGCCAATAGGTTCAGGCCATTCTCACTCTATGGTGTCAGAATCCGTCCAGTCGTAGTACGGGAAAATGAGTCAGGCATCGCCAAGCACCGCCATCACAAGGAGGACATCAGAGTGAGCTCTAAGGAGCGCACTGTGATTGACTGCGTTGAGAGGCCTGAGTACTGTGGAGGGTGGGAAGAGGTATTGAACAGTCTGATGAGACTTGACGGGCTAAGATTCAGAGTCATTCGGCAACTGCTTCTTGAACGGGAGAATCAATTCCTTCTCCGGCAAGTGGGGATTGTCCTAGAGATTCTGCGGGAGGCTTCACCATTAATCAGAGAGGCCATTAGCAACAGGCAGTTGCTTAGGCTCGCCGAGTTTGTTCAGGGACCAGCGAGATACTTCTTCCGAAACAAGGCCAACACACCGTACTATAGAGGGAGGAAATCCCTCATCTTTAGCAAGCGTTGGCGGACATATGTTCCTGTCTGGCTCACAACTATCCTAGGCGGAGGTCTTGTTTGATGAAACGCAGAAATCTCCCACCAATTCCTCAATACATGTTCAACCAAGGGGCTTTCCAACGGATGGAGGTCCTCCTGGAGGTCCTGGCAAGAATCTATAGGAATCAAGTCCTCAAAGACCAGTTGTCGTTGATTGGTGGAGCAGCGCTTCACCTTGTGCACTCGAACACCTATCCGCCACATCGGCTGACAATGGATGCAGACTTCAACTTCCGAAACGTGAAAACATTGGGTGACTCGGATGCTCTATACGAGTCAAGGAAAAGAGTCGACACAGAGATCAAGACGATTCTCTTGTCAATGGGAGCGGATGAGAGTGACATTAAGATTGATGCCAAGTATCCACTCGGTAGATTCATTGTCCGTCTTCCTGACAAAGACAGGAATCCAGTGAGTATTCTCATCGAGATTGGCTACACGAAGAGGATTCCTCTACTAGAAGACACACAGTATCAGCTTTCTCAGACTTCTGTTGAAGTCACCACGCCGGTCCCTGAAGAACTCCACGCTGGAAAGCTGGCCGCACTCTTCTCCCGTGCAACTCCAAGAGACCTGTTCGATGTCTGGCTTATCTCGAGCTCTAGCATGGATATGGCGAGGTTCAAGAAGTGCTTCATAGTAGAGTGTCTGGCATCTCTTGACCTTCCATTCTTCCAGATTGACTTTGACGACCTACTGGATTCCATACCATTCAACTCTGGTCTTCAGAACCTTCTTCCTATGAACCAGTATGACAAAGAGCACTTCAACATGATTCGCAAAGAAACCCATCGCTTCATCGTCAATCTCATTTCTCAGCTTTCAGAGGATGAGAGGAAGGGAGTCATCAAGTTCTACGACAGTTTCGTCTTTGACCGCGATCTCATAGACCCGTCAGGGATACTTCATGACCGTGTCAGTGAATATCCTGCTCTTACCTGGAATCTCGAGAGGCTCCGGCGGACCTGAGCGAAACCAACTGTGGAAATCCCGCCTGCATTCAGAACTTCTGGCAATGATGGAGAAATGCAGCGGACTGAAGCTGAGTTCCTACAGAGGGATAGTATCTCAAGGAAGCCGGGAAAAGCTCACGTCACTGCATCAGACCCAGGTCTGACTCAGGCTGGTGACAACGGTCGTGAGAAGGGTGGAACACAAAAGGTTCCTGCGAGTCCACTTACAATAGTAAGAAGTGGTTTTAAATCCCATTAGGGGCTCTCACAAACCAAGCCCAGTGCGAAGTGCTCTAGGCTAGGGTGACAATGATGGTCAAGATTGACAAGATCAAGGCGATTGAGATTCTAGACTCCCGCGGCAACCCGACTCTAATGACTCGAGTCTTCCTGAGCGACGGCACTGTAGGGACTGCAAAGGTCCCGAGTGGTGCTTCCACAGGTGTCCGTGAGGCCCTTGAGCTCAGGGACGGCGGGGACCGCTTCCTTGGCAAGGGCGTTCAGAAGGCTGTCCGCAATGTCAACACAGCAATTGTGAAAGCAATGGGCTCAGTTGACCCGCTCTCCCAGAGTGACGTGGACGGTGTTCTTCTGAAGACCGACTCAAGCAGAGGAAAGAGCCAGCTTGGTGCAAATGCGATTCTTTCTGTATCAATGGCAACGGCTGTGGCTGCATCACGACACCTTGGCATCGAGCTCTTTGAACATCTGAGAATGAGCGTTATCGAAAAGGATGAGAAGTATCTGCAACCTGTCCCGCACTCGAACGTAATCAACGGAGGAGCCCATGCAGGGAATGATCTCGCCATTCAGGAGTTCATGATACTTCCAGTTGGTGCGACTGATATCAAAGAGGCAATCAGGTGCATCAGTGAGATATACCACACACTGGGGAAGAACATGATCAAGAAGTACGGGCGAATGGCCAAGCATGTAGGGGACGAGGGCGGCTTCTGTGGCTATGGGCTGAAAGACACTCATAGCGCATTTAGCGAGATGCTGGATGCAGCTACAGCCGCTGGATACGAGCCCGGCAAAGATGTGGTTCTAGGAATTGATGCTGCTGCAAGTGGATTCTACAAGGACGGCAAATACGCCATCGATGGAAGGGAAATGGACTCTGGAGAACTTCTTGATTTCTATCTTGACCTGGAGAAGACCTTCCCTATCATGACTGTTGAGGATCCATTCGACGAGGAGGCCTTCGACGACTTTGCAGAGTACACCAAGAAGACAAAGGTTCAGGTGGTGACTGATGACCTTACGGTGTCCAATCCCGAGACCGTGAAGAAGGCAATCTTCATGGGTGCCGGGAACGCTCTCCTTCTCAAGCTCAACCAGATTGGCTCCGTGACAGAATCAATTGAGGCTGCAAGAGTGGCAAACGAGGCTGGATGGCCAGTTGTAGTCAGTCACCGAAGTGGTGAGACGGGGGACACGTTCATCGCAGACCTGGCTGTTGCTCTCTCCACTGGGCAAATCAAGACTGGAGGTCCTGCACGCAGTGACAGAGTAGAGAAGTACAACCGTCTTCTAGTGATTCATGACCTTCTGGATGGCAAGGATGGATATCCCGGTAAGGAGTTCGCGAGTGCATGGAGGAAATACTAGGAAATGACTGACAAGCGTACCGCGGTTCTGTTGGTTCTTGATGGACTGGGCGACCGACTTGTTCTGGAGCTTGGAAACAAGACCCCTCTTCAGGCGGCAGAAACCCCGACCTTAGACAGGCTTGCAAGGGAAGGTCAGAATGGTCTGATGAACGTCATTGGCCCTGGGATAACACCCGGCAGTGACGCGGCTCATCTTGCACTCTTTGGATACGATCCGGTAGCTTGCTACGCCGGGCGAGGACCTTTGGAGGCACTAGGGGCAGGTCTGCAGTCCAAGCCGGGTGATGTTGCATTCAGGGCGAACTTCGGAACCGTCGACTCTGACATGGTTGTCACTGACAGACGCGCCGGTCGAGCGTTCTCCAGTGAGGAGCACGCGGTTCTTGAGAAGGCTCTCTCCGGAATCGAGATCGATGGTGTGAAGGTCCATTTCGTCGCAACGGTCGAGCACCGCGGAGCTGTAGTTCTAGAGGGAAGCGGTCTCTCAGGCGACATCACTGAGACAGACCCACATGAAACCGGCCTCAGGGTGATGGAGTCAAGACCACTTGAATCCGAAGCCGAGAAGACAGCTGCTGTTGTTAACAGACTTGTACAACTGTCACATGAACGTCTGAAAGATCTAGACTTGAACAAAGAACGCAGGAAACGAGGGCTCCCTCCCGCCAACATCCTGCTTCTACGTGGTCCTGGGCAGCACAGAGAGATACCGACGCTGCGGGACCAGTACGGCATCAAGTCTGCAGTCATTGCCGGAGGTTCGTTGTACATTGGCACAGCCAAGTATGTAGGAATGGAACATCTATCTGTTGAAGGTCAGACTGGTACCATCGACACCAACTTTGGCAACATCGCAGCCAAGTCAATTGAGGCCATCAAGTCTGATTATGACTACGTCTTCATCCACATCAAGGCGACCGACAATGCTAGCCATGACGGTGATGCGCAGCAGAAGGTTCTCGCAATTGAGAGGAGCGACAAGATGCTCAGCAAGATCGTGGAGAGTGTGGGTGACAAGATAGTGATTGCGATTACTGGCGATCACACAACACCCCTGAGTGCTGGCGAGCATACCTGTGACCCCGTGCCAATAGTGTTCTGGAGCAGGTTCATTCGCCCGGATGCTGTTGACCAGTTCTCGGAAGTGGACGCGCCAGCCGGGTCCCTTCACACTATCCAGGGGATAGACGTGATGCCCACGTTGCTAGGTTATGCCGGACACATTGAGAAGATGGGCGCGTAGATTGGCTTGGGCCATCTGATTTCTCACTTGTCTTGCCGGTATATACCTGCCTTGCCTACGCATCTATACTCGAACCCTTTGCTCTGGACTTCATCGAGGTGGAAGACGTTTCTTCCGTCGACAATGGCCGGCGTTCGCATGGCCGACTTCAATCTGTCTAGGTCCAATGAGAGGTATTCACGATGCTTGGTGACCAAGGCCAAGCAGTCCGAACCAGTGCAGGCCTTGATGATGTCTCGCTCAATGTTGAGAGGCCCGAAGTCCCATTCTCGAACGTGAGGGTCATGGAGCACAACCTCTGCGCCCTTTGCCTGTAGAGCAGCTATCAACGGCGCAGCCGGCGTGTTTCTCGTGTCATCTGAGTTCTCAAGGTAGGCGACTCCGAGGATGGTGACTTTCGCCTCTCCCACAGAAACCCCCTTAGAAACGAGTGCGTTCTCCACCAAGAGGCTCATGTGGATGGGCATCTGGTTGTTGATCCGTCGGGCAAGAGAGATGAACTCAGGCTCAACCTTCCATGCCCCATATTCATACAGCCCATGTCGAAGGAGCCAAGAGTCCTTCGGAAGGCAATGGCCTCCGACACCGGCGCCTGGTATGAGCATCATCCTACTGGGTAGAACGTTGACAAGGTCAATTATCTCATACACGTTCTCCCCCAGACTCTCACAGACCAGTGCCATTTCATTAGCAAAGGCAATGTTGACATCACGATATGCATTCTCGATAGTCTTTGAGAGTTCAGCGGTGAGCACTTGAGTCTTGTATATCTTCTCCTTGACAATCTTCGAGTAGATTTCCACAGCCCTGTCGGTACTCTTTGCATTGACTCCACCGACGACTCTAGGCAAATGGACAATATTCCTGATCAGTTTCCCTGGCATGACACGTTCGTATGAGAACGCAAGGTCGAAGTCCTCTCCGCACTGGAGTCCGCTCTCTCTCTCTATTATCTTCTGAACTACGTTCTCTGTTGTACCAGGTGCCACTGTAGACTCCACAACGACCAGAGTCCCAGGTTGCATGTGCTTTCCAACGCTCGCACTTACCTCTCTGAGAGACTGGTACTGTGGAACGTGGAGTTGGTCCGTTGGTGTCTGTACATCTATCAGTATGACATCAGCCTCAGAGAGCACCTTCGTGTCATCGGTCACTCTGAAAGTCCCCTTCTTGACTACCCTGGCAATCAGTTCAGCAAGGCCGGGCTCATCACCCTCGATAGGTGACTTGCCGTCGTTCAGAACATCTATCTTCCATCCTGAACGCTTTGACCTCCTCTGAAGTCCGGTTACGTCAAAACCGTCGACATCTGCCAGGAGGGCAGCACAGGGGATTCCTACATAGCCCATTCCAATAACTACGATCTTGGTCATATTGAACCCTCAGATTCCATAGTTCGCAATCACAGTGACAGTCGTGGCGCGCTGTGATGACAGAAAAAGGTTACTGAACAGGGCGAACTGTACCAGTAGAATCGTTTCTCCAGTCGCTAAGAAACATCCACAGCACTGGAAACCCGCCTGGCCGATTCTTCGAAGTAGTCCGAGTCGTCAATGAAAAGATTGATGGCACCATTTGGACATGCCTCTACACAGCGTCCACAGCCCCTGCACTCTTCGCTGATTACAGCACGACCGTTGACTAATATTCCAACATGCCGGTCAAATGGTCCGATGGCAAGACTTCGATGATGTTTCAGTCGTGAGAACTGTAGCGGGGGGATATGTTCTGCAATGGACTGAAGTAAGTCCTACCGTACAGACGCTTTCAATCCTCTCCATCGAGGCCTCTCCTGTGCTACCGGATACACAACTGTTGCATCGCCATCACCGTTCATAGAACTCTGACCTGTTTCGGTCAGTCGCGTTTCACTCCCCTTCTTGTCCAAAAGGGAATCCTCTGTTCCGCTTGGGACAGAAGCGCATCTCTGCATCTGCAATGTTCAGTCAACTACCATCGACTGAAGTCGGTGGTTTCCTTGACCGATTTCTATGAAACCTGGAGGTCGTTGACATTCGAGGCTCATCTATCATCGGCGCGGATAGCCTCAATTCCTCGTTCCTCCAACCAGGCCTTGGCCCGTTGCAAGTTCCTGCTGCTACTGAACTCGAACCATTTCTCCCTCTCTTCTGGATAGCTCAGAAGCACGTCCTTGAAGCGCCTAAAGGCTCCTCTACCGTCGATTGCGATGTAGAGCTTCTCTCTGAGGCTGTCATCAACAAGAGTGTCAATGAAGTCCTTCATGTCCCGATATCCCTCATGGGAGTGCACGTAAGGTATGTCCACAAATCGCTCCTCTATGCCTGCCTCAATTGCCTCCCTGATCCCACGATCTTCTTCCACTACGATGTCGTCTGCAAGCCACACAATCTCGCCGGTTTCAAGATCGAGATAATACTCAATACCTGGTGACCCGTTGGCAATGGCCTCAGCGATATCCCTTATGTCCACATTGACTCTGGTAGTCTTCGGCACAGTGTCGTACCTCATCGCGAATCTGAGGATCCAATCTCTCCAACTGACAATCCTGTCAGCAATAGTGAGGTGTTCGTGAGTGACTGCGTCCGCAACCTACGCTATAAACAATGCTCCATCACTGGACGGCCAGACACTTCAGCACGAGGTCATGTCCATTCCATCAAGGCGAAGCCGTGTCCTTGGGGCTGGCCGGTCCAATCGCGAGAGGGCTGATGCGAAACCATGCCTGATGATCCCAGGACACGGGGGTTGAAAGAGGAGTGGCACAATCGTTCATTGTAAGTTAGATAAAGTTCGACACATTGTCCCTTGTCCCTCCAGAGAACCTCCAGAGGATGTGATCAACAGCCTGTGCTTCAATGGCCAACTGGAACAGGTCGATGGGGACTGGTACAGGTTTAGTCTTCCAGTTTCATCGAAGTCTGAGCCTCAGCATGTCAAGCGGCCTCATAGTCAAGACTTGGCGCGCGCAAACTACAAGTACTATCTACTACTCTCCAAATAGCATGTCAATTAGGCCATCAATAATTTCCTTCTTGAGATTCCAAGTAGACTCGGCACGCGAAACCGGCCATCCCAGAGTTAATGCAAAGAAGCATATGAAGAGCCTGTGGTTCTCTTACATGTAGAGAAATCAGAGAGTGTCATTACGCCGAAATCAAAGATCACGACCAAGATTGAGAACATTGTAGCCTCTGTCATTCTCAATCAGCGGCTTGACCTGGATGAGATAGCATTTACAATACCCAATGTTGAGTATGACCCGGGAGGGTTCCCCGGTCTAGTCTACCGTCTCAGGAAGCCCAAGACTGCAACACTGATCTTCAGTACCGGAAAGATGGTGTGTACTGGAACCAAGAGTGAGAAGGAGGTCAAGAGGGCAGTTCGCAAGATTGTTAAGAGCCTCAATAAGGCCGGTATCAGGATGAGGGGCAGACCTGCAATCACAATACAGAACGTCGTGGCCTGTGGCAGTCTCGGTGTTCCCGTGGACCTCGAACGGGCTGTCATGACACTCGAGAACAGTATGTATGAGCCTGAACAGTTCCCGGGCCTAGTCTATCGATTGAAGGATCCAAAGGCCGTGGTCCTGATATTCGGCTCCGGCAAGATTGTCATCGTGGGCGCCAAGTGCGAGGAACAAGTTCCCAAGGTGGCGAGAAGAGTCATGGACCGTCTGCTTGAGCTTGATCTCATGTGGACTCGGGACGTTGAAGAGGATGGATAGAGGACTGGACCTGGTCAGGTTTCAATACTCCTATTCCACACGAGCACTACAATGGATCGGAAAGGAGGAAGAATAGTTTACTCGACTAACCATTCTCATGCCTAAGGTTTGGCGAACATCAATCTAACTAGAAGGAATCCTTTGAGCCAAATCAGGGTTCTGACCACGAAGAGTCCGAAGATGCCAAGACCTGCATAGATCAACAACCAACGCAACAAGTACTATGATATCAGGCCAGATCCATATCAGAAGCTGTGGCAGGCTGTCTACCCACACAGGGCCACCAAGTAATGGAGTCGTCAGCGCGATAACATCTAGGGCGGCAAACAGGATGACGAGCACAAGAAAGACAAGCGATCTCATCGGGATGACACTTGGGTCCGTCTTCCAAGTCTTTCTATATATGAAGTAGGCAACACCTAGGACCACAATGGCGTAAGTGAGGGCTGGAAAATAGACCATAGTAATCTTCAACCTACACAAGCTCCGTTATGAAACCACTCTACTATGACGATATCTTTCGTAAGCCAATATCGATTTTTCGGTCACTCAATAACCTCCGATTTGACATCTGACTCATCGGTTTCACCACGAGTTCTCGTCGTCCTAGCGCCACAGAGGTTCATGAAGCATAGCTGAGATTCCACCAATGAGAAACAGTGATTTCCTGCGAGAGCGTGCCCCATATACCTCTGACTGTTCTGAGTATCCGTTGCCTATGAGTTGAGTATCTTAAACCAGTAGATGGGTGAAGGTAAGAATACATCGACTTCAGGAGGGACATCACCGTAGTAACACTCATGCCAATAGGTCCACTTGACGTCGCCTGCATATATGCCAGAGAACACGAAATCGAAACTTGGTGTGACACCGTCTGGCAAGATCTCCTCATATAAAGTATAACCATAAACTGGGAACCACGGCCAGTATCTCCAAGATGGGTAGACCCACGCAGAAGTTAGGAGCCAGTTACCGCCTGTGTCCACAGTCTTGGTGAATTGTCGCAATCCACCTTTGTACATATTAAAGGTAAGGTCGCCATCGTCGATGACCATCTCGAAGGTGTAGTAGGTGTTCTTTCCCAAAGTCATCTCATGCGGTTCGTACACATATTCCCATGGGTCAACCCAGCCCCAGTTTGGGTCCCAAGGAAAGAGCCCATCCACAGTATATGACGTTGTCAGACCCCAAACCTGACTAGGGTCATGGGGGTAGTCAATAGTTGAGAAACCAATCTGAACATAAGTGGCACATCCGGGGGAATCTACCCAAGCAGAGAGGAGTAAATAGTATTCATCATCTGACCCTGGCCACCCATTAGGAGTCTTTATCACCGTCTCCATAGATTTTACTATGGTGGGCGCATGAGGACCGCCCCAACGCTGTGTTCCCGCCCACCAACGTTCATCAGATGATAGAGGCGTCTGCGGTGCTCCTTGATACCAATAATCACCTGATGATAGAGCCTCCTGCGAGTCTCCCGGACACCAATAGTCACCTGACGATAGAGCCTCCTGTGGGTCTCCAAAGGTAATCTTAGGTGCTCCATCAGCTATCGGTACTGCATAAGGCGTCACAAATGACAGCTGAGCCATCAAGAAAAGCCCAGCCACTGAGAAGATTAGTATGCCTCGATTCATCCTACATCCCATGACAATTTCCCTAACAAATCATATTGTTTATCAATCTTATATGTCGCACGGTGGTGATTTGTACAATACTCACTAGCATGAAATGTTCCATTGGCAGCAATGAATCTCATATTGAAAGGGATTCACACAGCTTCTCTATCTCGTGGTCTTGATAGAATCGAGATCGAGGAATAGAATTCCCTCGAGTCAAAACCCGGGGTCTTCGGGCCTTAAATAGTCAGACTTCAGCATTCTTGAGAGACGGATAGAGCACATGCTCCGCTGGTTTGCCAGGAAGATGAAACGCAGAAATAAAGAGGAGAAGTGGGTATGAGCTGCCCGCTTCTTTCAATTGTGAGAGAGCCTACCGTCCGAATATGGCGCGCGCCATATTTCCACATGAAGACTCCCCCGGGACCCTCGAGGATCCTCTATGTCGACCTGATTACTGTGAGAGAGGGACTCTAGCAGGTTGTGGCGATGTGAGATTTGCTGAGGGGAGTTCTTATCCAGGGAATCAGACGAAACTGAATGAGGGACTCATCGATGAGAACCTGATCAAGACCATCGCCGAGCTCGTAGTAAAGGTAATGAGGTGTTTCAGCAATACTTCCAGATTCTTGCGGCTTATCACACAAAGTTTTAGTGCAGAGCTTCATTCATTCTCGTCAACAATCCATTGAGGGTTCAAACTTGGGTCAAGATTTACACAAAGCTTGGTTCCGGAAGGGTCTGGTCTACTTAGGAACCAGCGGGGGCCTTCTAGCATACGCCGTCTATGTGATTGCTATCAGGAGTAACGCACCTCCCTTCACCTATGCACCACTAGAGGAGCTGCTCATGTTTCCCGCTGTGATCTTCGGCGGGGTCGTGACCTCCATCCTCTTTGGTCTGGGGCTCTATTACATCATCAAGTCCGCATCCCACTCGAACGTCGCCTAGTGGGAAGTTCGCCCGGGCGAACTTTCCCCGGGGAAACTTCGGACCTTAAATAGTCGGGTCCTTCGATAGCCACGCCACTAAGGAAGACTCAGGAGTTCACGCTCTCTCTCCTTGGGGATCTTAGCAGCTTCATCAGGAATATACCTCCTCTTGAGAAGATACATCATCCTGGCACTGTCGAGCTCATAGAGAGATGGCAACGGCTGTCTGATGATGAAGTCCTTTTCCTTCACAAACTGGGACTTGGAGATCGTGTCTTGGTGTAACAAGAGCAGAGAAAGCACTCTCTCTACCGTCCGGCGGTTCAAGTCACACCGCTTGGATAATTCCAGAATACTGAGCTGGTCTTCTAGTTCCAGGGCGCGGACCACTCGAATGATGGCCTCATGAAAGGGGGTCCTGGTCTCTTTTCTCGGAGCTATGATCTTGCGGGCCTCTTCAGTGGAGTATTCTCTCCTCGGAGTGGTGAAGTATGCTGATTCGATGAACCAGTCCAACACTTCTCCAGAAAGACGGGTCATCTCCACGCGCGCCTCAATGAGGACCAACTTCTTGGGACGACTTCCAATGACAAGGATCTCATTGGCTGCAAGAAAGTCTTGGATTTCTAACGTGAGATCTATGATCCGTTCCGCGGTAGGCCACATCACCCCGGACTCATCAGCTATCTTGTTCACTGTCAGGGGCTCATTCAACTTGATGGCACCAAGTACCTTTCCTACAGCGTCTTCAAATCTCATTCTGTCACTCATTGCGAAACATCTCTCCATAATTCAATGGTTCAATTATCCTATTGCGTCATGTTGTTACATCTATATATATTTCTCTGTTCTATAATACACAATGCTTAAATAGGTTTATTATGGTGCATAGCCTATGGCTCTTTCAGATTCCGACCTAGAACTGCTGGCCTGCATGTTCAGACGCAAAGCAATGAAGAGCAGGCATATTCCGATTGAGGCGATTGCCCGTCTATGCGGTACAACTCAAAGGAGTCTGAAAAGGCAACTGAAGCGGCTGGTCAGAGACGGTTATGTCCTTCAGATGAAGGTCCGGTCCTACTCTCTCTCAGGTGATGGGATTAGAGAGGCAAAGCGGCATCTGGGCATCTGAAGACTCGTCCTATTCCTCAAGAGGTACCTGTTAGTCGAGGGGATCGAGTCGACCACGTGGATATCCGAGCTCCTTGTTCTATGCTCAAGTATGGCACATCAGGCTATCTGATACTGGCAAGAAAGAGCTGGGGCGTGGGCAAATCGTGGTAGGAGGGGAGTTTCGATATTTTGAGGGCATGTAACGAAAACTAGGCCCACGCCACCAGGTCATCTATTGGACACGAAGGCCTATCACTCTTTCTGACTGGCTGACAGTCCTCCTTCAAACTTCTATTTCTAATTCGAAAGGATTTGGCCCCTGAACTACTGCTAAGTGTGCTGTTTCTATGGGTGGATCAGAAATGCATCTGGACTGGACCCTTCCCCCATATAGCCAATTATCCCGAGATACCGATTGATATGGACCCAGACAACACTAGCTAGAAACGCTCTCTTTTTTCACTAAGTGCTCCAGAAAATGTAAACGTTACAATTTGAAGTGCAACACATTGTAAGTTGGACAGAGTCGGACACCAGAGTCTTGTCCTCCCAGAAACGGCACTGGGAACATACTCTGTGAGGTCACTGGTCGTGTCAAAACAACATCAGGATGCTATCTCGTACGTGAGTATGTGAGGGCCTGTCCAAGACTGTCCAAGTTTCACACAGCTGTCAGATATTCACTGAACCTTGACAGCACTAGGTACTGTGCGAGCCATGCCTTCGATCTGCACGCCTCGGACATTAGTAGCCGTGGGCTGAACATCTCGGCAAACCTCGGTGTCTACATCCTCCAGCCAGTCAGACTTCACTTGCCAGGTTCCTCATAGGGGAAGGCAATCATAAGCACTAACCAATGTTTCCAAGGGTTGTGTTTAAGAGGGGGGGTTCATATGTCATTGCAGTAGGTGGTCTAAGGTGTCGTTATCTGCAAGGCAATATAGAGGATTGGGTAGGAAAGAGGCGCGTCTATTGCTTAGGCTAGCAGAAACAAAGAATGTTGTCTTTGCCCTCAGTGATGCTCAGGATATTGTAGGTCCAAGTGCAAAGAACATAGTTCGCGGTCTAGTAAAGAAGAAGTGGGTTCTCAGGCTCAAGCGAGGGCTTTATGTGATTGTACCACTTGACATGGGGCTTGAGGGGGCAGATGCGTTTTTGATGCATGAGTTTGTAATTGCATCGTTCTTGACCAAGAGCTACTACATAGCGTATTGGTCTGCTCTAAACCATCATGGACTGACCGATCAGATTCCGAGAACAGTCTTTGTTGCAACAACCACACCAAAGCATCCACTCCATGTCCTGAACACCGAATACAGGTTTGTAAAGCTCTCGTCGAGGAAATTCTTCGGATGGGAAGAAACAGAAATCGAGTCGAGAGAAGTCCGAATCTCTGATGGAGAAAAGACTGTCGTAGACTGTTTGGATCATCCGGAGAACTGCGGAGGTATCGAACAGATAGCGATGTCAATCTACTTCTATCATGTAGAGCTTGATTTTGAACGCGTGGTCCAACATGCTAGAAAGATGGGAAACGCCACTATTCTCAAGCGGCTAGGCTACATTCTCGAGAATCTAGACATGATGAGAGAGTACGGGGATTACCTAACAGGGTTCATACCCACCAAGGGGTATCCCAAATTAGACCCATTGTCGCCCAGGAGAGGAAAACATGATAGCCAATGGAATCTACTCGTGAATTGCCGCTTGGATCCAGAGGGGTGGATGTACTGATTCCCAAGCGAGAACTGATGACCATGGCGCGAAGTAGAGGACTACCCCTAGCCATGATTGAGAAAGACTATGTTCTAGGATGGGCACTCTTCGGTCTGAAGAACGTATCGGATATCATCTTCAAAGGAGGTACAGCACTGTCCAAGGTCTATTTCCCCGAAACTTGGAGACTATCTGAGGACCTTGACTTCTCCACGACCCACAATGATTGGGGTATTCTTGGAACTCAAGTATCAGACGCACTTAAGGCGGCATCAGGCGATTCCGGGATTGAGTTCTCCATCCGGAGCCAATACAGCAATCCAAGCTACCTTCAGTTGAAGGTCCAGTATTACGCTATACTACACAGGAACTGGCTGAGAGTAGACATGACATCCGACTCTCC
Source organism: Candidatus Thorarchaeota archaeon (assembly GCA_046758445.1). Classification (GTDB taxonomy): domain Archaea; phylum Asgardarchaeota; class Thorarchaeia; order Thorarchaeales; family Thorarchaeaceae; genus SMTZ1-83. Next base: position 63,935 of record JBHIAE010000008.1, on the reverse strand, counting down.
ATTGTGAACCATCCAGAGCCTACCGCTCTGGCAAGTATACTCCGACTACCCCAGTTTCGAAGTACGAGTTCTAAGTAGAGAGGAGATACTTGCAGAGAAACTGAGAGCAATCTTGCAACGTGGGAAAGCACGAGACTATTACGACGTCTGGAGAATGGCTGAATCTAGGATAAACCGAAGCCGAGTTCGAGAGATTCTCCGCAGGAAGCTGAGAGCTAAGAACATACCGTGGCCCACAATCAAGGACATCTTTCCCCCCATCTTGAGCAAGTCCTGTCTGAGTATTGGGGGAAGAGTCTCGAGAGACTGGTTCACCCAGTACCTCAAATGACCGAGGTACTTGAACAACTGCGAGCTTCACTAGACTGGCTCCAAATCGATACAGTCTGACACTGTAGTCCCAGCGTTTCTCAGACTAGACCAAGTTTCATCGAAAGACTCTAGCATGAAAGACCTTTCATTGCAGGTTGGGCGAAGTTGGACAGATTGTTGCTGGCTTCTGTTCGGGACACTTGAGAGAACATAGAGAGAATAAAGAGAGAATAGAGAATATGTAGAGAGGAAATATGTAGGCCTACTCGTTTTCCCGCTAGCCGACGCATTCAACGAGGATCAGATTGCCTTCTTCACCCTGTTTCGCAGCCTTTGCCGTCTTCTAAGCGGCCAATCTTCACAAGGCTTCATCTAGGATACCCGCGACTTCGGTCGTGGGAGGAATAGGTATCCTGTACGTGCTTGAATACAATCAGTGGGACGAGAGAGTGGTGCCTCAGTGTCGCATATCGCATTAGGTCCGGGGTCCAGCCAACGGCTCAGACGTGGGCAGTTACCGACTGACTGTACAAGCCATTGACTTCAGTCGACGGTATTTGACGTCCATTCCATCAAGGCGTAGCCGTGTCCTTGTGGCCGGCCGGTCCAATCGCAAGTGGGCCCATGTCAAACAATCCCTGGTGACCCCAGAAAACGGGCGTTGAACGAGAAACGGCACAACCTTTGGAGCTGTTTGTGGTCCGGTGCTTCCATTGTCCTGTTACATTGGTCGGAATGTTTATAGACTGTTTGGTTATGACTACCAAATAGGTAACAATGATGAGATGGATGCCACGCTGGCTGGGAAAGGCATACAGCAAGCTCTGGTATGTCCATGGATCGAAAGCATTTGACCTCAGTACCGCATCGGATGTTCTTCGTGAAACGAGGCCGTCAGTACGAATCTTGATGAGTCGGTTTGTGGAGCATGGGTCTGCGATACGAATTGAACGAGGTTTGTATCAGCTTCTCAGCCCGTCGTATCTTGCGGCCGCAACCAGTGGAGCAGTGAAGCTCGGAAGACTCCTCAGCACCCCCTACGACCCACTGTTCCGGGGGCTTCTCTCAGCCCTTCTTGACAAGTTCGGACGGCATCTGTTGTCCGTCACAGTCTTTGGCTCCGTTGCTCGTGGTGATGCGAGCTCTGAGAGCGATGTTGATGTGCTGTTGGTGGTGAAGGAATGGGAGAAGTCGGTCATGGAGAGAGCCGAGGACATTGGCAAGATAGACTTGTCACTCACTCCTGTCCGGAAGAACATGTGGCAACAAGATGGCATACTGGCACCTATACAATTCCTGACTCTCGACGCAGAAGAGGCGAACAGTCCAAGACTGTTGTACATGGACTTAGTACTAGACGCAGTCATTCTCCTTGACCGGGACGGATTCATGAGGAAGATTCTAGAACGTGTGGAGGCCAGAATGAAGGAGTTGGGGTCGAAACGTGTCGTACTTCCTGACAGAAGCTGGTACTGGGTGATGAAGGAAGGAGTCAAGATGGGGGAAGTCTTCGAGATATGACGAACATTGACATGGCCCAGGGGTACTTAAAGAGGGCAAGGTCACGTCTGGTCGATGCGCCTGCGGCGTTGAAGCGGAAAGACTACCCTGAGGCCATACGATACTCACAGGAGTGCGTCGAGATATCGACAAAGTCTGTTCTCCGGCTTTTTGGAATCGAATATCCGGGGAGTCATGAGGTCAGTGATCTAATCTTGCACAATCGAGAGATGTTTCCGGACTGGTTCGAAACCGAGATTGACCGTGTACGTATCATATCACGCCAGCTCTCTGGTGTAACAGGCCTGGCAATGTACGGTGATGAGAGCTCGGGCACGCCGCCCGACGAGCTGTTCACCCAGGCGGATGCCAGTCGTGCAGTTGAACAAGCAAGGATTGTCTTCGATCTTGCTTCCCGCCTATTGGAAGAGTTCCGCACGAAAGTTGAGTCCTGATCCAACATGGTTGTTGTCCAAGCCTTCTATGAGATGAATGCATCAGAAGGACTACGAACAGCTACCTCGAACTTGGACAGAGTTGGGCAGATTGTTTCTGGTCTCTGTTCAGCGCGAGTCAGATGCCCTCTTCACCACCTGCTTCGCAATCTTTGCCGCTCTCTACTCCCAGTTCTCTATCTTGGATAGGTACCTCACGATGTGCTTGATCGCACTGCGATATTGGTCCTCCTTCCATTTGGAGAGCCAGAACTCCTCACTAGCCCACTTTATCATCGTGTCTACGTCGAGATCCTTGACCTGACTCGGTTTCGTGTAGTGCTTGAAATCAACGAAGTCTAGCAGGAGTGGAATCGACTCCTCATACTTGCGTCGAGTCTTGGGAGCAAGACCCGCCTTTCCCTCCATGAACACTTCAAGCCTTTCCTCAAGTGATTCTAAGAGCGCCTTGACCTTGAAGTACTTCTCTACGCGCTCCTTAGGTATTATGATTGGGTCAGTTCCCAGATAATACACGCCACCAAACGGAATCAGCTTTGAATAGAAGGTCGCACCAACCTCGAACCGGACAAAGGTCGACTTATCATGAACGAGAAATGCGTTGTCAGTGTCAAACTGCTCCACCCAGTACCGGTCCTTTTCTTGCTTCCCGACGACAGTGAAATCATTCCAGATGGGTTCTCTGAGTGTTTGTACAATCCGTCTTAGGTCTGCCGTTGCTGCAAGGCCGAAGTCGCGTTCGAAGCTCTCGCTGTCGATGTACAGCTCACCGATTGTCTTTCCATCGTGAAACTCTCTCTCCAGAAGAAACCAGTCAAGGAATTGGACTTCCCGTTCCCTCATGGTCTGTTCAATGCTTATCTCTCGGTGTTCAGGAATCATGCGGTTCTCAGCCATGAGCATTATGAAGTCCATCACAAGGGGCGAACGCAGGTCAACGTTTCCAAGGAATTCCCTAGTCTGAGCGTAGTCATACACCATGTTCTGAAATCTTCTGAAATCGATCACTCTAGGCTTTTCTCTCAAGGTGTCCAACTCCCTGGAGTACAATGGATGTGATCAGTGTGCCCCCGGGCCACACTGTCCTTCGGCGGACAGATGACATCGTCGTTCCCGAAGAGCATTGGCCAATAATCCTCCCAATGACAGGGATATTGGTCATCTTGGCGATGTTTCTGACGCTTGGAAGCGTCTTCTTCAGAAGGTGTACAGACCATAATGGCCGTGCCATAACGAAAGTACATCTATTTCGCACTGATATTGCTTCCGAATTGACGTCAGAAAAGGGCAGTTTCTGGCCTTCTACTGGTTTAGATTAGCCGGCCATTTCAGATAACCATAGCCTCATATGCATCATAATACTTGGTGACTTGACGCTATCAAGAGGTACAGACCTTATGAGAATCGGACGAGTCCTCATCATTCTGGTTATCCTAGCAGCAGTCATCATTACAGCCCTGGGCGCCGGCTACGGTTGGTTCTTAGGCCAGGTAATCTTCCAGAACACTTACGACGCAAAGGCCGGAGTGGACTTCTGGCAAACGTGGACGCTCAAGAACAACATCTTCACAGCGTCACTGCTGCTTACCATTCTTAGTATGATCACTCTCCCCCAGCGATCGACCTTCCTGTCATTCCTGTCTGCCCTTGCCCAGACAGGGGCAATTCCAAAGCGTCTGGAACTCCGATCGGCGGTTGCATGGAGGCTCCTCCAATTTGGCGGTCTCTTCATGTACTATGTTGCGACCGGAGGCTACTCAGTCACAGGTCAAAACGTAGCGTTTCTAATGATGCTGATGGGCGATGGTTCCATCTCAATCTCGCCCGGAGAAGTAGGCACGCTGTTCGCCTTGCCCTTTGCTCCGGGGACTCCAGCCTCATCAGTCATCAGCATAATTCCGGCCATGGAGGCTTACCAACTCTACATGGGCCTCATAGCGACTTTCGTCATCTTCACTGCTGGTCGGATTGCACTGAGCGTGGTCACTGACATGATGACAGCACGACGGGACATGTTCGTAGTGATTTCCAAGGGCCTCTTCGTCGTCGCTCTAGCCATCATACTGGAGATTCTCAGCGTTCCAATGTGGACAGTCAATGCCGGAACATGGATGTCATACGTTGCCCTAATTGTTGCTCTAGCTGCATCTTTCATCGGGGCGCTTCTCTTCATGTTCGTGAGGGTCAGGTCTGGCGATGCGCAACAGCGGCTGCGGGGAAAGATATCTAACCTTGAGGAGGACCTTGCGCGTCTACAGGGGGAGCTCATGTCACTCCGACAGGAGTATGAGTCGGGCGCTATCGATGCCCAGGACTACAAGAGAAGAGTAACACTCCTGATGGAAGATCGGGCCAACATAGGCAACGAGCTTAGGCGACTGAAGTTCGAAAGATTGGTTCCAATCTTTGGAGTGCAGCGCAGGTTTGGTGTCGTTGCAGTGATTCTCATACTTGTCGTGGTGATGCTGCCTGCCATCCAGGCAGTATACTATGGTATCCAGATGGAGGGCGACAAGTACCTGGACTGGAAATTCGAATATGAAACTCGCAAGGAGATTGAGATCACTAACTGGGCGGCTGGCGTAGCCGACATGCAGATTCAGGCCCTCGATGACTTGACTCTGAACGCAACGCCCGAGGGCGAAGTGGAGTATCTGACTACTGTACGTCAATGGGACCAGGAAGCAAGCTATAAGCGGATGAGAAATCAGATTGGGACCAACTGGATGCAGCTTGCAGACTCTGACATAGTGTTTCTGCAAAGTCACGAGTACTGGATTGCTCCTTTGACATTTGATGTTGAGGCTACTACCACCAGCTTCATCAACCAACATCTAATCTACACTCATACCGAAGGGTTGGTTGTCTTGGACGCCTACAGTGGAGACATTGTTGAAGGAGACAACCTGATTGCTCTACTCAATCGAACATCAATGGTGAACACCTACTATGGTGAAGGAAGAGGGTTCTCAGATGTCGTCTTTGTGAACGTTCCTGGATTCAACGAGGTTGGAAACGTGACGTTCCAAGGACAACCTGACTACACTCTTAGCGGCTTTGAGTCGTTCTTCTACATACTCACAATGGGTCCAGAGGCATGGTCGTTTCTGGGTCGAGATATGGACATGCTTGTTCAGCGAGATGTGGTCTCGAGAGTGCAGGCAGTCATGCTTCAGGGCCTTCGAGTCGACAAAGATCCCTACATCATTGTTGCACCTGATGGCAGGATACACTATGCAGTTTCCATATTCGTGGACTACCCTCTCGCCACCGGCTATGCTCATGAACACTATATGCGGTTCATAGGAGTAGCACTTGTTGACATTGAAACAGGAGAGTTGGTCTTCTACGAATCACCTGTGGAGGACAGTGCCTTCTTCCTAGACAGCACGTACATGAGCTACTATAACTGGACTGCAACGCCGAGCTGGCTGCAATCACAGATGAAGTGGCCCGAAGATCTCTACGAGCGTCAGCTCGAAGTTGCCTACATCTATCATGTGACTGACGGTCTAGTCTGGAGAGGTGGTTATGACTTTCAAGAAACTCCGGACGGGTCCGATACTCGGTACATCATCATGCGCATCGGCGGAGTGGAACGATTCGTAGCAATGCACAATAGCGAGTTCAGGGACGCACCAGGACGAAACCTGGCCGGAATATACGTCATGGGATCTGGGAACAAAGACTTTGGTGTTCTGAGGTTCTACAAGGCAGGTGAGTTAGGCTTCTCGACATTGTTGGGCCCCTCAGCAGCTCAGCAAGCTTTCGAAACCAACGATGCAGTCCGTACTCAGCTGCAATTATGGGGCTCTCACAGATATGGCAACAGGCTGCTCTATCATCTTGGAGGTGATCTCTTCTTCGTTGTCCCAGTCTTTCTCGAAGTGGAAACAACCCAACAGAATATAGTCATCGAGAAACTCGGTGGAGTGGGCCTGGTAGATGCTGAAACTGGGGAGCGGGTCACTCTTGGAAGCAATGTCATAGAGGCATACTATGAGATGTTTGGCCTGCTTAATCAGACAGCAGTCGGCACTGGTGAGGTCGGCTTTGACAGCGCCGTCTTCAGCCCGGTGACAATGGTTTCAGGTGACCATTCAAGTCTGGTAACGCTTCTGAGAAACAACGACAACGTGAGTCATGACCTAACCCTGGAGATAGTCATCAACGCAGGTAACTTCTCAGTCAATTGGCACAGTGGAGATGTCGCACCCACTGTAAGTCCCACTAACACGACGTTCGTCCTCGGCGTAGGAACTGTAGGGCCTGGCGACCTGTATGGTACGTCCCCGTTGGTGACAGCCTTCTTGCCAACAGGATTGATAGTGGCTCAGTATCTCGTTCAGCTAGTCCTGAAGACGGAGGAAGGAGTGGTGGACACTATGAGCCTGATTCTCACAGTGACGTGACGACAGGTCATCTACTCACCGGATGAGTCCTGAACCATTCTACGGTCTTCGTCACTCCGAGCTCAAGGAGAACTGTCGGAGAAAAGCCGAGTAACTCCCGCGCCTTGACAATTGTTCCGGAGCTGTGTTTCACATCCCCAACTCTAGGAGGGCCATGAACAATCTCGGACCGAGAGCCTTGAACGGATTTGAGAACCTGTTGAGCCAAAGAGTCGATACGAATCGATTCCTCGCCACAGACATTCAAGGTCGTTTCGGCGGTACCGCTGACCTCGCCGGCAAGGAGTGTGGCTGTGATGGCATCGTCCACATAGAGGAAACTACGAGTCTGGCTTCCATCGCCATCGATTGTGATTGGGCTGTCTCTCAGCGCCTGATTGATAAAGATTGAGATGACGCCACTATACTCTGAGAATGCTTGCCTAGGGCCATATATGTTGAAATAACGTAGGACGATGGTCTCTATGCCGTAAGTCAAACCGTATGCTCTCACATATTGCTCCGCAGAGATTTTGGATGCTGCATACGGACTGACCGGGAACACAGGTGTTTCTTCGGACACTGGCATCTCTGGGGGATTGCCATATACGGCAGCACTTGAGCTGAACACGACTCTCTCGATGTCTCTTTGTCTTGCGACTTCCAAGACATTTACAGTGCCGGTCACATTGTTTCTGTAGACAAGAAGAGGCCTCTCAGTTGACAACTTGACAGAAGAGATTGCTGCGAGATGGTAGATGACATTGACGTCCGAGCGTATGCTCTCGGCTAGGTCCTCGTCGCAGATGTCCTTCTCCATGAATGCAAACCTGTGATCTTCTAGGGCGGCGTTCAGATTGACCCTAGTCCCTGTTCGCAGGTTGTCGACACCAACCACTAGGTAGTTTCTCTCCAAGAGTTGGTCCACTAGATGGCTGCCGATGAAACCTGCACAACCGGTGACAAGAGCCGTCTTCTGGGTCATTCTGTGTCGGACCTCAAAGAAAGCACGGCCAGTTATAGGCTTTCTCTAGTTAGTAGACACCTCAATCCATTTTGTGAGTATTGCGAGGACACATAGCCAGCTATTAGAAAGGGCTTTATCATCGCAAACACACTCTCCTCCCAAGGATGCTCAGTGATGTACTTCGTCTACATAATCGAAACTGAGGATGGGACTTACTACACAGGTCAGACCAATGATCTTCATAGACGGTTCACAGAACATCTGTCGGGGAATTCGAAATCCGCGTCTTATCTGAGAATGCACAAGCCAACGTACCTTGTGTATCTCGAAGAGTGTCCTACTAGAAGTGACGCCATGCGGCTTGAGCGGAAAATCCAGCGAAATCGACGATTGAAGATGAGCCTTATTGGCCCACGTCGGCATCTCTTAGAAGTGGTCGAGTCGGAAGCGAGCTATAGATAGGATGGCCTCTTGGTATTTCTAGCCGCGAAGCGTTCATATCACGGGTTTGCTCTTCACACTTTGTGGATTCAGATGAAACAGATTGTACTGGCAATCGATGCGGGAACTACAGGCGTACGTTCCATATTCTTCAGACCTGACGGAGAGGTAGTGGCTAAGGCCTATCAGGAGTTCGAGAGCATCTTCCCGAGTCCTTCGTGGGTGGAACAGGATGCCGAGAGCTGGTGGAGAGCGACCTGCAAGACTGTCGCTCGCTGTTTCAGTTCCAGCAAGGTGAGTCCTGAAAGTATCACTGGATTGAGTGTAACGAATCAGCGAGAAACAGTTGTCCCAGTTGATGAAAAAGGACGTCCTTTGCGTCCAGCCATCGTCTGGCAGGACCGCCGCACGGTGTCCCAGTGCGATTGGATACGCGACCGTGTGTCCTTAGGAAACATCTATTCAGTGACTGGACTTACAGTGGACCCATATTTCACAGCCCCGAAGATCATCTGGATAGAACAGAATGAGCCAGACATCTTCAGGAATACCCACAAGTTTCTCTTGGTTCACGATTACATCATCTACAGACTTACCGGACGGACATTGACCGACCATTCGAACGCGAGCAGAACACTACTGTTTGATATCTCGAAAGCTGAGTGGTCACAGACACTTCTTGATTCCTTCGAGTTGCCGATTGAGAAACTTCCTGAGCCAGTCTTGCCAGGCACTCCTGTAGGAGAGGTCTCTCAGAATGCCTCAAAAGAGTCTGGCCTGAGTGTTGACACGACAGTTGTGGCTGGCGGTGGTGACCAACAATGTGCCGCTCTTGGTGTTGGTGTCACGCGACCTGGCAGAATCAAATCCACTACAGGGACAGGTACATTCATGCTTGCATACTCGGACAATGAGCGACTCGACCCAAGTCGAAGGGTTCTCTGCAGCAGACATGTGGTGCCAAACGCATTTGTCGTGGAGGCGAGCATGTTCACAACTGGCTCTGTACTCCGCTGGTTCCGAGACCAACTTGGCAGCATTGAGATAGACATCGCCAAGGAGCGAGGCGTCGACCCCTACGAAGTGTTAACGGAAGGGGCCGCAGACATCCCTCCGGGAGCCGAGGGCGTCATCCACATTCCTCACTTTGCTGGTGCGGGAGCGCCACATTGGAATCCCCATGCAAGGGGAGTCTTTGCCGGCCTCGCCCTAGGACATACTAGGGCCCACTTGCTTCGTTCCATTCTAGAGGGGGTTTCGTATGAGATCCGTACGAATCTAGAGGTAATGCGAGAACTTGAGATCCCTGCCGAAGAGATTAGAGTCACGGGTGGAGCTGCTAGGAGCGAGGTCTGGATGCAGATACAGACCGACGTCTTAGGAGTCCCAGTGATCAGAACAGAGATGGAGGAGGCAACCGCTCTGGGTGCCGCAATTCTCGCTTGCAACGGAGTTGGCCTCTTCAAATCGATTGCACATGCGGCTGAAGAGATGGTACGGCCTAAAGAGCCTCTCATACCCAACAAGGAACACCAGGCCACCTACGCGAGCGGGTTTGAAAGGTACAAGCAACTCTACAGATCAGTCTCAGGGATAAACTGGGACTAGGATGCATACACGGCCAACTTGTTTCCCTTGTCCAGCACCAGAATCTGAGCTTCTGGGTCCTCTGAGATCCACTGGTCGATCACTTGTTGCGGGTCTTCAACGTTTTCTAGATGGGCTAATTCAACGGTGTCTGTGTCCAGCTGAGTGTGTATCTTGATGCCAGAAACACGCTTCAGCAGCTCAGCAAACTTGAACGCCTTGTGTTCGTACAAATGATACTTCCCACTGATGCTCTCTAGCACATCATCCAATGGGGCTTTCAACCTGTCGTAGAAGTTCTCTATTGCTGCTGGAGGTGCAACCCCGTCCCTACACTCTGCAAGAAAAAGGATCTCGCCCTTTTCGGTGACAGCATTCTTAGTCAGCTCAAGTCCACGTTGGGCATGATATAGACTCTTGTCCTGTGGATAGCCCCCGGGGGACACCACAATTCTCGACACTGGTTTGACTGTGAAGCTGGTGGTTTCATCAAGGACTTCGATGCCTCGCGCAATGACCGATCTCAGGCGTCCTGCGTCTGCCCAGACCAGTCTACTTCCACTCGAAATCACAGCAAGTGTGAAGACTCTCGCATTCCGTGTAATCATCTCGGTGGCCTCTCTCATGTCATCAGCCAGTGGATTGTCACGTCGAGACTCATCGGGATGATATGGATGTCGCCCAAAGGTCGACTTCGGATTCAATGCCATTGAGTGATTTGCCTCGATGGTTCTGAATGCACAGACGCCGGGAAGGAAGTCCTTGAGAGGATTTGAATATCCTGCAAAGTAATGGGCCTTCATGTCCGAAAGTGGGACATAGACATCATATCCCACTGCTAATGCATTTACGAGCAGAGGAGTACCTCTAGTGGTTTCTCCCAGGTCAGCAGTTTCACTGGCTTGGCAATCATGGATGGCAACCTTGTAGGAGTCGAGGCCCGCGTCACTGGCTGCATGCGACAACATACTCACAATCTCGAGGTTTCCGGGGTGTTCGACCTCGTGAGATCCTGTGGTGATGACGAAGAGCACTCTGTTAGCGTCAACAAGAAGAGGTGCCACTGCATCTGCAAGTGCCCTATGGGGCGCGTCCCTTGTGTGGTCCGCGATCAAGACACAGATACTCTTGCCCCGGACAAGGTCTGTCAGGTGCGGGCCGTGTGGATTAGCTAGGACGCGGGCAAGTTCATTCTCTATGTCTACCTCGGCTGCCAGCTGCTTGGGGACTATCTTACCCGACAGGTTCTCATCGGGGATATCAAGTTCAATGGTTGAATCTCCGTAGGTCACGTCGACTTTCAACAGAGTGGCCTCGTCATTGACCATCACACTGCCTACAAAAAAGCATTGACTCGTCTGCAGTTCAACATGCTTAAGTCTGACCAATGTCGGTATCATGACTGTTGAGAGTGTTGGTGATGAGTCAGACAGAAGAACAGAAACGGTCTGGCCTTACAGGGATGGGGCGATGGTTGGCAGTAGGGTCGGAACTGCCCTGTTCAGTGATAATTCTCTTGTATGTTGGCCAGTTCATAGGATCTTCAATTTGGGGTCCGCAGGGAGCTGTACCCGGAGCCATTATTGGAGCACTAGTCGGATTCGTGTTCGGCGTATACAGTGTCTACGCTACAATTGGCTATTACGACCGACTGGAGAAGGCAAGTGCTGAGCGACGAATCTACACTCCTCTGCCTGAGGAGATTTATGAGGAGTTTGACCTACCGGGGAAAGACGAAAGAGACCAGTCTACCTAAGGAACTCTTCATCGTCGTCTGCATCCAGCACCTCGATTATTATTCTGGATGCACTGCGTCCAACACCGGCCACGATTATCTGGATGAGTAGAGCAACTACAAACCCGCCGAGCGCAAAACCAAACAGCCTGAGCGATGTACTGCCAGACGCAAATGGAATCAGGAAGTTCAGGTCGACTAGATACCAGATGTAGAGTCCTGTTATGGCCATCAGAGTCACAAGCACTCCATACATCATGACAACCGTCTTCACCCTAGGAGTATTGAATGGCACACGTTCTATACCGGGGCCCACTACTACGTTCCCAATCCTCCTCGAAAAACGGATGAAGGCGCTGATTGCAGCTAAGAATATGACCAGGAAGATGATACTGATTACTAGCAGCATGAGTATCTGAAGGTCAGGGGCGAGTGAAAGAAACAGGTCACCAATCCCATACGCTGTAAGTGAGCCTACCATCAGAATCACCGCTCCAATCTGAATCACAAAAGTGATCGTAGCTGAGTTTCTGAAGATGCTTCCCAGATCGAAATACTCGTCTCTCCTAGGTGCCAGTTCCCCACTTTCTTCTGTCATGGCGACCAACTGGGTTGCAGGTGCTTGTTCGGTTATTTGAATCTTGTCTTGGCTGGCACGGCGCCTCGGCCAATGAACCACATAATCGAGATGGCACGTTCTCGAATGCATTTCTGTTTGGAGTGAAACAAGACAAGCTGTGCTTCTTGGGGAGTTCAGACTCATCATCTGACCGACCAACAACAAATGTCTTATGCAGGCAATTCGATACCGCTACCCATTGCCAGAACGAAAAGTGGAATGAGTGAATAGCTAATGGATCGCGAAGAACTCACGAAGATACTTGACTATCAAATAGAAATCGAAGAGAAGGCCATCCAGGCATACGAAGAAGCAATGGAGATGATTGGCAATTTCGCTTTTAAGCTAGTATTTGAAGAGCTGCTTATGGATTCAAGGAAACATAAGAGGATCTTCGAAGTCATCAAGCAGACTCTGACCATTCCTCCATCGGAGTGGGATCTCGCTGTGAGCCGAAGAATCGGGGAGTATATCTCTCCCATTGAACTCGAAGAACACATCAAACTGGAAGAGGACATGATCAACACACTCAAGAAACAGATCAAGACTATGAAGGACGAGACAATCAAAAGACTGCTTGAACACGTTCTCGAAGATGAGAACCGTCACCACTCTGTTTTGAAGAAGCTCATTGCCCGGCTTTAGCAAAGACACAACGCCATGTTATCTACGCATGTGCTCGAATCGAAGATGAGGGGGCTCATGCGAAGCGTGACTACCTCTCTACTCTGTAGCGAGGATACTTGATAGAGATCTACTTTCCATTGGTGGAGTCACTTTGTCATTGTCAAAGCCGGACTGGTACACCTAGGATTGCTTGGAAATCCACAAGCCGAATCCTTGATCCGACCTTGGTCCACTGCGTTCTCTAGTTAGTGGTCTATATGCTACCGGTCAAAGAAGACACTCTTGCCGGTCGCTGAGAGAGGAATACAGAGGATTATGGGACAGTCAGGCATCAGCTTAAGCCGATGAGCTGCCGCGCCGGATCGATAGAAGACACGGTTGTCTACATTATGGATCTGTGCTGTCTTGACAGCACTCCCCAAGGCTATGCCTAGGTCGAGAGCCTTTATTGTGCAGATTGGTCCTTCATAGGCAACTCCTTGTCTTCGTTCTGCCTTGGAGAAATCAGCACATGTTTCATGGCCGCAAGCTCCACAGTTGATTCCCAGTGTCTTGTGGCCCTTCAGACCGATGAGCATAAGCGCGTCGGATTTCTCCACGTTCTTGGCATCTCGAATCCACAGTTCCCCTTGGGACTCTGCCATTTCCAGCATCTCTTTAGCCACTGCATCCTTGTCCTTCCCCGTGAGGATGACAGTGTCAATGTCATCCTTGCCGGCCGCCTTCGGTGCGGTTCTGGCTGCGAGAAGCATCAGGCGTGCCACATCGATTACTGATTTACTCTCTTCATCCTGACCTGAGATTCTCATGATAACACCCAGAGACGAGGGTACATCTGTTACCTATAGTCTTTGCCGTTGGGTGTGAAGCTGTGTAACTTGTCTTACTCAAGCTGGCGTAGCAACCTCATTCTTCAAGCCCTTGTCATATTCCCACGTCTGAGGTTCACTTCATTGACGACCTTTAGGCACGCATAGATGAAATCATTGGTGGGTGTGGGAGTTCCTGATTCTCGACCGAGCTGGACGACAGCACCATTAAGAGTTTCAATCTCGATCCTCTTCTCCGCTTTCAAATCACGATACATGGATGGTCTCAGATCTGGGTCAAGACCAGATGAGAATCTCATAAGTTTCTGAAGGACATCATCATCTAATGCGACTCCTTCATTGCGGCCGACTGCAAGGATTTCTGACAGTGTGTTGATGTAGAGCAGCCTTGTTTCTTCAAACTCCAAGATCGGGCCCAGGGGCAAACGTGTGAGGCAGCACAGGCCTCCAACCGCACTAATGAAGGCGAACTTTTCCCACTCTTCTACCAAGATATTCTGTGATAGACTAGCATTTATGCCTGCATTCTCAAGCATTTCCAGTATGCGTTTCCCTCGTTCCGACTGAGTTCCGTCCGTTTCTCCAAAGGCAAGCCTTTCAAGTCCTAGGTGTGTTATGACTCCGGGGGACTCAATATAGGCGTTCAGTGCACATAATCCGCCCATAATTCGGTCGACTCCAAGAATGCGGCCCAGGATCTCTTCCTTATCCACACCATTCTGCAAGGATATCACTGTCGTGTTTGTGGACACCATTGGTTTCGTCTGCATTGCAGCCTCGACTGTGTCGTAGCCCTTGACACAGAAAAGGACTAGATCCACAGGTCCGACTTCAGCTGGATCCTCTGATGCTTTGGCCCTCACAGAGAAATCTCCCCTGGGGCTCTGAATCCGCAGTCCGTCCCTCCTTATTGCCCTGAGGTGCTGCCCTCTCGCTATGAAAGTCACATCCTCGCCAGCTTTGGTCAGCAGTCCTCCGAAGTATCCGCCGACTCCTCCTGCACCCATGATAGCTGTCCGCATGAGCAAAACCAACTTCGATATTGGTGATCTGCGATAGTGAACTTGACTCTCTTAAGGATGCTCAATTGGCGTCTGGCGGCATTCTGACGGAACCAGACGGTCTCAACACTAACGTGCCCAACCGCAAATATCGATAGAGCGGGCCTTCGCACCCCGAGTTCTTCAGATGATTGGTGACAGGCAGGGCTATGCCATGCTACGTCCACCGGCGATGAATGTGTCAATCATTCGGCAAGATGGGCAGCCGCGGCTCTGGTACGCGGTACCTGCCAGTGCACCTACCAGCAACTTCTCGACGGCCAAGGAGAATCTTGATTTCCTCGTCAGGTTCAGCTCGAAACCTGACCTCTGAGCAGCTGCCTCTAACGCGGTTATCTGCTCAAAGAAGTCATCATTGGTCATTGAGAAGTTGAAATGGAACACATTTACCTCTGGTCTGTGCTTCCGAAGGTATACGACGGCATAGCCAGAGGTTGTTTCGTCTTTCTCTCCATGCTTGATATCAATACTACGAATGTCCTCTGCGTCCAACGTAATGGCCATTCTTAGACCTCGCACAATTCTTACCATTCGTTTATTGCATAGATGCTTTAGAGCCTTCCGAAGGTGACATTAGTCTGGCCGTCAGTGCCAGCTTGTTGAACAGAACTTGAAAGGGCATGTCACTGCTCACTCTGCAGAGTCCATCTTTGAGACGCAGCGAAGGTGTCATGAGTGACTAATCACTCAGGTCTGAAACTTAACATGTCCTCGCAGAACTGGACGATTCCCTGAACACCGCTCACTTCTGTGGGATACAGAGGAACATAAGCACTAACAAGGTTTCCCAATTGGTCACGAATCATATTCATGTATCGTTCCTGCTGTTGGTAACTGTTCTTCATGTATTCGGTGGCGTCTTCTTCTGCTGCTGACTGCGGAATGATGCGGTTTACAAAGACTCCGCCAACAGGAATATCAAAGGCCCGCACCATTGTGATGAACCTCTGTACCACGGCAATGGGAAGTGCCAGCGGAATCGTAACGAATACAAATGCAGTTCTCTCCACATCACTAAGAATCTCTTTCGCCCTACTCATCTTCTGGTGCTGCCGCAAGAGGTCCGCCATCATAGGGTCCTTCTTGACCTCGTCGGCAACCTTCTCCTTTCTAAAGGAGAGCTGAACTCTGAGAGACAAGGCTTCCTTCCTGCTTTCAATCATGCGGCTTAGCCAGAGGTCGTAGATCTTGCTGAGACCCAATAGTCGAATCGCATTGGCCACGGCTGCACAGTCAAACACAATGACATCGTAGTTCTCTCCCTGTTCAAGCATAATATCAGTCATAGTATCGAACTGAGCAGATTCTTCGAACGCCGGATTGGTCACGGCGATATCAATGAACGCTGCAGGGTCAACTGGGATATCCGCCCACTTGAGAAATGAGGTGATACGTTCCGTGAGCTGATCACGATAGGTTCCTATCTTCTCCATGATATCAACCTCTATTCCCCACAGATTCTCCGCTCCATTAATCTTCTGAATCCCTTGCCCCCATATCTCCTGACCATAGAGAGTTGAGAGCGAGTGGACGGGATTCAGAGAAGCAATGAGGGTCTTCTTCCCCTGTGAAACAAAATACTGAGCAATCGCGGCAGCACTAACAGTCTTGCCAACGCCACCCTTACCGCCTGTGAAGAAGTACTTCAGCTTCGGGTGCTGATTCACGAAGTCCTTGAATTTGGATTCAGACATTGTTCTAGTCCCCCGTTATCTTTTCATTCCAACTCATCATGACATCAGATACTTTCCTGATCATTTCGAGTCCCTTAGGTTCGCGGTCAAACATCGGAATCACAGCGCACACATGGTCACCCAGCTTCTCTTCTATCTCGACCATGTATCTCTGCTGCATCTCAATACGTTCGCGCAGAAACGGACTCAGATCATTCCGTTGGAGCAGTTCCTTTGGATAGACCTGGTTGACGATGACCCCCGTCAGCGTAATCTCCATTTGTTCAAACATCTGAAGTGCGCGTTCCGTGTCCAGAATTGACATCTTCTCAGGTGTGACAACCATATAGAATGCTGTTCGTTTGCTGTCAGTAAGGATATCTTGGAAGAAGCCCAGCTTCTTCCGGATGTCTTGCAGCTCGGCAAGCATCTGATCTTGGCCGGCACCAGCTGTCTTCTGTTGCATTTGATATGCAGAATCGCCATACTCTTGGGCCTTCCTTCGCGTTTCTTCCATCTTATCCACCCAGATGTCCAAGATTCGAGCCATGGAAACGATTCGAATCCCGTGGCCAAAAGGTGGCATGTCAAAGACATAGAGATCATACTCTTCAGAGGCCAGCAAACCTGCCATTGCATCATAGGTGGCAGACTCGTGCATGGCGGGCTCAGCACTGGCCGCACTGATATATTCATCAATCTCCTTGGGGATTTCCTTAATACCATACATGTCTTTGATTTGCTGCCGGATTTCTTCCTGGAAGGCCGCGATGCGTTTGTCCGCATCAATTTCCATCACGAATAGGTCCTGAGCCAGCTTCTGGGCCCCTTTCCCGAACACATCTTTCTCGAAGATGTCGGACAATGAGGCTTGAGGATCGGTACTGAAGCACAAAACGTTCTTCTTCTGCTTTGATAGCCACATTGACAGTGCAGCACTGCATGTGGTCTTGCCCAGACCTCCCTTCCCAGCAAACACTGCTATTCTTACGTCAGGATTGATTTCGTAGAAACTGCTCATGTTTCGTGCCATAACATTTCTCCTCGATATGCAACGAATGTGAGGTGAGGAATACCGACCTAGAAGAGTGCATCCGTAAAGTCGCGTTCCTTGAACAGCGTACGTTTCCAAGTCTTAATGTTGGGTACTGCATAGGGTAGAAGCTTGAGCGAGTAATACGGCGGAAGGATAGGGATGCCTAGCATATCTCCGAGAGTGATGAGCATGAACAAGTGTTCCAAGTACATGCGCGTCTTCAATGCATATCTGGCCATACCTTGCATTGCCATGCCGTAGAAGAAGTCCTTCACTGCTCCCTTTGCGCCACGTTTCTTGTCCGAAGTGTCACCTTCTTTTTCAGGTTGCATGCGGTAATCCCTGAAGGGTCTGGAAGGCTAGGGCCCTATAACTCTTTTTGTTTAAATCTGACTAGATGGCCTACTCGTGCATCTTGGCCAGCACATCTTGCTCCTTCAAGAGCCGCTGCTTCCACGGAGGGATTCTTGTAAGCCAATATGTAAACAACAGCCGGGAGTAGAATGTTGACTGAAATGGGTACCCAAGTAGGTCACCCAAGACTATGAACATCATAGCATCATCATGGACTGTCTTGGCTTTGATAAGTGGTCCAGCGAGAGACGCCTTCTGTGCATCCCAGATCCCTTCCAGAGCTCTTTTGATTGCCTTGAATATCCTCAACTGTTGATCACCTTCGCTGTCTACCTCATTTCTTCTAGCGAAGCAAATGAGTGTTTTGAAAGGGCCATATCCATCGTCACAAAAAAAGGGGAAGGAGGTAGCCTTGCGGCTACTCCTAATCTACTGAGGGGGAGCTGCTACTTTTATCTCAGGCTCGGCGACCTCCGGACCACGACGATACGCAGCCCATGCGTCTGCAAAGACGAGCCATCCAAGGAAGAAGAGTATGATAGAGATGCCAATGAATATCCATGTCAGTGTGACTGCTGGCAAGGTGTTGCCTGCAGCAGCCATATCGCCCAGCAAACTACCAGGTCTAACAAAGTAGCCTGTTGTTAGTAGGGCACTGACGAAGATCCAGGTTTCCCAGACAAGTGCTGCTTCGCATGTCACAATCATGAAAAGGGCTGGAATCAGAGTGTAGTATGTTGGTCTCTTCGTCCGGACTAGGTAGACAGAAGCTAGCATGAGAGCCAGTCCAGCGAGCAGTTGGTTGCTCCCGCCGAACAACATCCAGATGTGGTACCAAGCTCCAGTGGCCGCGAAAGCAAACGCAATGAGTATTCCAATTAGTGCACCAATCCATCTGTTGCGGAACAAGGGAGCGATGAATGAAGTCCCAGCGAGATCAGCTGCTGCCATTCGGAAGAATCGAGGCATGAGCTGCAATACCGTGATGGCATAGAGCTCCAATACCATCGCAAAGAAGGCAACCAGAATCACACCTGAAACCGCTGCTCCACCGAACAACCCCTGCGTGAGGATTGCTGCACCTGTTGGAAAGTTTAGGAACCAGGCAGCCTGGATAGCTGCTGGCGCAATCACGACATATGCTGACATGGCGGATATGGCTAGAAGACCTTCGACGAACATTGAGCCTCCGGCAACTGGAAGCGCATCCACTTCAGATGCAATCTGCTTGCCTGTTGCACTGCTGCCCACCAAGCTGTGCCACCCAGAAACAGCACCACATGCAATTGCAACAAAGAGAATCGGCCAAATCGGACCGTTTGCCTCTGTAAACAGCGTGATGACTGGATCTATTTGGACCAGAACTGGTTCTGCAGGATAGAGTCCCATTGTGAGAGGACTCAGCAGGGCGCCAGCGATGATCAATACCACAGCCACAAAGCACGGCCAGAAAGCAACGTAGTTAACTGGCTGCGCCCAGTCTGTAATGGGCAATGTCGCACCAAAGTATACTAGAACCAGAGCAAGTATGATCCACCATTCTATTGGAGTACCACTGATCCAAGCAAGAGCCCCAATTCCGGCCGGGGGAGCTAAGAAGAGCCAAAGTCCCAACCAGATGCCGACCACCATGAACAACAATCCAACAATGGTCGATATGACGATGTTGATCTTCATTCGATACATCATGACTCCAGCCACAGCCCCGCCAGCAATCACGAAGATTGTCGGGACAATGCTCTGTGGGAATGCTCTGAAGAACGCTCCACAGATGTAGGCAAATACTGACATCACTAGAATCAAGTAGAAAATGATGAAACCCATCAGACCCTTGCGGCCTCGGGAGCCCACCATCCGATATGCAATCGGACCGAATGACTCACCCTCGCTGCGCACTGTAATCATGACAGACGTGTAGTCGTGAATCCAACCGATGAAGAACGTACCAAAGATGATCCAAAGGAACGCAGGTAACCAGCCGAATACTAGTGCTATGAACGGTCCGCTAATGGGGCCGAGAGCAGCAATAGACTTGAACTGGAACCCAAACAGTACACTCTTTGAGGTCGGAAAGAACTCTACGCCATCCATATACATGTGCGCAGGTGTTTTTACGTTGGGGTCGGGCTGCCAGACATTGCGGTCTACATACCTAGCATATAGCCAGTAGCCGAAAATGTAAATCACTAGTCCGACACCAACAAAGATAGCAGGACTAAACTGTTGCAAAACCCTAACCACCTTCAAAGCCGAGATTCCAAGAACCTCGGAATCTCGGTTTCAGATAACGTAGATTATGCCCCTTCCTCACCTTAAATGTACCGGTGAATCTTCCTTAATCTTGGCCATTGTGTGCGAGTGTAGCTGAGAGAATCGTTGGCAGTAACGTTCACGACTAGAGAAGGGCATCTTCGTGAGGTTGCATCTCGCGTCCATGACATAGCATGGAGGTCAGCGAAGTGATTAGCTCGCCTGAGTGCTCGAGAATCAGCTTAGGAGATGGAGAGGTCCAGACAACCTTTACGAGCCGAGATGTTTCGTCACACGGTATATAGCCGTAAAGCTGCGCTTTGAGACGAGGTCGTCCAAAGACTCCGAAGCGGGGTCGGGATGAAGCCCAAAGCACATAGCTTCCGCTATGGCCGCCCGTATGCAGCTCCCCATGCTCTAGTACTTCGTGGCCTTTCTCGTCGTGCCGATTGAGAAGGTCCTCAGGACTGGGTGCAACAAGAGCGTCTTTCTGTAGGTCTACGACCACCTTAAACCTGAAGTCAAGATTGGGGCGTTTCTCCATTCCATGCCCACGTGAGATGAGGCATTCAATCTCACCTGAGCCAACCCATACGAGGTTCTTGTAGAGGAATCGATTGGTGACCAAGGGGTCATTGATCTGATATCCTGTTACCCATGCTGCAGGCAGTGAGATGTAGGCAAACACTGCGCGTCCAAAAAGCATGTTCCATGCTTCGATGCAGATCTCACGTGTAGCGTCAACCTGCCTGTCAGTCGTCATGATGCTTCCATCACAGACTTCACCGCACGTCGGGGTTATATCGCTTGTGCTTCTGGGATATCCTTAAGGGGGGATATTGTACAAGAAACAGCCTGTTCAATGTACCACTAATGGGAGTCGAAGGTAATGCAGGACATCTCTGAAACTGGGTATATTCTCCTAGCTGGTTTGGCAATCTTTGTAGTCGGGACTTGGATGATAGGTCGCATGGTCACATCAAAACTTCGCAATAAGGTCGCACAGAATGTCGCTACTCGGTTTCAAGCAACTACATCAAAGGTCAGCGTCAGACTTCTTGGTAATACAGGAGCCAAATTCTCCTTTCATCAGAAATCAAGTGGTCCTTTCTCGAAACTTGAAACTTCCGTCTTATTGCTCGACCGTTCCAACATGTTCCATATGATCTACTGCAGGGCTCGAGGCCGAACTGATCAACTCCAAATAAGAGCAAATCTCAGAAGACCTCCAACATTCGGCCTCGAACTCGCCACTCGTAGGGAACAACACCGTCTTGAGGAAGCATTGAAGGACCGCTCCGAAAGTGTTCGTGAACTAGAGATTGAGAATCTGACTGAGCAGTTCTACGTCGTCGCGTCTGACCATGAGGCCAGTGAGAATCTCTTCCGTAGTCCTCAATTCAGGATTGACGCTGAAGCTGTCAGGCCGTATCTCACTCGGCTCTCAATTGCTCATCGGGAGCCGCATGTGTTTGTTTCTGTGAAGCTTGTTCCCGAGGCCATGGAGCCTACGGAGAGTTTTGTACTGTCCCTTGCTAACTACTTGGGACCCAGAAAGAAACGACACTGAGTACGTACATCTCGATGTCTAGGCCACCCCTTGAATTCGAACCTTCCCAAGGTCATGCCAGACACCGCTACTCTGAGTGATTTGCCGACAAGTCACGGCAGTTCCCGAGCTCGCTCTCTGCAATCTGGCAAATCCTATGAATCGTTGGTTTCATAACATGACTAACCCAAGAGGAGAGTGACTAGGCACCCAAATGAGCACATCCGTTCATTATCGGTGCGTTCTCCCCTTCGTCAACCTTTTATGTCGACTGCATAGACAACTCGTAATCCCCGCAGATGGGAGATCAAGGTGTTTCAAGATGTCCTCACGGGCTGCCAATGAATACGGCTACATAAATGCACGAATTCGAGGCCTGAAGTCCCGATTCCTGACAGTCGGCGATTACGAAAGACTTCTGCAGTCCGCCACCTATGAAGACTTCATACGAGGACTCGGTAGTACCTACTACGGTCCAATAATCTCGAGCCAGTTCACGCAGACGGTTCCAGAGCCTGCAGAATTGGGGCTTGCTCTCTCAAATGACTTTGCAGACGTCAGCTACAGGCTAATCAGGACCCTCTCAGGAAAGGTCCGAAACTTCACTGAAACATACATGAACATGTTCCTAGCGGACAGCATCAAGTCCATTATCCGAGGGCTTCATGTTGAGCTCGATAGAGAAGAGGTGCTAAGGTTTCTCGTACCAACATCTCCAGAACAGGCCAGCGAGTTCGAACGCCTAGTTGACGCCGGCTCCGTTAGAAAGGTAATCGACATCATGCCCTACTGGGAAGTGAAGATTGCTCTGCTAACAAGGTTCCCCGCATACGAGGAGTTTGAGTCAACTGCGCCTCTTGAGGTGGCTGTTGAAGAGTGGTATCTTCGAACAGTGTTGGATGCTTTGGAGGACTTCTCCAAGGATGATCAGCTCCGGGTTCTGGATGTGCTGGAGGCAAGAGTAGACCTGAGGAACATGCTCACCATGATTCGTGCACTGGCTCTACAGCTAGAGGCAAAAGTGGTCGAGCTATCTCTCGTCCGTTTCACTCGCAAGTCCGAGTCAATACTAGAGTCCATTCAGCTTGGAGCAAACTGGCGCGAGGTCATGAACCGACTTGGAACAACTAGGTATGCTCAACTCGCGGGGAGACTGGCTAGACTGTATGAGGAAACTAATGATCTCTCAGAGGTCGAGCTGGTCATCGAGGACTACATCGCTAAGAGGGTAATGCTCCAGCTCACGGCGTTCCCTTTCCACATTGGAACCGTCTTGGGCTTCTTCAGTCTCAAGTATTACGAGATTCGCAATATCCGGTCCATTGCGGTGGGACTTGAGAGAGGGGAGTCGCCTGAGAATATCAGGAGAATGATTACGATCTGGTAGGTTTCGAAACGCTGTATGAGACTTGAATAGAATTGAAAGTCACTAGACCTGAGTTTGGTGCGGCCTTGTTCGAGTGACAATGAGAGGTTTTCGTGCGAAGACGGATATCATGTATGCCATTTCTTGACAGAGCAGTGAGTCATGTAAAGACTGTTAGGTATTACTTCACCTGGCCGCCTTGGACACCGAGGAGCTCCACTCTGGAAAGAAGCGAAGACCGGCAGGAACTCACTACGGCGTCCGAAGTTCTCGAATCGACCTACGGACTGACGCCGTTTCTGTCTGACAGTTTCTTATCACAGTCCCGAATCACCACATGCTGACGTACTTGTTCGCGGTGAATGGCGTTCAGTGGGTGTTTCTGCCGGGGTCAATCAGTAACCTTTAGAAAGGGGATATTCTCCCAAAAGACATCAGACGAATGATATCAATTTGGTAATTGGAGGACATTATTCAGTGAAGATAGACACGAGGACAAGCAGTCTTTTCATGCTCATAATGGGTGCACTGGTGTTTCTTGTTGTACTGTTCAACATTCCCGCAACTGTGAGAGCACTTGGTACGATTTCTAATGGTGGTTTTGCTCCGTTGCAAGTGACAGAAGGCAACGGTATGGCTATACTCGGCCTTGCCATCGGTGCAGGCCTTGCCATAGGCCTTGCAGGTATCGGGGCATCCTTGGGCATGGGTACGGCATCTGCTGCGGCACTCGGGGCGATCACCGAGAAACCAGAGACTTTCGGCAAGAGTATTCTCTATGTCGTGTTCATTGAGGCTGTTGCCATCTACGGTTTCGTCATTGCATTCCTGCTAATCGGATATGTTCCAAGCCTGATTGGCTGAAATCTCCACATTTGAAGTGGAGAATGGACGGGATTCTCCCGTTCTCTCTACTCGGAACTATCTGTACCAAACAAGGTTGAAGAAACTTGGTCGCGTATCTTTGCTTCAAGTCGTTCTAGTCTGGCCTCAAATGTATTGTCGACCCACTTTGTACCATCCTTGGATCTAACTATCACGCCACCAGTAGCCCTTGTTACATCCTTTGAGATACTGACCGACGTCTTCACTCCAGTCGCCTTAGAGATCGCACCTGCAATTGCGGCCGTGTCAAGTTTGAACTTATGACCCTCCGGGAGGACAAGCTCAATGTTATCCTCTTCAAGTGATACTCCACCGTCTACTGCCAGTCTTGTGACCGTCTTGTCATAGGATTTGTCCAGGACGCTCTTCGTGATTTCATCCCATGCCGCGTCAAGGACTTCTTTCATCAGCGCTTCTTTGCTCTCCAGAATTCGATACTTTGCCTTCAGCTTTGCACTCGCCTCGTACCTTGCTACTTCGGCGTCTGCCTCGCGTTGTGCCTTGCCTGCTATCTCATCTTCAATTGCTTTAGCCCGTTCCTTAGCTGTTTCCAGGCGCTCTGCCCTAAACTCCTCAGCCTCGGCCTTGATCCGTTCTGTTTCAGTACTCGTCTTCTTCTCGATTATCTCAATGATGTTGGAAACTCCCTCCATAATGTCACTCCTCCCCTGCTATCATCCTGTACGCAATCTTGACTGCCTTTTTCACTTCACCGCGGGCTGATTCCTCTATCTCCTTCACAGTCTTCTCGGCGTCTTTCAAGATCTTGGATTCTATCTTCGTCCGTTTCTCGTTCAGACCGTCCTTTGAGCGTTGTGCAGCCATTCTGGCCTCTTTCTCAGCCTTGTCTTTTATTCTCTTGGCCTCTTTCTCAGCGTCTTCCTTGATCTGTTTCGCCATGTCTTCTGCATCTGCAATTCGTTTCTTCGCAGCTTCCTCAGCTTCATGTATCTGATCGATCTCGTCTAGAGCCGCACACATCGCTGTAAACCTCTGAGTATCGCAGGCTGTCCAAGGCAAATCCATGCCCTTCTTAAACATTCACCTTTGCACTCGATGGAATGAGCTGGACACGAACTCATTTCACAATGTTTATCTTTGGCATCCCTTGGCCCAATCCAACGGGCTTTTCTCCATGCGAGTCAGCCCTGCTCTATTCCAAAGGTGAAGCTTCATGGGCCCTCGAATAAGCCCCACAGAGATGGTCGTCGCTAGAGTAGTGTCACATCGAGACTACGAGAGAGAGGTCTTGCTCGCTCTTGAGGAGTTTGGGCGATTTGAATTCATTGACGTGACACGCCAAGCTTCCATAGTTGAAGTCAAGCGATTTCAAGATGAAGAAACCGTATTTGTCGCGTCTGATCGGTTGGCAAAGGTCGTTGACTCCTTGGGCCTAGAGCCTGGACGAGGAACAGGTATCAGAGTAGAAGTCGACGATAGCGAGGTTTCGAGGTCTCTTGCACACATAACCGAAGTCATCGGTTCGGTGGAGCCAGAGGTCTTGGAGATTGATTCTGAAACTTCCGTGACGCAACTGGAGCTAAACAAGCAGAGAGCGATTAGAGACGTTGCAATTTCCCTGAAACCACTGGGCCTAGACCCGAGCCGCATTGGTGCCACCAAGTATACCTTCACAGTGGCAGGAGTTGTGCCAGCAGGAAGAGTTTCACAACTGGAGTGGAGTCTGAAGGAGGTCACGGAAGGAGCATACGCGTTCAAGCATATCCCGATGAAGAGGGGAGTATCTGTAGCAAGTGCTAGCGTGCCCATAGAGAGACGTGACGCTGTCGAACGTATCCTGTCCGCAATGGAGTTTGAGGCGTTCACCATGCCCGAAGAAGCCGAGGGAAGGCCGGAGGCTGTTGCAGAGGCGGCGGAGAAGAGAGTTGCCGAGCTGGAGGAGGAAGCCTCACGGCTTGAGGTCCGAAAGTCAGCTATCGCCAAAGAGTGGGGTCCCAGAGTGCTCGCCGCATGGGAGATTGTTGAGATTGAGAAGCAGCGTATCGAGATGAAGAAGTTCCTTGTCTATACGGAGCAGTCAGTCAAGGCGTGGGGATGGATACCAGAAGGGACAGAGGAAGAGTTTGAGTACAAATTGCAGGAGAAGACCGGCGCAGTTGTTGACATCAGATTCGAACATCCTGACTTTGCAGAATACGAAGCGCCCACATACCTGGATAATCCGTCTTTCATGAAGCCTACTGAGGGTATCGTGAGTGCTTTTGGGACGCCTTCAAGGCACGACCTAGACCCAACGAAGATAGTGTTTCTTGCATTTCCTCTGATATTCGGATTCGTGTTCGCTGATATCGGACAAGGCTTCTTGATACTATTGATAGGCTTGGCAGCTCGGCGCGCGAATAGGAAGGGTCACGACTGGGGCCAGATAATGGGGTATGTTCAGGCGGGAGCAGAGGGCCTCATAATGATGGGGCTGTTCGCCATATTAGGTGGGTTTCTATTTGGCAGCTTTTTCGGCGCTGAAACCATCTTTGAACCCTTGTGGCCGACGTTTGCACACTACATTGATGACGGTCATGGGCACATGATTGCGAATCCATACAGAGCAGCTCACATGCTGAAGTTGTCAATCGAGATTGGTGCCATCCACATCATATTGGGTATACTTTTGAACATATACAACAAGATCAAACACCATGAGCGACGTGATACGGTCGTAGGGGTTTCGTACTTAATCCTGTACTATGGCTTCATCAATCTACTCTTTGGTGTCAGCTACAGCAGTGTCAATGAATGGTTCAATCCAACTGGCCAGGTGAACTTGTGGGTCCCCATTGCTGGGATTGGATACGGCACTGGCAATAATGGCATTTATCCCGCGATTCCAGTCAGTCCTCTATTGTTTTCGCTGACTACATTCATCGTTCCACTTGTGATAATGGCCCTGGCTTCGTTCAAAGGTGGAATGGATGGTGTTGTACTATTCCTTGAGTACGGAATAGGTATGATCAGCCACACTGTCAGCTATGCCCGTATCTTTGCACTGAATACAGTCCATGTCATCTTGAGTGGTGTCTTCTTCACACTAATCCCGGCAATTTCCTATATTCCGTTCCCTGAACTCAACTTATTCGGAATCGAGTTCATCCCGCATGAGATTCACTCACACGACCCGATGGCACCAACTTATGCACATTTGCCCCTATTGGGAGCAATCATTGGCACCTTCATTGTTGGTATCCTTGAAGGGCTGCTTGCCTTCATGCACACCTTGAGATTAACATACGTTGAGTGGTTCTCGAAGTTCTTCCACGCTGGAGGCATACCATTCATGCCATTCAGAGCACGTCGTATCTATACTTCTCCTCTTGGTGCCGCGCAGCTCCAGGAAAGCTATGCTGTTTCGTGACGAAACCCCCACTGACCCAAGTGAAGATAGCGTGTAGACCATCGTAGACCTCATCTGAAGCCAGATCTTAGGCCTTTAACCTAGATCAGCGGGATTCTAGCCAAAGGGCATTTGGTATGAGAATCTCTGACCCAATGCAAAATCGCTAGGCCTGATCTGAGATGCAGTCTGCGCGTCCTTTGCTCGTTGGAAATGCTTAGAATTCGTGGAATCAAGAGAACAGTGATATAGAAGTCTGTCAATCCATAAAGATGGGACTAATGCGACTACCAGGTATTAGCGATGTGAGGCGAGAATGAAATCTCTACTTACGGAGCCCAGAGCTAGCGTGGACAATACTACGGACATCTGCTATCAACTGTCATTGTCCGAGTGAGTATGTGCTAGCCTCTCATGAAGAAACGTACAAGAAGCAAGATAGGTTTGCGAGGAATTGCTGTTGGCGGGGCCATCTACTGTCCAATTCAGCTCAAATGAGAAGGTGTTATTCCTTCTGAACAAGCACACTGGCCTAGCGCCTTACTCTCACGAGTTTATCTTTGGCGGTGTAGACCCCCAACTTCTCTCGGGATTCGTAACAGCCATGGGGAGCTTTCTTGCTGAGTTCGTCGGTTCAGAAGAAACGGGATGGAAGACCGTCTATGGTTCAGACACGACCTTTGTGGTTGAGTTGTACGACTGGGTTGTCGGTGTTCTCGCTGTTTCCAGAGAAACCACAGAGCTTCGAAGCCGGCTGCGAAGAGTCGTTAGAGAATTCAAGGATAGCTTTGATGTTCTCAAAGACTCAGATGGGATCAACGGGAGGCTTTTCACTGAGTTCGACGAGTTCGTAATGAAGGTCTTCGTGGCAGACAGAGTCGCCCCACAGTCCATTGTTAAGAGGAGAGCCGAGTGGAAGGACTCCCTTGAACGCTTTGAGATTCCGAAAACCTACCCCATGGTGAACCAGCTCATTCAGGAATTGAAGGGCTCTATGGCTGTGTCTGAGCTCGCTGCAAAGCACTCTCTATCTATCAAAGATACTCGTGATACTGTTTCAGTTGCCTACTGGCATAATGCAGTCCACATAAAATACATCCCTTCAGAACGAGATATTCTAGAAATCTCTGATAGGGCCCTCAGCACCATCTTGGACAGCTCTAATCCCTTGGGGGTGTCAGCCATGACTATCGGTGTAGTCGGCAGTCTGGATGGGCGGAGTCCTTTGGAGCCCTTCTATGAGGGATTGAAGGAGAGCAAGAAAGAAACAGTTCTAAATGAGCTGGGTGATCTGTTGCTATCCGGCCACATTCACAAGATATCGATTGAGCGAGAAAGTGTGCTTGTCAATGAGTGCATCTTGAACAGCTTCGCAGATGCATGTGCTGAACTGTTGGGTGCCGAGAATGTTCAGAACGTCATCCGCGAGATATCGTCAAACGGAATACCGAATCATCCATGGTTGTCCAGAGTAAGAATACTTGATGGCGTTTCAGTTCAGTGCGCTCTCGAAGAAACTACGACTCCGAAAGATCTTGATTCCATGGCTGCTGCCCTAGATTACATGCTTCAGAATCTTGTCGATAACATGTCGAAAAACCTCGCAGAAGCAGATGTAGAGGATCTGTTGAGATATGCACGGTGGCATTGTCAAGAAGAGTGGTTACCTGGATTAGGTCAGGCGGTGCTCTAGACTATCTGCTATATCCGATCCGTTTCTGGGAATAGTCTATTCTCCACCGCCCATGTAGAGGGCGGAGAGCTCTGCTTCCCCTTTTTCAGTGGGATCTTGGCCCCTGTCAATTCGTTGTCGGTTGTCCCATATGCCGCGAGCGAGTCGATCGGCCATCTCTGCTCTGTTCTGGACACTTTGAGCTGCCTGACCATCGCCACTCTGCATGAATACTTGGGCTGCTACATTGTAGTTTCCAAAGGCCTCCCTGAGATGATCATTTGCATCGGAGAAGTGGATCTTAGCCTTCGACTTCAATCCTTTGGTGAACTCCACTTCGGCCAAGAAATCGCTCTTGGCACCCTCGATGCGACTGTGGTCACCCTTGAACTTCATAACGACTGCCTCAAGCTGTCTGACTTGAACATCCACGTTGTTCTTGCTCCGAATCTCTTCTCCCTTGACACAGTCCAGCTCATTTGCAGCTGCCTCAAATGCGGCCAGTGTCTGCTTTATTCGACCTATCGTAGTGTCATGGGCTTCTATGGTGCTGTCAATTGAGTCTTCTTCCATCTCCAGTCGCGCAATCTCATCCTGGACCTGTCCGAAGTAGTTGACTCTTTCCATTTGGGTTCTGAATGCCCACTGTTCGGCCTGCTTGGAATATACCTGTGCCTCGGAGGCATACGCAGTTGCTAGGGCAAGTCTGCCGAGATCTGTGAGCTCTTCAGCCGGATTGGTTTCTCCAAGAACCTTGAAGTAGGACGCTGCTTCCATGGCATGAAGGTTCTCAAGAATCCTGGACAGAATGAACTTGACTCCCTGTTGCAGCTTCGAGCTCAGCTGGAACTGTATCACATACTTGACGTTGTTAAGAATTGCAATCGTCTTGTTTCTTAGACTTCCTACCTCTTCATCTTCAATCTCGAGGCTGAGAAGTATTCCAAGAGTGTCAAGACCCTCTCTGATTGCCTCCAACGATTCAACAGGCTCGTCGGTCATGTGAGCGCTTGCCTCGTCGAGTGCTTTGCTGAGGCTCTGAACTAGTGAGGTCTTCCTTATTGTCTTTGCAAAGTCAATCTGTTCTACGACACCCACAAGATCATCATCTTTCTTCTTCTTCTTTAGAAGGTCTTCAACAAAAGAGAAGGTGGCTAGGTCAGCCTTCACTGCTGCCGTGAGCTCTCTGGTCTTGGCAAGCTTCTCTGCCTTTCTCAAGTCTTTGAAGATGTCCTTTAGAACTGCAATTGACTCGTTTCTGTTGTTGAACCTGATGAGTTCCGAGAGTGTCTGCACAGAGTTTTCAGCTCTGCAGAAGAGCGATTGGGCTTTCTTTTGGTCCTTGTCCGCGCCAGACTGTTCAGCGTTCTCCTGGAGCTGAAGCTCCTCT
Source organism: Candidatus Thorarchaeota archaeon (assembly GCA_046758445.1). Lineage (GTDB taxonomy): Archaea > Asgardarchaeota > Thorarchaeia > Thorarchaeales > Thorarchaeaceae > SMTZ1-83. The sequence goes on along the minus strand of JBHIAE010000008.1, from coordinate 33,886 downwards.
CTGAAGCACTTCTCAGCACGTCCAAACGCATCAGACGACACTTGGTAGAGTTTGGACGCATCTTCCAGATTACCAGCTCTCATCTGGGCATCTGCAATGTCATTATAGGTCATTGCAAGATACACTTCACTGAGGCCTGATGTGTTCTGCTTCCAAGACTTGATCATGGAGATCTTCTGCTTGTTGGCCTTTCTCTTCTTCATGAAATGAGGGAGTGCCTCGTTGTAAAGGTCCGTGGCTTTTTCGAAGATGAACGAGCTCAGAATGTCGCGCCAAATCAGCTCGTCAAAAGGATTGAACGCCTGCCTGAACGTACTCTCTTTTCCAATCAATTCGTTCAAGAACTCATCAAAGAACTCGGCCTCAGCCGTCTTGTTATTGCCAAGAATCTCCGCCAGATCCTTATCGCCTTTCCTGCGTCCCTCGCTCATCAAGCCATAGGCCTTATGGCCTAGGGCAACACGCCTAAGTTTCTCTGTGCCGTCGACCTTTGAGGGCACAGCCGAGAACGGCTTCTCGAGCATCGTATAGACCTCGGCAAGATGGGCAGAGGCACTCTTGAGCTTGTCAGGATGCTCACTCTCCAAGAATGGGCCGCTAGCGGCTGCAGCTTGGTGTAGCCAGGCCATCACTTTTGCCATCCACACCTCTGCAAGAGTTTCCTGAGCCTTTGTTATGAGTTCCTTCAAAGCGTTCTCAAGTTGTTCCTTCGTGTCCCCGTCAGCGTGAGTAATCCTCTCCCGTAGATAGGAGATGTCGAAATCTTCACCTCGAATCTCATTACTGAACGCTGCAATCTCGTCATAGAGTTCACTGAAAGCATCGTGCATAGCAATGCGTTTCTTCTCTAGACCTGGAGTGTCGTCGATGTCATGTAGAGCAAACTCCCTTACTGAGTCCTGCGCCTGGATATTCAAATCGTAGAGTCTGCTCGTGTAGACTTCCACGTCATCGGTGCCTGTGTCGACACGTTTCCCGGGCGTTCCACTCGCCACAACGAACACTCCATGGCTGTTTTGCGTTTCAGAACATTGGTCCCAGAGGCGGTACTTAAGACTACCTTGGACAACTGGACTGCTTTCACTGAATAATCTAGCCTAGTGCCAAAAAAAGAGTTGGCAAATGACCTTGGAAGGGTTCTACGAAGGACGAAAGCGTATTGTTCTTCCGTCTCTATACTTCACGAGCTGGCCATCATGGACCAACCTGTTCAGGACTTCACTGGTCCTTGAGCGTGACTTGCCCCACATTGCCGCTAGTTCGGCTGCAGTCAACCCATGGTTTGCATCTTGCAGCAGGCTGACAAGCCTTGTCCAACTAGTATCGCCCTCGATGTAACTTCCTTGATCGGAAATCACAGTATATTCTCCTACCTCAACCGGAGGAATCTCCTGCTGGCTGACTCTCTCCATTCGAGCATTCAGCTGGCGCACTGTTTCTCTCAATTCAAGAACCGTCTTTCGGAGTTCCTTGATCTCATGCAGCAGATCATCAATCTTCGGCCTTGACATAGCATAGTCCCCTCCCTATCCATAATCAGCACGAAACTCCACGTAGTTGCGCTTCTTCCGTTTCTTCTCAATGTCCTCTTTTGTGGCCTCAACCTCAAAACTAGCCTCTTGGATAGGAACGTAGTCCTCCAGAGGTTCTATCTCATTCGTAGGCATAGGTGGGATCTGCACCTGACGTTCATCATCACTTCTGAGCCTTTCCTCTGCATCAGGGGGAAGGACATTCGTTTCCTTTTCCTTCGCAGTATCAGACTCCTTTCTTGAGGCAAGGTCATTTACAGCTTCCGTAACTTGGACTGGTCCATACTTGTCCTCTTCAGGGGGCTCAAAGTCTTCAAGAATCTCTCGTGTCTTCTTAGAACAGGAAGACTTCTTGTGGCGATATGACATAATAATCTACCAACAGTAGTCGACAACAATCGACAGTTTACACACGTAGCATCTCAATATAAGGTTTTGGTCACAATTATGACACAATCATTGCCCTGGCAAATGTCATGTATCCAGTATGACCTACCATCCACGTTGTGGGTCTTGTCTTTCCTTCTCGTACCATTATCTCTCGCTGAAGGACCTCCAAAGTCTTCACCATGCCCCACTTCCCTGCTTCTGCGAGAGCCTTGCATGTCTTCATAGACTGCTCAATCGTGGGACTGTAGCTAGCGAGCATATGACTAGGCTTGAGTGCACGATGGGCATCGTCTACAATCTCCCACGGAGTGGCCAGGTCCAACACAATCGCATCGACAAATTCCTCCTCGATACCATCTAGGATGTCTTTGTGGTGCATGGTAACATTCTCAGTGAGACCGTAGCGCTGTAGATTCCTCTTGGCACCCTTGAACATGTCGTCCCGAACCTCGTATGTGTATACATGTCCTGTGGGACCAACTGCCCTGGCAAGAATCCCGGTGAGAGCTCCTGATCCAGTTCCCGATTCCACGACCCTGGAGCCAGCAACTATCTCGGCTTCAATCAGAATTGTTCCGGCATCCTTTGGATACACAATCTGTGTATTTCGACCCATTGCAATCTGTACATCGGTCTGGTTGGGCCGGTGTACCTGAAAGACAATGCCTGAGTGACTCTCCACCCTGAAACCGAATGGACGACCGATCAGATCATCGTACTGGATGATGCCCTTGTTTGAGTGAAACTCTTCCCCCGCTTTCACCTTCCTGATCCAGTTTCTCTTGGCGTCGAGGAAAATGTAGACATGGTCGCCATCTTGAATGAGGTCTTGCATAGACAGTTCTCATTAGTGCTGGTGTTTTGAGTGTTGTGCGACATGGCCAAATGCTGCGAATCTCTAAAAGCATTGGTTTCCCTCAGTAGAGTGGGAGTATAGGAAGATGGCGCCAGGAAGATCCCCTGACGAAATTGGAATGTGGGCAGTGATAGCAGCAATCAATGTGCAGGCTGTTGCGGGGGTGATGATTCTCGCTTGGACTACGTTTCCCCACATGCAGGATAACGTCCTTTTCACGTCAATCTCGCGGATACTTCTCATCACAGGGTTGCTTCTCTTACTCGTTGGAGCGTATCTGTGGGGTCCAGGGTCAAGAAGCGCTCGCCAGGAATACAGCGTCCTAGAGATTGCCGCCATGAGGAAGAGAGTCGCTATAGCAGAACTGCAGAGAGAATCGAATCTACCCAGAGAAACAATTGAGCGGATTCTGAGAGACGCTCTTCTGAATCAAAGGCTATCTGGGTATCTTGAGGACGAAGAGTTCGTGCGAGATGTATCAGTCAGTCCTTGGGAGCCCGACATGGCCTGGGTCAACGATGAAGATTAGAGTCTAAACTGCATGAGCCCGCATTTCCCACAAAGCTTTATTCGATTTCAGAGTGCGGCTACTCTGAGGGAGTCCTTTGGACGAGTACCACCACTCAGAAGACAAAACTCCAGAGCCAGGCAAGAAGCCGACTGTCGCAGACAAGCTGGTAGACCTGCTTCCAATGTCCGCACTACCATATCATCCTAGAGTCGAAGAGCCTCTGGACTTGCTAGTAGATCTAGGTGTAGGTGTAGTCATCGGCAGGTCCGACTCATTTCACAGGAGGTACCAGCACACTGGCCTGGGCATGATTGGGGCGGTGACAGAATCTTCCGATGACATTCTCGAATCGCTACTTGGGATGCCTGTGTACTTAGACCTAGTAAGTCCTCATGTGATGCTCGTCGCAGGAAAGAGGGGCTCCGGTAAGAGCTACACGCTCGGGATAATCGCTGAAGAACTGGCACGGACAATGGAGCGTAAGGAGATTGAGGTTGCTGGTGTAGTCATCGATACAGTTGACGTGTTCAGACAGAGCGTAGAGCCAAACACTGGCCAAGAGGACCTATTGAAGAAATGGAGTCTGGAATCTAGAGGTTTTCCTGTTTCAATTTACGTTCCACGTCGAACCTATGCAGGACTTCCGGATGAAGTCAAAGAGAAGGCGCGCCTTCTTCCCCTTGCGATAAGTCCCAGGGAACTCACGGGGGCTGACTGGGGCTATGTCCTAGAGAAGGGTGGTCAGCTAAGCACTGCCATGGACAACCTCATTGGTGATGTGCTGGAGAGTCTTCTCCAAGGATACGCGCGTGATAGTGGAGAGAAGGTGGCCCCCAAGCGAGACTTCAGCGTTCGTGACATGATTCGGTGTATCGAGTCAAACCCGTCACTCGAAGAGCTATATCAGCCGGCCACAAGAACCGCAATGATCCAACGGCTCAAGCGTGCAGACCGGCTTGGAGTCTTTCATCCCGGAGGTACTAGCGCTCAGGACCTCGCCGTTACTGGCCAGATCACGATCATCGATGTAGCCCCACTTGGATCGGACGCAGACACAGTCCTTGCAATCCTTGCGAACATGCTATGTCGACAGGTCTTGACATATCGAATGGCTTGGACTGACGAGGGAGTGAGCGCGCGAGAGGAGCTGCCACCAACATGGCTCATTGTAGACGAGGCTCATACGCTTGTTCCGAAATCAGGAAGCACACCCGCCAAAGATGCAATTGTTGGCTATGCCAAGCTGGGACGTAGGTTTGGTTGCAGCCTTGTGCTCTGTACACAACAACCCTCTGCAGTTGCAGACGAAGCGATTTCGCAGGCCGACATCATAGTTACACACTCCCTCTCTCACGATTCCGACATCCGAGCTCTCCAACAGAGGGCGCCTGCTGTGATGCCCGAGAAGTTTCGTGATAAGGTCTTCATCAGCAGTCTTCCTCGCGGAGTTGCCATGGTCTTCGACCAGAGCACTGAGAATAAACGCGGTTTCATGATACAAGTTCGTCCTCGCATCTCGCAACACGGTGGAACAGACAGACTATCAGCGCTTTTTGAGGCTGTGAGGATGATGCCGGAGGATGCGCTTCCTGAAGAGTCAGATCCGTCAGGAGTGGAAGTGGATGCTGGGCCAGAGGCCTTTGAGGAGTTGGTAGAGAAGCTACCTGAGGTTCCTCGACCTCCACTAAAACTCAGCAAAGAAGACTGGGAACTCCTAGATACCTGGATGAGAGAGTACATTCAGACTCTATCTGAGCGACAGATTCAGGAGTTCAACCTGACTGAGGAATCATCTCCTAGAGAAGAAGATGCCGTTCCAGGAACCGCCCTAGAGTGGGAGCTGCCTGAGGTCGAACCATTCGACGAATACACCCCTGCATTGATTGATGGAAGTGAAGTGTCGATACGTCGCTTCGGCCTCATCTCGGAGTCGCTCCTTAGCAAGGCGATCACTCGTAAGGTACTCTATTCTCCTGTCACACACGAGTTTCTCTTTGGGACTAAGACACTACACAGAGAAACCAGTGCCATTATGAAGCGTGACGTAGAGCCTCATCTCCTATTTGAGGAAGTCGTCAAAGCCCTCAGTGATTCTGGTATGACACTTGACTCAATCGACCATGGAGATGGTTTCTCCTTTGTTCTGCTACAGAAAGGGGATATTCGCGTTGCCCTGTCCGGTGGAGCAAGTGGATCACTCACATGTGTATCTGCAGTTCTTGTGGGGGACAATCGCAAGGAAGTAGCAACCATCTCATCAGAACTGTCCAACCTTGCAGATTCGAGCCGTCAGAGCCTCAGCACGCCCTAAAACTACTCTTATAAGCGAGCATAATTGTGTGGCCTTAAGGTGCGTTGAATGAGCGAGGAAGGAGTCAAGTCACCTGTCAACATCAAGCTTGAGTCGATGATGGAGCTTGCGAGGATGCTCGTATCATCTTCACAGAGGGACCGTCCTGCGAGCATGTTCTACTTTGAATATGAGGGCCGTCACATCTTCGGGACGCTTATCTCACACCACGGATTCTTTCTTAACTATGGTTTACCCCTGTGGGTTTACGCGGAAGGCGAGGGACCACCGGAAGGTAGCTTCTTGGCGTACAGGAGCAGGGATAAGGAATCAATCGAGTTTGTCAAGACTCTTGAGGCAGAGCCGAGGGTTGCGTATCTTCCGATTATCAAATTGGCCGAGAAACTAGAGATTCTCGACCTCTAGATCCATACCCATGACTGCCTTCGATTGGGTTCTTGTGACCTTAATGATACGAGAGTTGTTGATGAGGACTCCAAGACATGGGAGCAAGAACTAGTTCCCCATCTTGATTGTTCTGCGAATCTGCTCGTTCTCCATCAGTACCAGATCTTCAGAAACTCGGGCTCGCAGACTCACTCTTCGAGGATGTTTGAGCGCTTCCATCAGTGCACTCTGGAATCTGCCATTTGTCGTGATAGCTTTAATGCCTAGTACCTCTGTCACAATTCGGAGAACTCTAATATCATCTGACATTGCCGACTCGATTCCCATAGCAATGCGGTCACCAACCTCCTGTATGGCTTCAACAATACTCTCGTCTTGGAGCAGCTCTTCGAACTGGCCAACGCTGCCCACTACAAGCCACGGTTCTTCAGAGGCTGTAACCTCTTCCTTGACACTATCCCTATCCCAACTCCAGTTACCGTCTTTCAGAGTCAGAAACTTACCAATTGCCACCGCTCGATTCATCCAGAAACCGCCAAAGGGAAGGTCGGCACACCAGAGTTCATCTCTCATCTCCTCATAGCTTCTTCCAAGTCGGAATCCTTCATCAAAGAACTTCGCCAGAAACTCATCCAGACCATTCGCGCAAAGGAGCTGTTCTCCAGTTTCAAATGTTGCTATGGTGGACAATGTCAAGGCGGCACAAGCCCTTTGAGTCCAGTCTGAGGATTCAAACCTGTTGACCACAGCTAGGATGGCTCTCTCACCGATTCTAAGGGCAGCCTCAGCGAGATGGTAGAATGTCCATTCCGGGGCAGTGTCGTAGTCATCGTAGCGGTCAGGAAAGTAGACTTGCCTTGTTTGGAAATGGGACGCTCCGAGGTCTAGCATCGCGGTGACACTATTCACGCTATTTGCCCTCTTGGCCAAATACAGAGTAGCACCATTTCTGACACAACTGCTGTCACTTGATAAAGCAGCAACAATTTCACTTTCATCTATCCCAACCGACATCGAATCAAACCATTCATCCTCAGTCATGTCATCGGGAGGTGAATTGAGGGCAACTAGTGATGCTTCAAGTGCCTTTGGGTGGTCCTGTTTCGCAAAGAAGCTAACAAAGGCTCGACCAAAATCAGAAGAAGCGTAATGAAATCCATGTTTGAATCGGGCGAAGACTTGTTCCCCGGCGGAGCCTCCAATGTGAGCTAGAACGTCAAAGAGAAGAAAGCCCAATTCATGGTCTTCCAACTGGTCAATAAGGCCCGGAATAGCTGGTTCTCCTATCTTGACTAGACCATTGAAGATTCTGCCATCGATTTCGATTTCGTAATTACACTCATCATATTTTGCATGATTCCAGACCAGATGCTCCAATAGAGGACCGATAGCTTGCGATCCTTGCGTTTTCACAATTCCATCCACAACCCATTCACATAGCTCGCCTATGTACCACGGAGCATGCCATCTAAGGCACTCTTTGAATTCCATGTATACATTCGCCATCTCAGACCGTCTATGTTCCAGCATGACATCCTCAGCAATCTTCAACGCCTGCATTGTGGACCATTTCAGACCTGCCCTCGACTTGCATCCGTCCTCAATGTCAGACTCCCATTCCAGCTTGGAAACGAACTGGTTGATCACATCGATGGCCTGCTTTGTTCCTATATCCCTCAGCTTTCTCAAGCACTCTACATGAACAGTATCGACAAGCTCATAGTCTTCATGATTTCTCATGGGAAGTGGAAGATTGAGCATCAAGTCTAGTTCTTTGACCGCAATCTTGGGCGCCTTTGCGGCGAATTCGCGAATCGCGAAGATGAAGGGTCTGACGTCGACATTCTTCCACGGTTCTGTCCTGATTTTGGATGTAAGAACCTTTCTAATCATCCTCAGGAACTCGGCAGCGTCAGCGTAGCCAGCCTCATGAAGATAGGTCAAGGACGAGATTGGCACGAGGTCCTTTTTGAGTTCGAGGTCAAGAAGTGAGGTCATTAGATTTCTGAGTCTGACAGACATTTCGAGAAGCGGAGATTTATGCTGAAAGTCACCGTTCAAGATTGAGGCATTCGGATCAAGCTTTTCGACTTCTGTGAATCGTTTCTTGATATACTCAATAACATATGTAGCTCCCCGACTTTCACTCAACTCGATGATTCCTTCCACTCCCAAAGCCCTGAGCATTCGAAACCCGTATTCGGTTACCCAGAGGGCCAGAAGGTCTAGAGTTGAACTCTTTGTCTGAGCGTTTAGAACTCCAGCGAATTCATGTATGCGCGCTTTTGAAACTTCGGCTACCACTTTGGCTGTGGCTTTCTTCGTCATAGATTCAATGTCAAAGAAGAGTGTCGAGCCAGACCTCTCCAACTGTTCTTGTACAATAGCAATCATCTTGTCCCGAGCCAGACGGTTCACTTCATTGAAATCATCTGTATCTGGAACAGACTGCAGGATTTCCATCACATCGCCATCATATCCAATCAATTCCTCCATATCGAAGAGCGAGAGGAGGCGCTTGTTTACGAGAAGCCATCGACCAGAACAACATGATCTAATCGCATTACCCAAGCGGCCACAGGTTTCTTTCCATCCGAGGCTGGAGGTCATTGAACGGAGATCCTTGCGCAGGGCTGTTTGGTCCTCTCTTATGAAGAGCTTCTCAAGGGTCATGTCTAGAGTACTCATGTTTCATATGACCATCCCAGGCTCAGACTGATAAGTCATCTTCCACCGACCTTGCTCTGTACACCATTTGGGTCAATGTTGCGGGCAGCACCGATTATCCCAGCTCCGAAGCGCAACCTCGGGTTGCCTACCTTCCAATCATCAGACTTGCTGAGAAGCTTGAGATTCTCAATCTGTAGTTCGCTATCGGTCTTTTGTGGACCAGAATGTGGATCTCTCTTTGAGCCACTTCTTCAGGTCCTTCACGATGAGGCCATGGTCAAAGGCCAAGTCCTCTGCGTCAACAGATTCCAGGTCTACCCAGGACGCAGCAGCTGCATCGTCACCGCCTTGTGGCTCTCCACTCAACGGTCGAGCAACAAATACGGATGTCACTGTGTGGCCTCTCGGGTCTCTGTCATGTGCGCTATAGACTCCCAAAACGGCTTCCAGCTTCACTACCATCGAGGTCTCTTCAACGACTTCTCTGAGAGCAGCCTTTTCGACTGTTTCGCCATACTCCACAAATCCTCCTGGCAAGGCCCATCGTCCTTTGAAGGGCTCCCAACCTCTCTTGACCAAGACGATCCGTTGCCCATCAGAAATCGCTATGTCTACAGAGGAAGCAGGTCTCTTCTGCAAGCTAGTACATCTCCCTCGGAGATGCTCTGGCGAAGCTCGCAAGGCTGACTGCGGCGAAGATCAGGAACGCAAGCCAGATTATCAGAGTGATGAGCAGAAGGTTGGTCTTGAAGAACAGCTCCACTACCAGAAACATGCCTACGACTAGTATGTTTGAAGGGCCCCCCAGAGTGCTGTTGTCTTGAACACCCATTCTGAACCTCACGAGAATCATCAATGCAACAATCGAGAGGGATATCCAGTTGATGCCGTTCGTGAAGACCCACGACTGGTCTAGGAATTGGAGTTGTCCAAAAGGTGTGTCTATCGGCGGGAGATACACATACAGAAAGACCAGGAAGAGAATGAGCTCGCCGATCCTAATCCACCTCGTGGGAGTCCGGGTGTAGACAGTGCCATAGAGACCCTTGTCGTACTCCTTGGCTGCAAAGAACACGAAATAGACTGGAGCCCCGAAACTCAATGCGTTCACCAGACACTGTGCAAATCCATAGACAACTCTGAGCCAATAGCCTTCCCAACTTCCAAGCACTGCATTCCAGACCTCAAGGTACCTGGGTATGAACTCAATTGTGATTATGAACGGGACTATGCAAAGGACAATTCCCATTATTACAGCCAGAGCTGCGGCAGCTCTCCCTCCTCCAAACTTGCCAACGCCAATCCTGTAGAACACAGTTCCTGCGACGAACAGGCCTGAAACTATTGCAAGGGGAGCTGCAACCATTGGCAGAATGAAGAATGTCACCACGAAGGCAGCATTGAACCCGTAGAAGACGCGCCACCTGAGAGGCACAGCATCTGTGGTTTCGTCCATCAGATGAACTGTGTTTGCCAACCTGTAGCGGCTGTAGTATATGATGCCCACCCACGGCGCAGAGAATACGCTTGGCACAATTATGTAGTGGTACCACCAGTCCAAGACCGGGTCCATGAAAGGCATGAGCTGGAAAGGAAGGAACATCATCAGTAGAAAGAAGTAGACTGGACCCATCACACCCAACATCACGACTGTTAGTCGTGTCGTCAACCAGTCCGGACTCAACTTATGCTCTCCGAGCTGAACGAGGCGTGCATTTCATATAAGTGGTATGAGGACAGGTATGGTGTGGAGTTGGAGAGCTGTGGTAGATCAGATTTTTGCGAGGAAGCTCCAAGCGGCAGCGTTCGTGAGGAAGAGTCGACTCATTATCGGACTTGATTTAGTGGCCCAAATGCGTGGGAAGAATCGAAAGGAGCAGAAAGCCGAGAAGGACCGAGTGGAAAGGGAGGCACTGGATATCGTGAAAGCCACTGCGGACCATGCGATTGCCTTCAAGTTCAACAGACAGCTAGTTCTCCCACTCGGGCTCTTTGATAGAATTCCCAAAATCGTGGAAGCAGTCCACGATGAAGGACTAAGTACAATCATGGACTGCAAGATCAACGATATTGGAAACACCAATGCCCACATTGCCCGGCACTACTTTGATGCCGGATTTGATGCACTGACCGTCAATCCGTTTGTTGGCTGGAAGGACGGAATGGACTCTGTGTTTGAGATTGCAAGAAAGAAGCAACGCGGTATCATCACACTGTGCTACATGTCGCATCCTGGAGCGAGTGAGGGTTATGGACTAGAAGTCAACCTTGACAAGAAGACGCATGAGCCTCTCTACGTGTCCTTTGCGAGACGTGCCAATCGGTGGGGCAGCGACGGAGCTGTTGTAGGGGCGACTTTTCCGGAGAAGATTGAGGAAGTCCGAAAGGTCCTGGATAGTGAGATTCCAATTCTCAGTCCAGGGGTGGGCACCCAGGGCGGCGCGGCCAAAGATGCAGTTGAGGCTGGTGCATCCTACGTTATCGTCGCTAGGTCCATTGTCAACGCTGACCATCCGGGAAGTGTCGCAGCATCAATCGCGGCCGAAACGCAATAAGCCGTTTGATCGCCTGCTATCGAATCTCGTCTTGTGCTCAGCCAGAGCGCACATTTGTGTACATCATGGACCAAGATGGAACGTCCAGATAGTCCATTTCTGAGAAACAGATAAAGGGCAAGCAAAGCCCTATCCTGTTGTGAATGTACACTCTTGTACATGATCAGCGCATCCGGGCCGGGTGGTGGGCCACCAGCAGACTCGGGGAGCGAGAACTGATGGGAAACAACTCAGGTTATAGTTTTGCGACTTGGACATCCTTCATTGCGGAGTCCCAGATTAGAGCTCTTCTCAAATACAAGGTGCAGTACTACTTCGCTGGTGGATTACCTGGTATCATGCCAACTGAGATCTTCGGTCAGATCATGAAGGATTTGGGTCAGACATACCAGGAGAAACCGAAGCAGGCCATTGACGACCTGAATTACGGTCCAACAGGGGGCCAGCCTTGGTTCCTCAAGACCCTGGCGAAGCGCCTTCAAGATGTGAGGAAGATCCCTGTCAATTGTGAGAATGAGTGGGAATGTGTGTCTGTGACCAACGGGTCACAACAGGCACTCTATGCCATTCTTGACACTATGATTAATCCGGGTGATGTGATTATCACTCCCTCGCCAGCATATCTGGGCTTTCTTGTCCCTGCTGTGAAGCTTGGTGCCAGGGTAATCACCGTGCCAACGGACCTTGACGGTATGATACCGGAGGACGTGGAGAAGGCCATTCTGCTATCCAAGTCGAGCTTCGGGAAGTGCCCAGACATTGTGTATGTGGTGCCTGATTCTGACAATCCAAAGGGAACAACGCTTCCCATGAACCGACGTCAAGCTCTGTTCGACATATGCGAGAGTCACAACATCCTAATTCTCGAAGACTCAGCCTATGCAGAGATACAATTCAAGGAGAATTCGCGTGCCATAAAGACCCTCGATAAGGAAAATGAGCGAGTAGCATATCTTGGCACTTCAAGCAAGGAAGCTGCGGTGTTGAGAGTCGGATACTCAGTCTTACCAGAGAATGTCAGGGATCAGGTGGTCAAAGACAAGGGATACCTAGATCTGTGTACATCGACACTTGTACAGCGCATCTTAGACATCTATTACACGAACTATATCGACGAAGCAATGCGCCAAGCGATACCGAAGTACAAGGAACGCTATGAGGCGATGGCGAAAGCGATTGACGCATCCTTTCCTGCTGGAGAACGGACTGACCCAACAGGTGGCTTCTTCATCTGGTGGGAGAGCGAGAAGCCCTTTGACAGTGCAAAGTTCTTGAAGGATGTTGCGATACCTAACGAACTTCTGTATGTGCCTGGGGGAGCATTCTATCCAATCACCGGGTACAAGCTTGTCAACAATGGAAGTGATCTCGAACCAAGCAAGCCTAAAGACAACACGATGCGACTTGGTTATTCGTACGCTTCACCGGACGTGATTTCTGCCGGAATTGAGCGTCTTGGTAGTCTTCTCTCTGAGCATCTCTAGAATGGATTGCCCCTGATAGGCATCCGTTCTTGCCACCTACTACAGTGTGAAGTTCACGAAGTGAGTGGCTCCGTTTTTCATCTCAGCAACGTAAGCTCTCCAGTATGGACCAAACAAGTCTGGGAATCCTGAATTTACGGCCCATTCCATCCATGACCAAGTAGCCTCTTGACCAATCTTACCCTCTGTGAACTGTCCATAGACCCAGCTCAAGTATTTCTCCAACTCAAGCCTGGTCTTCAAATTGTCATCGCTGGTCCTGCTCTCTTCTTCTCTTCTTCTAGATTCTAGATCTGCAAGCAAATGATTGAGCTTCATGTGCGAGTTCTGAAGTTGATTATCAAATTGCGCGAGGGCGGAGTTCATTTCTTCATACGCCTTTTTCTTCCGAAATCGGGCTATCCGTCCAATCGTCTTGAACATCTCTGGACTGTGTAGAGTAGGAAGTCCTTTCTGGCTAAGGGTGCCAGCGAGCTCCTCATTCCAAGGTGTGTTGAAGTAAACGCGTGGATACTTTAGGACTTCGGGGAATGGAAGCCCTAACTCCTTTGCGACTGGAATCACCTGTGCGTAGTAAGCTGTTTCTCCAGTTCCACCGACATGGACCACAACCGGCAGTAGCGTGTCCATAGCCATCTGTCTTGAATCAACGCGAGGTGATAACGAGTTGGACACGTCTGAGAGGTCGGGTGTGTCCGTATTCGTTTCAATCGAAACTACGTCGCCACAATTGGGGCATTTCCCTGAGAGTACTGCAGTCTTCCCACTCTCCTGATAGGCGAGCTGAATCCTAGCTCGGTGGCAGTCCTTCCCTGAACATTCATAGAAGAACGGTACGTAACTGTCGGTTCGCGCACCTATGTGTGCCCTAAACCCGTTCTCCTCGATAAGGAATGTCGCTGCATCGTGTGCAGCTAGAAATCGTTCCCTGTTCCTTCTTGCCAGCAACAACTCAAGTCCTTCCACTAGGACTGACCTGAATGAGTCATCGGACGCTGGAAGTAAGGGGATGCCAAGATTCCCCTCGATGTTGAACAGACGCCCCATGATCTTCGCTCCCCACTCTCCCAGAGTCTTGGAGTTATCGTAGGCCCATCTTGTCAATGCCATAGCATGTTCAAGCCTTTCCTCGTGGAGTACACGGACTCTGCTGTCAAGCGATCTTGTCAGTGGACGATAGCTGTTGCGGATACTCTCCTCTACCCGAGTATACCATTCGGACTTGGGCAGTGGGATAGCGCTCACTGGAGAATGTTCAAATCCCTCTTCCACCGGAAATCCCACGAGATTGCCCTCTTGGCCGACATTGGGGGTTCTGACGTTAGTGAGTTCACTCTGTACGGTATCATAATCAGCCAAGAAGAAGAGCGGCGCGAACTGAAGGTCTTTGTCGTGCCCCAAAGCAGCAATCCTCGCTATGGTGGCCGCTTTGTTCAGGATATAGCAGGGACCACCCAAAACGATGGTCTGATGGCCAGCCTCTACAACACCATTGTAGAGTTTGGAAATGTTAGCCTTGACCTTCGGTGTTAGAACGCCGAGTCTACGATTTGCTGATATAAGTGCCTCAACGACGTGGGTCTTCTTCTCTCCGCTGTGCCATTGTGTCTTTGCGTATCTTTCAAGCAGAGGTGGAGTTTCATCAAAAACGGCTCCCATAGTCAATGCAGGTGTGTCGTACAGTTTTGACGCCAGCTCAGACAGTTCTTCATTCCAAACAAACCGCTGGTATACCTCTGACACACTCGGGTTCATTCAAAGGGCCTCCCTAGCCGGCTAGAACCTTCTCGAAAACTGCCTCGTACTTGCGCACTATCTTGTCCGCTGAGAAGCTCTCTTCAACTCGTGTTCTTCCTGCCTGTCCAATCTTGCTCCGGAGAGAGTCGTCATCAAGCATCTCAATCACAGCCTGTGCGAACTCCTCAGAATCAAACCCTTTTGTGACGATACCGTCCTTCCCAGGTCGCACCAGTTCAGGGATTCCTCCTGCAGGAGTAGTGATTACAGGGAGTCCGCAGGACATTGCCTCAAGCAGTACAAGAGGCATCCCTTCGAGAGTGGAATTCAGAAGAAACACGTCTGAAGAGCACATGATCTCCTGCATGTTACTTTTGATGCCAAGTAGATGTACATTATCACAGAGGTCAAGCGCTTCAATCTTCCTCTCCACCTCAATGCGCGTCGGTCCATCTCCTGCAATTATCAGGCGTACTTTCGGACGATGATCAACCACAATCCTCAGGATATCAATGAGCTCCACAACACGTTTTACTCTCCGGAAGTTTGAAGCATGAAGCAGAATCTTCTCTCCGGGATTCAACGCCTTTGCTTCTTCGGCATCACGCAGGGACACACACCCGCTCTCAACTGTTAGCCTGATGCCATCCAGTCGTCGAAATCGCTCCACATCGATGAAGTTTGGGATGACATGTATGTCCCTTTCAATTCCCATTTCGTCATGGGCTTTCCTCCTCAAGAAGTCAGACACAACAGTGACTGCATCCGCATTCTCTATCGTATGCCTAACAACAGGACGATAAGCGGGGTCTAATCCAAGTGTATGAACATCTGAACCATGCAGAGTTACTACATAAGGCACTCCGATTATATTCCTGGCCATGTAAGCCGACGTGGCATGCGGGATGGCGTAATGGGAGTGAATCAGATCAAGCTTTGAGTCTTTCACAGTCTTGATTATCTTCGACGCCAATGCCACTGTATAGGGTGGTCCAATCGTCTTGAAGAGGGGATAGTCAAAACGGTCAACTAAGTCTACGTAGACGCCCCTTGTCTGCTCCCACATGAGAGAGAAAGGCCTCTGATATGAGATGAAATGGATTATGTGGCCGCTTCGTGCAAGGTGCTGACCGAGTCTGGTGGCAAGATGCCCCGAACCACCCATTGACGGATACAGATTCACTCCTATCCTCAAGCAATCCACCTTCAGACAAGGCGAAGATGCGACCCTTTAAGGGAAATGGTCTCGACATTCCCTACTGGGCATGAAGCCTGTGAGCTTTAATGGCTTGTGCTCTGCCAAACCTTGATTAGTCGCATCAACAATGACCCTTTCAT
This sequence comes from Candidatus Thorarchaeota archaeon, assembly GCA_046758445.1. Classification (GTDB taxonomy): domain Archaea; phylum Asgardarchaeota; class Thorarchaeia; order Thorarchaeales; family Thorarchaeaceae; genus SMTZ1-83. The sequence continues at coordinate 18,115 of JBHIAE010000008.1, read as the reverse complement.
GAATGACTCCACTGAGGGTTCTATTCTGGTCATAGTTGCGCATCCTGACGATGAAACTCTGGGTGCCGGAGGAACCATTCGGCAACATGTGGACCACGGTATCCCTGTTGACGTTCAGTGTATGACAGGCAATGAGAATAGAAACACGGAGCTCAGAAATGCCTGCAACGTCTTGGGCATTCGTCAGCTCTACCTAACGATAGAGACGATTTTGCGATTGACCCCTCATTGACCAATGAAACCATAGGAGTGATCCTGAAGTCGCGACCGTCTGTGGTCATCACTCACTCCGAGGAGGATTACAATAAGAACCACATTGAGTGTTCACGGATTGTTGATGAGGCAGTAGAGTGGGCCTCGCACGCCACTGTCTTCGACAATGCTCACAGAGTACAGAGAGTCTACCACATGGAAGTGAATAACCTTCTCTCGAGGCCTCACGTTCATGTAGACATTACGAAGACGTATTCTGCAGCAATACAGGCATTGAATGAACATAAGTCACAGGTCCCAAAGTCAGACCAATACTATCTGAAGCTGTATGATGCAAGAACTCGCCTTCGTGGTGTCCAAGCCGCCTGCAAAAGAGCGGAAGCGTTCAGAATAGTCATGCCAACACACGCTGGCCCATTCTATACGAAGAACAGTGTCGACCGTCTTATATAGCGAAGCAGGACTTGGCCTAGGTGCCTTCAGCCTTTCTTCTTCTAGCAGCCAGTAGTGCCTTTAGCTCTCCCATCATCCCTCCAGGTCCTGATGGAGCCTTTGGTGCTGGAGCTTTGGCTATGGGCGCCTCGGCAGAGGCTGGAGCCGCTGAGGCAGCAGCTGAGGGGGCCACACTCACACCACTTCTCTCTAGAGAGCTGATCTTCGCACCCAAACTGTCAACTTGGTTCTGAAGATTGTACACATTCTCTTGCAGTTCGGAGATTGCCTCTGTGAGCTTGGTCGTGATTATGCTGACGACTTCTCCAAGGGCCTTGATTTTCTGTTCAGTGGGATCCTGAAGTGCCCAAAGAAACTCTTCATCCAGCGCCAGTTCGTCGTCTTTACTCATGCATTGGACCTCCTCAGACCCCAGATTGTGTGGGTTTGTCTATAAACATTGTCAGCGTAGATGAGGGATTGCTGCTGTGATTAAATGTTCGGTGTGGTCAGGATGCCTCAATTGCCATCTCTACTGCTTTCTTGGCTTCAGCAAGAATCCTTTCCACAGTCTTTGGAGAGCGGGCTTCACATGTGATTCTAATGACCGGTTCAGTGCCAGAAGGTCTCACCAACACCCAACCATCCTTCAAGTTGATTCCCAACCCGTCGACAGTTACCACATCAACAGTACCGGTCATTGCCTTTGGAAGAGTCTTTTTCAGTTTGGCCATGACCTTGCTCTTCATATCATTCGGGACTTTCAGCTTCGCTTTCTTCAACGGATAGATGGGGATTTCTGAGATGAGATCTCCTATGCTCCTTCCGGTCTTTGCCAATAATTCAAGGACCCTGCACGCTGTCAGGAAAGGCTCAGGTGCTTGTTGAAAGTCGGAATAGATGAAGACTCCAGCGGCCTCACCCCCGAAGGTTGCACCTGTGTCTTTCATCTTGATTGCCACTTGAATATCCCCGACTGGCGTTCTTAGCGTGGTGCCACCAGCTTTCTCTACGGTCTCATCCAGAACAAGCGAGCTATCAACTGTTGTAACAATAGCCTTACTGTCTTTCTTTTCGATGACTTCTCTCGCGAGGAGTGCAATCATTCGATCTCCCCTTACGACCTCTCCAGTATTGGTGACAAAGACTACTCTGTCAGAATCTCCATCGTGCGCGATGCCAAGGTCCGCCGCCACGTCTCTTACCGTTCTCACCAGATCTCCGAGAGAATCTTCGTCCGGCTCAGAGCGTCTTGAGGGGAAGTGACCGTCTGGTTCGCTGTTTATCGAAATCACCTTGCATGCAAGTCGTGTCATCAGTTGAGGAGTGAGGACCGATCCTGAACCGTTGCCTGGATCGACGACAACGCTGAACTCCTTAGAGCTGATGAGCTTATGGTCACAATGCGAAAGGATTGAGTCTATGTGTTCATCCACTGCACTTCCGAGCTCGCTCTCTGAGCCTAACTTGTCCCATGCTGCCACCCTGAACTCGCCAGAGTCGTAGATACCCTCGATTATCGCCTCCTTGTCGGGCGTATACCCAATTCCATCACGACTCCAGAACTTGACTCCTGTGTACTCTGGGGGGTTGTGTGAGGCTGTTACCATCAGTCCTGCATCGAAGCCGTGTTGTTTCGTGATGAAGGAGAGCGTGGGTGTAGGCACCATGCCAGCCCTGGCCACATTCACTCCTGTGGACAGAATTCCTGCTGTGAGAGCATCCTCAATCATCTGACTGGTTGTTCTCACATCCCTGGCAATAACAACGGTGCCCTTCTCAAGATAGGTCCCAAGTGCTTTCCCGATCTTCAGAGCCATTAATGGGTCGAACTCTGTTCCATAGATCTTTCTGATGCCAGTCGTTCCGAACAACCTGCCGGTCATGTCGCTCACACCAGAGCAAGCTTAAGCAGACAAAAAGGTACCTACTGGAGGAAGAGGGAAGAACTTTCCTTCAGGCGGAATATCTCTAAATAACCTAGACGCGCAAATGTCTAACATCCCGGAGGTCTTCATCCATGCCTTTCTTCAAGTTCCAAGAGATTCAGTTTCACTACCGTGACGAAGATGAGAGGTCCGACAAGAAGACAGGTCTCTCTCTGGTGTTCGTCCATGGCGCAGGGTCCTCACATGAAACATGGGCCTTACAGATGAAGGAGTTTAGAAGATCCCACAGAGTAGTAGCTCTAGACCTCTCAGGTCATGGAGAGTCAGACCCCGGTTTGGACGAGGCAAGCATCGACCAAGTGTATGCGATAGAAGTGGCCGCCCTAATAGAGCATCTTGATCTTTCGGACTTTGTACTCATTGGGCACTCGATGGGTGGTGGGGTTGTGATGTCGTATACACTGAACGATGAGTTGCGCAAACCTTGCGCCATCACACTTGTGGACACATCTCCCTGTCTTGAACTATCCAAGCTTGCGCGGGGACTGGCAAAGGAAACGATTGAAACCCAGCTCTTCCTACTGAGAGGGCGAAGAGAAGGAGTGTTCCAAGAGGCCTATGACATCATTCGCAGAGAAGAGGATACCAAGCGTAGGAGGCCTCGAATCATGGCAAGAGACCTCGCCGCCTCAAACAAGTTCGATATCACTGAAGAACTCGGAAGCATCGACGTTCCAACCTTCATCCTAGTTGGCGAGCATGACGACATAGTTCCTCCAAATGTGGCAAAGCAGTTTGAGGATGCTATCCCCCGTGCAGACATCGCTGTGGTAAAGGACGCACATCATGTTCCTATGCTTCATAATCCAGAGATGTTCAACCAGCTGCTTCGAAAGTATCTGGATTGGGTTGAGAGAGAGTTGATATCCTCCTAGACACAGAGCTACAGTCGCCAGATGCGAGTATCACCGCCTGCCAGTCACGATATGACGAAACCTTATTAGTGCGCTCGGCTTCATAACGCGCTGGAGAACGCCTGCCACAAGTCACCTCCGGAGGACAAGAACATGAGTAGCAGCTACGACTACCTGTTCAAAGTTGTAGTCTTAGGTGAAGGGGCTGTAGGCAAGACGGCAATTGTCACGCGTTTCTCACACGGCTTCTTCCGGACTGACTACAAGACGACAATCGGCTCTCAGTTCGCAGTGAAGAACATCGATATCGCGAAGGACGGCGGAGATGACGTTGTGGTGAAGTTGCAGATCTGGGATGTTGCAGGCCAATCTCGTTTTCAGATTCTACGTCCAATGTACTATCGAGGTTCAAATGGTGGTCTTCTCGTTTTTGATGTCAGTCGTCGCCGGACCTTCATGTTACTTGAAGAGTGGCTTGACGAACTTCAGAAGGCCATCCAAAAGGAGATTCCACTAGTATTGGTCGCCAACAAGACCGACCTTCCTGACAGGGTAGTTGAACCAAAAGAGGGAAGGGAGTTTGCTGATTCTCATGGAATGCCCTACGTCGAAAGCAGTGCCAAGACTGGCGAGGGTATCATTGACATATTCGAGCACCTCGGTAATATACTCGTGGAGAAGCGTCAGAAGGGAGTACGTTAGTCTTCTCTTGTCTATTCAACCCGCGCTAGTGTAATTGCTTCTAATGTATTCCAACAGTACAAACCGAATCCATATCAGGGTGGATGTATTGCATCTGGCTTAGACAATGACTAAACCAGATGAGTACTACGCAGTGAACACGATTCCTCCAATCACGTGGGCCCTGGAACTCTACCTCAAGAGTGGAGCTCGATACAAAGACTCCGGAGTAAAAGAGGTCATATTCCCTGGAGGTCCTCACAAGGAGCTGAGGCGCAAGAAGGGTGAGCATCAGATCTTCCTGTGGATTTCAAAGCGGAAGGTCTACGTTCGGGCGAGATGCAACTTCGCAAAAGAATGTGAGGTCAATACGGACCGAATATCCGGTGATGACCGAGAGGCATTGAAGACGCTCCCTTGGGATGAAGTCAATTCGAGGGCCTTCTTCAAGACCATCACCAAATGGCTCTTGCGACTCGAACTGGACTTTGAAACTCTTGTCAGGGCATTGAACACGGTTTGCGATCGACACGTGAAAATACCTCTCAGGACAAGGTATGGAAGAGTCTTCAACCGATTCAACGACTACAGGCAGGTCAACTGGGCAGAGGATGCAACTCCCGACAATAGGAGCCGGTTCTTGGAAGAGGTGCTCGTCAGGGTTGCCTTCTGGATTCAGTCGGCCGCTCAAGTCGGGGTTCTGATAGAAGGGAAGGCCTGATGATTGTTGGTCTGCTCGTCAACCCAATTGCCGGAATGGGAGGACGCGTCGGTCTCAAGGGGACTGATGGAGTCCTAGAGGAGGCCATTCGAAGAGGGGCTGAGCCCGTTGCTCCAGGCCGCGCGACTGAGTTTCTCTCGGCTCTTGATAGTGTAATGCGACACAGTGCTCGGAAAGTCAACCTGATTGCCTGTCCTGGAGAAATGGGAGAGCGTGTAGTGCTTGAAAGCGGGATGGACTGCGACGTTGTCAAAGTACGCATGACTGAAGAAACAGACGCAGACGACACTAAGAAATGCGTAGCTGCCCTCTATGATGCAGGGGTTAGACTGCTGGTCTTCGTAGGCGGAGATGGCACAGCAAGAGACATACTTGATGCACTGCAGGAACACAACATAGGTGATTTGCTAGTGTTGGGTGTACCCTCTGGAGTTAAGATGTATAGTGGAATCTTCGTCATTAACCCAAAGGATGCAGCCGAGGTGATTCGGCTAGCATCTGAGGACACGGCCACTTCGGCTGAATTTGAGGTCATGGATGCAGACGAGGAGGCCATCAGAGAAGATCGTTTCATAATCAAGTTGTACGGCTACCTGAACGGCCCCTCAGTACCTGCGAGATTCCAAGGTGCGAAACAGGCAAGCCCTGAAACCATGGACGAACAGGAAGCGCAGGAGGCAATTGCACGGCACGTGATTGATTCAATGGAAGAAGATGGGTCGTATATACTTGGGCCTGGAACTACTGTGAAGACCGTCGCCGACCTTCTAGGGATTGAGAAGACCACTCTGGGAGTGGACCTTTATCAGAGAAGTAATTCGCACAATGATGTCAATGAGCAAACCATCCTCAATCTCATCGACGATTTTGGCAAGGCGTGGATCGTTGTGTCTCCAATTGGCCATCAAGGAATGTTGTTTGGGAGAGGTAATCAACAGATTAGCCCTAGAATCATAGAGAAAGTTGGAAAGGACCGTATTCTGGTGATTTGCACTCCAGCAAAGCTCCGTGGAATTGACGGTGGTACTCTCAAGGTAGATACCGGAGAAGAGAGGATAGATGAGATTCTGAGAGGTTATATCAGAGTCATCACGGACTACAATGAGATTCGGTTGGTTAAAGTAACATGATTGTCTTGATGACTGACTTTGGTGAGTCTGAATACGTAGGGATGATGAAAGGCCTGATTCACACCATAGCTCCCAATATGCCAATCACCGATTTGACCCACACAATCACTTCTCATTCTATCAGAGAGGGGGCTTGGGTCTTGTTGCAGAGCTATAGGTTCTTTCCAAGCGAGAGCATCTTTGTCTGTGTTGTGGATCCAGGAGTTGGAACTGACCGTGATGCAGTGATTATTGACACGAAGAACTACGTGTTCATTGGCCCTGACAATGGTCTGATGTACCCCGCCGTTTTGAGAGATGGTGTGAGGCAAATCACCAGTCTGACGATTGACGATGATGCATCTGCCACGTTTCATGGGAGAGATGTCTTCGCCAAAGCAGCGGCGCAATTCGCGAAGGGTGAGTCGGGTACATTCATTGGTCCATCCAAGGACCATCTAGACGTTAAGCTAGAGTTCCATTTGAATGGTCGTGAGGGTGAGGTGGTCCGGATTGATGGATTTGGCAATATCGTCACCAACATTCCGCCTCAGGAGTCCGATTCTCTGACCCTTAGGGCAGGTTCCGTCGTACGGAGGATAAAGCACTGCAGAACCTACTCTGATGGCCCAGACGATGATGTTTTCGTTGTAACAGGAAGCTCTAACACCCTAGAAGTTTCTGCAAAGAACGCCCGCGCTTCTGATACTTTGAAGGCATGTTTGGGGGACAGGATTACTTTGGAGTGATTCTCATCAGTTACTTCACTCTAATGCTCTCTTTTATCGAGTCTTCGAAGTCCTGTTCCACAATCAAGGCGCCAGACCTAAATATCTGGAAAATTAGAGAAGCTCCATGGCTCGTATAGTGGTCATAGGTGGTTGTGGCACAGTTGGGAGAGTCGCTGTTAAGACTCTTGCATCCTTTGATGACTTCTCTGAGATTGTAGTTGCAGACATAGACTACGAAGGTGCGAAATCGTGTGCGGCTGAGGTGGGAGAAGACACGTGTTCAGCGGTGGAGGTCGATGCATCAGATCCCAAGAACATCAAGGAGATCGTCAAGGGTGCAGACGTGGTTCTGAACGTCTGTGGTCCTTTCTACAAGCTTGGACCTATCGTGCTGAAGACTGTGATTGAAGCAGGTATCAACTACGTTGATGTGTGCGATGACTTCGATGCCACGAAACTGCTGCTTGAGATGAATGATGAAGCGAAGAAGGCTGGTATCACTGCATTGACAGGGATGGGCAGCTCTCCAGGTGTGGCCAACCTATTGGCCAAGTTCTGTGCAGATGTCCTGCTTGACGAAGTGGACTCGATTGACATCCTTCATGCTCACGGAGGCGAACCAACTGAAGGCGCTGCAGTCATTGCCCACAGGATCCATAGCATGCTGGCTGACATCCCCATGTATCTCGACGGCAAGTTCACCACAGTCAGATACTTCGAGGAAAGCGGTCGGGCGCTGGAGGAAGAAGTAGAGTACCACATGATTGGCAAGTACAGAAGCTACTGCTATCCACACCCCGAAACGATAACCCTGCCTAATTATATCAAGGTCAAACGTGTAACCAATCTGGGTTGCGTCATTCCACCTGAGTACTATGATCTGATTCGCGATATCGTTCGTCTGGGGATCGTGCAGGAGGAACCGATTGATGTTAGAGGACAACAGGTCATTCCATTCAACTTCGCCATATCGTACATTCTAAGTCAGAGGGACCGAATCCTTGAAGAAACCAACTTTGGCACACAACGCGGCTGTCTGAGGATAAGAGTAGGAGGAATTCTTGACGGCAACCCGCATGAATACAACTTCTCAATGGCATCAGTTGGACAATCAATGGGTGAGGGGACAGGTATTCCTGCAGCATTGGGCTCGATTCTCATGCAACGAGGGAATATAACTGAGAAGGGTGTGCTACCGCCCGAGGGCTGTGTAGTTCCCATGGACTTGCTCTTATTGATGAAGGACTTCCTCGGAATCAAGGATGTCACTGGAGAAGGTTCACCGCTAATCATAGAGTCCATAGACCACAAGGGCAAAACTGAGAGAATAGACATCTAGTCCATTTTCGAGACCCCTCCCGAATCCCACATATGACGTGCCTTCTGAAGCTTCTCTAGCAGCAAGCGTGGTCTTGCCGCGATATCTTCCTATATGGAGAATCGCATACGTGCGAACCTCTATAGATTCAACATATGGACTATGACATAGGAGAACACAACGATCGCTATTAGACCTACGCTGACTCCTAGCACTCCATAAACAGTCAGAACCCGATCGAGCCCGATCTGCAGCAGCCCTCCGGCCATATGTAGCGTGTAGCCAGCGAATAGAAGCACTGCAAACGCCAGGAACCCAGTCAGCACAACTTTGACTGGGGTGCTTATTCCTCCAGCCGGAAACTTCAGACTCCCACTACGTTTCAGTTTCCTAAGTGCGACTAGTGTCAGCGGCGGCACAGTCAGGACACACATGACTAGCAGCCAGAACTGAGGAACATAGTAGAATGGGAACATATCTGTTATGGGTACTTCCATCTCCACCAGTACTCCTGAATCACCGACTGACCTGTTTTCACTCTTGTGCTTCTTGTTCTTCTCAGCCCATTGGTCATGTCATTTTGAAGAACGACAGTTCTTCGAAAGCTGGTGACAGCAGACATGAGAAAGGTGGAACACAGAAGTTTCTTCCAGTTCGCTCACAAGTGTAAGGAATAGGTTTTATGACGGTTTGACCATCCATTCTGCGACTCGCGATGACGGTGGAGAGTGACGAAAAAAAGTACCTTCTCGCAGTTGACCATGGCACTTCAGCCATGAAAGTTGCACTGGCCAACAATTGCGGTGAGATACTGGCGTTTGAGTTCGAAGAAACCCCCCTGCATCTCAAGGAGGGTGGGGGAGCAGAACAAGACCCTAAAGATTGGTGGAGAGCCTTTGTCAACTGTTCGAAACGACTAGTAGACAAGGATTTGGTTGCAGTAGATGACATAGTTGGAGTCTGTTGCTCGAGCCAATGGTCTGGAACTGTGGCTCTTGACTCCGATGGAAACCACCTGATGAACGCCATCATCTGGATGGACTCGCGTGGAGCTCCACACGTTGAGAAGAAGCTGAAGGGAATCATTAACATCCAAGGTTATGGTGTGTTGAACATTCTTCGATGGCTTCGCAAGACCGCGGGGATTCCGAGCGGTAGTGGAAAAGACCCGATTGCCCACATTCTGTACTTGAAGCATGACCACCCTGAGATCTACGACAAGACCCACATGTTCTTGGAACCCACAGACTATCTGAATCTAAAGCTCACCGGAGAGTTTGCTGCGTCTTACTCGAGTATCATGTTGTACTGGTGTACGAATACCAGCGATATATGGAACATCAACTATGATGATGGTCTGATTCGGAAGATTGGTGTCGACCGGAGCAAGCTGCCACCGTTGAAGCACTCCACCGATGTTCTGGGCCAAGTTACAAGTGAAGTGGCAGACGAAATTGGACTAAGTCGCGATACCAAGGTAATAATGGGTGCACCAGATCTGCACTCCGCTATCATTGGTTCTGGAGCTGTGAAAGACTACGATGGCCACATATACATAGGAACAAGCAGCTGGGTCATCTGTCATGTTCCTTTCAAAAAGACAGACATATCTCATAACATGGCATCTCTCCCCTCCGCAATTCCAGGGAGATACTTCACTGCCAACGAACAGGAATCTGCTGGAGCGTGTCTGACCTTCCTTCGTGATAACCTGTTCTATCCTGATGACCCCGAGAAGTTTGGTAAGCAAGAAGTGTACCAGGAGTTCGATAGGACTGTCGAGCAGGTTCAACCCGGTAGCAACAAGATGATCTTCACTCCATGGCTCTATGGTGAGCGGACGCCCGTTGAGGATCATACTCTGAGGGGTGGCCTGCATAACATCTCCCTGCCTGTGAAACGCGAAGACGTCATCCGAGCAGTCTTCGAGGGTGTCGCCTACAACAGTAGATGGCTCATGAATCTGGTTGAGAAATTCATCAAGAGAAGGATGGACCCACTGAATATCATCGGTGGCGGTGCTCAGTCCGATGTATGGTGTCAGATATACGCAGATGTCCTTGACCGCACCATAAGACAGGTCAAGGACCCAATCTACGCAAATGCCCGCGGCGCTGCTCTTATTGGCGCTGTGGGTCTCGGTCTGTGTACATTTGACGATGTTCCGAATCTAGTTCAGATCTCAAAGACGTTTCATCCTAACCCGGAGAACAGGGTCCTCTATGATCAATTGTACAAGGAGTTTCTCAACATCTACAAGAACAACGAGAAGATGTATGCCCGCCTGAATCGTTAGAGGTGAACGAAGTGAATGACGAGAGATTCTCATTTGACTTCATAGAGGAGGAAGTCCGAAAGAAGACGTTTGGCGTTTTTACTGCGATTGACGCCAAGAGTCGCCCTCACTCCACTGGAATCCTATACGGCGTATCACCTCCCGATTCCAAGTTTGCATTCTATATACTGACGAGCGATAGATATGCGAAGGTTCGACATGTCAGGAGAAACCCCAACGTATCTCTGGTAGTCACCTTTCCTCATTACTACCTCCGTTTTGTCCCCGCGAACTACGCCATGTTTCGCGGCGTGGCAGACACCGTACCCTTTGAGAATGAAGACGGACAATGGGCTTTCAGGCAGAAAAGAATACTAAGAATGAATCTGGACACAGATCCCGGAGGCCACGAACTGTTGTTCATCCGGATGAGCCCTCAGCCGACGGTCTTCTGTTATGGGGTTGGAATCGGAATCTTCGAGCTGAGATCTTCCCACGAAACTGCCCTCTACCAGGTCAGAATCCCAGAACGCCGGCTCTGATATTCATGTGCTTTCTAAGAATAGAACCGCTTGAGGACACGTGCGGCCCTCAGGGTGATCCACCTTGAGGCTTTGCCCTTCTCTTCGATATCATAGATCATCTTGCCGTTGTATGTGTTCTTCAGGAGCCATCTACCATCATCTCTTCGCGTCGAGATAACAAGGTCGATCGACTCCTGCATTCTCTCGTCCTTCACTCCAAACTCTGTAAGGACATCCAGTGCCTCAAGCACGTCAGACTGGTAGAAGAGAGGGAACCCAAATCTCTTCCAGCCGGCCTTCTCCTTTCGGCGGCCATCAGGGCCTCTGAGGTACTTGTATATCTGGTTCTCCATTACAATCTCAACATAGTGGTCAATGATTCTTCGGACACTCCGTGACATCTTCTCATCAGGGATTCTTGAAAGCCCCTTGAGTACCTTTACTGCCCCCATGTAACAGTTGACAGGAAATGTCTTTGAGGAGTCAATTGGGAACGCTCTGCAGGGCCACCCTCCATCTTCTCTGTCGTAATAGTCCACCTGAAAATCAATCAGTGCTTGTACTCGAGGATCATCAAGATAGCCGAAGTGAACCATATAGAACAGTACATTGCCATCCAAACAGCATCCATCCTTTACTACGCTAGCGCGTCCCCGTTCTGTCTTTGGCAGGTCAGTGAGAAAGTGTCCCGAGTCTCTCTGAAAGAGGAACATGTGCTCGATGGCCCTATCAATCGCTGGAATTCTCTTTGTTCCAAGCTCGGCTAGGATTAGCAGATTATGAGTCGTGGCGGCGTACTTCGGGTTGTACATGTCTTCACGCTTTCCCCAGTGTCCGTCGCTTTCCTGGGCCGCCAAAAACCTCTTCACGCAGTCGGTCTTCATTATAGCCTCTTGAGCTTCTCTGACTTCTAGTTCATCGGGCTTCTTGTCGAGGATATGCTGAAGCGCCCAGAAGCGAACACTTGGATTCTTGGGTTCAAGGAGCCACTCAACAACATCCTCTCGAAGGAGATTGGACAATTCCATAAATGCTCATCGGGGTTTCGGGCTGATTAAAGTCTTCCAACCATCAAGAACGCTTGTTAGGATCTCTCCATGGCTTGATTTCGTCATCCCGTCCCTCAAGCACCTTCTCTGCAAAATCTGAATCCGCAAGCAGCCCGCGTCCAATGGCAAGCAAATCGCATAGATCCTTCTCCATAATGTTTCTCGCGAATTCAGCGTTGCGTACCATTCCGACACCAATGACAGGGACATCAACATTGGCCTTGATTTTGGCCGCGCATGGAACGCAGCAATCGAAAGGATACCCGTTAAGAAAGTCTGGTATCGTTTCTCTCGAGAATCGCGCTGGTATGCCCGGATTATGTATTGGATTAACAACGCATGAAACGTCCAAAGCATCGACTCCTGCTTTCTCAGCAATCTTGGAGATCTGAATTGCATCATCGATGTCGATTCCGTCGATCACATTCTCTATCCCATTGATTCTCAGAGTCAGAGGGAAGTCATCAAACTCTTCTCTGATTCTTCTCACCGTATCAACGACTAGTTTGGTCCTGTTGGGCAGCGTCCCTCCGTACTCATCTTCTCTCTGGTTGGTGTAAGAAGAGAGAAAGGAACTCAACAAGAAGAAATGAGCGCCATGCACTTCAACTCCATCGAACCCAGCTAACCTTGCCCTTTTCGCTGCATCGACGAACATCTCTCGTATCTCTTCGATTTCATTCACAGATAGGACCTCAGGAATCTTGTTCTTCATTATGGGGACGGCAGACGGTCCTACAAACTTGGTGGCAACATGTGATTTGGGTCCGGAGTGGTTTATCTGAATGAAGGCACGAGCTCCGTGGGCCTTGATTCCCTCGGCCAGTTTGGCAAGTCCCGGAATGAGTCTATCGTCATGTATTCCCACATTTCTCTTCATGATGCTGTGTTCCCAGGCCACTGCGGCAGCCTCAACTATGATCAGTCCTACTCCACCCTTGCTTCGCGCAGCATAGTGTTCAATGAGCTCCTCAGTCACCTCACCGTCATCCGTAGCGAGGTTACGCACCATCGGGGGCATCACGAAACGGTTCCTTACCATCAATCCTCCAATATCAATGGGTTCTGACAAGTCGACCATGCATATTCCTCCAAACACACGAAGCAAATCACCAAGAGAGTCTATAAATCAAAACCAGTTCTTCCGGACCCCCATGACTCAATGGCTTTCTTCAGCTCTTCATGTTCTTGAGATGCCTTCTTCAATGAGATTCCGTTCATTTTGGCATCAATTGCTTGTCTAAATGCAATGGCTCCTGCCCGCGGGCCATCTGGGTGCGCATGAATGCCTGCCCCAGTTCCTATCACTACATTAGGGCCCAAGTCATCAATCACTTCCTCAACATGTCCAGGGCTTATTCCTCCACTCGGCATCGGGGCTGTCTGCTCAATATGGTGTAGAGGCATGACCATGTCGTGAGCCATCTGCAAGAATCTCTCACGTAGCATGGGCGCCTTCCCGTAGGGTGCTGGGAACACAGTGATGTCCGAGCCGCAGATTCTCGGAAGTTTCCCAATGACTATGTTTGTGGCTATTCCAATGTTTGGGGCATATGAGATTGCTCCAGTCACGTCCATGTGGGCAAGGATTGGCACATTGATGGATGGGTCTTCACATACATGGCGGAATGCAGAATAGCCCACCGCCAGGAAGTTAATCATGAGACCGTTGGTGCCGAGTTCTATGGCTCTCTCCGCATTCTCAAACATCTTTGGTATGCTGTCTGTTATGTTCACTGTGAAGATGGTCTTCTCTCCCTTCTCCGCGTCTGCACGATCTATTGCTTCCATGAACAGAGGTATTCTCTCCTCCAGAGTGTTAAACTCTGGATTAGCAAGGAGCTCGTCGTCCTTGATGATGTCTGCTCCGCCAACAGCCGCCTCATAGCAGAGGTCTGCTCCCATCTTCGCTGAAGTATAGACACACGGCTTGATCATGTTGTTGACGAAGGGCCTCTTCTTCACACGCATCAACTTTCTCAGGCCCTTGATGCCAAACTTGGGTCCCTTGAACCCCTTTAACCAGCTCTTCGGGAACCTCATGTCTAGACACTTGATAGGCCCAAGCGAGATGTTCCCTATTACAGTAGAGAGAAGCATTGGTATTTGTTGACCGAAGTTCTCCCACGGGAACGCCACCTGAATGATGTAGTGTCTGCGGTCCAAGTCAGTTGGAAGACTGTATTCGTATTGGGGAACCTCATACAGCCCAACGACCTTGGCAACATGCCTCTTTCTGACCGCAGCGGTTTCCCCTGGTACAATTGTCCACGTGCCTGTGCTTTGTTCAATGGCAGCCCCCCATGCCACTTCTCTGGCATCTATGAAAGGTGGGAATCTTGCATAATAGGTACAGATCACGTATTTCTCAACATCAATAGCGTCAGGCAATGCGTCAGGTAGTGCTTCCAACGGGAGTCTGTCCATGATAATCAGCCGACCGGTAGAGGGAAAGCCCGTCTTATGTTCTTTTGGACCTCACAGGCCTGCACACTTGCCGAGTCGCAGGCATGCAGCCGTTCAGAGGCCTAAAGCTTGGTTTATCAATAACGATAGTGTTCTGCAGACCAAGCGGTTCGTGGTGTTCAAATTGATTGAAATCACTGAAGTTGCAAAGAAGGCAGGAATTCCTGAGAAACACCTAGAGCTATATGGCAACTATATTGCTAAGATCAACCTTGGCATTCGTGAAGAACTTGGTGAACGCAAGGGCAGGCTGATTCTTGTCACTGCAACCAATCCGACCCCGGCAGGCGAAGGAAAGACAACCAACACCATTGGACTCTCAATGGCATTGAATGCACTTGGTCACAAGGCAGTTGCCACGCTTAGGGAACCGTCTCTGGGTCCTGTCTTTGGAGTCAAGGGTGGAGCCGCAGGAGGTGGCAAGTCTCGTGTCTTGCCCTTCGAGCAAATCAACCTCATGTTCACTTCCGACTTCCCGGCCGTATCGGCTGCACACAATCTCCTTTCTGCAATGATTGACAACTACATCCATCATGAAAAGGAGCCCGAAATCGATGTCAGACGAGTATACTGGCCACGTAGTGTGGACATGAACGATCGTGCCCTGAGAAAGGTGATTGTGGGGCTCGGCGGGAGGTTTGATGGATTTCCGCGAGAAGACCGATTCGTCATTACAGCAGCCTCAGAAGTCATGTCGATACTTGGCCTCGCCAAGGACCACTCAGATCTGAAGAAACGATTAGGCAATATCTTAGTCGCCAGAACCCCTGGTCTGAAAGAGATGTTTGCCAGGGATCTCAAGGCTGAGGGAGCAATGACAGTCTTGTTGCGTGATGCCTTGAAGCCGAACCTTGTCCAAACAATCGAGGGGACTCCAGCGATGATACACACGGGGCCCTTTGCTAACATCGCCCACGGCACAAGCTCAGTCATTGCTACAGATATAGCACTGAGGCTCTTTGATTATGTGGTGATTGAAGCGGGATTCGGAGCAGACCTCGGTGCTGAGAAGTTCTTCAATATAGTCACTCGTGTAGGTGACTTCAATGTTGATGCAGTAGTCATTATCACCACCATTCGCGCTCTCAAGTGGCACGGGAGAGATGACTTGGAAGCTGGATTCCCCAATCTTGAGGCACACATGGAGAACATCGGTAGTTTCGGTGTTCCAGCCATTGTGGCACTGAACAGGTTCCCCAACGATACGGATGAGGAGATAGTGCTTCTGAAGAGTTTCTGCAAAGAGAAGGGTTGGAAGATGGAGGTCTCTGAGGTATTCACCAAGGGAAGTGAGGGCGGGATGGCCCTTGCCAAATCTGTTGTTGACACGATTGAAGCCACAAAGAACACCGGTGTGAAATACACATATGATCTCAAAGACAGTCTGAAGGTTAAAATCTCCAAAGTCGCAACCAAGATCTACGGGTCATCAGATGTCGATTATGTGGCTGGGGCACGAGGCAGAATCCGCTCACTAGAGAAGAGAGGCTACGGCAATCTGCCAGTATGCATTGCCAAGACTCAGTTCAGTCTCTCTGACAACAAGGGTCTGAGGGGACGCCCAACCGGAGATGTCGCAGAAGTTGTTGGCGCGGATGTCAGTGCAGGTGCAGGCTTTGTTGTCATATACATGGGCGACATCCGCCTGTTGCCCGGCCTTCCTGAAGAGCCAACCGCAATCGGTATGGATGTTGACCATGACGGAAACATAACTGGAGTCTTTTGATGAGGTGACCTGCAATGCCTAAGGATGATGAGAAACCCATCTGTGAAGACCATGTGATAAAGGGGAGGAGACTCTCGAAACGCATCAGAAGTGAAGTCAAGACAGAGGTTGAACGCTTAGTGGATGAGCACGGACTGACGCCCAAACTTGCTACTGTCATTGTTGGAGAGGACCCGGGTTCTGAGATGTATGTTCGTATGAAGCATAAGGCATCAAACAAGGTCGGAATTCTTTCAGAACACTTCGACCTGCCTGAAACCACTTCACAACAGGAGTTACTCGACCTCGTTGAAAGGCTTAACCAAGATCCTCTCGTCCACGGGATTCTGATCCAGCTCCCTCTGCCCAGTCACATTGACGAGGAGAGAATCATCAGCTCGATAGATCCAGCGAAAGATGTCGACGGCTTCTCACCAGTAAGCGTCTATCGTCTTTTCTATGGTGGCGAGGAGCTCAGTGCAGCCACTCCTCATGGGATTGTCACAATACTGGACTCCATCGGCATGAGCGATCTCTCTGGAAAACATGCCGTCATCATAAACAGGTCCACAATCGTTGGAAAGCCACTCATAATGCTCTTGTTGAATCGAAATGCAACAGTCACTGTATGCCACTCTCGAACTCACGACCTATCATCTTTCACGAAACAGGCCGATGTCTTGGTGAGCGCAATTGGTCGTCGCCAAGATGAGAGTGACACCTTCTACATAACGGCAGACATGGTGAAGGAGGGGGCAGTGGTGATTGATGTCGCCACCCCTTTGGGAGATGTCGACTTTGAGAACGTTAGGAAGCAAGCGTTGTGTGTGACACCAGTGCCTGGTGGAGTCGGTCCCATGACCATATCTATGCTCTTGAAGAACGTCGTTGCAGCCTACAAGGCTCAGATCATTCCCGCAGGCTCCGAGTGATTCGTCCAATCCCGTCCCAAACCCTTTTGTGTATGGCCGTCCCGAGCGGGCATCGGTGAATCACTTGAAGATTATAGAATGCGTACCCAACTTCTCTGAAGGACGGCGCAAGGAAGTGATTGATGCCCTGGCAGATGCCATTCGGAGTGTAGAAGGCGTTCGACTTCTGGATATTGAGTACGACCCAGACCACAACCGTTCTGTCTTCACATTCATTGGGGAACCGCAAAAGGTCAAGGAGGCGGCACTGAAGTCTGCGGAACTCGCTATTGAGAAGATAGACCTCACCAAACACCAAGGCGCACATCCTCGAATGGGTGCTGTTGACGTCGTGCCATTCATCCCTCTCCACGGCGTGACCATTGGTGAGTGTATTGAGCTCTCGAAGGAGTTCGCTCAAGAATTCTCGGACAGGAGTAAGGTGCCTGTTTACCTCTACAACAAGTCAGCAACTCGTCCAGAGAGAGTCGACCTCCCAAATATACGAGAGGGAGAGTTCGAAGCACTCAAGGAACTCATCGGCGAGGACCCACTGAAAGATCCTGACTATGGTCCGAAGAAGATACACCCGACAGCAGGAGCTACTGCAACAGGAGCTCGCAACTTCCTAATTGCATTCAACCTGAATCTGAACACAACAGATGTTGAGGTAGCGAGGGCTTGTGCAGATGCCGTTAGAGCTACTACAGGAGGCTTCGTCAATGTTCAGGGCATCGGGCTCGACTTGCCGGCCAAGGGCATGGTCCAAGTCTCTCTGAATCTAACTCACCCCAGACG
Organism: Candidatus Thorarchaeota archaeon; assembly: GCA_046758445.1. GTDB lineage: Archaea > Asgardarchaeota > Thorarchaeia > Thorarchaeales > Thorarchaeaceae > SMTZ1-83. The sequence goes on along the minus strand of JBHIAE010000008.1, from coordinate 379 downwards.
CACCAAGATTCACCAGGTTCTCGAGGTCGTGCGAAATGAGGCTCGGAGATTCGGCGCATCTGTTGTGGAAACCGAGATAGTTGGTATGGTTCCACTATTCGCATTGCTTGATGCTCTCAGGTACTATCTGCAGCCTGAGAAGCTAGATGATTCAATGGTTCTAGACCTCTACTACCTTGGAGGGGCCCAAGATCCAAAGAAAAAGACCTTCACTGAAATGTCCCTTATCGAGTTTGGGAACCAGGTTCGGCGTGCCAGAGCCACTCCGGGAGGCGGTAGCGTTGCTGCTGCAATTGGTTCGTATGGTGCAGCGCTAGTCTGCATGGTGACTGGTCTTTCCCTATCTGGTCGTAGGTTTGTAGCAATCAAGGAGGAGATG
>JBHIAE010000007.1:0-91030 GCA_046758445.1 Candidatus Thorarchaeota archaeon | reverse complement strand
CATACGCTATGATGCGAGCGCTAGCATATCCAAAATCGGAGTTACGTACATCGATCTCATAGTCAATACGGAGCTCTTTGATTTGGTCCTCAATGAAACGAGTCATCTGTTGTATCTGAGAATGTACCTTCCGTCTGAAGCGATTGGCACTCTGACCGCCGCGCCCTGGCTTCCTACCACGTGTCACTTTGATCTCTGTCTGTTCTCCAAAGCACTCTAGGCTGTGTCCGATGCCCATCGACGCGAGCTTTGCTGCAATCCTTGCCGACTCAAGGGGAGAGAGTTTTCCTCGCGCATTCATCCCATGCCTTTTCGCAAGCCTCTTCAACGCGACTTGGTGTGGTGGTACGCCAGTGACCTGCACAAGCCGTGTTTCAGAGGGTATCCGGTCAACGAGCCTAAAGAGGGCCTTTCTATCGGGAACTATCTCGAATATGTTATCAGTACAGAACCATTTGGGGCGAATATCACGAACGAGCTTCAGAAGTGCTCCACGAGAGATCTCAGGATACTCTCTCAGTACTATTCCCTCTCGCAGTATCACACATGCAAACTTCGAACTTGTCTTTGACCTAGGACTATGGCTTGGCAGAATGTCAAATCCCATTATGAGAACGCCATCTTCACCCATAGACTCTCCACTCAGATGCGACTCCGTTGGTTTGGCTATAAGGATTCACATCGGATAAGAATTGAACCTGTAGGCATTCCCAAACAACAAGTATAATAAAGACTTACTTGAGCAACAGCTTACACTCATGCGAGGTGTTAGAACTGTCAGAAACACTACAAGTCAACGATAAGAACGCCATACTGCGCATTGGACGAGCACTTTCATCTGGAACTCGACTAAAGATACTACAGATCCTGCTTCAAGGAGAGAAGGATGTTACAAGAGTGGCACGACACCTCGGCGGAACAGAGGCAAATGCCAGCGCCCAGATCAAGATCTTGTTCGATTCCGGTCTGTTGGAGTGCCGCTACGAACCAGGACAACATGGACTGAAGAAGATTTCGAGAACCAAAGTCAAGAGAATCATCATTGACTTAGAGTAGATGACGCTACCTTGTTTTCATCCGGGGTGCCGGATGGTTTTTCTTCCCGACTAGAGGAAAGACGGCAGAATTGCGGTTTCTCAGAGGGGTCAACCCTCTGCATATTCGCCAAAGGCAGAGAGGTGTACTTTCCATCTCCCAATACGCTTCAGGATGTTGTCACGCTCTTCAGGTCGAATTCCTCTTGTTCCTCTTGCACGGAGGAATTTCAGGACGACCTCCATGTCGCGCGCTACCTTGTTGTTCGCGGGGTCCTCCTTGATTAGGTACTCTTTTGCAGCCTGAACATATTCTGCTATGACATTTGCTGGGGCATCGCCTGTTTGAAGCTCATGTGTGATGGGGTCTAACACGCGTGACACGTCTTCACTAACTACTGATGTGATTCCGGGTTGTGTTAATGATTCTTCTCGGACAGAGTCAAGGTTGGTCTTCATATCTGAATGTGTGTTCAGGTCTGTCTTGATGGAATCACCAGGTGACGATGTCGAAACCCCTGAGAACAGTGAGCTCGATGACAATGACAAGTCAGATTCCAGAGTTTCACTGGCCAAGTCTAGCACACGCCTAAGTTCACGGAGTTGATCAAACAGCTCCACCAATCCAGACTGCATGCTGTCAATGAGTTTCTTGATATCCGCGAGGTTCTTCTCAGACATCGGGGTGGCCCCTGAGACCTTCAGTTTTGATTCTCAAATGGTAGCTGGAGTCTTTGCTTTTTGACTGTTATGGGGAGAGCCCTCGTGTTTGAAGTAATGCTGCCCTGACTACTTGTCCGCCTTCTTCACGGCGTCCGATAGCCCTCGGATGGCTCCGGTCGGCTCAAAGTGTTTCTTGCGTATCTTTACAAACGTAGGCACGCCAACTGTTTCTCCAACAAATAGGGCCTCACCAATCTCCAACGTGGTAATGGTATCTAGAGACTCTCGGTCAATCCCTTCACTACTGCGGCCTATGTGGTCCAGATCGTATGGATTGGTTGCCCGGAGAATGGCCTGATTGCTGCACTGACTCAGCACTGTCGTGGATAGTTTCACAGGTCTCTGTGACACCAGACATAGAAGTGCATGGAACTTTCGTCCTTCCCTGGCTATTGTTTCAATACGGCTCTTTGGCAGAGCTAGCTCATGGCGACTCTCCGGGCAGAACTGATGTGCTTCTTCAAGGACTAATAGAAACGGTGGAATGGTTCCTCTGCGGCGCATTCGAAGGAGTTCGTTTACTAGGTGAGACACGGCAATCTGCTTCTTCTTTAGGCTGATGAAGTCACTCAAGTCAATCAGCGTGAGCTTTCCTGGTCTGACCATACTGGCGATATCTGGGACTGCCTCTATACCAAATAGGCCCGTGTCTTCGAGATTGACAAGCCAGCCAATCATTGCTTCTCTAGTGTTCTTGCTTATGGTTTCATCATTCCGTACATACTCTATGATGTCACCAAGTGTGTATCCAGTCTTCGTCTTCTTGCGCATCTCAGTGATTACTCTTCTCAAGTCTCGTACCTGGACTGCACTCATGTCAGCCACGAGTGCACCAATGGCTTCAGCTGCCAAGGACCTCACGGGGATTTGGATGTGTGATGCCCGAATGTGTTCTATCTCAACTGGGTGGTCCTGTAAATCAAGGGATTCGGCGGTCAGATCCTTGAGATATGAGTACTCGCCATGTACATCAACGACGACCACCGCTAGTCGACCCTGTTTCTTCGTACGCATCAGCAGCTCCTCAAGCAGCACTGAAACAAAGTAGGATTTGCCAGCCCCACTCATGGCTAGGACAGCAAGGTGCTTAGAGAGCAATCGATCTACTGTAGGACTGAACTCCAACTCATGGTGAGCTAGCCTACCAAGCCTGAGTCCCTCTTTGGAGTCTAGTTTCAAGAATCCTGCGAGAACATCCTCATTCGTCTTTCTAACAGGCGCACCGGGAGAAACTGCAGAATATGGGCGGAGTGACTTGTTCTCAGACCAGAGACCCAGTACCTGGACCTTCGCAACAGTGTATTGCCATCGATCTGTAGGGAATATTGAACGGAGAGGCTCGCCTCTTGATTGGTACTCTCTAACTGCCTCAGCATGTTGGTAATAGCGATTTACTCTGATGAGATTCTGAACTCTCGCAATGACCGTTCCGCTAACGGTTTCCACAGAAACAAACTCGCCTCTGCGTACAACTACATCCTGATCGTTCCCTTCCACTACGAAAGAGAAGCTCATGACGCTTGGCGAGTCTTGTTCACAGATAACGGTTCCAATCCTAGAATGAGGTGTTTGTTCAGACAATGAATTAGCCTCCGAAAGGGTTTCTCGAACGTCTTCGTTCCAATGTAGCATATGTCAGGCCTGAGAGAGCCATTAGGCGGTCGATGATAAGCTGGGTTTCGTTGTTGCTGATTCTTGCTCTTGCATCAGCCTCTAGAATCGGGGTTGGGACACCATACTCAGGGTGCTGCCAAGAGAGAGGTAACAGGACAGAAAGAGCTTTGTCGAGCTGTGCCACTCCGTCACCTCTGCCTATGAGGACTTCTATTCTGAGGGGTAGGTCGTCACGTGCAGCCTTTAGATATGTCACCCAAATCGAGGAGGCCCATTCAGTCATTCCATCAGAGACCGCATTCGAACTCTGTGAAAGTTCTGCAGAGTATCTGAAAGCGAAAGTACGTTCTCCCTCCTCAAGGAACGTATCAAGTAGGTCACAGTCTCTTGATATCTTGAGCAGCCAGCGATAGTCGACGTCTTGCATCATTTCGAAAACTGATGGGTTCTTCATGATGTGCGGCAGTACGTTGCCAAGGATGTTCACTATTCGTGTTGAACGACTGTCTTTCACAATTCCAACCAAAGTTGTGTTCTTCTTCTGGGCCCTATGATAGATTTGTCTATACAGCGCCATTACTTCCTGAAACTTCCCGTACGCTACCGATCCAATCTGGGGGCGATCTCTGGGGTGATGGAAGAGTGAACCGTCTACTAGGATTAAGTCAACACGGAACTCGTCAAGTACAGAAAGCGTGACTCTGAGTTCTGTTGCGATACGTTCCAGTGATGCCAATTGATCTAGTTCTGGGCTTGGCAGAGTCAACATCACTGTCTTAACATTAGGTTCTGGAAATGCATTTGGAAAGAAATCGACTCGAGGGCCCTCTTCTGGTCCAAAGTGAAAAACGACAGCAATGCCACGTGTCAGAATCAGATCCATGGACCTGAAACGTCGTCTAATCAGGCCGCCATCTATGCCAGCAATCCTTAGACCTGATAGACTTGTGGGCTCTATCTTCTTCGAGAACACGGTTTCTACTGCTTCTGTTGCAAGGGCAGGATACCGACCAAGGTCTAGTTCCCCTCTTATCTGTTTCAAGACGGCCCCGAATCTCATACGAGTCTTCTCGACCTTCTCTATTTCCTCAACTAGAGCGGCAAGCATCGAGTCGAGGTTTCGGTCCACTACACATTCCCTCTCAGCTTCTTGTGTTCGAGAGCTGCTCTAATAAGGCCCAAGTAGAGCGGATGTGGTGCTCCAGGACGTGATCTAAACTCGGGGTGAAATTGCACTCCAATCCAGAAGGGGTGACTGACTAACTCAACTGCGTTGATGATCTCACCCGTTGAATCGTGTGCTGAAACGACCAATCCCTGTTCTTTCATCCTGCTGATGTATCGATCAATCAGATGGAATCTATGTCTGAATCTCTCTCTTGTGCGTGTATCTCCATAGACGTCATGAAGCCTCGTTCCTTTCACAATTGTGACCTCATGGCCACCTAGACGCATTGTTCCACCTTTGTCGGTGATTAGCTTCTGTCCATCCATCAAGTCCACGACCGGATACAGACTATCAGCGTCAACCTCCGTCGTGTGAGCTCCATCCCAGTCCATGATTCTTCTGGCGAATGCAACAGTACCTAGCTGTGCACCGTAACATATGCCCAGCAAGGGAATCTTCATGTCAAATGTCAGTGCAGCAGCACAAATCATACCCTCCACACCACGTTCTCCAAAGCCTGGTGTCAAGAGTACACCGTCCACTTCTCTTAGATCCTCCGAAATGGTTTCCTCATCACAGCGTTCTTCGGTTCGAATCCACTTTATTTCGACTTTTGCCCCACAGGCTGCACCTGCATGAGACAAGGCTTCATTGATGCTCTTGTATGAATCACTTAGCGTGGTATATTTGCCTGGCATGGCAATGATTACGGTTTCTGAGCATGATTCAAAGGACTGCACTATCTTGCGCCATTCATCAGTTGAGGGTGTCCGCGGCTCAAGTCCAAGATGCTCTGTGAGGATGTTTCCAAGACTTTGCTCCTCAAAAGATAGAGGAAGCCGGTACACAACCGGAATATCAGGATTCGATATTACGCGCTCCTCAGGAACGTTGCAGAATAGAGCGATCTTCTGCTTTGCAGCATCCGGGAGTTCCTTTTCAGCTCTCGAAACGATGATGTCAGGCTGTAGACCGAGTCCCTGAAGAGTCTTGACGCTGTGTTGCGTTGGCTTAGTCTTGAACTCTCCAACAGAGACAACGTACGGAACGAGAGTCACATGAACAAGGGCCACCTTCCCTCTTCCTACTTCACTTGTCAGTTGTCTGACTGCTTCAAGGAATGGCATGGCTTCAATATCGCCGACCGTCCCTCCAATCTCTACTAGCAATACGTCAGGTTGTTGTTCCTTGACCACATTCCATATTCTAGTCTTGATTCTGTCAGTCACATGTGGAATGATCTGTACGGTTCGACCCAAGAAGCTCCCCTTTCGCTCTCCAAGGATTACTGATGTGTAGATTTGCCCGGAAGTTATGTTCTGAAAAGGGTGAACCTCCATTCCAGTAAAGCGCTCATAGGTGCCAAAATCAAGATCAATCTCGGATATATTGAATTCAAATCCCTCGGCAGGACTGAATGTCCATGTCTGATCTGTTACGAAGACCTCGCCGTGTTCAATCGGATTGAGTGTTCCTGGATCTATGTTCAAGTAGGGGTCAATCTTGATTATGCTGATGTCGTACCCACGAAACTGTAGTAACTTTGCAATTGAGGCCGTTGTGACACCCTTTCCAATACCTGAGAGCACTCCTCCTGTGACAAAAACAAAGCGCGTTCCATTACGATTCGAGTTCAAGTGCGACTCCTCAATACATCAAGCATCTTGCACATTGATTGTCAATGGGACCTAAGACTGATGCCGCAGTCGCACGGGTTCGTATAAATCGTTCGTTGGAAACAAGCTTCCGCCTGTTGTATTTCCTTCTCATGATATGGGCTGAGTAAGAACACTGGCGCGCATTGCATCACGGAAGAGATGTTGAAAGGCCTCAAGGATGTTGAATCCGTCCTTCGCCACGCTCTTGAATACAGGTACTGAGAAAGGTAGCTTGAGATGCGACCTGATTAGTTCTTCTTGCACTGCTCCGGGAAGATCTTGTTTGTTTAAACACACCACAATAGGAAGAGGTTTCTCCTCTTCTGCTACCAGTGTCACAAGCTCATTCCAACTGGCCAGGTTCTCATCCAGTAGATGCTCCTGTGAATCGACCATGAATATGACTCCATCTGCGCCCACTAGGACGACTTCCCTAGTTGACCTATAGAAGTCCTGTCCTGTTGCAGACCACACGTGAGCATTGATTGTCCAAGTATCACCGATGGGGAACGGGATTGTGCCAAAGTCGCAGAACATCGTTCTCCCAACTGTGTTCTCGATTGATGTCAGCTTATCTGCATAGTCGAGGCTTAGGAAAAGCCATCTGATTGCTGTAGTCTTTCCACTCATTGCTGGTCCAAAGAACACTATCTTGAGACCCACTGACCGTGTTCCGTAGTCTATGATCATCTCATTCTCCTCCTGTTCTAGGTCCCCCACATACTGTCCACCCACGCTCCCAGACCGGAGAGAGCACCAGATTTTACGCAATCTGAGAAGTCTTCATGCCATTCAGCACGAATGAAACGAATCAGATCAGACAGGCCTCCTCCTTCCCAGCCAATGGCTTCGTATAGGTTTCTTTCAGTGAGAGTTGTAGAGGCACCTAGTTCTCGTGCCAGACGGATTCTAGAGAGAAGAGTGACAGCCCTTCGGGCTGCATGAACGTAATTGCTGACTTCCTCATCGAACACGTCATGTGTCAGCTTCTCGGATTCGTCATCCAGTTTCAGAACAGCATCCAGAATGTGATTGGATACATTAAGTCCACGGAGTGACTTTCTCAGAAGTCTTCGAATCCTCTCGAGAGCTTGTCGCTTCCTTGTAAGAATCTTGCTCACGATCTTCTTCTCAACATCGAGGCTGCTGACACATGGTTCTACTAACGAGAGAGTCATTGATGATGGTGATGTGACTCTGAGTAGCCCACAGTTTTGCGAGTGTTGCAGCATGCGGTGAATGACTGTCTGCATAAGCTCTTCGTCCACATGAATTCCTAGTACGTTCGCTCCGATGGGGATTGCCAGAATCCAGCCCATGAAGCGACTTATGCGTTCAATAGCCAGTCTGAGATTGGAAGATAGACCACAAACCACAGTCCTACTTACCTCATAGTTGTGTTTCTCCTCCTCCCAGACAGAGAGAAGTTCTCCTTCTGATGTGAAGTCGCGCCAGAAGACCAGCTTGTGGTGGTGAGGACAGAGCGATGTTAGGCTCTCAGAAATGTCATCTACTAGTTCGACATCTTGACCTGTCACAAGAATCGGAATACGATTCAACACTGAGTTCAACAGAAGTGGAAACCCATCTCCTAAGAGTTCTATCATTCGCATTATAGAATACGTCATGATTCTCGCCTCGCCATTAGGACGCCATTCTCAGATCCTCCTGCCAGAAGTATCTCTTTGAGGTCATCCGGTACGGCTGGTTTCATTACTCCAGCAGTGTTCAGAACTCTCTTGATCTCCTCGATATAGTGCTTCAAGAGCAGCCTCATGAGCCCAAGTTTCTGGCCATCTCGATTTACCCACATACTGAAGACACCATTTGGTATGGCGTAGGTGAAATGTCGAGTGTTCCCGGCTTCACAGAGAACTGTCTGGAGATTACTGTTTCTCAGAGTTCTGACAACGCGCTCAGAAGCATCGTGAAGAGCAAACGACATCGCGGCAAGCCTATCGTTTGTAAACCCTTCAAGAGAAACTCTAACTCCTCCGCTTAGAGAGAGAAAGACTGAGTCGATCTCAGGGAAACTATCATGTATTTGTCGCAATAGGGCCCTTAGGGTCAGAGCTTGAGATCGATCAAGTGAGATTATTGACCTCGAAACAGAATGGGTTGTATTCTGTCCCTCTGCTACAGAGAACCCGCTCAATACCTTCTGTGTTTCATCAGTGCTATAGGAACGCAGAGGTGGCAGCCTGCCATTAACATGTTGACGTAACAGGAATGATACTCGAGACAAGCTGTCCTTCATCTCTATGAATAGTGCAGCCAGGTTAACTCGGGGTGCCGTCGTAACTGTGAGGAAGTAGTCTGAATCATTAGGAAGGGATGCCAAGAAGACCTTTGATGTTTCAGACTCCATTAGGAGATACTTGAAATCGCCATGGATAAGTCTAGCAACGCCATAGATTGCACAGGTTGATGATGCAACTGCAAACACCTCTTCTTTGCTGAACCAGACCCCTGCGCTTGCGACCGGAAGACCATCCTTCTGGATTAGGACTACGTTCTCAACACCTGTAATCATTTTGATGTTCTGCAGTGTTTCTGTCAGCTCGTCGGTCAATAGTCCTGCTCCGGACCTGGTTGACGGTCCAAAGTAGAATCTCTGAACTTACTATATAACCTCCACACAGGCCATTGGTCCTTGTTTCTGTTGTTCGGTGACTATCTGCCCGTGCAATGTCACATGTGTATCAATGCCGCGTCCGGTAGTTCCTGGAATATCTCTCTTGCTGCATGACCGACTTTGCTTCTATTTCGGTCAAATGTATATACTCTGATTACGTCGAGGTATACTTTCATCATCTCAGCAATGTTCGAGTATTCCGAGAGATTATGAGGTCTCTTCTTTCCCTCAATCCGCTCAAAGATTCGGATTTCCATTGGGTTCATTTGATGTGGATTGTATGGAACAGAGGGTAAAGTAGGAACATCTACGATTACCTCATCCGATGGAACCCCTGCGCTTGACGCTATCTCATCTTGGATGCTCTCTCGAACCTTGCGCTTGGTGAGAATCCTGGACACAAATCGGTCTTCTGTGTGCAGGACCTTCTCAAAAACGGATTTGTACAGAACACGCGAGTCCAACATGTTCACCATTGTAACGGCCTCTCTTGCATCCTCTGATTCCGAGGGATCAATTCTCCTGATTCGAGATATCAGTGACATGTCGTCTAGAGCTAGGAACTCCTCTGGGGTGGAGAAACTTGTGAGTCCTAAGACACTGTCGGCAGCATTCATCAGCTTGATCAGCATCACTTCAACGCTTCGCACTGTCTTGTGATAATACACATTCAGAAACATCTCATATCTTGCGACTAGAAAAGCCTCAAGGGCACCACGGGCGGCCAAGTCGAACTCAAGTGTCATGTCATCCGAAACTTCTAGACTGTTGATTAGACGATGAATATCCACAAGCCCATAGTTGACACCACAGTAGAATGAATCACGTATCAAATAGTCCATCTTGTCGGCATCTACTTGCCCAGCAACAATTGAACTAACAACTGCGTCTGTCTTCTTCTTGCGACGTCCACGGACTAGGTTGGCTATTCGATTCTTGGATACTCCGCCGTCTTCCAATATATCACCAATCTCACTCTCACGAATGATCCATTCGGTAACGTCTTCGTGGTTCCATCCTCTCTTCTCTATCAGTGACTCCTCAAAGACGTGGCTGAATGGACCATGACCAATATCATGAAGGAGTCCGGCGATTCTCACCTCTTGGAGGGCTTCCTCGCCAAGCTTTACTGAGCTCAGCAGGCGTCTACCTGTGAGTCCTGCCAAATGCATTGCTCCTATGCAGTGTCCAAAACGAGTATGTTCTGCCGTCGGATACACGAAATGACCACCAGACAACTGTTTGATACGTCTCATTCGCTGATAGGGAGAAGAATTGACTATCCTTGCCTCAATCTCTGACAGGCTAATGAAACCGTGGATAGGGTCATTAATCTCCATGATGAAGTTCATTGAAGTCCCTCCTGGAATCTACATCTGTGGATTGAACGACCGGATTTCTCTGATTAGACTGTCTGCCTTCAGGTTTGAAACACAAAGTGGCAGATGAATACTATCTGCGATCCGGACAGCAAGCGGGTCAAGTTCCTTTACTCCTTGGAGTATCACAACTGCGGGCTTGACGGCACTTGATGTCCCAATCTGGCTCGCCTTTATTGCCACCATTGGAGAACGTCCTGTCGAAACATTGGTGAGAATAGCAGCTCTCTGAGTGGTTCCCCCGTACAAACGAAGTAGCTGCTGTGGGGTCAGACTGACTATTGCCTTTACGCTGTCGAGGGCGGTATAACCGTAGATATCGCGGTCAAGCAAGCTATTGTGTGTGAGTATTCTGCAATCCAATCTATCAACTAGAAGCCGCGCTGGCACCGGTAGTCCGAACTCTCGACTATCAAGTATCGCATCTGATGCAATCTCCGGAGCCACCAACTTCTCAAGGGCCATGGCCACACGACCGCCATTGACGGCATCCATTTCTAACAGGCCCTCCACAAACCGTCTTATGGTTTCAACACGAGGTGACTTCCTTCTACCACTCTCATAGTCGCTTATTACAGATGGGGACACTCCTAGGTGATTTGCCAAGTGCTTCTGAGAGATCTGGAAATGCTCTCGCCAGCGTTTCATGATTGCGCCGGGGTCATTCTCTGCAAGGCATATCTCGCCAGCCATAGCCTCTGCTAGCTTCTGAAGTGCCTCACTTTGCTCCATACTTGGATTCCCACGAGCGTCGCTGATAAGACTTGCGCAGAAGCTGGCAACCAGTCTGCCAGTTGGTGATAGACTTGATGTGCTGGTCATTGTATCTTGATGCATATGCACCGAAGCACTCAAAGAGGGTGGGGCATCCAAGGTGCTCGGTCAGAGGCCATGTTCTATATATTTCTGGTCGGTACAGCAGGTTCAGGAAAGTCGCTTCTCACCTCTACCTTAGAGAAGTGGTTGATAGGGTCCGAGATGAGCGTTACTATCGTCAACCTCGACCCAGGGGTCGACGACCCACCATACACTAGTGATGTTGACGTTCGAGAGTACGTCGACTATGGTGAGGTAATGAATAGATTTGGCCTTGGTCCGAATGGTGCGCTAGTAGCTTCGTTAGACATGGCTGTGAGCCATGTAAATGACCTACGGGATGAGATATTCGAACTAGGTCGGGATTACGTCCTAGTCGACTGTCCCGGACAGATGGAGCTCTTTGCCTATCGCAACTCGGGCCCCATGATGGTGACTAGTCTGAAAGATCTGGACCCGGCAGTTTCACTATATCTACTTGATTCCAATATCGCCCGTTCTCCGACGGGATACCTCTCATCGACGCTGCTCGGAATATCAATAAGCATCCGTTTTGGTCTTCCGCAGCTGAGCGTTCTGAGCAAGCCGGATATCTTGATGGATGAGCAGATAGAGGAGATTCTTGGTTGGTCGACTGATACGTACGCATTAGAGGAGGCATTGCACGGTGTGTCAGAGGGGCTTCTTCGAGAATATTCTGAGGCGATACTACGGATGTTAAACGAAATCGGTGCGGGTACCACGCTTTTACCGGTGTCTGCCAAGCTTGTGACAGGAGTCGAAACTCTATACGGCGAATTACAGCGCACCTTCTTGGGTGGAAACAATCTTATTGTTTGAGTAGGGAGATGCAGTTGGCCCACTATTTTGCATATGTTTCAGGCGAGAACATTGAGCTTGCAAGAGCGGAGCTTGATTCACTGATTCGTATTCGAGATAGCAAGGCGTCTTTGACATGGACTGGCCCTTTGGCGTTGATAGAAACTCATTATGAGCCCTCGTCCTTTCTACTTGAAAGAGCGGCCATGATAAGAGAGGCCGGATCCGTAATTGCTGAAGGCGACTCTTCAGACGATACAATGAATTGGATACAAGATGACGTATTGAGAACCAGTGTTGACCCCTCAGATTCATTCTCTGTACGAAGCAAGTCTCTGACTGGTAGCAGAGAGATTCAACGTCGGGAAGGACTGACTGCGCTCTTGGGAGAACGCATACGGCAAGCAACACGAGCAAGAGTTTCATTGGATAGTCCTGATGTTAAGATGCTTGTCGTCCTTATGCCTTCAAAGACATTAGTCTGCAAATCAAGAGAGTCTCTACTACGAAGAGTGCTGAGGCTCAGAGAGCCAGGGAAGAAGGCCTTTTTTCATCCTTCAATGATGAACTCGCAGTTAGCACGAGTCATGTGCAATCTTGCCGGTATTCAACCGGGAGACTTAGTTCTTGATCCATTCTGTGGCGGTGGAGGGATATTATGTGAGATTGCTGCTCTAGGTGCAAAGACGATTGGAATTGATCTCAACTGGCGATTGTTAAGTGGCGCATTGACCAATCTCTCTCAAATGCCCCTGAGTAATTCATCTCTGATTCAGGCCGACACAAACTTGCATCCTATGGGGATGCAGAGGCTCGATTGTATTGTCACTGACCCGCCATATGGCAGGATAAGTTCGACTCGTGGAGCGGAGGCGAATCGGCTGGTCAAAGCCTTCTTAGAGAAAGCACCTGAGATGATTCGGAACGGCGGTCGCTTGTGTATAAGTGGAAGTAGTGGCATGAGGTTGGGAGATATGATAGGTGAACTGGGGTTCGATGTTGCATATCGCATAGCAGTCCATGTACATAGTGGTCTCACACGTGACATCACTACTGTGCAGTTCTAGCCGCTTATGATGCTTCCATTCTTCGTAGGTGGCGTGAACCATGCAAGGAACTCATAGAACTCGGTTTCCTGCTCAAACTCGATTGAAACCTCGATGGACCCCAGAAGAGGGTCTTCTTGTCTGTCATCAATCAGTCTTAGTTTTCCATGGTATGCAGCTTGCTTGTCAAAGCAGATGGTGGTTTCTCTCCCGTTCCAATTAGACAACAGTCTGGAACGAACTGCGTCAATTATCCGAAACGCATGAATCCTCTGCTTGACAAGGCCAAGAGAGTTTCTCTTCTTTGGCAAGATTATGACTAGGTGATCTTCTTCCTCATCAAACGGGGGATCCAGAGCGAATAGATTGGTCAATGCTGTTTCGACATGTTCTTGGGCCTCAGTTGGATAAACAGGCGATCTGATGGTCACTTGCATATCAGACAAGCCTCTGTATGAGCTGCTCTGCCTGCCTCTTTAGATCACCAAGCGTTCCCTCATTGACGATCACAATTTCACTTAGTGCTATTACTGCTCCAAGCCCAACTGATATCTCTCGGAGATCACGTTCTCTGAAAACCGTCCAGTCTTGAGGGTCGTCCTTTCGGCCTCGCTCCTGCAGTCTTGAAAACCGTGTCTTGGGAGAAGAGTGTATGCTGACAGTCCATACCTTCTCTGCATAGTCATCAAACACGTCTACCTCTGCAAGGCTTCTGCACCCCTCAATGACAAGTAGTTTTGAGCTGGACTTCTTCAAGCTCTCTATGCAGCGTTTTGCTACTGCACCGGGCCCATCACGTTCACGGAGCTCCAACATCACTGCTCTTGTATTCACAGGATTGGCCTCTAGGCCGCGTGATTCGACCTCGCTACGAATGACGTCGCCCATTATGATTACAGGGACCCCCACCTTACGGAACGCATCGGCCACAGTGCTCTTTCCAGAACCAGGCATTCCGGTTAATACTAGAAGCTTCATGATCGAGGTCACCTGGATGTGAGTGACCAATTCCAACATACTGCTTAATCCTTGTGGTCATACAAGAGCAGTATGTCGGAGTATGGTTGCTGCGGTGTCCAATCCTGAAGCCACACGATATATCAATACGGCACGTCATGATATATCAACTCAGAGGTGGCATAATGTCTGGGACTGTCAGAGTGTTTCTGAGTGTGGATATCGAGGACGACGTTCTTGTTTCAAGGATTGCTCATATCCAACAAAAACTGGATAAACAGGCTGCAAGGCTGAAACTGGTCGAATCTGGCAATCTTCATTTTACGCTTCGATTCTTTGGAGATACACCTGTTGCAAGAATTGACCGGATTGAAGAAGAGCTGCGAAAGAGCGATTTCAATCAGTTCGAGATTCGCATTGAGGGTGTCGGGGCCTTTCCTAGCAAGCGACGACCAAATGTCATATGGGTGGGTGTAACTCAGAATGCGGAACGGTTTGTAAGACTCAAACGCATGATAGATGATCTTCTGGGAAACTTGGGCTACCCCCTTGACAAGAGGTTTCATACCCATGCCACCATTGCGCGAGTTCGCTCAGTCAGAAACCGCGAACGGATGCAAGGCAATCTTGACAGACTGGCCGACGAGTCAGTTGGCACTATGTCAGTGGACTGCTTTAGGTTAACAAAGAGTACTCTGACTCCAACAGGACCAATCTATAAGACTCTGTGGGAAGTGAAGGCCAAGTAACTACCCATAATCAGTTCGTTGCATCGTTTTTTGGGTCGTTTATAAGTGTCTGACTAGACTAGTCTTCGATGGGTCCGGTGCCATGGGGTATGAAACACTGTCCCTTGTTGGCACCGGTTCTCTCCCCTCCTCTCTTCTCTTGGCATCTTCTCGGTCCATTATGCGAACGTAGGTTCCTCAAAAGCTAGATTAGTGTAGATGGTGGGCCGGGGGAGACTTGTTCCAACCGGGGTTCTCCCAGGTTGATTGAACTCCCGATCTCTTGCATTCTGTGACTTGAGGGCCATGACCCTTAGTCGCCCCAAGCAAGAATCATACCAAGCTAGACTACCGACCCGTGACTTGGTTTCGTTGACTGGCGTCAAGATAAACATTGTTGCACGTACAGCTCTTGGAACACGTGTTCTACAAGTCGATGTGCATGCGTGATTACAGGCCTACACTTATCTGTCGCGATTCTCAGAAGACGATGTTACTGCACCTAGACTAACGGTTGTACTCTTTGGGTGGTAGTTTGCCTACAGATCTGTTATTTCATGAAACGTTCACCAAGCATGTGATGTCGCCGGGGCATCCTGAAAGGCCTGAGCGTCTAACGACTGCTATGCGCTACATTGAGAACGCGGGCCTCCTTGCAGAATCAAAGGTCAACTTGATTGAGCCAAAGAAGGCCAACTTGAATTCAATTTATCCGCTTCATAGCAAAGAGTATCTTGCACAGGTAAGAATAAAGTCTGAGAGTGGAAGCGGATACTTCACAATAGACACTTCGGTCAACAGATACACCTACGACGCTGCACTGTTGGCAGCAGGTGCGGGCATTGTGGCTATGGATAGGTTGATGGACAATATGAGTGAGAACGCCTATGTCTTATGTCGTCCACCTGGTCATCATGCCGAGTATGATAGGGCATTCGGATTCTGTTTTGTGAATTCAATCGCTGTGGCTGCAGAACACCTCATTCAGAAACATGATTTGGAACGGATCTTGATTGTAGACTACGATGCTCACCACGGGAATGGGACTCAGAATGCATTCTACTCAAGCAATCAGGTACTTTACATTGGTCTTCATCAAGATGGTCGCACGCTCTTCCCAGGGTCTGGATTCCCTAATGAGATTGGGGCTGAGGAAGGGAAGGGCTTCAACGTAAATCTAGCGATGTGTCCCGGGGCAGGGGACAAATCCTACAAGATGGCATTCGACGAAGTTGTCATGCAGATTAGTGAGGCATTTGCACCCGAGTTTGTGCTCGTATCGACAGGATTCGATGGTCATTTTGACGATCCGCTTACTGTACTTGGACTTACCACTTCTGGGATTGCAATGATGAATTCGTACCTGAATGACATCGCCAAGAAGCATTGCAAAGGAAGGATTGCCTTCTTCTTGGAGGGGGGCTACGAACTTGACATCGTAGGGAAAGGCTCTCAGAACATTATAGAGGAGCTTTCCAGTTCCGGGATTACAGGTTATGGAGACACTCATACCGAGAGTCAGAATTGCACTGAATACACAGAGGCTCTCATCGATAAGGTGAGGAGTAGTTTGAAAGGGATTCATTTCTAGTCGTCTTTTGGCTCAAAGTCCTTGAGAAGTGTCTGAATGGAGTAGGAGAACTCTTCGTCTTCATCTGACTTGAGTACGCTCCTTTGATTCGATTTGACATCCATGCCAAGCTGTCGCTTTATTGACTCGGCCAAGGCAGTGCCAATAGTAGGAACAGCGGCGACTCTTTCAAGAGGTGCCTGATACAGGTCTGTGAGGCTCTTCAGTCCATGACTGTAGAGCATTCTGCCTCGAACTCGGCCAACCCCTCTCAATCTGACGAGCTCTAGAAGTTCTGACTTTGCACCATATCTGAGCCTAGAACGAAGATTGTGAAGAGCTGGAATATGTTGGTTAGCTCCCACTACTCTGGCAACTTCAGATGCCGAGTACACCAACCATCTCGCTGTTTGAACATATCGATGAACATCGCCCATTCCAACATTGTACCTTTCAGTGATGTTTCTTTCAGGGACTTCCGATGTCCAGTCCTCAAGAAGTCTGGCCGTCTTCACCTCAGCTAGGTATCTAGCATACTCTTCCAGTTCGTCCCACTCAGGGGGATCAATCAGAAGATCTCCTTTGTTGTCATCGACAAGAATCTCATACTCCTCAAAATCACCACGTGTCAGATAGGTTATCGGTTGATCGGGAGAATGACAGACAACATGTAGGACTCCCAGAACTGAAACCGTTTTGGCCTTGGTAAGTGAGTCGCGAAACAACATTGCGGTAGAGGGCTCAATGTAGAGCCGAGAGGTTCTGTGGCCCAGAGGAGTAGCAGTGTAGCCGGAGTCGCTACATTCGATCAACCTTCCCTCTTCTAGAAACGTTAGCGCCGAAGAGATATGGTGACCTATGTCGTCGCTGTCAAACTGTGATGAAAACAGCGTACCATCAATCAGATGGTCGATTTCTTCTCGGTCTTGCGTCATGTCTGTTGCAATAGAAGATAGGATGTGAGAACGAAGTGCAGACGGCGATGCAAGCTTTGAAGTGATATTCTCGGGTTCTGACAACAGATATTCGTCCATAAGGAAGTCTTGCTCTTGATCTGACCGAGCAATCAGGATTGCCTCTCCATATTCATCGTACTTTGGTCGTCCAGCTCTTCCAGCCATTTGTTTGTACTCAAGAACAGGAATTGGGTAATTACCTCTGCCCGCTTCGAATCTCCGATAGTCACGGACTACGACCCGTCTCGCTGGGAGGTTTACTCCTGCCGCAAGAGTGGGCGTGGCCACGACTACCTTCAGCAGATTCTCTTTGAAATGGTCTTCAACGAGCGCGCGTTCAGTATTGTCAAGACCAGCATGGTGAAAGGCCGCTCCAGACATGAGAAGTCTTGCAAGTGTCTTTGATGCTTCGGGAACTGATGGTTTCGCAACGATCTCCTTGGCAGCAGTGGCCAATTGGTCTTGTACGTCGTTTGTAAGATAACTACGTGTGGACTGTGCAACTTTCTTTGCTACAGCAACTGTGGAACGTCGACTTGACACAAAGACCAGAGCCTGTCCTCCCTCGTCCAGAATGTCGCAGATGGCATCTACAACTACTTCTCGCCTCTTCCTAGTAATGGATCTCGATGTTCCATCGTCGCTGAAGGTAATATGATTGTCTAAGAGCACTCCTTCTCTGAGTGGTACAGGTCTCCATGTGCTCTTCACAAGTTCCGCATTCAGCCATTCTGCAATCTCGTTAGCATTGGAGATTGTGGCACTTAGAGCGACAATTTGAACATCTGGAAGAATCTGCGCCATCTTTGCGATTACCATTTCAAGTGTTGGTCCACGCTTTGGATCGTTCACTAGGTGGACTTCATCGACTATGACGATACCCACTTCGTCTAGCCACTCAGCCTTGTGGCGTATCAGAGAGTCTGCTCTCTCTGTTGTCAATATTACAATGTCAGCTTCTCCTAGCTTCGTCCCGGGCGAGTCGTAGTTTCCCACGGACATTGCTACCGTTATACCCAGTGCTTCATACTTCCTGAAATCTGAGTACTTCTCTCTTGCAAGGGATCTCAATGGGACAAGATAGAGTGCCTTGCCCCGGCCATCGAGTATCGTCTTGAGTATACATATTTCGGCTACGAGCGTCTTGCCAGCACTAGTGGGAACAGCCAGGACCAGGTTCTCGCCTTCTAGAACGGCAGTGTTGAAAGCCTCCTCTTGTGGAGGGAATAGGCTGGAGATTCCAATGTCTTGGAGCAACCTGATTATTCTCTTGTTGATTGAGAGTTCCTCAAGTTGCGTTGCATTCAACTCCGTTGCTGTCAGTATGGGAAACAGAACTCAGCTCTGCGAGTGTCGTATCTTTCCCTCGCGCGGGCTGTATAGGATTCCCTCGGCTAAGAGCTTCTTGATCACTTCTTCTGCCCTCTCTCGTGGGAGACCCATAGATATAGCTCTCTGAATCAGTGCCTCTTCGCCTACAGTTGAAGTGCCCTCTGCCTCCATGTCCCTAATGGCTTTGATGATTATGTCGGATGAGCTTCGCTGTGATGCACTCATCTTTGAAACAAGACTGTCGATATCAATCTTCCCTGTGATACGATCAAGTGCAACCATGCGCAACGATTCCTCCATTAAACGTATCGCTGATTGTGCATCCTCTTTCGTGGCCTCGGTTCTGAGGGCCATTCTTGCTCTCGCCTCCGCCAGGCGGACAAGAGACTCCAATTGTCGGGCAGTGATTGGAACTGGGGCACCCCCCTCTGCGCTCTTTCTGAGATCAACATAGAAGTTCTCAATCACCTCAGCCGCCTCTGGTGTCAGCCTTGGAGTAATCTCCAATTTGTTAGCATAACGTATGTAGTTCTTGAGTAGTTCTTGAGATATGGGTGGAACTTCATCCTCTATTTGAGTAGGTTTCGCTTGGAGCATGTTCAGTATGAACCTTGCTAGTTCTCGATCTCTAGTGGCTTCAACTGTGTCCACCATTATCCAGACTAAGTCAAACCTTGATAGTATTGTGAACGGCAACTTGATGTTGTCCTGTACAGAGAGTGAAGACTCATACCGACCGAGTGTTGGATTTGCAGCTGCAAGTATCGAGGTTCTTGCATTCAAGGTTGCCACAATGCCTGCTTTGGCTATGCTTACGGTATGTTGTTCCATCGCTTCATGGATAGCTGTACGGTCATTAGGGTCCATCTTGTCGAACTCATCGATACATGCGATGCCTTGGTCGGCCAAGACAAGTGCCCCTGCCTCAAGAGTCATAGCTCCGGTTTCTGGCTCGTGAACCACGGCGGCAGTTAGTCCTGCAGCGGTGGTGCCTTTGCCTGATGTGTACAGACCCCTGGATGCAAGACCTGCTACGAACTTGAGTATCTGACTCTTTCCTGTCCCCGGATCACCAATCATGAGAATGTTTGATCGTCCTCTCATCTGGGTGCCACCAGGAAGCGGCTTATCTACCCCTCCAAAGAGCAAGAGAGCAATGGACTCCTTGATCTGATCGTGTCCTTGAATCGATGGAGCAATTGATCTATAGATTCTCTCGTGAACGTAGGGGTCTTCAGACAGCTTCATGATTTCTTTCTCGTCCTCCTCAGAAATCTCAAGCTGCTCGTATTCCTTCTCAGCGATTTCGACCCCGTTCGCTTCTATGAATACATTGAATGTCGCGAGTTTTCCTCCACGACGAGAGAAATCCGGGGTGGTCTGAAGTAGACCAGTGATTCTTACCATATCCCCTGGTCTTGATATATCAACTAGGTCGCCCTTTAGTACGACATCAACTGAACGAGGCATCTGCCCTGCAGGCAGTTCCTCGGGAGACTCCTGTATTCGCACCTTCTGCCAATCTATGAATCGAGACTTCTCAAGGAGCAGTCTCATTGGTGTCTTCTTGCCACAAGTTGGACATTGAGGCGGTTCGGTGTATCTCCCTTCTTCCTGTTCTTGAGGTATCTCTGCCATGCATACTCGACACAAGAATGTCGCGTTCACAAGCAGTGGCTTGACCTCGCTTGCCCGCATCATTATGCCATCAATACGAATCAGGCGGCCGATGTGTTTGGACCTGATGTATCTCAGTTTCACGCGCTCAGTGTAGTTGATGATTCGAATCCTCAGGGCGTCCTCTCCAATATCCCGGACTAGCTCTTCATTCTCGATTTTCAAGATTGAGATCAAGCCGTTATCGGCCATCCTGAGGAATGATTGTGGATTCTCAAAAGCTAGTACCGTGAAGACGTTGTTGAAACTAGTCAGATCTTGGAAGTCCACTACCAGGGAGGACTCATCGCTAGACATCTGTTGTATGCGTGACCAATATACCAGCTTCCCTTGCTCGTCCCTGTACGTTCGCAGGAACTCCTCGAACTGCTCCTGCTTAGACTCATTCTCTATTGTCATGGTGCTCCTGAACACCCCAAGTCTAGTCTGCAAGATGTATGACTCAGCGAGCCTGTGAGAGGTTCCTTTGCTACTGGTCAGAATCTCACACTTTTCCTTTCGGGTTGGATATTAAAACCCGCTCTCGTTTCTTACGAGTGTGCCTTTTTAACTCTGCCAAGGTGAGGCTTGCCTATATCGGGGTCAAAACAATCTGCAAAACAATCGCTGTTTCTCGTGGCCTATTCCGTTACTATTTCGCGCCAAGCAGACATTAGCATACCGAGTTCATCACATAGCCACCTTTCTTCCAACGTCATGTGCCTGCGCTTGTCCTGATTGGCACCAGACTTTGCCACACGGATGACTTTCGACAATCGAGTTTGAATCAGAATCTCGAGCATCCGTCGTGTCTTCTCTATTTCATCGTGTCTACGAGGGTCTAGGGACGTCTTGTCACCTTGCAGTCGATGCATCTTTCGGCTTAGAGCGGAGTAAAGGAATGGTGGAAAAGTCTGTAGTTTGTGGGGGTCTCTCTGCTCAGCATTGTAAAGGTTTTGCAGTCGCCTGAGAGATTCATATGCCTCTGCAGGATCAATGTCCACTAGATCATGCATCATGAGCGTTTCTAATGCCCAATTGGATAGATTCGTTCTCACTCCAGCCTTGAAAGGGCCTATCTTCTGACCACCAACTTTGATTTCCGGAACATCCTCACGGAACGTGCATGGACGGGTTTCGTTCAGGAACTGCATTCTGAAACGATCTCTGGCCTCCTCGGTGCCGCTTCGAATCATCATTGTCTTCACATGTTCCTTTCAAGTTCAGAGGCGCCCATAAAGCCCTTGTTCTTTGGCCAAGTCAATGGTGCCTAGGTTGAGGACCATGATGTTTTGAGCTACAAACTGGAATGTGCTTACATGCTTCTTTACGTCAATAGACAGGTGAATGCTCCGGAGAATCTATTAAGGGCACTAGAGATGTGTCACTCATCACCTGATGGACACACAGACTCCAGGCATATGAGATGGGATGGAAGATTCGAATGGATTTAGAGCTCTGGACTGAGAAATACCGTCCTCCCACCCTAGGTGGAATCGTTGGGCAGGAGTCTATCATCGAAGGCTTGACTAGATTTGTAGAGAACAAAAATGTGCCCCACTGTCTATTTGCAGGACCACCAGGTACGAGCAAGACTACGGCTGCAATGGCGATGGCTAGAGATCTCTTCGGAGATACTTTTGAGCGAAACTTCATGGAGCTGAATGCAAGTGATGAGAGAGGCATCGACGTGGTAAGGAACCAAATCAAGACTTTTGCCAGAGCTATGCCTGCTGGGGACGCACCTTTCAAGATTCTAGCACTAGATGAAGCAGACCATCTTACAACCGATGCACAACATGCTCTCAGGCGTACAATGGAGTCATATGCTGCATCATGCAGAATGATTCTGATTTGTAACTACTCTAGCAGAATCATTCCTCCGATTCAATCAAGGTGTGCCATCTTCAGGTTTCCGCGCTTAAGTAATGATGCGATTGGAGAAAGGCTTCGGTTCATTTCAAAGAAAGAGAAGGTTACTCTTCAAGCAAGTGGGAGAGATGCAATTCTGTATCTTGCGGAAGGCGACATGAGAGCTGCAATCAATCTTCTCCAAGCGGCCTCCTCAGCTGGAGAGAAGATCACAGAAGCCCTCGTCTTCTCGATTGCAGGGAAAGCCAATCCAAAAGCAATAAGGGATCTACTAGATTTGACGATTGAAGGGAATTACGAGATGTCGCTTGAGAGTCTCAGAGCTCTGATCTATCAGCAAGGGGTTTCTCCAGTGGACCTGGCAAGACAGATACATCGAGAAGTGTTGGGACTCGACATCTCGGAAACGCGGAAGATGGTGATTCTTGAAAAGGCTGCAGAGGCAGAGTTCAGAATAGGAGAAGGGGCAAGTGGTGAGGTTCAGCTCACAGCACTTCTGGCTCACATTGGACTGGAGCAGAATCAACCATGAGAAACGAAGATCTTCCTTGGCCAGAGAGATACAGGCCCGAGAGTCTAGAGCATGTAGTTGGTAATGCTGAATCGATAAGAGGGCTCAGAACGTGGATTGAATCATGGTTGAGAGGCACTCCTAGTACGAATGCCGTGTTGCTGATTGGACCACCTGGAGTTGGCAAGACGGCATCTGTCGGTGCCCTCTCTCGTGATTACGATATGGAGCTTGTAGAGTTTAACTCCAGTGACAAGCGTAACAGAGGGGTCGTACAGGACCTTGTATGGAAAGCCGCAACACAACAGACACTTGATGGGCGACTTCGAATCATTCTGTTGGATGAAATTGATGGCCTGTCCGGCACAAGCGATAGGGGTGGAGTCAGTGCAATCCTGAAGATTATTGATGAAACTGGCCATCCTATTGTTATGACTGCAAATGATCCTCATAGTCCACGCTTGACGGACTTTGTCAAGAGATGTAAGGTGTTCACCTTTGCCTCGATTGAGGCCGAAGATATGTTAGGTGTCTTGAGGAGAATCGTTTCTGGACAGAAGGTCAAGTTACCTGATGACAAGATGGATGAGATTGTAGAACAGTCCGGAGGTGATCTTCGTGCGGCAATCTCGGACCTTGAAACTACTGTGGTGAGTGAGTATCTCTTAGAGAAGACCTTACCTTCCAGGGACATACGACGTGGCGTGAGAGAGGTCTTCCGTCGTTTGTTCATGACCACCGATCCCAGTGCTGCAAAACGAGTGACCTCGGAGTTGGAGATTGATCACAGAGAGTTGCTACTGTGGCTCGAAGAGAATGTCCACCTTCATCTGGTTTCTCCAACAGAGCTGGATACGGGATTCGAGTTCCTCTCGTTAGCGGATTTGGCCCTAGGAAGAATCATGAGAAGACAGAACTGGAAGTTGCTATCTTATGTCTATGATTTCTTGTCAGCAGGAGTTGCAACGAGTAGAACGGAAACTCCGTATCGAAATGTGGAGTACTCCCGACCGACATGGCCCTTGCTGGTATGGCAAGGTAGGAGAAGGCGTGACAAAGAGGCTGACCTTCTTGCCGCGTTGTCATCTGCCGCAGGGGTATCACGAGATAGAGTGACTCGTACGCACAAGGATGCTCTAGTCGAGATTGTCAAGCGCAATCCCAAGTCAGGAGAGGGCTTCTCCGTCTGGTTAGGAATAAGAAGAAGTCTTCTCAATCAGAGAAGTAATCCTCGTTGACAGCTGCAATGGTCGTTTTGGACCTCTCAAGAGAACGGAGATGGCCGCTGACATGCTTCTGGATTCTCTTCTTTGCGCGTTTTGTGCTCTTCATTCGGATTGACACAACAGTTTCAACTAGCACAAGACACTCAGGAGGTGCCGGTCTGATTCCACCCGGGATTGCGTTTCGTCCTGAGATGATATCGCTGATAATGTCTAGGCTTGAAATCCCAGTTCCAATCTGTAATAGTAAAGAAGCCATCTTCCGGACGAGTTTCCAAAGGAAGTTTGTCCCAAATAGGTCCATTGTAAGCGTGCCCTTCTGCTCCGCTAAGCAACCGTTCAGAATTGTTGCTACAGTGGGTCGGTTTCCATCGGGTTTGGAGAGCAAGGAAAAATCGTGGGAACCAATCAAGAGCTCTAGTGCTCTTCGCATGGATGGTAGGTTCAAATGCGAGAAAGGGGATTCAAAATAGTACCTATAGTGACGCATGAGAGCATCGAACCGTGGCCTGAAATCGTATGGTGCTTCAGCCCATGCCCAGAGAGTGATGTCCCACGGCAGGTGTCTGTTAATCCGGTCTATCTCAAGTTTCTTTTCGGAGAGAATCTGTACAATCTGTCCTACGCTATGAACTCCTCGATCAGTTCTTCCTGCCAACTGGACGGTCTGTGTGGAGTGAGGGTTGCCGCTCCATTGACTCACTGCTTCAATGAGCTCACTTTGTACAGTAGTAAGACCTGGTTGGTATTGTGATCCATGGTAGCGATCGCCAAGATAGAATATACGTGTAATGTAAGAAGTCAAGGATGGGACTCCTCCATTAGGATTGCCACAGACCAAATAGGTTTCGAAGCGCCCGGGCCCGATGATTTTCAATGCGATATCGGTAAATCTTGATTCTTCCAAACATCTTCTCCTCAATCAGGCCCGATGCAATCAGCACTTCCAGATGTGATTTCGTTGAGCTGTGGTTCAGAGAAACTCTCCTACAGAGCTCTGATATGTTCAACTCGCTGGAAATGGCGAGCTCTTTTAGTATCTTGATCCTTCCTCTTGAAGAGAATATGTCTTCAATGGCTACACGGGATGTATCTGCAGAGTCATTTGTGATTGTCAGAGCCCCCTATTCTTCGAGTATATTCAGTAGGTACCGCTCCAGCATCTCAGCAGGCACATCAGAGAAACCTATGAGCGTTGTCTGACCCCTCTGTCCGACACTCGAACGTTTTGTATCAACTAATCCATGAGCATTTAGATTTTGTACCCATTCCCATACTTGAGTGTGTGCTCTTGGTTCTTCACCATACTCCTCGCACACTGATTGGTACATCTCCTCCAGTTCGCCCATTGTGATATACGCCCCTCGATTCTCCTTCAGTTGCCTTGCGGCCGCGAGAAGAAGAAGACCATTCTGCCGTGGCAGGGTTGTGAATACTTCTTTTCTCAACTCTGGATGTGTATCGGCTTTGGCCTTTCTCACGTAGTCTGGAATCACCTTTCTTGAATCTAAACTGTCTGCCTGTTTTCCTGCTCTCCATAGAAGCTCAATTGCATAGCGAGCATCACCCCGTTCCGAAGCGATGTCGCAGACTAGTTGTAGTGTTTCGTTCATGACTGTGTCTTGTTCAAATGCTAGGTCTGCACGTTCTTTCAAGATGTCATAGAGTGCCTCTGGACTGTATTGTTCGAAACGTAGTACGTTACGTTGGAGTGTACTGAGGGTACTCGAGTCCAGTATGTCCTCATTCAGAGGAACATCACGCCCAATACCAATCATTGAGAGTCGTTGAGGTGCGTTCAGTCGGTCGTCCATGAGCCGTGTAAGATCATAGAGTATGTCTGCACCCCGCTGACGGATGAAGTAGTCAAGTTCGTCAAGTATCAATAGGAGATAACGATCTTCTTCATCTAGGATCTCCACAACCATTTGCAGGAGTTCTTCAGGTGAGTGTCCACGACGAGGAAACCTTGGTTTGAACTCTCTTAGTATCCTAAGATAGACAAGGTATGCACTCTTGCTCACACGACAGTTGATGTGGAGTTTGTGGAGTCGTAAGCCACGTCTGTCAGCGGCCTGTATCATTTGTTCTGCAAAGCGTTTTGTAACCGCCGTCTTGCCGGTTCCCACTGGGCCCTCGATTATGAGCCTCTGGCTTGTACGACCAGGAGATGTGATTAGTGTCTTGAAGCTCTGTGCGAGAATCTTCAGCTCGGACTCGCGATGTGGAAGCGTTTCGGGTACAAAGTCTATGGAGAGTAATTGCTCTGACTTGAATACACTTCGTCGACTCAGTTCATCTTCGATATAGTCGTGAGTCACAAGTCATCACAGCCCAAAGACAGCTGAACGTAGATACCTTAAAAGAGTTATGTGGAGTGTTCGATTAAATGGACTCTCTCAGGGGAGGTTACCGAAAGTAATAGTGGCGAGCTCTTAACTCAAGATCCATATCATTGTCCCAAGGGACTCATTGGGGTCATGTTAGTCATCACTCGCCATGACATACTCCAATGATTTAGGCCTTAAATCTCACTGAAAACATGGTGCGACTGCCGGGACTTGAACCCGGGTTGGAAGCTTGGGAGGCTTCCGTCCTAACCAAGCTAGACTACAGTCGCCAGCCACCCCACCTGGATGACTTGATAAAAGACTATCGTTGTTCACTCATGTTTAAACCGTGGTTAGCCTGTATTGAATGTGAATGCTTATCTTGAACTTGGAACACCGCGCATTCTTGAGAGAGATGTCTGACGATGTCCGCTGAGAATACAAGACCGAACTTCTGGCAGGGTAATCAAGCGTGTGCTGCGGCTGCAATTGCAGCGGGTTGCAGGTTCTTTGCAGGATATCCAATCACTCCAGCCTCCGAAATTGCCGAGATAATGGCAGTTCGACTTCCTCAGGTTGGAGGAACATACCTGCAGATGGAGGATGAGATAGGAGCCATCTCTGCCGTGATTGGTGCTTCGTGGGGAGGGTTTCTCTCAATGACGGCGACTTCCGGACCTGGTTTCAGTCTAATGCAGGAAAACATAGGATATGCCATAATGACTGAAACTCCCTGTGTGATTGTCAATGTACAAAGAGCAGGCCCCAGTACTGGACAAGCCACAAAAGCGGCGCAGGGTGATTTCATGCAGGCAGGTTGGGGCACTCATGGAGACCACGAGAGTATCGTGATCGCACCGTACTCAGCACAAGAGACATATGAGCTAACTCTACGTGCCTTCTCTCTATCTGAAAGACTGAGGCATCCTGTCATTGTGCTTTCGGACGAGATCGTTGCGCACTCGCGTGAGAAGGTCGTGATAGGCGCAGAGAAGAGCAATGAGGTGATTCGACGTTACGCTAGAGTAGGAGACCCGCCATATGGTGGAGTCGATGATGGGCAGTCAGTAATGCCCCGATTTGGTGATGGACATGACCTGTTGGTGACTGGCTCTACCCATGACGAGTTGGGGTTCAGAGAAACAGCCGATCCTCAAGCTCACAATAGCCTGATACGTAGAATCACAGGGAAGATTCAGGATGAACGGAAACTCCTGACTGATGTGGTAGTGACTGGACCCCGACGGGCTGATTGGGGAATTGTTTCATACGGATGTACCTCAAGATCAGTTGAGGAAGTCATTACAAACAGCTCTGATGTGAGTGTCAGATCCCTCAGATTGAGAACGCTCTGGCCATTCCCAGATGATGAAGTGGCACAATTCGCGAAGTCCGTCGGTTCATTATTGGTGCCTGAGCTCAGCCTAGGCCAGCTATCCCGAGAGGTTTCGAGGGCAGTGGGTGGTTCTGTGCGTGTTGAATCGTTGTCCAAGATAGGAGGCGGCCTAATGATAGAGCCAGATGAGATTGTTGGTAGGATCGCTGATTGAGATTGGGTGGTCTGTAATGGTTGACCATCTCCTGATCCTTGTGGAGCTTGATGGTTCTCTCCTAGTATGATAGTGATGCTGGTGCGCATCCAAACTACTATTGACATTGAGATGTTGGTCGTTCCACACCAGGGACTACTAGCCTGCAAGATCACCTGATGTGAACCTGGGAGAATTGATAGCGGCAGAGAAACCTGTACTGGAACTGTGACGTTTGCATCCTCTATGAGAGCTGTAGGATTGGTCAGATTGTCAATCCACACACGGAGATGTATCATGCTTACTGACTGATTGGCATCATCAGTGGCATTCAGAACTATGTCCATCTCTTCTG
This sequence comes from Candidatus Thorarchaeota archaeon, assembly GCA_046758445.1. GTDB lineage: Archaea > Asgardarchaeota > Thorarchaeia > Thorarchaeales > Thorarchaeaceae > SMTZ1-83. The sequence continues at coordinate 63,119 of JBHIAE010000007.1, read as the reverse complement.
CATAGTAGGCCATCCCCACCTCGCAACTGGCATCCATAATGCCAGTAACCAACAGTTCGAATTCAGCAGGTTCGTTGAACTGGTATGAGGGTTGTTCGATATGTAATGTAACCGTATGTGGACCAAGTGAAACGTTGTGGCTGACGACCAAGTCAATCTGCGAGTATGTGTTGACCTCGATGGAAGCATATGCGACAAGCTGGCCACTTGAGTCGCCAATGCTCACTGGAATGGATTGATTCAATAACGAAGTGGAATTGACATTGAAGCCAACAGAAGCATTGGTGCCACGTACTACATCCCATGTTGAATTTGCCCAGAGAAGACTTAGGGAATACGGATTGGCCTCGATCTCAATTATTTCTGACTCTGTTCCGTAGAAGGGATTGGTCGCAGTCAAGTTGACATGATAACGCCCAGGTCTAGTTTCAAAAGGGATTGACACGTTGTACAGTCCGGAGCCAATGTTGATCATTGTACCGGCTGAGAACGCAGTTTCCCATTGGATTGTGCTATTTGATATGGGTTGTCCATCTCTGGTCTTATGCTCTACAAGGATGTCGACGGACTCTGTCTGACTCCCATCATGAGTTTGACAATGCACCGAGGAGGGTGAGGAAATCACTGTCAGATTAGAGGATGGCTGTGTTATTGTAAGTGGAAATGACTGAGAGAAGGAAGTGAAGTCTTCGGTTCCGTTGCTTGATATCATCACTGTGTATTCACCTGGAAGAGTCGTTGAAGAGTTCCAGCTGAAATGGACCAAGCCATCAGAAGAGGTTGTGGTGTTATCTTGAAGCAGCTCTGTCAGAGAAGAGTCGAGTAGTGATATTGATACTGGAGAGTCTGTGTATACAATGATGTCATTATGTATCGATGCTACCTTGAAGATCAAAGTACTGTTTGTATCAAACTCTAGACTGAGCGATGAGAGTGGAGTGACCTTCAGGCGTCCTCTTGTGACATTGACCTGGATTGTGTCACCGTCCCCTTGAGAGTATGAGTCATAGATCTCTGTGCTGAACATGACGTAGGCCTGCGTGCCTGCAACTCCGGGGGAGGTGTCCTGAGACAGGATTGTATAGGACGAGTTGAAGAAACGCGCTTCGTTTGACGGCGGAATGAAGTAACTATTCCCAAACACAGGACCTTGGTTGGTCGTGACTGCAAAAGAAACGTAGCACCATCCTTGGTCGCTGAAGTCTGCAGTTAGCTTGGCAACCATATGGATTGTTTCCCCGACCTCGTATACTAGCTTGTCTGTTTCAAAGTAGTCAAACTCGAAGTAGTAGGCTGAAACAGGCGTAATCAGGTACAGCAGGACAACCATAGAAGCTACGACCGCGACCATTGCTCCTTTACTCAATTGACACACCGAAGGTTGGTGTTCGTTTTCCCTAAAAAACGGCACACGATTACAGCGACAACTTTAATTCAAGACTGAGCGCCCTCTGCCCTTGAGGAACCGGAGTGTCTGAGTATTATGGTAGTAAGGCTGAAGAATGCCATCGTCGAGTCTATTGAGGACACTGAAACAAGGAAACTGAAGCTCTTGAAGATGGTATGTAAGGAAGAAAGGGCTAGAGTCGTACTGGAGCTTCCAGAAGTTCTCAGTGAACAGATGAAACCAAAGGATGCTGTTTCCATGGTCATAGATTCCAAGCCAATCTCAAGGGGAGCAAATGCGAAGCTATACGCAGAAGGGAAGGTCTTCCGTATCAACGAGGATAGCGGCATGGAAATCGTAGGCACTATTGGAGGTCTAAGACTGGTTCTTACTCTGAGTAAGCCGAGTACGTCTCAAAGAAACACATTCGGTACGGACAAGTTCTTCTTAGCCATCATATGACTACCGACAGCTTTGGTTAGCCTGAGATTCTATGGTCTTTCTTTGGATTGTTGTGGTGAATCGAGAGAGGACACCACGGTGTCAGTGGTAAGTGAGCAGGCAACCATTGGAGCTAGTGGCAAATATAGAGGCCAGAGGAACCTAGCATCAAAGTAGGCAAAGAACAGACCCAAGAAGACCAATGGAAGAAGTGCTAGGATTCCAAGAAGTGTGTCCTTGCTTATTGCCTTCCAATGGTGACATTTGTCGTTTCTTATCCTGATCAAGAGAATTGTCAATGGCAATACAAATGTGATTCCGATTCCTCCTACAACTTCAAACGGTCTGTCGAATATATTGAGATTGAACCTAAGCGTGTTCGATAACTCGCCGAATATCAGAAATCTGAGTGCGAGGTGTAATATTGAGGCTGGCACAAGTACCCAGAGTTTCTTTACCCCCTCTCTTAGTACGTAATACAGCCCGATGAAGAGAACTACTTCCTTTACAATGACACCGAAAAGAAGCATTGTCATTGCAAACCAATCACCCAGTCCTTCTATCATTCCTATGACAATGGCCACCATCACGAGTACAGCAAGTGCATCAACGAGAGGTACGGCCCCATAGAATGCCGCGGGAAATGATGCCGTACAGACAGCAGCAGCATAGAAAGCAGGCCTATCATCTATGGAATAGCCTCTCACATACCTATGGATTCCAAGACCTATCAGACAGACAAAGAGTACATTCAAAGTAGAGAGTATTAGGAAAGAGTCGCCCAAGCCGTTCAGTAGGGACACCACAAATGGTATTATTGGTCTTAAGGCGAAAGGTGCACGAACATCTTCGATGCCTCCTTCTCCATCGAAGTACTCGATGTAGTCAAGATACACTTGACTGTCCGGATAGACGTGACCAAATCTAATGACTGATGTTACACAAGCCAAGACAATCAGTGTAATCGCGTATTTGTTCATGGAATGTCAGTCCGTCTTTCAACTTCTCACCCTTAAATTCATGACTCCCCGGAGAGTATTCGGCCCCTCTTTCACTGCCGAAGTGAATAGTTTCGGCAATCCCTCTTTCTGTCAGTCAGGGCTGCATATGTCCATTCTGGCCGATTGAGGGTTCATTGAAGTGAATACTGTTTCCTACAGAATGTATTGACACCTGCCTAAAGTCTAGTTAGGAAATCTGTGATGTCTTCTGATTGGGTGTGGTCTTTGATTGATGAAGCATTCGAGGCTATTCAGAACTCGTCCTGGTCTTGTCCTGACTGTTCGGGTTTGCTAGTGGTAAACCAGGGTTACATAGTATGTGCAAAATGTGGTCTGGTTGTTTCCAGAGAGTATGTCCTACCCACTTACCAAATGGGTGAGGAACAGTCTACCAACAAGCCCGAAGCAACTGTCTATGTGTCTCTAGGCAATCGCATGCATATTGTAGATGGGCTTGGAAGCTATATTGGTTTTCACAAAGAGAGATACTTTCAAGATGCACAGGGTCACACTCTGTCAGCCAGATCACAGAAGAAGTTCAAGCGTCTAAAGACGATCTATAGCACACGAATTAGGATAGGCAGGAATGAAGCAAAATACAGGGCTCTCAGGACACTCAATCACGTTTCAAAACTGCTTATGTTGAGTGAACAAGTGCGAGATCGCACTGCATACCTATACAAGAAGATAGTCACAGAGGCCTCCAGAAAAATCACTAACAATATCCTGCTCATTGCGGTATGCCTGCTTATGGCTGTTCGTGAGTTCAGAGAAGGTGCTCCGATAACCTTGGACGAAATAGCTAATACCTTTGAAAGGTGTGGTCACCGTGTAAATGTTAGGGCTATAGTAAGAGAAGCGTTGAGACTCAAATCGCTGACAGGTTTTGCTCCTGAGATTCGTCGTCCAGAGGACTATGTGCCAAGAGTTCTGTCGATGTTAATGAATAGTGAGAGAGTCGTCAGGAAGGTGAAGACTCGCGGCTGGGACTTGAGAAACTATGAAAATGCACTCAGAGACAAGATGCTTGAGGTTCTCGGGATGATACCACCTTCAAGAAGAGGGGGTCGGAACCCGTTTATATTCACAGTTTCTGCGGCTTATGCCAGTGATCGATTGATTGCTGATGAGAATGGTAAACGTTCTGTGCTCACTCAGAAGCTTACATCCAGAGCAACAGAAGTGGCTGAGTATAGTATACGTGATCACTTCGGCATGATGAAGAAAGAAATCGTGTTACTTAGTGGACCTGGTTAGGCCTTGGCTTGTTAATCATATCTGAACTTACTGAAAGAGCTGAGAGTGAATGTCGAAACGTGATGTGTTTGTCTTTAGATGTCCAAGAGATAGATGCAAAGAGTGTCCAGACTTCACATTGTCTAGATGTTCGAAGCTCGTCTTCCTCAGAGATGATAGTTTCTCTCGAGCCGTCATACTTGAACCAGATAGGAATCTCATTCATATTGGGAATCTAGCAGATTCGTTTCCAGTTGAGCCACCGTGGCACTCCGACTGTTGGGAGTCAGTCTACGTACACGACTATACCAAGCTTCTTGATTCAGAGAAGAGCCTGGTTGAAGTGTATGTTGTTGGTTCTTATCTCAGTCTCTTCTATAATGACGCGAATGAGAACGGTTTCCTTCATCAAACGCACCCTCTTGTCAAGAGTCCTCTAGAATATGAGCTTTTGAATGAGCTTAGCGACAACACACATAGACAGACGCAGAGTCTGCCTGGTAACAGAGTGGAGCTGTCAGATAGACTTCGACGCGTGTCTCATTGTGTTTCTGACAGTATCATGGAAACGTTTCCGGAGATCAGTGACATGACGAGAACGAGGATATCTGATGCTGTGGCTGGGCGAACTTCCGTATTGGGGCCACTTCTTCCACTCTTGCTGGATGATGAGATTGAGGAGGTCTACGTGGACAGACCCGGAACCCATGCTTATTTTGACCATAGACGCTTTGGTCGATGTCAATCAAGCTTCAAACTACGGCACAACGACGTGGAACGGCTTGTGACCCTCATAAGGGCAGAGAGCAATCTCAGTCTAGATAGAAGAAACCCTTCGCTCAAAACTGACCTCAGGCTCTTTGATGTAGCATTGCGCTTGGCCATAAGTATTCCACCACTTAGCCACGATGGAGTGCATCTTGAGATTCGTCGGGCGAAGAAGTCCCCATTCTCTATCTTGGACTTGATACGAAATGAAACTCTTGGTTCAGAGGCAGCGGCGATTCTCCTATTGGCGGTTGGTTCCAGATTTAACATAACAATAACTGGTGGTCCAGGGACAGGGAAGACAACACTGTTGAACGCCCTCGATATGAGCACCCCTTCAATGTGGAGAAAGGTCTACATCGAGGACGCAATTGAGAGCAGATTTGTAAGTGACCACCACCAAGTGCGTATCCGTGTAGATCCCGTAGATGAAACAAGTAAGAGATTCGATAAGACGGCAGAGATAGTGAAAAGCCTCCACCGCTCACCGGACTATCTAATCCTCGGTGAGATACAGACAAGAGAGCACAGTGAAGCTCTCTTCCAAGCCATCGCTGCTGGGCTCAGGACTATGCAGACATGCCATAGCTACTCAGCGGCAAGTCTTGTATCTCGCTGGACGGCTGGACATAGGATAGAAGCAACGAGCATGGCGCTTATGGATTTGATTGTCACCATGGAGAGGCCAATACCTGGTAAATCGTATCGCAGAGTGAGTAGCATCGTTGAAGTCCGAAAGGCGATTATCGACGGGTTTCTCAGGTTCTTTGGATTACATACAGTGTACAGTTGTCGTAGTTCAAACGAAGTGAAATGGTCGGACGATGGTGCCTTTTTGTTCCATTCACGCGAGGTGGGACTTGATAGCCATGTTCCCGCGTTCGAGGCTATTGTTGGATGCATAAGAGAGGAAATGGATTCATCTCTTGGAAACGCAAAGCTTCCATTAGGTGATCGACTATGGGAACGAGGGCATCCGATGCGATTCTTGGGAGTCTAAGAACTCGTTGGTGTCATGTTTTGGGGCACTTAAAATACTGTTTCATAGACATCAGTTCAGGTGGACCTGTCAATGGTGAAGAAAGACCTCATCGTGGATGAATCTGGTGGCCCCTTGGTAGAAGAGAGTCTCCTCTTGGGTCTTGCAGTGGTCACTGTTTCGATAGTGATTGCGGTTATCCTACAGGCGACGGGGTGGGCACAAGACATTGTCGGAAGTCTTCTGAAACTCTTAGAGGATAGCTGGAGCAGTTTCACAAGTCTCTTTCCCTAGTGCCACTCAACCAATGCTATTCTACTGTTTCAAATGGCCTTCTTTGTGGAGAAAGCCTTATTTGTGGTCTTGAGGGAGCACTCCCGCTCCGGACTGGTGCCCATAAGCTCCGGTAGATGTACTATGAGAATCATCATGGTATTGCCGTGTGTAGTCCGGCCCAGCATGGGGGACTCTCGATCCCCCGACCCGGGTTCGAATCCCGGCCGGAGCACCATTCGAATCTTCTAGCCAATCAGGTATCTTCGATGCAATACTGGTATCCCGAGGAGGCCAATTGAAATACACAGACTCAATACTAGACCTGGAATCCCAACTCCTTGCGATGCCAATACCTCTGTTTCTGATACAGTGATAGAGATGTTTCCCGTAGACGGTTGTAGAGAAGAGGTGCCTTTGATTTCGTAGTACAGATTGTAAATACCTGCGTTAGCAGGCAGAGGAAGAACAAGCTCGATGTGGCCAGAATGGGTGCTTGTGGCAGATCCACTATGAGTCAACCATTCATAGAGTATTGATATGCCGTTGAGTGTTGTGCCATTTAGGCATTGCAGAGTTAGATGAACCCGAAGTTCCCTTAGTGCGGGATTGATGTGGTAGTGGCTCAGATTGACGTCTACAGGTATCAAGGTACTCACCACAAGCACAGACTTGAATTTCACTGGTAGTTCATAAGAGGATGGGCTACCATTGGTCTTGAGAAACAGAGTATAGTGTCCGATAACTTCGGGCGCGTACAATGTCATGTTTGCAAGCCCTTCTGAATCTGTAACGGATGATACTAGGACTGTTTCGTCAAAGCCACATTCAATCGACCGAAAAGGAAGACTGCCTTCCGTTGAATTCAGTTGAATGTGAAAGGAAAGTTGTTGTGTTGGAGAGGCATAGCCGCGGGTGTTGCTTTGGATAATCGAAATAGTTGGTCTTAGCCATACAGTCGCCCAGTGTGTCCAGCTTGTGTTTGTCAGGTAGGGGTTTCCTGAGATTGCGACCAATAGACTCCTGATGCCCACAGAGCCTGTGAAGAGGAACTCAAATTGGACGGTGGTGTGGTCGGTTGGTACTAGCAGACTCATGGTTCGGTCTGTTGTTTGATCGCTAAGTGTGATAGTAGCATCTGGAATTGGCCTTCCAAGCAAATCATGGATTTGCATCTGGATTTCGGAACTAGATCCAATGACTATGTGCTCCGGAAGCATGATGTGTAATAATGCAGGACTAAGTACAGTTATGTCGATTTCAAGGAAGGAGAAGGAATAGCGTTCTGTCCCATTGTACTGTACTCTTACCTTGTGTGGACCCAAGTCTAGTTGAGTATCAATGGGTATGTAAAGCTCAGAAACTCCCTGTATGTCAGCTGTGATGGTGCCGACGAATTCTCCATCAATAAGGGTGTCCAATGTAGCATTCTGAGGGTTTTCACCTGCGGCATTTACAGTCAACTTCAACCAGAAAAGCTCGTTCAGCTCGAACTGAGTCCCGTTGGAGTCTTCCAGACGGATGGCTGTTGGAATTTGCTCTATGTCAATCTCGAAGAGATGCTCAGACATATTGTGAAAACTTGTCACTGCGGGTTCGTAGACAACTCTGAGTCTGTTCTTACCATACGAGCCCCAAGACATATTGCACTCAATGTTGAAACTCGCATAGCCACTATCATTTGTAATACCAACTGCAAGTTGGAACTGATCGTGATAGACAGCTATCACTGCATCGGTGATGGCCTTATTGTGGTCGTCTATTATGCCAACTGTGAAAAGAATCTGATCTTCGGGATGAAAGGTTGACTGATTGCAAAGCACACTCATCTGAGTATTGGAAACAACCATGACGGTCATCCATTGACATGACGGAGCAAGAGAGAGCGTATCATTGCCATCGAAGGTCACATTTAGTAGTGTGGGGCCCAGAGGATGATTTGATGTAAGATTCCAGTATACTGCCGCCCATCCATTGATGTCAGTTGTTGCAGATTCTATGAATGAATTCTGTGATTGATCATAGAAATCTAGCTGTTGTTCAGGTACAGGGTCACCATAGGATCCATTCTGGAGTAGTCTTGCGTTGATTGGTACTATTTCTCCTCTGATAAGAACGGGTTGCTCCTCTGCACCAACGTTCGTTGCACTTGTGAGTGACAATAGAGCTGACAATGCGATTGCCAAGATTCCTGCTAGGTAAAGCTCTCTCAGAAGGATACACCTCAGTGGTCCTATGGTAGATGTGTAAACCGTATAGGCCATGATCAGATTGTGCCCATAGGCAGTTGGGGTAATTTCTGATTCATCAATGAGTCTGCTTCCTTGGTTTTTAATCTCCTATCCATGCAGATGTTTCGGACGATTTGGTGAGCGGGTGTCGAGGGGAGTTCATATGTCAACACGGAACACGAGTAGCTGGTCAGGACAGTATGGGCATCGTCTGTGCGTCTTGGTCATTGATGCGGTGATATCGCATGTCCACTGAGAAACTGAGCAGGGAAGATAGCGAAGAACTGATGCAATTGAAGGGGCACCCTATACTGTGGCGTGGAATTGAGCTTGCTTGGAAGCTGGGAATTGTTACCTGTGCACTCTACCTTCTGACTGTGTATCTACTTCCGTCATTAGGTTTGTTCGGTGCGCTATCAATTCCATTCAAACTCATAGTAGAGCTTCTCATTTGCGGTGTGCCCTTGTGTATGGGTGGCCTAGTCGTACTTGAAAGATTGATTTCTGAGCGGGCTTCGGTCACGATAGATAATGAGCTGCTCGTACTCCGTTTGAAAGACCAGATGGTTGCAACATGCTGTCTTGATATCGCTTCGGTTTCAAGTTCTGTTCGCACTGGAGAGAATGAACGTCCTGAATATGACACAACTTTCCTGTTGGCATTGCGTGCCGGAATGGATGAACGTGTCAGCATGGCCTACGAAGCCGGTGTTTTAAGCGGTGCACCTTATCTGCGCCTCTTCATAACTGGATCAGGTAACGATCCAGATGAAACTGCTGACTTGTTGAAACGAGAAGCTACCAGAGCAGAAGCGATTCTCCTTGCTTCTTTGAGCAATATTGAGCTACGTCAATTGAAAGGTGATGATCTGAAGAACGCGACTCTGGGACTGATCAGTGCAGAGCTTGATACAGGTCGTGGTCTATCATTTACAGAGAAGTCCGTCTGCCTAATGCTGCTTGCTGGAGAACCTCGCGTCGCGCCCTCAACAGAGAGATCTCAGGTAGGCGTGTTCATCTCTACTGCTTTGAAACAACAATATGATGTCGTATTCTCATGTGTCTTCTCTAGGTCGAAATCTCGTCGAGAACAAAGGAAACTGGAAAGACAATGGAAGACAATCCGTGAGAAGGAGATGCGAAATGAAGATTCTCTGGCTGACCAATCCGAGAAGAGGAAGCTTGTGCGGCGGTACGAGAAGATTCAAGGCAGTGCAGGCTGGTTTGATACGACAGCCTATGTAGTCATCAAGGCAGATGAATCTCAAAAGATGCAGGAAACTCGAGAAGGAACCGTTGGACTTGTGCATTCAATATGGGGTGATGATGACAAGGTTCTGTTGAAGCATAAGGCAATTGACAGAAAGACCGCCTTCCGATTGCTCCTACGACGTCATATGAAACGAGAGAAGACCCATGTTAGTAGATTGGCGGCCTTTGTCAACACGCCCGTTCAACAACTACCAGTTATTGCAGCTTCCCTGACGCCGAACTTTTCTATACCTGCTAGAGAACTGGTTGAGAACGAGCTAGTGATAGGCCAGGCAGTCTTTGGGGGACGGCTTCTAAACAATATTGGGCTCAAGACAGAATGGTTACGGGAACATGTAGCTATTCTTGGAGCGACTGGAACTGGAAAGACCACTCTTGTGAAACATCTTGTTGCAGAGTTGAGTAAGGAATCACAGGTGCCCTGGTGGGTGTTTGATATCAAGGGATCAGAGTATATTGAGCTCGTGGACGTATGTGACAGCGATGTGCTTGTACTTCGACCTGGTGCCGATCCTTCATTCGTTATTGACTTCATGGATTCTGAAACTGATTCTAAGGAGAAACATGCACATTCTACATTCGCGATATTGAGAGAGTTGCTGAATGAAAGAGGTGTGGCGTCGGAGCTGTCCCCAGCAATGGAGAAGCTTCTGAGGGAGGCAGTTCTACTTGTTGCCAAGAAGAAAGAGCGGGGGAACTCAATTCAGACACTAATCGAAACAATCTCTCAACTCGCTGGAAGAGATCGAACCGGACGGATGACACGGGATGCCTTGATGAATCGTTTAGAAGTACTATCCCGGGAACCACTTGGATCGATATTGAGTGGTGGACCCAAAGCAATGAGAATCTCTGAATTGATGGGCGCGCGTGTGATTCTTGATCTACAGTATGTTGCACGAGTAGGCGGGATGGATGCCGCCAGAGTGTTGTATAATCTGATTGCAAAGCGTATATTCGATTTCGCTATGCAAAGAGGAGTAAGACCTGGTCTCCATCATGTCGTGGTCCTCGAAGAGGCCAACAATCTGGTCCCTGAGAGTTACACCAGACATTCGGCAGCAGACATCACAACAGGTGAATCCATGGTAATGCTGCAAAGAGCAACAGGACAAGGAGTTGTCATCGTTTCTACTAGACCCAACGTGTCCTCCAACATACTCGCGAACACGGCTACTAAGATCACATTTCGTCTGCCATATGATAGTCCCGTTGGTGCAAGATTCATGTCTCTCGATAAGAATCAGGAACGGTATCTGAGATCCTTGAAACGTGGTAGAGCCTTGATTGTAATGCCTGGCATCGAGGCTTTCGAGTTAGCTACCCGTCCTTTCGATGTTTCCACGTCTACTCACCGAATGCACAAGAGAGATGACCTAGTGGACGAAGAGCTGGAAGAGTCGTCTGATAGAACCCACCACGAAGACACTGTAGCCGTTTCATCTAGAGAATTGGATTCAGAACGGCCTGTGGGTGCGGTGTTTGATAGGCTCGGAGAGCTTGGATCACACATTGTTGCGTTTCTTGCATCAAGGAATATGGCTACTCAAATAGAAATACAGGGACTTCTCACATCGATTGATCCTAGGATAGAGGATGAGGACATAAATGAGGTAATACGAGACCTTGTTTCTCTCGGAACTGTTGATAGAGAGGCCCTTTCTCTTGTCCCAGGGGGTTTTGTGTTCACTCTGCCAGGCCGCTGTCTTGATGCGGTGAGAGCAGCAATCACTGACTACATAGTCCACAGATTAGGGTCAACTGAGATAACATCCGAACGTGGTGATAATGACCGTCCGGATATTGTAATTGACGATAAGGCGATTTTGATAGTTCCCGAACATCTGAAAGCGTCATCAATGGAAACAACCCTTGATAAGATTCGCAAATGCATGGCAAATCTAGGTAACAATGTGACTGAGCTGACTGTGATTGTTAGGGGTAGTGTCGCTGCAGCCAAGCTCAGAGAGATCATGAATGGCAGAGAAGACTTTGATGCGGTAACAACCATATCTGCCTTTCCGACTTCTCTTGATGCAATGATAGAGAGTCTGCATCCTCAGACATTGCCGGACACGGATGTGAAGTCATTCAAAACTCAAAGAAACCTAGAAGATGTTTCGCCTGATACTGGACAGGTGGACTTGATTGGTGCAATGCATGACATTGGAACAGCTACCAACCGGGCGATTCAGATGCGTCTGTGGTTTCAATTGATCCAGGATTTCGTCGGACTATCGGACGGGCATGTACAGTGGACTGTTTTGTTGGACTTCATCGAAACGACTGCATTGCAGTCTCTCAAAAGTCACTCAGCTCCGTTGAGCGTTGAAGAAGGCAAACGAGCTTTGACTGAGTTGTTGGCTGATGAGGTCCTCATTGCTCTGCGTGTGGGCGAGAGAGCGGATTTTGTGAGTCTTCACAAGGGCCTCTGGATTGTCAACTCGGCCATGCTTGAGGAGTTCAAGATATCTGTCATAGGTGCCTTGGGAAAGGATCTTCGTAGTCGGCAAGGTGGGGTTAAGCGAAACCATGGGTACTATGACCTGTGTAGTAATGGCATTTCGTACGTGGTGTTTCCAAACCAGCAACAACTCAACACTCTACTTCACCTCCACAATGATATCGCATGCAGAACGTGTGGATCGACTCGAATAGTCTGTGTATTGACTGCTGCCGAATATCTCGATGAAAGCATAGCAATGCCAACAAATGTCCAGCTCTATGACTTCTCAGAGTATCTCTCAGTCACCACTGCGACAGGATAGTTGGTCTTCTCGGACCTTTAGGAGTGCTCCTTATCTCAAATCTGTATTCTTGTGCATACTGTGGATTTGCCTAAGAGTAGGTCGGAAAGACGACCCGGAACTCCAAGATTGAAGACTGCTATGTCAATACCTTGTCCGGCCAACGTGAAGATCTCGTCAAGCTTCTTTTCCATTCCTCCGGTGACGTCAGTGACTGAAGAGGGTCCTGTACTCGCTAGAATTGCTTCTCTTCTTGAAAGGTCGATTGTGTCGATGTGAGCAGCTCCCGAATTGGCTTGGGGGTCCTCTTCAAACACCCCATCTACGTCGGTCCCAAGGTACAATGCCTTTGCCTTCATCTCTCGTGCAAGATGGACTGCAATTGTATCACCACTAAGGATTGATGCTCCTCGAACATCGTCAAAGCAGACGTCACCATGTGTCACTGCAATAAGCCCGGAATCAAGCGTCTTCCGAATTGTCTCGGTTGCGAAATGTGCGATTTCGCCTTCATGTAGTATTGTCATTGTGAAAGGAGACAATACAACCGCTCCAAGTCCCTCGCTGTTTAGTGCATGCTCAACCTCATAAGACAGTGTAGTCATGTTGTGGCGAATTGATGGGACTCCTCTCAGTAGCTGGTCCCTAGGGGTTGAGCTGTTTCCGAAACCATGATCATGAGCAGCTTGATGTCCATGGGCGCCTCCTCCGAGAACCAGAATCAATTCACCAGTATTGTACCCGAGTTCGCGTGCAATGCGGTATAGGTTCTCTTTGTCAACGCTTGGTGGGGATGAGTCCTTATGCGTAATGACAGACCCTCCCAACTTTACAACCGTGAGATCATTCAAATCTGGCACTTGTTCGCGTTGTATTGTGTGTCCTTATGGACGTTGCCGTTGATGTTGTCAGGGCATTCTCGGCTAACACATAAGACAACCTTTTTATCCGGTTGCAATTCCGTTGCGATGTCCAGCTTATTCACGGGGCTGAACTCATTATGACCCAGAAAGCACGGATTAGACTGTCAAGCACAAGCACCGAGCATCTAGATGGTGTTTGTAGCCAAATCAAGCGAATCACACGCAAGACAGGAGTCCGTATGTCTGGTCCAATTCCGCTACCCACGAGAAGAATGGTCATTCCCACTCGAAAGACTCCCTGTGGGCAGGGTTCTGAGTCTTGGGACAAATGGGAGATGAGAGTTCACAAACGGCTTATTGATATTGATGCGGATGAAAGAGCGATTCGACAGATCATGAGAGTGCGAATCCCAGACTCCGTCTATATTGAGATTGAACTCACGGGTTGAATTCTGACTGAAAGCGAAACCCTTTTTGTACATACACTAATGTTGTTTGTCCATAGTAAGAACTAGGAGTCCATAGAACTCATGTGTGGAATCATCGGCGTTGTCCAGAAACGTGGTCAAGTGGCCCCATTCTTGCACCAAGCATTGAAACGACTTGAGTATAGGGGCTACGACTCAGTCGGTATGACAACTATATCCAATGAGCAGCTTCACATGAAGAAGGACAAGGGCAAGATCGAAGAGGTTCACAAGAAGCTCAATCTTGATGAGATGCCAGGGAGTATAGGGATTGGGCACACTCGGTGGGCCACTCACGGAGCGCCGTCCCAGTACAATGCACATCCACACTTTGATTGCAACAATCAGATTGCAGTTGTTCATAATGGGGTCATTGATAACTTCCTAGAACTCAGAGAGGAGCTAAGTTCGAAGGGCCACAAGTTCAGCTCTGAAACAGACACCGAAGTGATTCCTCACATGCTTGAGGACTACATTTCAGACGGATTGGACCTTACTGAAGCTCTCACCGAAGTCACACATCGAATTGAAGGCACCTATGCAATAGTTGCGATGATAACAGAACAAGATGGTAGGATAGTATGCACTCGCGATGGCAATCCGCTTGTCATCGGAAAACGGGAAGGGGCCACGTACGTGTCATCAGACATTCCCGCATTTCTGCCGATGACTAAGGATATGATTCTCCTCCTCGATGGTGAAATGGCGACCCTGACAACGGAAGGGGTCGAGATTCGAAAGCTTTCCAATGGAGCTGAGGTGGAGAGAGAAACGATCGAGGTCAGTTGGACTGCAGACCAAGCTCAGAAAGGTGGATTTCCTCACTTCATGCTAAAGGAGATACATGAGCAACCGGATGCAATAAGGAATACTCTTAGACTTCGGCCAGAAGTCCTTCAGGAAGCAGCCAAGTTAATTCATGAAGCAAGGAACGTCTATTTTCTAGCCATGGGTACTTCTGGATACGCGGCCATTGCAGGGAAACACATGTTTGCCTCACTTGCTGGTGTCCTGCCAAACTTCGAGCTTGCCAGTGATTTTCCTGACACTGTATACAATGCATTGTCTGGGGAGGACTGCGTAGTTGCAATCACGCAATCCGGGGAAACAACAGATACGATGATGGCAGTGAAGTATGCGAAGACCTTCGGTGCAAAAGTAATAGCTCTGACAAATGTGGTTGGTAGTTCCGTAACACGCATTGCAGACCACACAGTGATCACTCAGGCCGGACCAGAGATTGGAGTAGCTGCCACAAAGACCTTCATGGTGCAGCTGACTGCACTTGCTCAGATGGCATTGACACTTAGTGAACTTACAGGCTTTCTTGAGAATGAAGTGATTGAAATGAAACGCAGATTCTTGGAAACAATGCCAGACATAGTATCTGAAGTCATTTCGAGAAATGAAGAACGAGCTCGACGCTTGGCTGGACTTCTGTATGACCAACCTAGCTTACTCTTCTTGGGAAGAGGTGTTTCCCAGGCCACAGCTGAAGAGGGTGCTCTCAAGCTCAAGGAGATATCATATAATCATGCAGAAGCATATTCAGCAGGTCAATCGAAGCATGGACCCATAGCACTTGTTCAAGACGAATACCCTGTCATTTTCATAGCACCCAGGGATGAAACCAGAAGCAGGATAATCGGTAATGTAATGGAGATGAAAGCTCGCGGAGCATCGATTATCTCTGTGATTGAGAGAAGTGATAAAGAACTCAAGAGTCTATCCGACCACTGGTTCGCGATTCCTGATGGAATAGAGCCAGAGTTTTCGACGATGCCCTATGTGGTACCTCTTCAGCTCTTCAGCTATTATATGGCACGAAGAAAAGGATTTGATCCTGACAAGCCGCGAAATCTGGCAAAGTCAGTCACCGTTCTCTAGGGACTTTAAATCTGAACTTGGAGAACCAATCTTTGTGTGAAACTAATGCAGGGTGAGTTTCTCAGTCCTATAGTAGACTTTGCCAATCTCATAGCAACATACTTTGCAGAGATCTGGGAGTTTCTGGTGTTTATTGGCAGAGTGTCAGCTGCAATTGTTGTGCTGATTGGAGCAATCCTTTGGTTTACTGAAACTAATACAAAAAGAGGCAAAGGTTTGGTCATGAGTGGAATACTTCTTGCCATCATAGTACAGTATTTTGTGACGTATCCTCCTGCCTTTGGTGTCGGTTGACATTCAGGGTGCTTAGAGAAGTTCCCTAACAATGGTCTGTAGTGAGTCTACGAATCGGTCGATGTCTGAAATTGAGTTGTATGCGTGAAGAGATGCTTGAATGATCCCTTCTTCTGACATTGGTTTGATGAGTGGATGTGCGCACACTAGTCCGCTTCGTACAGCAATATTTGAGTCATCAAGAAAGAGTGCGACCTCATGACAGTTCATTCCGTTCTCGGCTCCAACATTGAATCCTACGATTGTGTTGTTTTCGTTTCGATTACCATAAAGAGTCAGGGTTTGCATCTCACTTAGACGTCCTATCATATAGGACGAGATTTCATTCATGTATCTGGCAAGACCCCGAGCTTGCAGTTGTCGTAGATACTCCAGTGATGCTCCTAGGCCAGCAATAGCAGGTACATTTAGCATTCCAGACTCGAACTTGTCGGGTTGGAACGCGAGTTCGAAGGATCCATGCATGACATCTGCAACTGCTGAACCCCCAAGAATGCCTGGTCGGTGATTCTCCCCTATTGACTTGTCGATCCACTGAATAACTAGACCGGGGGGTGCCATGAGCCCAATGTTGGCTGAGAACAGGATGACATCTGCACTTAGGGCACTAGGATTCACCTCGGAAACTCCTGCTGACTGTGTCGCGTCTGTAAGTAACAATGCACCATTTTCATGTGATACTTTAGCAATCTGAGGTATGGGATTTCTTGTTCCGATACCGACAGCGACATGGTTTACAGCAACAATCCCAGTTGTTTCGTCTACAGCCCGTTCAAGACTCTCCATGTCTAGGTTGCCCTCATCGTCAACTGGGACCAGTTGCACTTCGAGATTGAGGAGCTCAGCCACTCTTAGAAGTGCAACCATTACAGAGTGTTCCTCACTCTGAGCGATGACTATCTTGTTTCTCTTAGTTCCCTTCCAATCAAGACCATATGTCAGTGATGCAACTGTCGTAGGAATGGACTTTTGAAAGGAGATTTGAGATTTATCAGTGTCAAAGAAACTGGCTAGCGAGTTACGAACGTCCTCGACCATGGTGCTTGCATGTACAGCTAGGTGATGAGCTCCACGTCTTGTTGATGAAACTGTGTTTCTGAGGAACTCACTTGTCGCATCTACAGCAACTCTTGGAACCAGAGAGGTGCTTGCAGAATCAAGGTATACAAGTTCGGGCTCGGTTTCGAATATGCTGAAATCAGGTCTTATGTTCAATTCTGGAGTCATAATGTGTTGGTACTTGAGGAGAGGGGTCTCTTTAATTGTTGGCCTCGTATCTACATTCTTGTGAAGTCCTTCAGCTCTCAACCCATTGAGGGTTACTTCATTGTAACTGATGATGGTCTCGTGTTTGAAGTCAAGGGAGTTGTACATCCTCGCGATCGTTTGATTGCATATCTGAGATACGTTCCTGATAGCAATGGAGATCGTCAGTCAAAAGATGGTACAAGATTCAACAAGATATACGGGTTGAAGGATCGTGAACAGTACCTTCGTGAGAAGTACCCAGAGTATCTGTGGTCTGACAGGAAACGTGGAAGAGTATTCCAAACAGTCCCGGTTGATTGCATTGCTTATGTCCTAAGTCCCATTGATGGTCTGCGTCAACTTAGAGACCTTGGAGAGCATCTAACTCATCTCGAAGATGCGTCCCGTGTCCTTGCTCAAACGCTTGTTGAACGTGCTCGCATCGATTGGTCTGACATGGGTCTCACAGGATCTCAGCTTGTTAGTCTTAGTGCCACTGACTCCGATATCGACCTCGTTGTATATGGTTCAGACCCAGCCAGAAGACTTCACTCTGTCTTGAAAAATGACATAGATCAACTGCCGGGTATCAGCCGATACAGTGGTGAGCGGCTTCAGAAACATGTAGACTTCAGATGGAAAGCCCTTGACAAATGGAAGTCTGTATTACAAGTAATAGAATCTGAGAAGGCCTTCCAGGGCGTATTTGACTCAATTGATTTCTTCGTGAGAGCTGTAAAACTGCCAAGAGAGATGGACTATGGTTATGATGACCTCACTCTCAGAAACGAAGGTATTCGAGAGGCAGTATGTTCGGTGATAGATGATTCCGATTCGATTTTCACTCCATGTATCTATCATGTGCAATGTGATGAGTCACCAGAACTCAAGAAACTGATCAGCTATCGTGGTCGTTTTGCTGAACATACCTCCAGAGGTTCTCATATCAAAGCAAGAGGTCGACTCGAAACTGTTGACAACAGCGAGAGTGGAGAAAGCTATCAACAGCTTGTACTTGGAGAAAGTCCCGAAGACTTCCTGATGCCAGTTCAAGTCACGTTTCGTTGACAGATTCACGACATTTACACGTTTTCACAGTCAACGCATGTGAATGGCGCCCTTTTTGTGAATAGTCTACAGGAAACTGACCTCAAATCATTCCATGTGGACTGAAGGGACCCCATAAAGGTCCGTAGTCTTGTGAATGAAGCCACCCCTTGGTTTCCAGTGGAACGGGATAACTAGAGATATGAAATGCTTGTTGAGTCATTCACAAAGTACATAGTTTGGTGAACAGGAGAAGAACTGGAGAATAGTCCGAATTTTCGATTTAGAGGCATCATAGGCCTTTTTTTGTGTTTTAGGGAATTCACAAGCTGCCAGCACAGTTATAGCATAATGGACGTGTTCTGAATGCCTACAGACGCATTATGTAGCCGTTACCATGGTATTGGCAATTCACATACTCACACTTATTTGAGAAACGAATTTAGATACTTGTGAACACGGCCTATGCACTGAGCCAACTCAAGGCAAACAAGGAACTGGGTGAATACTTTGAAGACCGAAGAGAGAACCGGGTATCTGTACGAGTTCACATACAACTCCGGCCCGGGTCTACGAGAGATCTTCCAGTGCAAATACGTTAAGCCTGATGAGGCATTAACAAGATTCCGAAGGATTCTCTCTCTCACTGAAGAGCCGTTTGACTTCAGAATTGTAGTGCGTGATGAGTCCAAGAGAGAAGAGTCTAGTTTCCAAGTCGAGGGCGGCAGCATAAAGGAGATGTTCGAGAAATTCAAAGTGTTCTTGGAGGCGAGTACGGGCCATTCCTTTGCTCCGGAGAAGGAAGAAGCAGTTGATGCTGGGATTGAAGAGATCAGCTATGAGTCAATGAGTAGCTATGAGAAGATGCACATTGTGATATACGCATCCTTCAAGCACGGCAAGTTCTCTTCCTTGGATGTTGCTGAGATTTTTCAAGCAACCTTCAATGATGAATTGCCAAAGAGCACTGCCTCTACGTACCTTGCCCGAATGTGGAATGATGGAAAGGGACATCTTGAGAGATATGGGAATCGTTCGGGCTATACGTATCGACTCAAGACTGAAATCTCAGAAGTCCAGAAAGAAGCTGAAAGAGCCGAGGGAATTCTTGCTTCTATCCAGCTTCATGTAGGCAAATAGCTTCTGAACAAGGTCAATCTTTAGTAATCAGAGTCACACTCTCTTCCAGTTTGATGTCTAGATTCTCTAGCTCGTTGAGGATTGGTTCATACAGCTCTGGCAGTACTGGGGCGTGGACTCCAGTGAGAGTAATAGATCCGTCAAGAATCATCTTGCTTGCAATTGCGACGGGTAATGTGACTGTTCTGGACATTGAACTATCGCCATCGGGTATGCCATAGTCAATCAATGTTGAGGTGATTCTCTCCTTTCGGTCTGAGTACTCAGCAATGAACTCGTGATGCATGACAATCATGTCTCTTTCGCCAGGAGCATATTGTAGCTTCTCTTCAAAGAGATTGCAGAGTACGTCCAGATATGTATTGATACCAGGAGGAATCTTCTGAGTGCTGAACAGTCCAAGCCATTCAAGACGTGAGATTACCGGATCATCACTCTTGAGGTCAATGGTCTTTGAGACCGCTTCTGAGAGTCCTAGTTCCTTGGAACCCACCAATTCGTACATCATATCAGCAAAGGTCATTCCATCAAAGCTGCGTTCCTCGAGTGACAAGAGTCCAAGGTCTGCAATCTTCTTGAGTATGCTGCACCAGCCGAGATTTCTGAAGGTGCCTCGCAGTATAGTGTTGGTTTCAGGAATCGTGTACGTGTCAATGAATGACATGCTATCGCGATTGGGATATCCCTCGAACTTGCCCATTCCAGGAACCTCCATTATCTCATAGTTGTCAAAGAGCTCAGGTCCCGGGATTCTGACTTCCTTGCCATCTCGAAGGAAGTGGGCATCGTTTCGACCAGCGAGTAGAACTCCTCTGGGACTCCAGGACAGTTTGTATCCAAATGGATTATTGTTGGCCTCTGGAGCAGGGAGACCGCCTGTGAAGGAGGTGAAGCTGTCTATCTTCCCACCTTGATTGTGGACATGATCAATAATCTTCATAGCACTCATGTGGTCAATCCCAGGATCCACGCCACACTCGTTGAGAATCAGAATCCCCGCTGCCTTAGCGGCCTCGTCTAGTCCTTGCATTTCCTCTGAGATGTATGATGTTGTGCAGAATGGTTTGGCATGCTTGATTGCCACTTTTGCGGCTTCGACGTGGTAAGTGTATGGGAGAAGTGAGCAGATCAAGTCAGCCTCGGCTGTTAGTTTCTCAAGAAGACTGTCGTCAGTCTTGATATTGAAAGCTGTAGCCTCAGCGTTCTTGCAGCCTGTGATGAGGCGATCTGCTTTGCTCTTGGTTCTGCTCGCAACTGTGACATGAAAACCATAGTCACTAAGGTATTGAACGTAGGGGCGGGCCACAAGGCCTGCACCCAGACAGAGTACATTCATCATAGTCAGTTCTCCTTTGCTGCTAGGTATTGATTTAGATACTTGTAGTCTTCCGTGAGTTCTCCCTGATACACAATCACTGCGTCCTTGAGCTCTCTGGGAAGGATGAGCTGCTCGAATGGCACTGTGAAGTCTGCTTTTGCAAGCGCAGGCACATAGTCCAAAAGCGTTTCGCTGAATGAAGCAGAAGACTCGCGTGGGAGTTCACATGGAAGATTATCAACGGCCATTACTACAGGACCGTCACCTGACACACCAAGTTCTGCCCGGTCTTCATCCACAATGTATGTGAACGCTGGAGCTCCGGGATCCGTGCATCGAGTAGTGAATTGGATTGCTCCCTCGACATCGCATGAGATGTCACCTATCACCTCGAGTTTGCGATTCTTGTCATGCCAGTGTTCTTGGATGAACGCCTTTGTCACAAGTCGCGGATACTTGTCAGTCCAGTAGATGCAGTTCAAGACTACCGAGAGGTAAGGAACATACTTGTGAAAGACTCCCTGATACTTGGTTGACCCATTCTTGTAGTAGTCCTGCAGAACGAAGTCCGTTGTGGGATCCTTAGGTTCCACCATATGCTCTTCCTTGAAGACGCACTTGTAGAGGATGTTGTCTTTTGGATTGGGGATTTCAGAGATCTGTTCAGGTTGGACTTCTTCATGAGGAAGAAGATCAAACATCTCTTGTGCACCACGTGAAACATTACCGTATCCTGCGAAACCTACAATGAATGGAATCAGGTGGTTGGGCAGGCCCTCATCAGCAATTCGATGGCCTAGACTTTGAAACTCCTCCTTTAGCTCTGCAAGATTCCTTGTTTCTAGGGTGGGCTTCATTGCAGAGAAGGGGTTTGGTGTGACCTCTTTGAGGTCAAGGCGGCGTCCGAGAACTCGGAGTGTGTCTGATATTCCAGCCATGCCAGCCCAGTTACCGAAGAAGATCAGCCTTCGACCCTTATCGTCGACAACTCGTTCATAGTCTATTAGTGTTGCACCCACATCAAGGATTCTCTTTAACATCGGCATGTTTTGCTTCTGTCCCTTGACAGTGTGACTGAAGAAGACATAGACTGTGTTCTTCTTGAAGAAGTCTGATGGCATCTCCTTGATTCCCAGGATGACTGGGATGCTTCTTCCCTCTAATTGGCCAACTTCAGCTCCGACCTCTGTGAACTCCTTCATGTCAAATGCACGTTGGTCACTAGGTTCAACAATGAATTGAATTCGGTGCTTCTTTGATAGCTCTATAATGTGCCTAGGTACAACAGGTACTCTTGTCTCGAAAGGCTTCTCCTCTTTTCGAAGACCAATAGTGTTCATGAGATCTCTTCCGTCTTGTTGCAAGTGTGTATCTGGAGGTACGTCGCGGGGGATTCTCCGTCCGCTTTAACCTTTCCATCCAATACTCGGTATTACTCGGTCTGAAAATGAGAACATGTGTTCCAGTATGTGGTTGTCAGAGTTGTCATCGTACTTTCTCTACCTCTATGACTGTAAACGGGCTCGCCAAGTCAATGCACGTAGAGTTTCTTTCACGAAGGAGCTCCACGGTTATGTCTATTCCTGGAAGACAAGAAGTGGGATTCGCCAAAGGAAGAAAGCAGGATTGATCGACCAATGCGAAGGTGCTCAGGCGGTTGCTGACTCCGCGATTCTAGTGCCTGGTGATTTCAAGTCAATCTTCGATCAGTTCTTCTTATCCTACATGGATATCCTAGTTCTGAAGGTCTATGAGGTAATTGAAGAGGTTGGGTGGTAATTGGAACACGTGTTCTAATACCCATGGACCCCTTGGTTTCCAGTAGAAATTCAATTGACTTATGTTGCGATTAGAAATCAGAAAATATAAATAGGTGTTTCTGAAGCTGTTATACATCTCCATTTTAATTACTTATAATATAACCCGCTCAAGAAACTCCATTGGTCATCTCCAGTGGAAATGAAGGGGTGTTGTCCCGTAATATCTGAGTATCACGGCGGCATTATTAGAACACGTGTTCACAGCCCTATCATAATACTTGTAATACAATGTACACATTGCATGTCATAGAAACCAAGTATCATCATCCAATACCACAAGGTTGATACATGATACACTCTCCCCGTCGATTCGTCCCAGAATGACCGGGAGATCGGAGGCTCAGTAGTTGACCAGGCCAAAAGAACTACTTGAAGATAAAGCTGGCAAGAAGGCCCTACTTCTGGCAAACGAAGCAATTGCTCGTGGAGTTCTCGAAGCTGGAGTTCGTCTAGTTGCACTATATCCTGGAACCCCAAGCAGTGAGATAGGGAATAATCTAACATCCATGGCACCACACATATGTAACTTCTACTTTGAGTTCAGTGCAAATGAGAAGGTTGCTTTAGAAGTGGCTGGAGCCGCTGCCGTAGCAGGTGTAAGATCTATGATGGTCTGCAAAGGGCCAGGTCTCAACGTGGCAGCAGATCCGTTCTTCTCTCTGGCATATGTTGGTGTACGTGCTGGTATGGTGATTGTAGTCGCAGATGATCCAAGCATGTGGAGCTCTCAGAACGAGAATGATAGTAGATACTATGCACTAATGGGCAACATGCCAATGATTGAGCCAGCAGATCCTGCAGAAGCCAAGGAGATGTTGCTGAGAGCTTACGAGATATCGGAAGAACTGGAATTACCTGTACTTTTTAGGACTACCACTCGTGTCAACCACACCAGAGCCCCGGTTGAGTTTGGTGGAATCAAAGAGAGACCAGACACTGTGGACTTCGTCAAGGAGCCTCTTCGTTTTGTTCCAATACCTTCCGTTGCCAGAAAGCGCCATCCAATACTCTTGGAATTGATGAAGAAAGCGACTGAGATCTCGGAATCCACATCTCTCAACTTCACACATGGACAAGGTGATCTTGGAATCCTTACCAGCGGGGTCTCTTACAACTACGTCCTTGAAGCCCTTAGTATCATGAAGCTCGACGCAGAAGTTCTCAAGCTAGGTATGACACATCCAGTTCCTGAGAAGACTATCATCGAGTTTCTGAAGCGTCACAAGAGAGTTGTCGTTGTTGAGGAGCTTGAACCTTTCCTTGAAACACATGCACGACGAATAGCACAACTAAGATCAATCCCGGTTGAAATCGTGGGGAAAGAACAGGACTACTTCTCTCGTGCACACGAATACAGTCCAAGAATTGTCATTGAAGCTCTCTCAAGGATTATGAATCGTAATACAAGTATTAACTGGAGAGCTATTGATGAGAAGGCGAAAAAGCTCCCAGATCTTCCTCCGAGACCGCCGTTGCTGTGTGCAGGATGCCCACATAGAGCCACATACTATGCTATCAGAAGTGCAACACGTGGCAAGGCAATATACCCGTCAGACATAGGGTGTTACACTCTGAGCATTGCACCACCACTAGAAACAGCAGACATTCTGTTTGACATGGGATCATCAATAACCACTGCTTGCGGCCTTGCACGTGTGACAAACCAAGATGTCGTGGCGACGATAGGTGATAGTACATTCTTTGCATCTGGTCTTCCTGGGATTGCAAATGCTGTCTACAATCGTCACCCAATCAGTCTGGTTGTCCTTGACAATCGCACCACAGCAATGACTGGCCACCAGCCACACCCTGGTACTGGAATCACTGGAATGCAAGAAGAGGTACCCCCTCTGGACATAGCAGAAGCATGCAGGGGTCTTGGAGTGGAGTATGTGATGGATGTAGATCCATTCGCGTCCCTGGCAAATCTTGTTGCTCAAGTCCGAGAAATGGTAACCTGGGTAAGGGAGAACGGAGCGCCTGCAGTGCTGGTGTCAAAGGCACCCTGTGCTCTTCTCACTGTTGCTGATCGACGCAGAACAGGAGAGTATCCTCCAGATTACTACGTGGACGAGAAGCTATGTAATGCATGCAAACGTTGTTTGAATCGTCTGTCCTGTCCAGCCATGTTTCTCGATTCGGAAAGTGAGAAGGCTGTGATTGAAGAAACTCTCTGCAACCTGTGTGGAACCTGTGTAGACGTATGTCCTCAACGTGCGATCAAACAAGAGGAGGCATGACAGTGACTAGTAATAATAGTAATACAATCAATATTGCCATTTCTGGTGTTGGAGGTCAGGGCGTGTTGAGTCTTGCTGAGATACTGGCGAAGGCGGCCTTGGCCGACTCCCACAATGTCCGTGTGGGTGAGATTCACGGTATGGCCCAGCGTGGGGGACATGTTGTCTGTACTGTTAGGATTGGAGAAGGTGCACGAGGGCCAATTGTGGATCCGGGTTCTGCCAATCTACTTGTAGGCTTCGAACCAATCGAAACATTGCGAGAGATTCACTACGTGATGGAAGATGGTTGCGTACTGATGAGCTCTCACGTCCAATATCCAGTAGATGTTTCAATGGGTAAAGCAGAGTATCCCGCACATGAGAGGATCCTTGCGGCTATGAGAGAATTCACAGATTGTATTCTCGAGATCGATGCGATGGAGCTCGCGAAGGAAGCCGGGAACACCATGTCCCTAAACATGGTGATGTTAGGCGGAGTTCTCGGAACTGGAGCAACACCAATAGGCAAAGACACAGCTATTGAGGTAGTACGCGCCGCATTCTCCAAGAAGTATGAATCAATCAATCTCAAGGCGTTGGAACTTGGAATGTCCACAGTTCAAGCTTTGATGAAGCATGCATAGTAAGCTTCGTGTCTACAAGGATCTTGTCCGAAGAGTCTGCATTGATAACCAAAGTTCGCATGTGTTGGAGTTTGTGCATTGCATCTTCGGTCAGCTGAGTCCGTATGACATGTATTACAAGCATTACTTGCCCAAGAACTAGTTGTTCCAGTGAAATTCCATCATTGATTCGCCGAAGTGGTAAGACTCTACGAGCACTCAATTTGTAGGACCTCATAAGCATTGAAGCCTCACCAACCTACGAACTGACTTGCGCGTGCCAGATGAAGATACCCGGTCCATCCTGTTCGAACCCAAGTTGACTCCATCCATACTCGCAAGTGTTCTTGATTGTTTCAAGAACACTCTCATTAAATCAACGGAGAAACTGAGAAAGAAGCGGAAGTCAATCCTAGTTTCCAGTAACAGTTTCGCTAACAGATTCATTCTAGAGAGATGGGGGATCAGGCCATCGCAACGCAAGCGCTATCGGAATCTATTCGCAAGTGTTCGGAAGCAGTGTCGTGCCATTTTTCAACACTACCTTGCCAGAGGCAAGATTGAATGGACTGACAGCAAGAAGAAACATGTGTTTGGTGTCTACAAGTTTGATGAGATTCGAGGAAACCTAATCCTAGGATTTGTGTTGATGTCACCGGAAGCAGAATGGAAGCTCCCACTTAGATAATCCACTGTTCTGTTTCAGTTTCCAAAGGTATTCCCCTAGTAGCTACCGGCGAGCATTTAAACCGGTCAACACAATCATTTGTATACAGATTTGTATCCGCACAGTGGCCCAACAACCACGAAAAGAAAACAGCACTCATAATCCTCTAAACGCGCTTCACAGGGTTATGAAGCCATTATTGAATGGCGCCGTTCAGCCAAGGCGTGATACAGAAGTCACTCGGTGAATGAGAACATGAGTCCCAAGAAATCCGACTCGAAAAGAGAGGGAGTGTCAATCAGACAACTTGCCACTGCAGCCCGTCGAGTGTTAAGAGAGCCAATACTGAAGGCACTACTTGATCAGTCAGTACTAACTGAAATCCAACTGGAAACGCTGCTGATTGATCTAGTCGTGGAAGATGAGTATGGCAGCCACATCCCATATGATGACAAGGCCTCCTACAGGTCAAAGTCTGGAAGAAAGGCAACCGGTGTTACCCGTGGTGCTTTCAATAGGACGCTGAAACAAGCGCGAAGGAATGTTACCCGATGTTTCTACACAATGCTCCTTCTGGCATACCTTGGCATGTTTGATCTCACACTGTTCCGGCCTTTCGAAGAGGTCGCCACTAGAATCGGTGACTACCGGAGAGTCCGTGACGTACTGTCAGGCAAGGCCACACTGTCAAAGGAAGAAATTGAGAGCTATCGTCTGGTTGAGGAAACAATACTTTCTGCACTAGAAGAGCTCAATGCGTCAGCAGCTCTTAAGTCAGAACTTTCGAGGCGCAAGGTAGAAACCACATAGGGACCAGAGTCAGAACCTTGTAATAGAAGTAATACGCCAACCTTTTCATTAGGCATTGACGGACTATCCGTGTTGACTCGGTGGCTATCTTGACCAATGAGGACGACAAGAAGTGGTTCATGAGAGCTCTCAAGGACAAGGCAGTAGAATCCGAGAGAGAGCAACGAGTCAATCATTTTGCTGATGCCATCGGAGAACGAAGAGGTAGAGACCTGCTCGATGTCATTGCTGAAACAGAGCGCGACGAAGGGTGGAGTGCCGCAGTCCGATATCTGATTATGGCGGCAGAGGCCGATTATGTCACACCAGCAAGTTTCGGAAAGGTACGCACAAGGATTGAGCCAATCAAGTATCGAGAGATGGTGTTTCAGCTTCTTTCAGCTTCGGGGCTGGAGCCTGTAGATTTCGATACAATCAATCTTCTCAAGAGGCTGGAAGACGAAGAATCATTAGCTGAGGCCACACACTCCTTTGTCACGCACGTTCGACAATTGAGTTTGGAACAAACAGAAGATGGCGATACTCTATTCTTTGATCTTCCGATACTGAACGTTCAAACATTCGAAAAGCTAGAAGCTGCCCTTGAATCTACTAGGCTCAGACAGATCGTCGATCTTACACTCATTCAAAGTGGAAGTACCATTGATGTTACACCTCTGTGGTATACAGAGTATGGGCGACGGGCACTTTCGGAGTTGGGAGTCAAAGGAACGCAATTGCCTGTAGACCAATTTGAAGTAGTATTATCGGTAATACAAGTATCACGAGCAGTTAGCGGTGAGATTCAAATCCAGAGAGAAGAAGATGTCGATCCAAAAGACCTGGTTGTTCCATCAAACTCATTGTACGCAAATCTTCTCAAAGGCATAATCAATCAGAATCTTGAAGCCCTCTCATCCTATGCCAGTAGACACTCGTTATCCACCCTTAGCGTACTACTCGAGAATACAGCAACACAATATCACGAATCGCCGTCCAGTGATAACTACCGAATTCTGCTTGAGTGTATGAAGACCCACGTTGCAGTTCGAAGCATCAACTCAATCATTGCACTCGAAAAGCTTGTGAGGCTTGACGATCCTCGTGTTGCGACACCAGCAATCAATGTTCTTGGAAATCTCTACAACGATTCTGCGGTCCTGACCCTTGCTGAAACTCTCTGCCGTGGCAAGAAGAAATGGATAGTCCAACCTGTACTGAATGCCCTAGAGAACATCTCCAAGAAATGCCCCGAAGCTGTGCCTGTAATTGAAGGAGTGCTAGAATCTGGCTGCAGAAGTCAAGGCATACTCAAACGCTTCCTTGGCAGAATCTCGAAATAGATTGATGGAATCGAGGAGAATCTCGGCAGACATAAATCGACTGTAGACCGCGTGAGGATTATGACAGACTCGCAAGTGGACAAGTTCCACGAGATTGATCTGTTCTTCAATCCCAAGCGAGTGGCACTGGTCGGAGCTTCCTCCGACCATCGAAAGCTGGGCCATACGATTCTGATGAATCTCTTGGCGTCCAAGATTGAAACTTATCCAGTGACACGAAGTGGAAGCGAGGTACTTGGAGTTAAGGCCTACTCAAGTCTGGGAAACCTTCCAGGACCAGTCGATTTGGTCATAGTGGCAGTCGCAGCAAAGCACTGTCCAGGTCTGATGGCGGAAGTCCCCGGGGCAGGGGCCAAGGCGGCGGTTGTAGTTTCAGGAGGGTTCAGTGAAAGAGGAGGTGCTGGCTCGAAGCTTGAAGGAGAACTTGTGAAAGCAGCAAAGAGTGCGGGAGTCAGAATGATAGGACCGAATTGCGTTGGTGTCTCCAATACCAAGCTCTTCAATGGGACCTTCACTATGATGCCAGATTCAGGTAATATTGCCCTCGTTTCTCAAAGTGGTGCGCTAGGTGGAATGATCATCTATGAAGCTCGAGCCAAAAGGATTGGGATGAGCAAGTTTGCGAGTCTGGGAAACGCAGCTGATGTACAGTTCTCTGAAATCATTGACTACTTGGGCGAAGATTCCGGCACGACTGTAATTGCCATGTACGTTGAAGGTGTTGATCAGGGCAGGACCTTCTTCGAGTCACTTCATGAAGCCGCCCGCAAGAAACCAGTTGTCGTACTAAAGGGCGGCAAAAGTGAACTTGGTGCAAGTGCCACGTTATCCCATACTGGATCTCTGGCCGGTTCAGTCAAAGTGTTCAATGGAATGATACGGCAAGCTCGCTGTGTTACTGCTCCCACCCTGAACAGCCTCCTTGAAGTGTGCAAACTCTTTGACTATCAACCACTTCCCAAGGGACGTAATGTTGGTATTATTAGTAATACAGGCGGTGCAGGAGTTCTTGCCGCTGATGCCGCCTTTGATTCTCGACTAAACGTTCCTATCCTTGACGAAGAAACAGGACAGCTACTCAATCAGATTCTTCCTCCCATGGCATCAGTCAGTAATCCCATAGATGTTGTAGCAAGTGGGGGCCAGAGAGAGTATCGTGTAAGTACCGAGTTGCTACTGAAGGATCCCAATGTTGATATCCTGCTGGTCATCTGTGCAGTCCCAACATTTGCAGGGATGACACAGACAGAGCATGCTGAAGGAACTCTAGAAGGTATCCGAGCTGCTGATGAGGGAAAGCCTGTCGTTGGAGTATGGTTGGCCGCAGATGTAGGAAAGCCCGGAAGGGACCTGCTCGAGATGAACAGAGTTCCATGTTATGATGATCCATCTCTGGCAGCACTGTGCATGGCCCGTGTTGCAGAGTACGCAGAGATGCACAAGTAGTAGGAAATGTGCAACAAAAGCTTGTCTTCTCTATTCATGTGTATTACAAGAAGTGAGTGGGTTTGAGTCGGTTGATGAAACTACTCTTCTAGATGTCTGCTGGCTATGTCCGGAAACTCCTCGGACAGAGCTTCTCGTAATCTCCGTTCAACCCACATACTCAGATTAATTGCCCTTTCATTTCTCACGTTTTGAAGACATGATCTAAGCTCTGTGGTGAACGAAAACGATACAATTGGACTCTTTCGTTCTTTGTTAGGTACTGCTACCACAGACCTACTTCTTTCATTTACAGTAGTTCTTTCCACAGCTGTTGGTCTTGCATCTCTCTCTTCTTCGGAATCACGATACTTCTTTAGAACACTCAAACCTAGCGCACCTCTCTAAGCAGTTCAGCATAAGCTTCTGATACTAGTTTGGCAATCTCTCTGCCCACTTCTGGATCTCCGTTCCGTCTGAAACCTTCTGCGGCCACCTGCTGACATCCTCTTGCCAACATCCGAATGTCACGTGGATTCCCCTTGGCCGCTTCATTGATAACCTCAATTGCAGCGTTATCGAATGGATAGATCTCATAGTTACCAGGGTCAAAGCTGTCTATACGTCCTTGAGCATAGTAGATTCTTCTCCCGATAAACTCCTTTGCCTTTTGATCATCAAACGGTGGGACATCCAAAGGCTCAGTCCTATCTGCAATCTGTGGTAGGAACGAAAGCATTGCATTCCAGTAGATTGCAGTCCCAGACATTATCAGCGTGACAATTGGTTCATCGAGCACGTCCGGATAATCAGCTTTCATCTCTTGAGTTGGAAGATCAGCCAGATATCGCAGCTTGTGGAATGCCGTTTCCTGATTGTCTGCGACATCCTCAAGGAACAGTGAAGTGCGACAGTTCTCCTCGATATACCTTCTCACAGATTCCTGAGCGACAGTCTCTATGATTTGACTGGACTCCCATGATCTTCGATACTTTATCCTCAAAGAGTCGGCAATGGCAGCTGACATCTGTTTCTCATAAAGTCCTGTCATGCCAACATAACCAGTCACGAATTTGTTTCCTCTGCGATCAGCTAAGGTTGGCAGGTCTCTCAGAGCAAGCAACATCAGTGTACTCTTCCCAGACCCTACTGGGCCCCTAAGGAAGATGTGCCGCTCATTGGTGAGAATCAAATCTACAAGGTGATCAAGGAACTCCGGCCATTCAATGTAGAGTCGTGAGTCTGGCATCTTGTAACCACGAAAGGGAGAGAACCGAGCACCAATCCGCTCTTCCCAAGCCCGCAAGACTTCCTTGCGAGTATTGAAGTGGCGAATCAACGCACTCTCGTGAATCGCTATTGTCATGATGTGTACCCCACGGTATCACATGTACTTCTTGTAATACAATCCTCCGATGAGTCAGTGGCTAATAAGTAGTGCGGTGAATCTTTCGGTGTCTACTTTCAACCCACCAACAAGACGTAACCTTTTTGAACAGAATGGAGCAGCGAGGAGGCTAGTCCGGAAACGGACCGGTCAATGCGAAAGGAGTAATCTATGATGGACGTCGACCGAATCCGGCATGTAATGAACTCATTGATGATACTGAGCTTCCTCGTCTTTGGTGCACTAGCTGCAATAATCCTGATCACCGATGCGCCGCTGACAAGTTCGACAGTCGCTCTTCCTTTTGCCTTTCTATTCATTTCATTCATGACTCTGATCGTGACCGGACAGATCAATGATCGACCAAGACTCGTCAAGAGATACGTCCGAGATTGGCTTCTGATCTGCGCCTTTGCCATAATCATGAGTGCACTTGTAGTGACTTTCACATGATGCCCATCACAAGAGTTTTAGGACATCAGTATGTGACACGGCTCAGTCCAGGAAGTCATATTCATATCTCTGAAGGGACTGCCAATGAGTAAGATCCTGCCAGGAACCAAGACAACGCGAATGGAGCTTCTTCGATTGAAGAACAGAATGAGGCTGGCAGAGCGTGGTCACGACCTACTTAAGGAGAAACGCGACTCACTAATCATGGAGCTCTTCAACGTCCTTGCTGAGGTCAAGGACACTCGAGAGAAGGTTGAAACCGCTCTCTCAGAGGCTTTCTCCGCTCTCACAAAGACCAAGATGATTATGGGGCCTTCCGAAGTTGTGGAGTTTGCCAATGCGAGCAGAGTTCAGGCTGACCTGAGAATCTCTACACGGTCCATGATGGGAGTCCTAGTACCAGTCCTATCAGTTGAGCAACGCGTGCCAGAACTTCCTTACTCCCTACCAGACTCTAGCGTGCAACTTGACGTCATGTCAACCAAGTTCAAAGAAGCATTGAAAGCGGTGGTACGTCTGGCCGAGATCGACTCAACAGTCAAGAGGCTGGCAGTCGAAGTCGAGTGCACCAAGAGGCGCGTGTCAGCTCTTGAAACAGTCGTAATTCCTCGACTTGATGCTACTGCAAGATATGTGAAGCAAGCACTAGAGGAGCGAGAGCGTGAGGACTTCTTCAGACTCAAATTCCTAAAGGAAAGAATGGAGTCCGAACAGTAACGGACAACTGTTGGTATTATTTGTATTACATTACGTACGTCTGAGATTCAATATTGCCGCCGCCAAATCGCCATCGCTTTCCTTCAATGCTTGCCTTGCAGCTTCTATGTCAACACCAGTCTGACTGGCCACCAGTGCGGCGTCCTCCATCGGAATCTCAATCTCCTTTTCTGGTTCAGACGTTACGTTCTGGGAAACACCAGTTTCAGTCGTTAGTCCTCTTTCCGATTTATTACCTGACACCTGAAACGATTCACTTCCCGCCTGTTTGATCATCACGACTTGAGGATCTGCGATCAGCCACTCCTTGTCATCGAATCGGAATATTACCTCTTTTACACCATTAACGTCCTTCTGCTCTATTCCCATCTGTTTCATCATTCTGGCAATGGCTCTTGGCGACATACCACGTCTACGTGACATTCATCATACCCCAGACAATTCCAAGATCTTCGGTCCTGATACTCAAAGTCAGGGATAAAATGATTGTGCTCCATCAATCGTCGTCTAAAGATTGAACGACCTTGATGTCAAGGACAAAATGCCGAACACCAGGCGCATACCATTTGATGCCGCGTATAGAAACGCCTGAGATGAAGCCCTTACTAGAACAAAGGTCCTCGACATCACGCATCAGTATGTCCACCTCCTTGTCAGGCAAAGCAATGTGCATGTGAACCGTGCCTCCTTCGGCTACCAACGCTTCCAATGCATGAGGAAGAAAATGTTGCGTATCATGCAGGTATCCCATGATGACCCTATTCACACTGTGAACAGGATGAACCACACGACAGTCACCATGTATGGCTTCAACCAAGTCATCAAGATCATTCAGTCGAATGTTATTGATGAGAAACTTGTATGCCTCCGAATTCAGTTCAATCGCCTTGACCCTCACTTGCTTTTTCTTCGCCATAGGTAGAGCAAACTGGCCAATACAGGCAAACATATCGAGAACATACTCGCCAGGCTGGACTATGGATGCCATGTGACTTCTCTCTCCTCTATTACCGCCAGAGAAAGTGACGCGTGTTGGGTCAAGTCTGAACTTAACTCCATTCTCAACGTGTGTTGTGACTGTGTCACTCTTACCGGCTACCAGAGTGTAATCTGGTACCCGCATGACTCCGGTCGTAGCACCTGTCTTCACTGCAACCGATTCGATTCTCCTGTCATATCTGAGAGTGGCTTCTCCCAGTAGGCGAAAATGCGGTTCCAGTCCAGAATCGACATGTAGTAGGGCAACATGTCCTACGAGATGGTATCCGCTAGGGAGAGGTATGTCTGACGGGACTTGGTCCTTGAGGCTAGTTCTAAGGAACTCTCTGTACTTCATGACGACTCACAGAAAGCAGTGATTGACAACAATCAGGGTACGACGCGTCAACAATACAAAGTGCTTGGAGCGCCATCACCCTTACCTCGACTCTGAATCTTTGCTATTGCCTTGCTGAAGTCTTCTTGAACTACACAGACTCTGCTTTCACGGATAGCAAACATACCGGCTTCGGTGCAGATTATCTTGATGTCAGCACCCGTCAGATTTGGCGTGGCAGATACCAGTCTATCAAAATCAAGTTCGGAATGTACATTCATTCCACGTGTGTGAATCTTGAATATCTCCTTCCTACTCTGGTCATCTGGGACTGGAAAATCGATTATTCTATCAAAACGCCCTGCGCGCAATAGCGCTGGATCCAGAATGTCTGGTCGGTTCGTAGCACCAAGGACAGCTACTTGACCACGAGTTTCAAAACCGTCAAGCTCACTGAGCAACTGCATCAACGTACGTTGGACCTCTCTATCACCAGAAGTGGCAATATCCAATCTATGCGAACCGACTGCATCAAGCTCGTCCACAAACACGATGGCAGGCGCCTTTTCCTTTGCCAGTAGGAAGATCTCCCTAACGAGTCTTGCTCCTTCACCAATGAACTTCTGAACCAACTCAGAACCAATAACTCTGATGAAAGTCGCGTTAGTTTCGTGCGCGACAGCTCTAGCACACAGAGTCTTCCCTGTGCCTGGAAAACCAGTCAGCAAGACACCCTTTGGGGGCTCGATGCCAACCTGTTCAAAGAGGTCAGGTTTAAGCAGTGGCAACTCAACGGTTTCTCTTATTTCTCGAAGTTGCTCCTTTAGCCCGCCGATATCAGCATATGAAACCTCAGGAGCTTCTTCAATCTCCATCGCTCTAATCATTGGGTCCCTTGGTGGAGGCAATTCCTGAGTCACAGCAAAGGATCGCTGATTGAGAGCAACTCTCATGCCTGGTTGCAACTTGTCCTTAGGGATGGATGACGAGATATGAACAACGAAGTTCGGACCAGTCGAGCTCTTCACAACCGCTCGTCCGTCATCAAGTACTTCGATTACCGTTGCAGTGATGAGAGGCGACTGTCTAAGCTTCTCGAGCTCCGTTCTTAGAGTCTGAGTTTCCTTCTCTAGCCTCGAACGTTCAGCTTGAAGAATCTGCTTTTCTGTTTCAAGTGCACGCAGACGACGCTCTAAGTGTCTCGTGTAGCTCTCGCTGTAGGTGGAATCGTCGACGCCACTGTCCTTCTTTGCGTCAGCAGTCCCTGGCAATCACTGCACCTCGAAACCCCATCCGATGCTAACGATTTAAGCATTCCTTTGAGGGTCCCAGAATTCTGTACCAGTCGACAACTTTTATCAACATTGCCGATGCAAAATCACTAGAAGAGGGATACTTGTGCCCAGCTGTGAACTATGTGGCAGGAACATGAAGGGTCGTGGAAGAAACGTTGAGATCGAGGGCGCTCGAATGAACGTATGCCATCAGTGCGCAGCTAGGTTTGCAGGAGCCGCACCCAGTCCAGGCCGAAGGGATCTCTCAGATTCTAGAATACGTCCATCCTGGGTCGGAGAACCCAAGAAGCCAGTCCCAGGTGTTTCCCGACAGGCACTATCAAAAGCATCCCGCAAACCAAGACCCCGTGTGTCGAGCGGAACACGACTCGATGAAATGATTCTCATTGAAGACTACGCCGAGAAGATCCGAACTACGAGACAGAAGATGAAACTAAGCCAAGAGGAGCTCGCTCAGAAGGTGGGTGAACGCATCTCAACTCTTCAGGCAATAGAAACGGGTCGACTAAAGCCGACACGTAAGACTATCAGAGGCCTCGAGAGAGAGCTTGGCATCTCACTACTGGAGCCAATTGGTTCAGCTCCAATCAAACCAAGTCGGGGTGTATCCAGCGCTGGACCAACGCTTGGAGACCGGGTTGTGGTCAAGCGGAAGAAGTCGCAGAAGTCCAAGTAGAAGAGGACCCAAGCGAAGTGAATATATACTCTCTTAGGTAATAATAGTATAGTAAGTGCAAATTTCCAAACGCAGGGCTTTTGGTTACATTACGATGCAGTTGATTGGCCAAGTTCCGTGAGTTCAGGTGATTACTTCAAAATGGTACATGCTAACATCAATCACGACCTGTTCCGCCTTGTAGTCGAAGAGATAACGGGCAAAGAGGGCGTGGACGTCGCGACAGTCCTTGTCAATGCAGAGGAAACCACGGATGAGGAAATTGCCACAAAGACCGATCTGAAACTCAACATAGTTCGAAGGATTCTATACAAGCTCCATGACAATCATCTCGCCTCCTACCGCAGAATCCGGGATACTAATACAGGGTGGTTCTTGTACTATTGGAAGATAGATCCAAAGAAGGCACAAGCCCTAGTCGACCGAAAGAAACGGCTCGTCCTGAATCTACTTGAACAAAGACTAGAACACGAATCTAACAATGACCTCTATGCATGCGTTAGCCGTGATTCCTCTCCAGTTCCGTTTGAGGAGGCCATGAATCTCTCATTCCGATGTCCTAACTGTAATGAACAACTGGAATATGTCGACAACACAAGAGCAATTGATTTTCTCCGCAAGCGAGTAGAAGAACTGAAAGCCGACTTGTCAGCTACTTCTACAACGTAAGTCCATGGGAGCAAATCCCTAGGGAAATCTACTTAGCATAAGGCATTCAGACTCTTTCAGGGGGTTGGCGATTGAAGCATCTAGTTCTGGAAGCACGAGCATATGGAGCATATAGAGGGAAGCTCCTTCAGGCTGTAAGAGCGGATTTTGCCGACATAGCCAGAGAACTAAGCGCAAGACTCGTCAAGATTGGGACCAACAAAAGAGGTCGTATAACGGTCGAGATTGATGGGGAGGACGAGGAATTCATTGCGAATGTGCTAGCACAAGAATATGGAACCATTTCTACGATTGGCGCCCTTCGCCCCGATTCTACTCACAAGGGTCACTTTGTTGACGTTGGAAAAGTAGGCTACGGTCTGTATGTGGACATCGGAATTGCCACACCTAGTCAGATGGACGTACTAATTCCCCTTTACGGTCTACGAGAACAGTTTGAAATGCACAACTCTTCTCTAAGGACAATCGCCAGCACACTAGTACTGGTAGACAATCTTCCCGTGACCATACGGATCACAGAAGTAGACACTACTAGCCAGAGAATCGCAGGTGAGTTTGCGGAATCATATCTCGAACAGATAGACAGATGGGTCAGGGATAATCATCAACGGCTTCTTGTCTTAGGATGCACCAAGGAACTCATCGATGCTGTCCTCAGAAGATCCGGTCACACCGAAGACATCTATCGGATAGAAAAGCTCGGCCATTTTGAATACTCCCTACGATGCAAGAGAAGCACTCGTGCTTCAGGTATACTAGCTGCAATTGGCCCTAGATTGAAAGGAGTTCCCATGCATCTGTTCATTCCTGAGGAGATTGGAGAGAAATACCATGCCAAGACTTGATATCTGGTTGGTGGAACAAGGCCATTTCTCGTCACGTCAGGCTGCAAAACGCGCTATTCGGGCTGGGTATGTGAAGGTCAACGGAGATTACGCAAAACCCTCGAAGCAAATCAAGGGTACAGAGTCTGTAGTCGTTTCGACGGACGCGTCAGATGCACCGATTGGATATCTGAAGCTACAGCAGATTGACGAATCACTAGGAGGCATCATAGTCCCAGGAAAGACTGCTCTTGACATTGGCAGCTCGGCCGGAGGCTTCCTGATGTATCTAGCTGAATGTGATGTAACAGCCGTAGGTATCGAGATATCAGAGGAATTTGCTGAATCACTTCAGAGGCTTGTGAACAAATACCCGAAACTATCAATCCTAGTTGATGACGCTTTCACGATGGATCCCCTAATTGTCAGCAAGGAGGAGCAACTTGATTTGCTGCTCATCGATGTCACCACAGAGCCAGAAGGCACACTCAAACTGATCAAGAGATTCTCTCCGCTGCTAATCAAGCGGGGATGGCTTATTGCAGCATTCAAATCGAATACGTCTTCTCAGACAATCTCTAGCATCTGTGATTCGGTTGCAGATCTCGGCTTCACTGACATCCGAAACTTGGTATTAGAAGAGGCTCTCCAAGAATTTCATGTTGCTGCAATTCGCCAGTAAGCAACTCTTTTATTCGGATTGAACGACCCGCAGTGATTAGGGGCGGTAGTCTAGCCCGGCTATGATGTCTCGCTTACACCGAGAATGCTGAAGGGATTTGTCCTCAGCCCTCGAGGGTCGCTGGTTCAAATCCGGCCCGCCCCACCATGTTTCCTCGTCGCAGCAAATCAAAAAAGAGTTGAAGAGCTGGAAACGCATCGACAGACCCAGGCGGGAGTAGCCAAGCTAGGCCAAAGGCGCCAGACTTAAGATCGTATCTGAAAAGGGGTCATACGAATAGGACATCTGGTCTGGAAGCAGTCCGTGAGTTCAAATCTCACCTCCCGCACCACTCTTCTCCAGAAAGCGACATTGAGATAGCCTTATCGGGGAGAACTATCACGGCGCCTCTGAGGAAACAAAGGAATGCCTGTGCAAACTCTGTTGTCAACGTTTGGTCTTGTATTTCTCACTGAGATTGGTGACAAGACAATGTTGGCCACGCTTTGTCTCAGTGCGCAGTACAGACGTCCCTATGTTGTACTCTTCGCGGCGATGTTGGCACTTCTATTCGCATCAGCAGTAGCGGTAGCCGTGGGAGTAATACTGGCTACTACTCTTCCAATCAACCTCATTCTATACATATCGGGAGCACTATTCATTGGAATGGGAATACATACCCTAGTGAAAGACAATTCCGACGTAGAGGACTGTAAACAACCTGCAACCTTCCTCAGCATGGTATCCCTAGTCCTATTGTCAGAACTAGGTGACAAGAGCCAAATTGCAATCCTAGCACTTGCAGCGCAATCTTTCCTTCCGTTACTAGTGTTTGCGGGAGCAATAGCTGGTTTCTTTGTTGTGAATCTCGTTGGCGCATTTGCTGGCGATCAAGCTGCCAACAGAATCCCTGTAGACGTTGTCAAGAGGGTCACAGGACTGGTCTTCATCACTTTTGGAGTTCTAATCATACTTGGCTTCATCTAGGAACCCGACTCTTGTCAGCTTCAACTGATTGAGACGAAGACTTTATGACCGACACCGCAGGGTGGAGTTTCGAAACCTATAGGTGGGATACTATTGAGTCTGAATGGCTCCGGCTATGGCGGTCTTGTTCTGAAGAAGCTCTCTGCCTCGGATGTTGAGGTTGGTGACACAATCAAGATAATCGACGACGGCAACGAGTATACTGGGATTCTCATGCCCCGAGCCCAGATTGGTGCTGATCCTGATCACGTCGTACTCAAAATGCCAAATGGATACAATGTTGGAATTAGACTCTCAACCAGTTCCAAGATAAGTCGAGTTCGCAAGGCTCGAGGAAGAAGACGTGGTGCAGGACAAGAGGTACCTGCCATGAATCCGAAGCTTCCCTCAGTATCAATCTTGAGTACTGGAGGGACTATCGCCAGCAAAGTAGACTACATGACTGGGGCTGTAAACCCAGCACTCACCGCTCAGGACCTATATGACACAGTCCCAGAGCTTCGGGACCATGCCAACGTGAGAGCAAAGGTCCTGATGAGTGTGTTCTCAGAGGACATCACACCTTCTGACTGGTCAAAGATTGCTCGTGGAGTCGCCGCCGAGGTCAAGAAAAGGGCCGATGGAGTTGTCATAGCACATGGTACAGATACACTTGGTTTCACTTCCGCCGCACTATCATTCGCACTGCAAGACCTTCCAGTACCAGTAGCACTTGTTGGTTCCCAAAGGTCCTCAGACAGGCCTTCATCAGACTCTGCCACGAACTTGGTCTGGGCAACAGACTTGGTTGTTCGAGCCAATGCCGCTGAGGTAATGGTGGTCATGCATGCACATACAGACGACAGTTATGCCTATGCACACAGAGGAACCCGTGTACGTAAGAGCCACACAAGCAGACGTGACGCATTTCAGTCAATCAACTCATACCCACTCTTCAAGGTAGATTCCTCTGATATCACTGAGATGACCACACCGCTATTCAGGAGGGACCCTAACCGAAAGCTCCGACTGAAACCCAAGTTCGATGACCGGGTGGCCATTGTGAAGACACACCCCGGTTTTAGTGCTGGAATGATTGACTCTCTCGTTGATCGAGAGTATAGAGGCATAGTCATCGAAGGGACAGGTCTAGGACATGCGCCCAAGATAATTCAACCTTCCCTGAAGAAGGCACTCGACACAGGCATAGTCATAGCTATGACGAGTCAATGTATCTCAGGCCGGATTGACATGAATGTCTATCGCACCGGCGTAGAACTGCTGGAAATGGGTGTCATTCCATGCGAGGACATGCTAACTGAAACAGCATACGTCAAGCTGGCCTGGCTTCTTGCAAACATGAAGACTCCAGATAAGGTGAGAGAGTCAATGTCACAATCTCTAGTGGGCGAGATTGAGATGCGAACTGAGATGGCAGAATACGAACCTCATCGGGAGATTGAATAACATGGATGAGACCGCCCATTACAGAGATATTGGTCTCATGGTAGGTCTCGAGCTACACCAACAACTCAACACAGCACGAAAGCTCTATTGTCATTGTCCTACAGTTGTACGTGACGATGCACCTCATGGTGGATTCGTACGCAGACTAAGACCTACACAGAGTGAGATGGGTGCAGTTGATCCTGCAGCACTTTTTGAGTTTCAACAGCAGAAACGATTCTATTACGAGTATTACAATGATACCACATGCCTTGTGGAGGCTGACGAAGAACCACCTCACAATCTAAGCGAGGAATCCATCGATGTTGGCCTGATAATGGCGAATTTCCTCGGTTCCACTCCGGTTGATGAGATACACCCAATGCGGAAGATCGTAATTGACGGAAGTAACACCACAGGTTTCCAACGCACCTGTATCATAGCTACTGGAGGAAAGGTGCTAGTAGGTGACAAGGAGATTGGGATTCAGACCATATGTCTGGAGGAAGATGCCGCCCGGAAGATCTCTGACGATGACAAGAAGAACATGAGAGTATACAGACTTGACAGACTTGGCATTCCTCTGGTAGAAGTGGCTACAGCCCCAGACATTCACACCCCTGAAGAGGCCCAAGAAACAGCGCTCGCTATTGGTCTGTTACTGAGGTCCACCGGTAGGGTAAAGCGAGGTCTTGGATCGATTAGGCAGGACGTCAATGTTTCCATCAATGGTGGCGCAGTAACAGAAATCAAGGGTTTCCAACAGCTCGAGATGCTTGCCGAACTTGTGAGATTGGAGACTCTAAGACAGGAGAGGCTACTGGAAATACGTGATGCCCTGTCTGACCGCGGAATTACCAAGGATGACCTTGATGGAAGTATCCACGACGTGAGCAAAGTCTTTTCGGGCACAGAGTCCAAGATCCTGAAGAAGGCTCTCAAGTCTGGGGGGGCTGTATTGGCGGTGAATCTACCGGGCTTTACGGGGCTAGTCGGGAAAGAGATACAACCTGGTCGCAGGCTAGGGACAGAGCTCTCTGACCACGCCAAATTCTGGGGTGGAGTAGGTGGCATCTTCCATACCGATGAACTCCCGGACCATGGAATCAGCAGAGCCGAAACAGTCCAAGTTAGAGAAACAGTCGGTGCCAATGAAGAAGACGCAGTGGTCATCGTTGCCGCATCTAAAGAGAAATGTACTGACGCTCTAGATGCTGTTATGAAGAGAGCTTGCGAAGCTATCGAGGGCGTGCCGGCAGAAACTCGAACACCACTACCAGATGCAACCACCAAGTACGCTCGTCCTCGACCAGGGGCAGAAAGAATGTACCCCGAGACCGACGTCCGCCCCGTGAAGATCACCACAGCACGTCTAAAGAGAATCAGACGGAATATGCCTGAAACCCTCGAGAAGAAGAGGAAGAGATTCGTAGAAGAGCACGACCTTAGCGAGGACCTAGCTGCTCAGGTTGTCAGATCTCTCAATCTGGATCTTTACGAGAGTATCGTGAACAAACTAGACGTATCGCCCACACTAGTTGCAGTCACCTTGGAGAACACGCTTGTTAGTCTGCATCGTGATGGCGTACCCACTGACAATCTGACCGAGGGACACCTAATGGGTCTATTCGAGAATGTCTTGACAGATGACATTTCCTCAGAGGCCATTCCCGTTGTCTTGACTTACCTTGCCAACAACCCCTCATCCAGTGTGAAGGAAGCCCTTGAAGCAACTGAATTAGAAAGGGTGGATGCCACCGAGCTTGAGAAAATCATAAGAACAATAGTCAGGAAACGAGTTGACTTTGTTCGCGAGAGGGGAGAGGCTGCAATAGGTGGTCTTATGGGCGTGGCAATGAAGGAGCTGAGAGGGAAGGCGGATGGTAAGACAGTCAAGGACCTCCTGACGACCGAGGTAAGGCGTGTTCTTGCGGAGTAATCACTCCATCAAAGAGCAAAGCAGCACAGACGTCAATTGCATGCCACACTGAAGACAAGTTTAATTAGAGGAGTCAAGAGTGCTCGTTTGCCAGACTTCATTATGAGTATTACAAAGCCGCAGTGGCCTAGTCTGGTAAGGGCGCGAGACTCATAATCTTCCCGGGTTTGCCGGGAGAAGATCGGGGTCATTGAGACCGCGCCTGATGAGACATCTCGAAGTCGAGGGCTCGAATCATCATCACTTCTTGTGATGATGAGGGGATCCCTCCTGCGGCACCAATTCTCCTATTAGACAATCACATTTGCCCATTGATTCATATTCTAATCAATACTCGATTCTGAAATGAGGACATGACTGGTGAAAGAGAAGATGGATGAAAGATGGCATGAACAGGATGAGTTCTGGGAGAGGCACACACAGGTGATGTTCTCAGAGGAACGTATGGAACGTACACCAAATCAGGTTGACGCCCTAATTGCACTCCTTGACGTCCAACCAGATAATACCATACTCGATCTCTGTTGTGGAGTGGGCAGGCATACTCTGGAGCTTGCCCGCAGGGGTTTCAAGGTAGATGGTGTTGACAGAACAAAGCATTATCTCAATATTGCCAGGAAGCAGGCCAAGGCGGAAGGACTAGATATCAATCTGATCGAGGCCGACATGCGTGAGTTTCGGAGGGAGAATTCCTTTGATGTGATTCTCAGTATGTTCACCTCTTTTGGATATTTCGAGGATCAGGAAGACCAACATCGAGTCTTGGAAAACATACATGCCTCTCTAAAGTCGGGTGGAAAGGTATTGTTTGACCTGTTGAGCAAGGAGAAACTTGCCAGAGTCTTCAGAGAAAGAGATTGGCACCGCACAGAAGCAGGCTTCAAGCTAGAGGAGAGAAAAGTTTCGAAAGACTGGAGCTGGGTGGACTCAACATGGATTCTGATCTCTAAAGAAGGAAAGGTGAGCGAGTGGAGTGTTTCACACTGGATATACTCTGCGGCTGAGATGAAGATGATGCTGAAGTCCGTTGGGCTAGACATACTTGGGGTCTATGGTTCGCTTGAAGGAGATCCCTATGACCACGAGGCTAACAGGCTTGTTGTAATCGGTAGGAAAGGTTAGTATTTCATCATCAGCTTATGTGGCGACATTATTAGGCACCAAAGAAACTGACTACCATGACAATTGACAAATGGAAGGTATTGGGGGGCCGCGTGTACAAGCTCGCAGAGGCATTTGAGAAGATGCTAGACGCGGTTGAGCTGGCACGGAAGATGAAATCATACAGGTACGTCTATCTCCATAGGGCCGAAAATGGTCTGTGGGCAGTCTACTGGAGAGAGAAGGAGCAGGACACTGAATGCCAGCCCGAGTACCGGTATAGCTTGACACGAATTTGATTGATCCTTCTCCCTACGGATATAATAGGAATAAGCAACAACTCCAATGCGTGACGCTTGACCCTCAGTTCCCAAGCCTGGACGAACAGCTACTTGTCATAGAATCAATCGGTCGGACCCTTCAAGAGGGCCAAGGAGCCAAGTTCGAGAAACTCCTTCGTGATGTTAACTTATCGGCTACTATCAACGTGACTGATTGGACCCATGAGGCCGTGCGTGCTCTTCTATCCGTGGGACGTGAGAAGAGCATCAAACTATCACTCAGAAACGGTGAACGATACTGCACTGTGGTCGTGTATCCTGACGGACCCATGCTTTCAGATCTCATTGAATCAATCGTAGTCGGAGAATGGTAGTCTAAAGAGGAAATAGGGCCTTCCTCACAACTTCGATAACAATCTCTTTATTCCAGACAGTTTCCAAGGTGCACTTGGTGATGTCGTTTGAATCTGCTCTTCAAGACCCTTGACGATGTAGACCTTCTTGGGAAACGGGTTCTAATTCGCGTAGAC
This sequence comes from Candidatus Thorarchaeota archaeon, assembly GCA_046758445.1. GTDB lineage: Archaea > Asgardarchaeota > Thorarchaeia > Thorarchaeales > Thorarchaeaceae > SMTZ1-83. The sequence continues at coordinate 19,371 of JBHIAE010000007.1, read as the reverse complement.
ATTAACTGTTCAGTAGACCCCAAAACCCAAAGAATCACTGATGACTCACGAATCATTGCCATATTGCCGACCCTAAGAGAGCTATCAAAGAGCAAGACCGTATTGATGGCACACCAGGGACGTCCGGGCAGTGACGACTTCATTTCGTTGGAGCAACACACCGAGATATTGAGGAGCCACGGGCTTAAGGCCACCTTTGTTGACGACATCTTTGGTGACAAAGCAAAGCAGGCGATTGAGAGGGTGGAAATTGGTGAGATACTAGTCCTTCAGAACGTCCGTTGTTTTGAGGGCGAACTCAAGAAGGCGCCTGCTGAGAAGGTATCCAGAGAGCCAATAGTTCAAGAGCTCTATCCACTCTTCGATATTTTCGTCAATGATGCATTTGGTGCCGCACACAGGTCTCAGGCCTCGATTGTCGGGTTCACGGTTGTCCTACCTTCTGTGGCGGGAAGGCTAGTTGAGAAGGAGATCCGCACACTTACTGATGCCACTGCGACTGACCGACATCCATGGACACTTGTACTTGGAGGTGCAAAGGTCGAGGACAAGGTCAAGACACTTGGTAAGCTCCTGAAGGCCGGAGTGGTGGACAATGCACTCATTGGTGGATTATTGGGCACGCTGTTCCTAATTACAGGTGATAGAATCCCTAAGCATTATTCGAAACCGATTAAGGGCTTTCAAGATGCGTCGGGCACTGCCAAGGAGCTTCTAGAGAAATACCCAGATGTCATCGTTCTTCCTGAGGATGCGGCAGTAGAAAGAGGCGGACAACGTTTCGAATGTAACTTCGATAAGATGAATGACAACCCATTCTTTGACATAGGTCCAAACACAATAGCCAACTACGTAGAGACAATCAGAAACTCAGCAGTAGTCTTTGCCAATGGTCCAATGGGCTTCTTTGAGAAGGAGGCATTTGCACTTGGCACATCCAAGATCCTTGATGCAATGGCACAGTGCAACGGAATCACCGTCGTTGGTGGCGGTCACATGGGAGCAATGGCACAGAAGAAAGATCTTGCTGAGCAAATCACTCACATCAGTACCGGTGGTGGCGCTACTATCAACTTCTTGACAGGAAAAAAACTAGATCTTGTTGTAGCGCTGGAGGCTGCTGCAAGAAGGATGGAGAAATAGAACACAGGTGATGCAGCATTTTGCAGGATCATGGCAATGGTTCATAGTTGTCATACAACGACGGCAGCTTGCTCTTCAGAAACTGGTATGCATGAAGGAATCTCTCTGCTTCCTCCTCCACATACTCCTCAATTCTGCCATAGTCCTTTCGGGCGTACCATTTGGGAATCTGACTGTCATCCATCTCTTTCCGGATGAACCAGTCCATTGTGGTCCCCTTGAACCTGCCCTTGTTGATCAGAATTAGTGTGCTCTTGATGTCCACACGTGGCAATACATAGTAGAGCCAGTCATCACTAAGCTCGTATCTCAACACTCTTCTGAGCCGTTTCTGCAGAAAATAGAGCTCGAACTTGAGATTGTATCCAATTGGGACAAAGTCCCAATCATTGCTGGGATTGAGCACCTCCAGAAACTCCTTGAGTATCTCTCGTTCGGATGACTCCCACTCCTTCAGCATCGAGAGGGGCCCTCGAGCATTCCCTGTCTTGGTGTCAAGCATCTGATACTGAATAGAGATTATCTTGTCTTGCTCCGGATTGATTCCCGAAGTTTCAAAGTCGAGGTAGAACTCTGTCATTCCAAGACCCCTGACATCGTTCAGACTGCGTGCTGATTAGTCCTTTGTTAGACAACGACAATCCAGAATCTGATTGCTTTGTTTGACACAGTTAAAAAGCCTAGAATAATAGTTTCTGCTGGAAGTGAGCGTTTGATAGACGTAGGTCAGGGAAACCCCTGGTTTCAGTGAGAAGAACAAATCAAGCAATATTCGGACTTTGAATCTGCCGCACTCATATCCAAATTCAGCGAATCTGCAGAAGAGTGGAAGCATGAAACACAAGGTGAAGTGTCCCAGATGTGGGGGCATAGACATCGGAAGGGAGATGTTTCCGGGGACTCTCGGTGTCAGAGCACGGTACACACATTCATGTGACAAGTGCGGAAGTCAATGGGACGACTAGACATCACCAAATTGCGATGAAGAAGATATGGAGCCCCAGGCGAGATTCGAACTCGCGATCTCCTGATCTCTTGATTAGAGATAGCAGTCTTCTAACATACAAGTCAGGCGCAGTGTCGACCTGTAATAGGATCCAAGTCAAGTTTCAGACAGATCCCAACACAGTAGGCCGCTTTGCTACTGGGGCTCATTCAAGGCTCGACCCGAATTCTGAGTATAAAAGCATAATCCTCTGAAATCAAGCGATGTCATTCATTTCTAGATATGATTCAATTCTATCCCATTCGGTACCAAAGACCCCCATTAGCCAATGTATACTCAAATGACATCTGTCACACAGCATAACCCAATCATGAATCTCAGCTGTTAGCAAGAACTCCTTTGTCCAAGTTGATGACTTATGATGATGTTCCCCATTCCTTCGATGTAAGACAAGCTTGTAATCATCAGCATGTCGGTCACAGATCAAACAGTTGTCACCAAACAGTTGAAATCTGAGTTCACTGACACTCATCCCAGAGAGGTCAAGAAGTTTCTCTCTCCCCTTCGCCAAAGAGGCGCCATTCTTGGTCAAATTCCCGAGTTTCTGCAACACTTTTGGCATGTTGTCCATACACCAATGAACAGACCTATGACAAGGGGGACAAAGGAGCAACCATTCCTCTGGATTCAACTTGCGTAAGCTCTCTGGACTCCAAACCAATTCTCTCTCATGCTGGACCCCATCCCTCCGATGTAGAGCAAGCATTCTCACCATCTTAGAAACGTTGCATATACTACATTCACTACCAAAGATTTCTGTCCGCAGAAGCTTGGCCTCTAACCTTTGCTTGTTGCTTCCGTGTAATCGGGTCTGTTCCACATCCTGATTGTTCTCTCGAAGGTCTATAAACAACCTCTCAACTCTCTCACATGAAACTCCCAAAATGAAAGCAATCTCTGTGTTACTCTTGCCCTTCTCATTACGTAACCTGAGAACCTCATCCACATTCAATACTGCTCCACGTGGACCAATTCTCCACCCCATTTCCTTGAAGATATGTCGCACTCTCTTCCTTGAAACTCCAAGGCAACTTACCACTTCTTTGAATGGGACATTCTCTTGGAAATACATACTGTGAATGAGAGATACATCCACCGGGACTTCCTCAGGTTTTGCCCTTTCCCATCCCTGTCTTCTTGCAAGATTGCCAAATGTGGTTTTTCCTATTCCCAATCTCTGGGCAGTTTCTCTCTGTGATAATCCCTGCTCACAATAGAGATGGAATGCCAGATCCAAGTCAACATCAGATCCTCTCGTTCGTCGTTGATATTCCTCAAGCCTACTTTCCCTGAGCAATTTGTAGACATAGGCCCTAGAAACGTTCAACATATTCGCGATTTCCTGCTGTGTCATCTGTTCATCATCATAGAACCTACGAACCTCGTCGACTCCGATTGCCCGTTCGATGTGTCGACCTTTCCATCCTTCTTCTTTGAAGATACTCTGCACCCTTCTTCTGGTTATCATGAGAGCGTCAGCAACTTCTCGCTGAGTTAATCCTTCCACGAAATACAGCCGATAGACTCTCTCCTTCAGTCCCGCAGCTGGTAGGTTTGAATTGCACACTCGAATGATTCTATCACGTTCCTCTGCAGCAAGAAGACGACTTCGAAATATCTCCTTGAGATTCATCCGTTTCTTACAGATATCCTCCAATCCTCTCATTTCATCCACTAGGTAGTTTCTCCCAAATGGATAAGAAGTCCCCCCATCTTCAAGGTTGAAGAAACACTCACAGCTCTCTCCATGAAACGAAATATCAGTTCTCATTCACCAAGAGAGAGTCAGGTATAGTTTGCTCAAGCATGTGGCCGCTACATCTTGTCGTTTTCACACGTTGAGTTGCTATTCTCGTAATGCTCATCTGGGAATGGTGCGGATTTCATCTCAAGAGGGGAAGGAAGTTCTCTAAACACCAAGTAGCGTTATCATCTCGTCAATGCTTATTCAGAATGATTCGACTCCAGCATGGAGTTTTTCGTAACGACGTCAAAGCAATTCGATGAAAGCGGTTTCCATTCACCGGTTATTTGTCATGATAGACATTATCGATGATGATCGCATATGCCAAGAGCATCAGTCGATCTGCATCAAGGTCCTCAAGACGAATGACATAGCGGTCTTTGAAGTTGAACGCGGGGGCAAAGACATCACGCCACTTGTCAGCTTTCTGTATCACTGCATAGACCTTCTTCTTGTCCTTGGGATCAGTGATCTTGAAATTCCACTTCATCACTCCACCCTGCGCCTTGTAGATATGCTCTTCCTGCGGAGTGTAGAAGTCAATCGACCCTCGGAATGCAATCAAAGGTCTCTTACCACGACCTATCAGAGTGCCATCTGGAAGTCGGACTTCATAGATGGGTCTCGCAGCCATCAGCTTCTTGTTGATGGTGCAGAGAAGGGTACCATCAGGCTCATAGAGCTGTATCTCAGCACGCAATGATAGAATCTTCCGCGTCATCTGACCGATCTTGTTTTCATGCTGGTCGTATATGTCGCCGCCACCGAATCGCCAGGCTTTCTCATGCATCACATAGAAGCTTATGGTAGGATCGAGAAGACTCATTGTGGTCACCTAGTACTCTTCTGTGTTCTCGTAGTTGTCATTTAAGCTAATTCCGCCTAAATCGAGTCAATCTATGCTTGAGAGCCCTATTCAAGCCGCAAAGGCCCCAAAAACGGCTATAAAACGCCATCCTCATCCATCCGTCACGGACATGTTTATGAGGCAATGTTTGAATAGAAACCTGAGCAGTAGGCTTCAATCTCGTCCCGTATGACATGCACGTGATACAAACTAAGAATACTCACAAGAAAAGTAAAATACGGCAGAAGTGATGCCCAACACTGTCCGAAGTACCATAGGTGATACCAGTTGCAGTTCGCACAGCCTGAGTTTATGGATACGTTCTTCCAGTATATATTCGGTTTCTTCGACCGGCTCTTCTCGACCCCACTACAACCATGGATTCCATGGGGTCCCGGAGACTGGTATTTCACGATTACAACTACATTCTTCGTGGTGACGATTCTCTATCTAGTACGTCGTATCAGGAAGGGCGGTCGAAGTGCGGTATCTGATGGTGTTAGAAGTGTAATCGCATCCACTGGTGACGTTTCAGCTGGTATGTCCGGGGCGAAGAAGCTCAACTTCCTGAAGGATCCTTCTGACGCTCTCGTGTTCCTCAAGGTAGAGGAGAATGCAGTTCAGCAGGCAATCTCTGCCCTAGACTACTATGGAAACCAAGGCGAGATTGAAGAGTCCATTAAGCTGAAGCTTTCCGCAGTCTATCAGAGCCGACTTGAGTCCATTAGGACAGCGATTGCGAAGGACGAACAGCTCAAGGAGATTGTAGCAACATCAGACGCAGTCGGTCGAGCGCGCTCAGACTATCTCAGAAAACTTGCCGCAATGTCTGGTACGGCAGTCGAGGCCGACGAAGAGGGCGGCCCTCCCAGTGTGGGGATGCCTGATGCAGTGGCCACTGCACCTGCTGAGGGAGCAGTTCCAGCAGCCGCTCCTCCAAGTGCTGGACCACCAGTAGGCGGTCCCCCGGGTGCAGCTCCAGCAGGTGGTCCCCCAAGCGGTGGTCCTCCAGCGGGTGGCCCTCCAAGTGGCGCAGCTCCAGTTGCCGCTCCGCCAAGCGCTCCAGTTCCAGCAGCCGGTCCTCCGGATGCAGCTCCAGCTGCTGGTCCCCCGGGTGGTCCTCCAGGCGCGGAAGCACCAAGTGCAGAAGACCGGCCTCCAACTGGCAAGAGCACTCTGCAATCCGAAATGCTTCGGGAGATGGAACGACTCAAATCACTCATGGGTGGAGACTAACCTCTTCCACTCTCCAGTCTTCAAGATGAGTTGGCTTTAGGTCTAAGAACACCTTACTGACAATCATGATGGACAAAGCCATTTCATACCTATCTCTCGGAAGCCTTTTTGGGTAGCTTGGGCGGGAGTTCACACACAACTAGATGGAGTCCAGAACATGTCCAATGCTAAGCTGAATGCTGCTAAGAGTGCAGCCAACCTAATACCAGAGAGTGGGGCCATAGGTCTCGGCAGCGGGTCTACTGTGGCCATCTTCGCAAAGGAGCTCGGCGAAAGGATATCCGCAGGGAAGGTTGCTGTCCGGGCGGTACCCAGCTCCTACCAAGCATATCAGCTTGCAGTGCAACATAGAATTCCACTGACGAATCTTGATTTGGACCCAGAGCTTCTACTCACAGTAGACGGTGCAGACGAGGTTGATAAGAATCTTAACCTGACAAAAGGCGGCGGAGGGGCACTCTTTCAGGAGAAGGTTGTAGCGTCAGCCTGTGAGAAACTAATCATAATCATCGATGAATCCAAGCTAGTTGATCGACTTGCAACGAGATTTGACATTCCAATCGAGATCCTTCCATTCTCATCTGGTGTTGTACTGCGTAAGATTAGGGCCTTGGGAATCACACCTACGATCAGACAGGCCCAGAAGAAGATGGGGCCCGTGGTTACTGACAATGGTAACTTCATAGTGGATCTTAAGTTCCCAGAGCCAATTGCGGAGCCCGCAAAAGTGGCTGTGGACCTAAAGATGATTCCAGGCGTTGTCGAAACTGGTCTTTTCATCGACATGACACATGAGGTTCATGTAGGCAAAGAGGACGACGCCTATGTGATACGGAAGTAGAGTCACCCAACTCTTACTCGTATATAGTCGTGAGCTGGCGATAGCGGGCTGGGCAAGCAAGTACATCAGTCGAATCGATGAACTGGTCGACTCCCCCTAGGTATTTCGGCAGGGCCTTGACCCCATCATCGTCGATTGATGCTAGAATGGCATCCGCAAAGTCATTGGCTTTAATAATCAGGAAAGGACGTTCGTGAAACTGAGATACCCTAGCGCTCAGAGGATTGGTGATTCCCAAGTCATTGTGCATCTGAGCTACAAGCTCGTAGGCGGATGTAAGATGTTTCTGTCTCTCTGTCCAGAACTGGGCATCCAACACCCGGGCAAAGATTGGTGTGAGTTCACTAGCACAATCGAGTCGTGAGAATGCAGTTCCAAACCATTTGACATACGGAGCATATTGTCTTTCCATCAGAAAGCAGAGTTTCATCAGATCAAGTATCAGGCGTCCAGCGATCAGACGTGAGCCCAACTCATCTCCCACCTGACCACACCGACCCATGAATGCCTCCTCTTGTGATATCCGACGCCATTGATTGGCGAGTAAGTAAAGCCATACGTCGTTTGGATAGTATTCAAGCTTGGTCACAATTGACTCGAGCTCGTTCAAACCATCATAGAATACTCGACCACTTGCAATGCTTCTCAAGCGTTGCTCTGGAAGAATTAGCCAGTCTATTGGACGCAGCTCTCCTACAGGATTGAAGCCGAGATAGTCTTTGAAGAATGTGTCAACTGTCGTGATGTCGACACGATGGTTGACTGGGCCCTTTTCAATCGGTATCATTACGTCAGTTCCATCCTCGTGAAGTCCCAAATTGGTTGGAAAACCATGTATCTCAAGCGGCAACTCATGACGAAGACTATGGTCTATCCCTTCATTCAGGGCTTCGTAGTCTGATTTGGTCAAGAATAGGGTCAGCTTAGGCCCCCAACCGTGATCCATGGACTGTTCCGTGTCGAATCCAAGGACATCTGAACCACTTCCCACTCTTCCGGCTGAGTATACCAAACCTGGAAAGCGTGACTCCAAGATTGGTTTCACCGCTTCCCTATAGAAGATCTCACTGAGTTCCAACCCCTTTATGAAACCAGTTTCATGATTGTCCGCATTCATTACATTGTCTCCAATAGCATGTCCTTCAAATCTCGGGGATTTGGACCTTGCGTAGAGCATGAGAACGAATTGGCGGGCCCGCCCGGATTCGAACCGGGGATTACTAACTCACTCCAGACCGAAGACAGACAGTCCATAGGAGGCTAGTGCCCTATGAACCTCTCAGGGGTCGAAGCCCCGAAAGTCCAGGCTAGGCCACGGGCCCACAAAAACCATCGAGTAGTCGGTTCGTTGTTAAAGCTTTTGCAGAATTGATTACTCCGCCACCTTCGCAGTTATCTTTGCACCCTCTTCCATTGCATCAACGAGTGAAGTACCCTGTCTTGTCTTGATGCGAATGGCACTATCTCCATTCCGTCCAATAACAGTCGTGAACAGATACTGGTCGTCCGCAAACACCTCAATTCGCTGCTTGGAGTACTTCCTGCCAGCTGTGAGTGTCACTTTCTTCCTGCTGTAGCTGACCGATATTGGTACAGTTTCGCCGGGAACACCTCGGTCTTTTCGTCGTCTTCTCACTGAAGGAGCAATGACGCCTCTGACCGGTACTACGACTTTCTCTCCACCAAACGAGAACATCTCATACTCAAGTACACCATGTTCGAAGTTCCTGACCTCAACAACAGGTCTTGCTAGGTCCCTCTGCGAGCTGCTCATACCCGTCGGAAGCTTGACTTTCAATGATAGGGACGACACTTTTGCCACTCGGCCATCCTCTATGTGAACAACTGTGTCAACAGTGCTTGGAATCTGTCCCAGTTCCACTCTTCCACCAAGAATGAGCCTCTGAAGTGCATCGATTGCTGACCCGGCATGCACCACTCCAACCATTCCTACGCCCGCTGAGCGCAGGTCGGAGTATGCTTGAAAATCGCTGTTCTTACGAAGCTCGTCATAGACTACATAATCAGGACGAACCAGAAGCAATACGTCAGCCGCCTTCTCCATACTACCATCAAGGGGAGAGTACTGAACTATCGCCTCCTCCACCTGGAGATCCCTTGGCTGTTCCAATGTCTTGACGACATTACCTTTCCCACTGTAGAACTCAGCCAGCGCCGCGGCAAATGTACTCTTTCCCGACCCGGGAGACCCCGAGATGAGAATTCCCTCTGCCCGGGCTTCGAGCCGTTTCATCAGCTTCTCATTGAGGTTGTAGTCGTCAAGATTCAGCTTGACAATTGGACGAATCGCAGAGATTTCCATCTTGTCCGCAAATGGACGTCTTGCTATCGCAATTCTTAGGTTTCTCAGTTGGACAACTGCAGCACCGTGCTCTTGAATCTCAATGAAAGACCTCCTGTCTCTTTCAGCGGTTTCTAGAATTGCGTTCGATAGGATGTCCAGCTCTTCGTATGTAAGTTGTTTCTCAGAGAGGTCGACCAGCTCCCAGTTTCCCGGCTCACCTCGCTTCGCTCGAGGTGGGTTGTTCTCGACTAGATGTACACTCATGGTCTTTTCGTCAAAGAATGCCTCTAATGTGAGAATCTCTTCTGCGAGGTCTTCATCATCATCATACCAGTCTTCGTTCACTTTGAGTCACCAATGCGATTCTGCAGTTCTGTCTGTGCAACTCTGTAGTAGTTGACCTCGCCATTCTGATCCACCAATGCAAACACTAGCTTCTTTCTGGCAGCGGAGGCAGTTTCCGTTGCCATGTCAAGATCGTGAAGGGATATCGGCTCACCCTCTTTCAGGATGTATATCAACTGGTTGGCCGCTGCAACACCAGGTCGATCTCCACGGGCGTAGACCCTAAAATCAATCCCTCCGCCGAAGCCTTGACGTACTGCATAGCCGCGGCTTCTCAAGTCCCGGAAGACTAGATATCGCACCCATAAATCAGGGTCCTCGGGCAATAGTTCATTCACTACATGTTTACTGTCAACAGTTTCCCCGTCTGTTGTCTTTACAGTGATCCGTTTCCGCTCAATCAAATGAAGCAGTTCCACTGGTTCGAGTTCTAGCCTGCCATCATCGAGGCGTGTACCGTAGAAGCCCTGCTGAGATATTCGGTCAGAATCATCGAAACCGACATACCCCTTCCCTCCGTCGAACATGCTATCAGCTGGCTCCTCCTCCGGCTCAAGGACCTCTTCTAAGACCTCCTCTTCGAGGTCTTCGGGAGTCAGATGTTCCAATTCGTCGTCGCCATTATTGGACAATTCATTCACGCCTTGGAGCTTCTCCCCATTGAGAAGCGTGAAAAAACTTCCGACGTGACGTATGGTAAGGTCTATAGCCCCTTTGACTCTGAGAACAGATGTGACCTTCATAAACACTCAGAAGGATGTTGAGAAGACTATTAGCGCCCTGAGAACCATGCCGAAACAATATTGAGAGGACTAGAAGATGTTCAGAACGATTGAATGGCTAGATGACACGGATGAAGTCAGACTCGTCGATCAGACGAAGCTTCCTCTTGTGAACTCAAACATTGTTACCTCAAAGCATGAACGTATGGCCCAAGCCATCAAGGTGATGGAGATTCGCGGGGCTCCAGCAATAGGTGCAGCTGCTGGCATGGGCATGGCGTTGGCAGCGATTGAGAGCAAAGCCAGGACCAAGGAAGAACTGCTTGACTTCCTTGAGAAGGCTGCCGTGACTCTTAACACACGGCCAACTGCTGTTAATCTAATCTGGGCCACCTCAAGAATGCTGGACGTGGCACGCAGTGCCGAGGGCGCCGTGGATGCGATTATCCAGACACTAATAGACGAAGCAAAGGAGATAGCTGAAGAAGACGTGAGGATGTGCCGGAGTATAGGTGACAATGCCCTGCCCTTCATCAAACCAGGGTTCACAATCCAGACAATCTGTAATGCTGGTTCTCTGGCAACAGTCCACCTAGGAACTGTCGGTGCCGTGGTCCGAGTCGCCCACGAGAAGTATGATGGTGACATCAAAGTCTATGCCGCAGAAACGCGTCCAAGACAACAGGGCGCACGACTAACAGTCTATGAATTCATGCAAGACCATATTGACACCACACTGATCACAGATGGAATGATAGGGACCGTGTTCAAAGAGGGTCGGATTGACTGCTGCGTGGTCGGCTCAGACAGGACCTTCAGAACCGGTCATGTTACCAACAAGATCGGCACCTACACCATGGCAATAACGGCAAAGCATCACAACGTCCCGTTCTATGTTGCAATTCCCATGTCCACAATTGACTGGGAAACCGACCCTGAAGACGTCGTGATTGAAGAGCGCGATCCGAACGAGATTCGAATCATCAATAACGAGTACGTCACGGTTCCCAATGCGAAGGTCTACAACCCGGCGTTTGATACTACACCTCCTGAGCTGATCACTGCAATAATCACGGACAGGGGAGTAATCGAAAGCCCCAATGAGGAGAAGATGCGTAGCCTGCTCGAATCTTGAATTCATCCCATGGAAGGTCTTAAGAGCATATTGAGGCTCGAGGTTTCGGGCACGTAGTCTAGCCTGGACTTTCGGGGCTTTGACCCCTAAGAGGTTCATAGGGCGCTTGCCTTCGGAGCAAGATGTCCCAGGTTCGAATCCTGGCGTGCCCGCCATAGGTTTTCCTTGTAGTTTTGATATCTGCTAGCTTTTACTGGCATCAGTAGCTTTCTGACCCCCTTGGGCAGAAGAATGGGAGTAAGACACTGATCAGTCGTAGAAAGCTTCTGTTTGTGAGAACGCGATTCCCAGTAATGAATGAAAGAGTGAGCACGCATATGGCACTCAGTCGACGAGGCTCTTAACAATCATGTTTTGCAGTAGAATACCAGCTTCGAACATCTGAGCATAATCAAACCCCCAAGGAACGACTACACCTATGCCCTGCCCGTTTTCATGTTGTTCAACGCCAGACCTCAACATGCAGCATTTTGCCATGAAGAACCCATTGTCAGGAAGATTGTCCATTGGACATATACTCTTGAAATCTATGATATCAAGTCCGTGAGCCTGTGCCGCCTGCATGGTTCTTGTGCAACCCAAGACACGTACATGCTTGTCATCCAGCTGATGAAGGGTCTTGTCAACGGAGAAGACTCTTCCATTCAAGCTGCCGGCCATGTCACCGAGCTTGCAAGGAATCAGAACAGGATCGGAATCAACTTCTTCAAGCAACTCAGTTTCATCAATTAGACCGTACCTGACAGGGTAGTCGATAGGAATCACACCTGCCTGTTGTAGGATTCTGAATCCTATTTCCAGTTTGCTTGGTGACGGAGGAATCACGTCGATTACCTGTATTTCAGGGATGCTAACAGGTGTGTCACAATATGCGAAAGTCATATGGTCATGCTTTGCTAAGAAGGCAAAAACCTCTGGACCACTACTGCCTGCTCCATGCTTCTCTAGATAGCTCAGGATCTGAAGAGGGCTGCCAACATCCAATCTTGAATCTTGAATCAGGCGCTTTGGAAAGTTCGGTGCAATCTCTTCAAGTCCCACTATTCTGGTGAAGGGTTCTTGCTCTTGACTAGATGATACTCTATACACTCCAATGACATTCTCACTATGTTCGTCGAGGTATATGCAATACTCAGTTGTTTCGTAGGTAAGAGAGCCTATGATTTTGCCTATCTGAGGAAACTCGGCTTGCGTGACTACTTTCACTGCTCTGGCGTGTGTGGGCATTATCACCCTAAGTCCTCCTGCCAACATGTTGGGTCTGGGGATGTCAGATTGCCTGTAGTTTCGTAGGCTATTGCACGGCAACCACCTCGACAGATCTCACCAAATTCACAAGTCAGACACTTGCCATTGAGTCTTCCGTTTCTCCATCTACGTATGATTGCAGAGCTGCTCCAAATGTGCTCAAGAGATGTTTCCAGCAGATTGCCCAAGACTAGATGAGCATAACCACAAGGTTGTACGTCACCACTGCTTGTGATGAACGCAAGACCATCTCCACACTCACAGGATTCACTGTATTTGACGTACTCTCGGTCAACCAAGAATGGAAGACATGGAGCGAGAAACTGGACATAATCGCGAGTCTCTTCTCGATTCCTGCCAGTCAGGCTGATGAGGTCCATGACTGCCTTCTTGTGCTGTTCTGGAGAAACAGGTTCACAAGAGAGTGAAGCCCTCCCTGACGGAACGAGAGGCTTCACGACCAATCTGTGAGCACCTTTTGAGAGAGCCAAATCCAAAATAGCAGGCATCTCATCAAAGTTGAAGGGAGTTATCGTGACCCTAACATGGGTTTCCAATCCGGCTTTGACAGAGTGCTTTATCGCTTCCAGGGCTCGATCGTGTGAACCGCTCAATCCTCGAAAAGAATCATGTTTCTCCTTGATGCTGCTGTCCAGACTAATCTGGACTGTGTCGAGTCCAGCTTCTTCTAGTCGCATAGCGAGTTGTCTGGTCAAGAACCAGCCATTTGTGTTGATGGTCTTAATAGCAGAATGATTCTGCAGTCGTTCGAGTATCTTGAAAACAAGCCCGGATCTGACCAACGGTTCCCCTCCCGTGATGCAAATCGCATCTAACTCTTGACGGGTAATCTGGTCGATAATGTTGAGAAACTCTGTATCACTTAGCTCCTCAGTCATCGTTCCATCATTGCTGGACGCAAAACAATGACTACAGTACTGGTTGCATTCTGAGGTGATCTGAATGCGAATATCACAGGGAAACATCAAGAGTCTTCCTTCCTTTCCCTTAGGGCCAAGAAAAGAAGATAAGCTGGTGGAAACAGGCAGTCTTTGAATGAATGTTTTCAAGCAATTACTCATGAGCCATCATCTCATGATGACCACCATGCCGCTGTCTATGTTCCATCTGCCTATGCTTCTCCTTCATCTACTCATCTCCAAATGATGCTATGAGATTCCAGTCGTAGTTCTTTAGGTCACAGACTGCAAAAAGAAACGACATCTTCGCACGAATTGATCCAAGGACTCTTATCTACACAGACATATCGGTACCGATATATTTATACATACTGATGTGACCAATATATCGTGGCCGATACATTCGTATTTCCTGAGCGGCCATGAGAGTAAACTGGAACAGGCTACGATTATGAACAAGACTAGAAACGCTCTATTGAACATCATATGGGGATTGGGCTACTTGGCCATGGGTGATAAGGTACTTGGTGTCGGCCTGCTGATAGCATTGCCATTCCTGCACTGGCCTTTGCTGACAGGAAACTGGGCCCTCTACCTGACTTATCCCTTCATACTAGTTCCAATTGGACATATCATTCTAACTGGTGTGTTCATTGCAGATGTGTACATCCGTACGCCTAATTGACTCTGGAGAAGAACATGAGGAAGAGAAACAATTGAGATGCGGACCTAAGATAGGAAGACGAAGAAACAAAGTGAGGGCAAGACGCTCCAAGGAATCCGGGTCAAGAGGAACTAGCAGAACATCTACAATACTGATACCACGGGTTCCAGAGAAATGTCGCAACTGTGGTGGGGTCATCCATATTGAAAGGGTGAACTGGACTGGCCCTAGCAGTGTGGAATGTCCATACTGCGGTTCTGTGCTCCAAGTGGAATTCGAGAAGATCACGTGAAGGTAGGTTCGAACTGATCATGTTGATAGAACTTGGAGTCATTGCTGCCACGCTGCTGTTCATGGCTGCAATGATTCTCTTGGCCAGGAAGGATGAATCGGAATGTACCGAGAGTATGGATGAATGTCTCCGAGAGTGGGACTCGATAAAAGAAGGCTGGGAATAGGTCTTGGTTCTAGTTCTCTTCAATATTGTTCTTTTGACCGACATACTACTGCTTCTTGGAGTTGTCTTCAGCATACTATTCCCCCAATATCGTATCTGGCCGCCTCCAGACAAGATGTCTTGGCAGTACTGGGTTTCTTGGATCCTTATCACAATAGCATCTGTGGGCGTTCCAGTCATTGGGGTACTTGATTGGGAGTCTCTTGGGCCAATTCACTGGACACGATTCTTGGTGGGAGGAATCACCATTCCAGCTTCTTCCATTCTAGTCTTCTGGGGACTACAGACACTAAGTTTACATCAGAGTCTAGGGCTTGAGGGAGAACTTGTGACGTCTGGTCCGTATCGATATACACGAAATCCTCAGTACACAGCCCTAATACTCTTCTATGCCTCGGTGATTCTTGTCACAAGTTCGTATCTGGCTCTCTTGACTGGAATTCTACTGATTCTGATGTATGCTCTTGCGCCTCTTAGTGAAGAACCATGGTTAGAAGACCTGTTTGGAGCAGAGTATGTGGAATATCGAAAGCGTGTTCCCAGATTCATTGGGATCCGTTCCACAAAAAGGGAGCCTCATTCAGATGGGACAGAGCGCTGAAAGTCTGTTCGAGTGTGACAGGCCCGATTTAGAACTGCTTAAGAACGTTGATGACAATCTGAGAATCTCGGGGTCTTGTGCTTGAGCGAATGGATCACAGTTCTAAAGGCCAATCCTCTTGAATGGCTGTTGTCGGAAGACAACCCTTCAGTCCGCTACAATACACTCATCCATCTTCTTGACCTTCCTCCTGACCATCGTGACGTTCTTGATACACGAGATGCGATTGTTTCTGACCGAAAAGTGACCAAAATCCTGAGTAAACAGAGCTCCAAAGGACACTGGAAATCACCCACAGAACCCTATCGAACAAAATACAAGTCATCCTACTGGCAGGTCATGATTCTCGGCATGTTAGGTCTGGACCGGACCATGCCAGGAGTCAAGGAGGCCGTGGAACACGTGGTCCAATTCCAACATGGAGAGGGTGGGTTCGCCAAGTATGGGGAGGACGGAGCGCGAAGAGATTACAAGTGGGTCAAGAATAGGGCACTGGAGAAGGGAAGAGAGCCGCCATCAGAAAGCCAGTGGATTCCGGAAAGGATACACGAATGCCAATTCACCTGTCTCACTGGGAATATGTGTCTGGCTCTCATCCGACTAGGCTACTCTTCTGACAGACGCGTCAAGAAGGCACTGAAGTGGCTTGTGGAAGTGCAGTTCGAAGACGGAGGATGGCTCTGTCCCTACTGGAGTTCTCATAAGAACGACAGACATGGCTGTTTCATGGGCACGATCACACCATTAGATGCATTCTCTGAACTACTAGCTGGTAAGAGAACTTTGGGAATTACCAGATCCATTGAGGCAGGCGTTGAGTTCTTGTTGATGCATAGGCTCTTCAAAGCGGATCATCATGGGTTCAGAGTGATAAAGGAGTCTTGGCTGGAACTTGGATTCCCACAGTTCTTCTACGACATTCTACGCGGCCTGTCTGTCGTTTGCAAGACTGGGTATGCAGATGATGAACGGATAGATGATGCTCTACAGATCTTGCTGGAGAAACAACAAGAAGATGGCAGCTGGATACTCGAGAGCTCACCTATCGGTCGAATGCAGACCAACCTTGAACAGAAAGGAAGGCCCAGCAAATGGATAACACTCGAAGCCCTCAAGGTGATACGATCTGTCTATGAAACCAGAAACGGTCTAGAGCTGGGCGCTGGATAAATAGTGGTCGTATTCTTCCTTATTTCTTCCCCATCTTCTCATTCCAGACTTCCAAGAAATACTCTAGAGACCGGTTGTATGTCTTCTCAGCCTCAGGAGGAAACAAGCAACCCGGGAGCTCTCGATGTTTCCAGTGATAGTCAAGGCAGTCACAACAGTACCCCTTCCGCGAGCAACCTGGATAGCTACACTCACAACCTGCCTTGTTCTTCTCTACATTGCATATTCGGCCCGACATTGTCATCCTCTCTGGGCCCTTGTTACGACAAGATAAAACCTGTTTGGTTCGGTCGGTAGTCTAATAGAGTCGAATGTCCCAGACTAGCTAGGGCTGAATCTGATGCAGACAGAAACCAGAGAAGAGCAGTTGGCCAACCAAAGGGAATTCAAGCCTCCTCCTCTTTGGATACTGGGCCCAATCCTATACCTAGTCGGCGTCGTACTTTCGTTCTTTACAGACAACTTTCAGAGTTTCCTTCTGGACTATCCTTGGGCATGTTTCTTGCTGGCATCACAATAGGGACCTGGATCATGCCCCACTTTCGAGAGAGTCACGAAAGAGCCACCCTTGCGATTAGAAGCGCCTTCTTAGTTTCGGACGAAGAGTTCGAAGAGATCGTGAGAACCAACATGAAGAGGCTCACTAATCTTAGAATTCTGGTCTTTGGTGTCATATTCTTGCCCATAATGCTTTGGGCTTGGACGCAACGGCTTTGGTGGGTAGACTACAATAGTCCTATTCTTTTCGATATGTACTACTTGATGCTTGTGGCATTTGTATTACCAGCCTATGCGGGGATCATGTTTGGTGCAGTCGTTGCGTGCCATTTGAATATCCATAGGCTCTGCGAAAGAATCCCGATAGACTCCGAGTACGTATTGGAAGAGGGACGGCCCATCATACGCAAGCTCTGGGGGGATCTCGTAGTAGGAGTCACAGTTGTAGCGTTCATCATGAGTGCACTAACAAACGTTCCTGTATTGCTCTACTCTGGGGAAATAAGGTCGTTCCTGAATCTCGCCTTAGCACTGTTTCTACCGATTATCATCTTCCTTTTCCCACACTATTTGTTCCATAGGATGCTGAGAAGAGCAAAAGATGAGATGCAGACACGGATTCTAGAGCAAAAGAAGAAACTAGGGCCCTGGCATCTGGAGGAAATCGTTGGAAGCATGGATGAACAAAAGACCACCGAGATGTTGAATCTAGTCTACTTGACTCAGTACGAGTGGAATGTGAGAAGCAAGAGCACTTGGCTTGTAGACTTGAAAGCTGTAACGGAGCTTCTAGTTGTGGCAACCATGCATTTCGTTCTCTTGGAGATTCTGACACTCTTCATGCATCTTTAGAATGACATCGGCTTACTTACTCCTGTAGAAACAATAGTGTCCGTTTCAAGAGATCTCTGAGTCCACTATGGTCCTAATCGACTCCAGAGCCTCCCGCACACCAACTCTTCTTCCTGCTTGGACCACATCTGGATACTCCTTTGAGTAATGTTCCAAGCACTTGCCAAGTGCCATCACAAGTATATCAAGTGGACTTGGTCTTTCTCCGTTTTCAACAAGATGATCGATGGTCTGACGAGTTGTCTTGGCTATTCTTCTCTTGACAGAGTCCCATGTTGTCGGTTTGCTGGTTTTCAGTTTCTTTCGGCATACAATGACCATGTCATAGATGATGTTTGCCATGTCATAGAGATGTGTTGAGGCCTTCATCTCGCTTCTTACAGGATAGATTGCAGTGACATAGAATCCTGAGTCGAGTATTGCTTGTAATACAGCCGCCCAGGCCTCTTCCTTCTTGTGGTGAAATGTAAAGACCAAGAGACCATCATCCTTCAGTATTCGACTTGCCTCAGAGAACACTTTGGTGAGACCGCCCAGAAACTCTTCTTCGCCCTTCTCCTGGACTCGATTCTCAATAATCTCATCTCTCCATGGTACTAGCTCCTCCCTGAAGTGCTCATACGAATCCTGAAGAGCTATCCTCAGCCAGACATAGAAGAAGTTCGAGAGCTCAGAGTACATCACATTGCCGTAGTATGGCGGATCTGTGATGACTGCGTCTGCAACACCGTCTGGAACGTCGATTCGTTCTGACGGCCCACATTGAAGCAGAGCCCTACTGTCATCTCCGATTTCTCCGTAGTCAGAAGCCAGTTTAGTGACTATCGGGCGGCCCGTTTGAATCTTAGACACCGAACTGCCGTCAACTACTCTCTCAAATGGAGCTCGACAGTATTCCTTGCCCTCAACAACTAGATTGACGAAGGCCGTGAAGGCACCTCTCCCTCGTGCGGTGTCATAGCAGTTTGCCTCAACTGGGGCCATAGAAGGAGAGTATGAGTGTGTTCGAAAGATGTCTGTGATGAACCCGCGAGTAGCATTGTACTTGGCAAACGTATTGTTGTATTTTAGTGAGTTTGAAAATGCCAGGACTAGGAATTCCTTAAGGTCACGGTCGCTAATTGTCAAGATCCAACTGAGGATCTTCCCCAAGTTTAACAGCTGACGCTCATTGAACATGTCCCTGAACTTTGAGTATCCATGATTTAGTGCCCGTCTTGTTTCAACTCCGAGCGGTATAGCTGTACTAGGGATTGGAAGGAGCTTCTCTTTCATCGTGAATTCCTTCTTTGCCTGTTCAAGGAACTCAAAGTCCAAGTCATCTGGAGTCTTGTAGCCACGACCGTTCTTTAGCCGTGGGTTCTTTCTGTTTTCACATGCTTTGCAGTGAAACTCAATGGCATACATTCGCTCCTTCGGCCGACCATTTCTTCTAATCCAGTCTACAATTCTCCCATTTTGACACTCTTCATTTCGACAATAGTACTCCCGACCATTGGTGTAGGAAGCCTTTCGAGGAACAAATCTATTACCACAATCAAGGCATTCTGCTTCATTTTCAGCACTCTTTGTGTCAAAAATGCCCCAACATTGAGGGCAAATCACAGAATCTCCATCATTTGTCAGAGATTTCGCAA
>JBHIAE010000006.1:0-102396 GCA_046758445.1 Candidatus Thorarchaeota archaeon | reverse complement strand
CTGCAAGAGCGATCTCTCTTGCTGGAGAGCACCTTAGAATCTCTGTTGGTCACGTCAGCTCAGCAATCTATAGGAGATAGACGGAAGAGGATAGTGGGTGTCGAATGTCAAAATCGTTCGTCACCAAACACTTGGAGTATTGCTCATTCATCTTTGTGTTTATGATGGTAAAGAGGAATCTTTTCACCTGGAACACCAAGTATACCGAAAGAACGTGTTACCACCGTCCGACATAGGCTTATTTCAAACTAATACGAGTCTGTTAGCCGGAGTAGAATTCGCCATGGCTGATCGTCGAGCCATTCATGGGATATGGGTTGTCGAGAAAGGCAGTGGTAGAAATCTAGTGTCCAAAGCCTACACAGACATTGAAATTGACATGGACTTGATTGCTCCATTCCTTTCTGCTACACACATGTTCATTGATGAAACCGCCAATGAGAAACTGAGGACCATCGACACTGAGGTAAATCGATACATCTGGGAGGCCAACGAGCATCTTCTCTTTGTCATGGTTGTATCCAAGGCTGCACGCGTTGGACACATGCGTTTCCTACTCCAGTATGCTATGGAGGAGTTCATTAAGAACGAGGTGCCGGCCGGTAAGGACATCCCGACAGTGCTCAAGGAATGGGACGGTGCGCCCACGACCTTCAAGAAGTTCGCAGGCTTTGTTGACGAGCTCGTCGGTCAGTACGAAGTCACAGACGAGAGCCTTCTCGCTGGAAAGTGTATGGACTGTCTTGCGGTGTACAGCCATCTGTACAGGGCTATAATGCGGGTGAAAATCGATAAGAAGACGAGACGTCAACTAGTAAGTCGAATCAAGAAACAGATGAAGCCCCTTCTAGCTGAGCACGATTTCCTTGATGGCGTAGTCGTGAACGGCGACGGAATTGAGATTCTTGAGATAAATGTCTATAGTTTGCCCTACAAGATTCTACGCGATGTCCTCGAAGAACTGCTCAGAATAATGGCTGAGGCCACAAAAGAGACCGTCACCAAGGCAAAGTATCGCAAGATGATATTCGAGGAGGCGATGCCCTACGTGAAGTCTGATATTGAGCGAATGCAGACTTATGCCATACTCGATGACGTTGTTCGGCATCTGTTCTAGACCCTACCTAGCATCAACACTGCACGCTGAACAATCTGCCCCCTCTTTCTCTCGGGAAGCGTTGTACGATCTGTGACGACAGCGAGGCGTTGACTTCTAGGTACATAGTCTGCAAACGCGTTACCGTGCAACAGCTTGAAGACATCAAAGCTAGTTCCTTCTGTCATTGCATCAACATCTACTGACAATTGCCCATCAGTGGTATTGATGACAGGCACAGTCATTCCTATTCTTCCTCGCGAGCGTAGGCATGACTCTACACTCTGCAAAACCTCTCTGTAGAGAGCTGTTAGACTATTGATGGTGCTCTTGGCCTCCTCCAGGTTCGGAGGATCGCTATAGACAGGGCCGAGATCTGGTTCGAAAGCAATGGCGTCGACTTTTCCATCAATGATGCTCGAAACCTCACGAGCGTCTCCTCTTAGAATCTTGAAGTCAATCCACTCGCCCAGATTCGACCCCAACCACTTCATGTTCGAACGCGCTCCCTCTACTGCTTCGCCGTTGATGTCTATCCCTATGCATTTCATGCCAAGCATCGCTGCCTCCATGAGGAGAGTTCCCGTTCCACAGAATGGGTCAAGGACAATATCTCCGGGTCTGGCTCCGGCCAAGTTGAGCAAAGTTCTACACATCTTTGGACTTGTGCTAACTTCAGCAGTAATGTATGGTCGAGCTTCATCTCTGTACTGCTGCAGTTGAGAATCGTACACAGCCACTGTCTTTGCTAGGTACACCGATCTCTCTGTCAACAGAGCTAATATCTCTGCATTTGGCGGATTCAAAAGTCCCCGCCTTGCTATGGTCTTTGGCCAAAGAGCTACACTGGGTCTCTTTGGGTCACGTTTGTCTGGCCCCTCATACGCGTAGTAGTTTGCCTTTCTTGCACCACGTTCAATCAGCTTCTTCTTCACCCACTCGTCCATTCCCAACGTAAACTTCTTCAGGTCTATGCTCGTCTGCTTGTTCATTAGAGGATAGGTGCTAATTCCGAATCTGATTCTAGCGCCTCTAGGTTTGTGCCACACTCTATCTACCCAAGGAACTTCCTGTAGCATCTTCCGAGTAGCTTTGTCTATCTTCCCTCGTGCTGGAAACGCTTTCTCCACCAAATCACGATCATATACTGACAGGACTCGGCCCGCCTTGAAACATCCACCAAGGGCACTCTGAATGTCCACAAGATGTCCGTCATCCAGCTTCTGTTCAGTTTCTATTATGGCAGAAGTACGCGAGTAGTCCTTCACCTTGTCAGCTATCCCTCTGTCTTGAAGATACACGACAAGTTCGGCTAGGCTGAGTAGCCAGTTCTTTCCAAGGACAAATGCGTAATCTGTCATTCTTTCATCTTCTCCAACTCGTCATACAGAGCCTTTGCATATAGCGCACCTCTGATAGGAGTAGGTGTTTCAGATATGAAGGTGGGCTTGTAGCCCACTTCACTCACTATCTTCATGAGAGGCAGTATGTCCGGACCCCATCTCCCTCCCAATGGTCTATGCGACTCCTCTCCTCTAGAAGTAAACTTGATTCCGCTAACGTGGAAATGCATGTTGTCAACGAACCGTCTTCCTAATGCATCCTCGAATTGTCCCAAGACTCTTAGATAACTATCCTTGTCACTTGATTTTCCTTGACTTCTCGCATGCAGGTGTGCCCAGTCAATTGTTGGGAGAGTCCTATCAATCTCGCTGCATAGTCTCAAGAGCTCATCCACCGATCCGAATGAGCCCAACTTGCCGGCAGTTTCTGGCGAAAGGAATGCATCCTCTCCCAAATGCCCGGCCTTTTCCCACACCTCTAGAATGGCATCCTTTACCACTCTGTATGCCTCATCGGGATTCAGTCCACTATATCCGCCCGCATGAAACACGATTCGTTTCACCCCCATCAATGGAGCAAATTGAAGCGTCTTTATGAGGCGACCCTTCGACCTCTTGCGCACCTCTGCATCTCGGGACGCGAGGCTGATGTAGTAAGCCGCGTGCATGCTCATTGAGATGTCATGCTTTCTGGCCAGCTCTCCGATCTCTCGTGCTCTTGATTCCCCCAACCTGAGTCCGTAGACTGCGGCATACTCAAGCGCTTCTAGACCCGCGTCGCCCAGAATCTGAAACACACTAGTGAGCTTACCTTTCGCCGTTTCAGGGTATCCTGCAGGTCCAAATCGTATCTTTTCCAGCGCCATCGTTCCTCCATCTAGTCGAGGTCTCACATAGGAATCAAGGACTGGCAATCAGAGCCATCTTACGAGCAGGCCGCCCCTCGGAATATGAGTCATTGGGTGAGCCCAGCAGCAACGGAAGTCTTTAATCGCGGACGGGCTTCGATGGCATGGAGAGGACAGTATCATGTCGGAACCAGCCCGCCCTAATACTGAAGCCCCACAGAAGACAGATCCCAAGGCATTCCTATCGATACTCCGACTACAGAACCTGATAATTGGGGGCCTTACAGTCATTGCTGGTGTGGCAATGGCCTACAAGATGACTCCGGTTGGAACTGATGTCCTGGCATACACTCCTCAGTTTGTCTTTGGATTCTTCACCTACTTTATGATTGCTGCTGGGGGCAATGTTGTCAATGACATCTTTGACATAGAGGTGGACAAGATAAACCGCCCACACCGGGCGCTTCCAAGTGGTCGGATGACGGTGAAACAGGCATGGTACTACGTTGCAATCCTAAGTGTACTGGGCGTGATACTAGCCTTCCTGAACAAACCATTTGGCCTGTTTGGAACGCTGATAGTATTCGTTTTCATTGTTGCCGGCTACGCATATGCCGCAAAGGTCAAGACGTTCGGCCTGGCAGGCAACTTCATGGTGGCATTCTCTTTCGCTTTCGGGGTAATCTATGGCGCAGTTGTATATGGTGAGGCGATTGGCCTTCCTTTCAACATCCCGCTTCCCATCTGGCTGTTCTTTGTGACAGCATTCATGATTCTCCAAGCTCGTGAAACAATAAAGGGCGCAGAGGATGTTGAGGGCGACAGAGTGAGAGATGTTAGAACGATTGCTAGAGTCTATGGCTATCGAGCGGCCGCAGCCGTTGCGGCAATCTTGAATCTAATCGGAGCGACATGCTACGTGCTGGTCTGGATTCTTGGTTTTGCAAGCTGGGATCTATGGCCCCTGTTGATTCTGGGTTCTGGAGTTGTTCTGGGTGCAGCTATCGCTCCGTTGACCGGACCAAGTAATGAGAAACGTCTCTTGATAGGTAGCACTCTTGACAAGATCGGGGCTCTGGTTGGTATCATTACTTTCGTAATCATTCCTTTCTATGAGATCTTCTTTCTTGTCTAGTGAACCTGCAAGAATGTCCATACTAGCACAATGATGCAAGCTATTGACACTAAGGTCGCCCATTGTGTGGATGTGTCATGCCCCTCCCGAATTCCAAATATCAACAAGAACCCTGTCCAGAAGAAAGCAACTATCGTCAGGTAGTCGATTGTTATCCATTGCTCAGCTCGGAATACCTGGTCAATCACTAGTGAATGTTGAAACGCAAGGTCTACAGGGAAAGAGGGCATAGTCGCCAAGATTACTAGAATACCGATTACTCTGAATATGACCACTGGGAGCATGCTATAGCCGATGATTGAGAAAGTCTTACCTCTCCTTCCGACACCCCCTGTCACTTTGAACGCAAGGTGGGCGAAGGCGCCCCCGACCACGAGATACACGAGACCCAGCATGATATTCGGAAGCAACGTTGTCAATGCGGCCAAATAGACCGGTGGCCCGAATGGACTTGTTAGAATACTCATGCGTGCCGTCTGTCCGGATGTCATATTCACAACGACGTTGACAGTGAACTTCGAAGAAATGGCCAAGAAGAATCCCAGTAGAACAAGAGCATTGGCCACTATGACGAGGAGGGGTCCTACCGCATCAGGCTTTTGACCGATATCTCTGAATGCAGCCGCTGGTCGGCGAATGACTCCCCACAGTCTTTGAATCACTCCCATCTCGCGGACGTCCGGAGCATCCGGCCTCCTAAGCATCGGAAGGATTCTCTCTAGCGTTTCCTCAGCGATCTCTTCCTTGCATACCGGACATATCGTGGCATCGGCTGGAACCGGACTGTCGCAGAACTCACAGCGGCGCATTGTGACTCATCCTATAGCGGCTGGTTCGAGCTAAGATACGGACTGTCACATATAGCGATTTCTAGGGTCCCCTCTGTTCCACGACACACTTCGTAGGCGACTTACCACATGCCAAAGCGGTTGAACACAGGACTCGTATGGACCACAATGAACGGCACTATCGCGTCCCAGAAGCTCTGAGAAACATTGACCACAAGCGTGTAGGCGATGATGAAGTCTGGCGGCAACCCTGGACCATAGAGCAGAGGCACTGCAACAAGGTTTGTTGGGACCATTATTATGGCTCTGATGATTGCGCCTATGACCATAGCACCGAAGTACACCTTCAAAGAGGCCAGATACTCCCCGCCTTTCTCACGACCGCGATAATGCACGAATAACCAGGGAATGATGATCATAGGTAACGTTGCCTCTAGCTTGAAGAATGGCCCTACAACCGATGGGTCAAAGAAGAACAGTCCTAATGTTCCCGCCACAACACTGACCAGACCGACCCACATTCCGCCGACCAGGAAGGCTATGATCCAGAAGAAAGAGATGGGGTCAAACAGCGCGATGTCCCATCCCGGAATCCTTGGGAGGTACAAGGCCACCGGGGACACAGCCATGGACAGAGCCGCCATGATGGCTGCGAGAGCGACCTTCTTGGCTCTTTCACTCGACACTGAAACATCTGATAGCTGCCATCTAACCTCTTGATATTCGTCGTCAGTTGTGACCACGATGGCTCGAGTCTCCTTCTTGGTCGGATTCCGCATGTACTCTTGTGTCCGTACACCCCTAATAAGTCTACTCAAAGCATGCTAGCTACTCATTCCTGAGTAGTAGGCTCTTCATGCTTGTCTAGAAGCGTCTGCCTCTTAGATGGTCTCTTCTTGGCAACTGCTTTCTCGAACTTTGGCCTCCTCAGCATTTGTAGCAGCTTCCGTGTAGGTCTGATCCAATCGGGATTAATACGCCACTCAGCCCATTCAATGCCAGAGTTTAGAGAGGTCCTGCTAAGTATTAGCTTTGAGGACACCAGATTGTTTAGACCGTGGAGCATCGTTCCCACTGTCACAGCTCCCACAATAGGTTTCTCTTGACGTGCGGCTCTAAGAAGATCTCCTGTGCTAACCCAAGACCCGTCCTCAATGAGGACCTTCAAGACCCTTGAGCGGACCGGGTCTGATTCGATAATTCCTTTGAGTGGAGCAAGGTTTATGGGTCGAAGGTATGCCGGCTCTGTTTCGTGTCGTGTCCAGGGATCGGAGCTCGTGTCATCTTTCACCGGTCTAAAGTCCATCTCAGATTAGCACCCTGGGTTCACTGCCCCTACTGTCTTTTGAACCGAAGTATTATTGGGCAACAGCGATTGTGCAGGCTGCTGCACAACCCTTATGTGATATCGATAGGACTCTGATGTGAGTCAAAATGAGTTCTCGTGAGCCTCTGGCCAACCTCTTCAGCAAAGGGTTTGACAAACCCTCCGACTTGCTGTGCTGCGCATTTGGGCTTAGGAGTACAGAGATCGATGCGTACTTCGCTCTGATTTCTGGTCCCAAGACTGTGAAGAATATCGCTAGTCGGATTGGTCGTGATCGTAGCACGGTGCAGCGCGTTCTCAAGAAGCTCAAGAGGATGGGCCTCATCGATACCGAAGAACGCACCTTCGACAGAGGCGGTTACTACTACGTCTACAGGGCGATCTCTACTGAGGAAGTCAGACAGCAAATCCTTGCCAGACTTGAACAGTGGTACGTCGAGACCAGAAGATACTTGTTGGAACCATGGCCGGACCCTCCAAGTTGAGTGACGACAATTGAGTGAATCAGTAATGAGCTCGATTCCCCTTCAAAGAAACACAGTTGCATTGACGACGCTCGCCATGCTAGCTGCTCTTGGAGTTGTTGTGAGGATGTTCGTCAGAATCCCCGTGATACCCGGTCTTCTCGACCTGACGCCAGGTTTCCTCTTCTCGGAGCTGGGTGGAATCATCGGGGGTCTGCCGGGTGGGGCACTCGTCGGTGCGATAGTCGGACTTGGGGGTGCCGTTGCTGGAGGAGAACCACCAATACTCCCAATGATTGGTAACATTTGCTTGGGAGTTGGTACTGGATATGCCATTCACCTGAGATCCGATAGAGATAGCTTTACGTACGCGATCATGGTCTTGCTTGGCGGTGGTTTAGTCGGTGGTTTCCTGCCGAGTATGACTATCTTTGCCGCAGTGACCGAATCAATCGAAGTCACATTTCTCTATGCAACCATTGACATGCTGCAAGCGTTCCTGTGGGCCTTTGCAGCATTGCTGGTTGAGAAGCTAGTAGTTCGACCGTTAGTTGGGCATTATCTATATTCGGAAATGATTCATCACGACCTACACAGTGAGAATGAGCATCAATGACAGAACGAACCGTGTCAATAGACATCCATAAGGACCTTTTCGGAGCCAATGAAGAGGCTGCAGCTCAGAACGCCGAGGTCTTCAAACATAATGGCATTCGAGCCTTCGACATCATGGGTTCAGTTGGCACAGGTAAGACTCAGCTCATAGAGGCCCTATGTGAGAAGTTGAAGGATAGATACAGAATACTGATGGTGGCCGGAGACCTGGCCACTAGGATAGACGCAGACCGAGTTGCTGCGCACGGTGTAGATACAGTTCAAATCAACACTGGCACCACATGTCACTTGGATGCCAGAATGCTCAAAGTAGCGCTTGCAGATATTGACCTTGCCAAGTACAACATAGTCTTCATCGAGAATGTTGGGAACCTAATTTGCCCCGCAGGATACTCTCTTGGGGTAGAGAAGAAGATAGTCTTAGTCAGCGTCACAGAAGGACCTTACATGGTGCGAAAACACCCTCTGACAATAAAGCGAGCAGACATGGTTGTGATAAACAAGATTGACCTCGCCGAAGCCATTGGATTTGGCACCGAGTCGCTTGTTCAAGACGTTCGTGAGGTGGATGCTCGAATCCCCGTGTTCAAGCTGAGTTCAAAGACTGGGCAGGGTCTGGAGGAGCTCATCGCAGCCATGAAACTCTAGATGCCCTAATCCTTCTCCAGCAAATCTGTCAGTATCGACTTGACGCCGTCCACGTGTCCTGCTCCCAGCACAACGACTATCTTTCCTTCAATGTCATTTAGGATGGTGTGGAGGGCTTGTGCTACATAGAGGTCTCTCTGGTGAATCAAGGCGTCTGCAAGGCCCGGAAATTCGGACTCAAATTGAGTCGTAAGGTCATCAATTGCCCCGTCCTGTTTCAGGACGCTTAGGATGTCGGTTCCTGTTCCATCACTGATGTCCTTCGTCGCATCAGGGAGGAAGTTCATGAGACCATATATCTCGTCAAGCGGGACTTTCATGATGGCTTGCATGGTTGCTTGAATCGGTCTGTCCACAAGGGCAATCTTTGCACCAACATTACGCCCCTCCTCTACAGCCGCAAGCATCTCTGTTCCCACCCCTGCCCCTGTGGTTTCACCAAGACTCTTCTCAAGTGACGCCATATGCTGCATCAAATCTTGGACTGCATCTCCTGTAGGTGGTGGTATCCAATTCTCCATGCTCTCGTTAGGATTCAAGAGCTGTCTATACCTCTCGTGATCGAGTTCAACAGCCACCACTTCGGGCTTTACTTCTCTTACAATTCTCCTCACACGCTCTACACTCTCTGTGTCAGTATGGATGACTGCGACGAACACAACTCGACCGGATTCACCAATCAATTTACAGACTCACAAGAGCGAAGACCATCTCACGTCTTTTCACTGTTTTGACCTGATATGCGAATCCACATGGTGGAAAGCAAATTGCCTAGTAAACGTATTCGAATGAAGGCATTCTTTCCAAGCCCATCGTCAGAGTTCTACCAGTGCAGGAAGCTTTTTCATGAATGAAACGTGTACTAGTGCTAGTCATCCAAACTACGGGGGCTAGATAGGTTGAAGGCTGAACTGAACCGAACTTTTGCCAAGCTGCTGAACCCACGCATGAGTGCAGGTCTTGTCATGCTTCATAGTCTTCTCAGTCCTCTCAAAGGAAGTCCCTTGGGTCCCGGAGAGGTGCGAGAGGTCGTCGACCGGCAAGTGAAGGAGAGAAAGGTGTCGAAGCAGTCAATCACGAACATTGCACGGAGGCTTGAGGAGGCAAACATCATTGTGAGAGAGAAGGGTTACTCCGTGAACTACGGATACCTCATCTCGATGCTTCTGCAGGTCGTGATGGATATGTCCAAACGCATGGAGGACCTAGAGGAAGAGATTACCAGTCTCAAGGAAACAATAAGCGCTCCCGCCTAGTCTGCAGGGATTGTTGTCGACACAACGTCTAGGTCGTTGAAGAAGGCATTCAAAGCTCCCGTAGACATGTGAGGCATCACAACGACCCTGATTGATGGAGGGGCCGGAGACGTCGCCATGCGCCATCCTATCTTCTCCATCTCTTTGACGACCACATCTATTGGCACTTCCTTGCTCATGACGCCTAGGATGTTCATTACCGGGTCGATTGCAAGACTCAACATCGGATTATCTTCTACCCTCTCCTTCGCGAGAAGTGTTCGGTCCATGCATTCTCGAATCATCTTTCTATACCCTGCTCTCCCAAGGTGCTTCATGATTGCCCATGTGGCGAGAATTGACGCAACAGGTCTTGTACCCAGGATTGATGCCTGAGTTGCACTCGCCCCCCGAAGGTATGGGATATTCTTAGTTACTGCCTTTAGGTGTTTCCTAGATCTGAAGACTATACAACCAGCAGGTATTGGTGCAAGTCCCATCTTGTGTGGGTCAACACTGATGCTAGTGACACCCTTGACCTCGAAGTCGAATGGATAGGTACGCCATCCGAGCTGTCGAAGAAAAGGTATGACAAAACCGCCGAAAGCTGCATCCACGTGAAGCGGTATCTTTTTCTCTCGGGCAATCCTGCCGATCTCTTCTATTGGATCTACCTGTCCTAGATAGGTCGTTCCAGCTGTAGCTATGATACTGATTGTGTTCTTCGTTATTGCCTTCTCAATTGCCTTGGGAACTGCCTTGTACTGTTTGTCCACTCTTGTCTTGACAAGCTTCACTCCCAATAGCCATGCGGCTTTATCTACCGAAGAGTGGGCAGACCTTGGTGCGATGACCTCCGGGTTCTTGGTCCTCCTAGTTGCCATCTCACGTCCGGAGAGTATTGCGAGTAGGTTGGATTCAGTTCCTCCTGAGGTTGTAGTACCATACGAGGTCTTCAGGTGGAAGAGGTCACCAAGCATCTCAATGACCTCTCTTTCAATCTGTTCAGACTCCCTGAGTGTGTGCATACGGCCCGCGTTACTCTCGAGAGTCTTTGAGAATATCTCGACGCTGAGTGGATGGGGTATTGTGGACATCGAAGCGATTGGATGGCCTGAGAAATAGGTCGAGTCTCTTTCAAGCATCAGGTCCAGTTGTTCAACAACGGCCCATCTGTCCATTCCCTGCTCTTCGAACATGATATCGTCTCCCGGAGTAGGCCTTTGCCTGGAGAAATCCTCAAAGGGTGTTAACCGTTGTGATGGCTTCTTGAGTCAGAGGATAGTATCTTTGATGGTCTGCGTAGCTGGCACGTTGTCTGAGTATCAGTCAATCAACAGGATTGCGTAGCGGTTCATTGCCTCTTGGTAGTCCTTCAGGACTTCAATTGGATAGTCGACTTGTTTTGCAGTGCTGAAAACATCAACAGCCAGCGCCTCAGGCGGAGGTCGAGCAAGCTTTGGATGCTTGCATGATTCTCTATCTCCGGTGCACTCCTCACATATCTCACATGTGTCCATGAACAAGAGAAACGCCTTCTCATGACCGTCGAGGAAGACTTTCTTTTCAACATCCAACAGCTTTAGGTTAATCTCCTTGCTCCAAGCGTGGCGGTCCTCTGGATCCTCCATCTGTCCGACGAAATGAAATATCGTAGCCTGTCGAAATTCCTTGAAGAATTGTTCACAGTCCGAAACCGAAGGCACATTGGGAGGACAACATGCGCCCATGCCGTAATTTGAACACCCATACATGCACTTCATGCGAACCCATTGGGCCACAATGATATTTCGAGGGTCTATCCACTTGAAATCGTCGAAACCATCTTGTCTAAACATATGTTCTAGCTTCTCTCTGTTCTGCTTCGATTCTTCCATGATGGTAAACCTCCACGATCCGCTCTAACTCCGTAGTGCGAATGTAGTGCAAAAAGCTAGTAATAACTCATATAGTAAGGAATGTCGATTCATTGATAGGCAAAGAAGTCGGAATCTTCGAGTGTCATTTGGCAATCGAAAAGGATTGGGAGCCGTCATGGGTAGGACTAGTCCCAATGTTGAACTCTATGGTGTGAGTCCCACACAGATAGCCGAGATCATGATTATTATCACACTTCTTGTCCCATATGGTGTCATTCCCAGAGATCTGTCATGGATGTTCCTTCAGGACTTCTTCTACCCCGAAGACGTGTTCTACTCATTGTTGTGGGTATTTACACCACGGCCTTACGACCCGTTCCTAATAGCCTTCATTCGCCCAGATGTCCTGTTGTTCACTGTATCCTTCAGTGTGTTCAACATGGTCTTTGCGCTGAAAGTTGTCAGATTCTATCAGGATTGGGGGAGCAAGTCAACCGTCATTGTGTATGGTCTTGTCAGTCTGATAATGCCATCAATCATGCTAACGGTCTGGCTCTCAATTACATCCTTTCCTTTCGCAGTCCTTGGTGTTGTCTGGCCTTTGCCAATTCAGTTTCTGGTTGGAATTGGCCTGGTGCATTTTGTCAGGGGTCCGGTGCTTGCCCAAAAGGATGAAGAACGGGTAGGAAAAGCGTCATTGGCAATGGAGGAGCTTGATGAGCTCTACGATGAGTAGCCAGTCATTCTTGGTGAAAGAACCTGGCCTTGTACGGATAATCTAATAGGCCGAAGTCCTCGAGCATTCCTTCGCCACCAGTCCCAGCAAAGGCCCGTGTAGTGCAATGGTAACATAGAGGACTGCGGATGCTCAGCCGCAGGTTCGTGAGTCCTCTCATTGCTCGTCAGACTCATAATCCTTTTTTGGGAGTTCTCTCACAGCAGTATTCACGCTAGGAGTTGTTAATCGCCTAGCGAGTAGTAGGTGGCTAGTTTCGGAGGTTGTATGAATCATGACTAACGACATGGGTATGGAACCACAGACCGATGAGATTCCTTTCTATCTGGGAGGTCCCAAAAGTCCTGCGATGTTCCTGATTCTGCTTTATGGTCAATTGAACATAGTGTATGGTGTGTACATTTCTTCACTTGGAGAAATCTTCGCAGTCGCGTTTATCCTCGGAGGACTTTTGATTGCGGCGAATGTGTTCTCATCTCCTGGTGGCGAATTCTATTTGTATGGTTTCCTGATATGTGCCGCAATTACCATTCTTTGGTGGGGCATCGCTGCGGGAGTGACTCTTATTACCGTGCATTATCTAGTAGTGGATTTGGCCTTTGCACTTCTGGGAACTGTCTGCATGCTGATTCTTGTACTACGACACTGGTACGGACCCATTAAACTCATGAGAGCCGAGCAACAACGGGAATCCATAAACACTGTTGATTAACTGAATCCATCAGAAATGGTCAGAGCCCAACGGCGCTAAGGCCGTGTAAGAAACAATCAACGGTAACCTAATAAGCCGAAGTCCTTGAGCGTTTCCTCGTCACCAATCTCAGGAATGGCCCGTGTGGTGTAATGGTAACATAGAGGACTGTGGATCCTCTGCCGCGGGATTCTGTCTCACATCGAGGCGGGACGCGATTTCGATTCCCGCCACGGGCCCCATCTACTTATTCGATTCTTCTCTGCCTTTTTGGACCACATCGGAGAGGCCAAGCCGTTCAGCCTTCAGCATTGCTACTTTACTCTCATCGATTCTGCCTTGAAGGTCGAGCACGACACCAAGCCCGAACCAGAGCAGGGGGTTTCCCGGTTCATACTCGATGAGCTTTCCAAACTCGTATTCCGACATACTCACTGAGCTATTGTCCAGCTCGAAAGCTCTTGTGAAGGCATCTCTTCCTTCAGTGACTTCACCCACTCGTATGAGGGCAACGCCTAGGGTTTCCCACAGCTCAGCCCTGTTAGGGACCAGCTTTGCAGCCCTTCTGAACGCCTCCACATTCTCCTCGAGTCGGCCCTGCAGTAAAAGAGCTCTCCCTAGAAGCCACCAAGCATCAGCATTCTCTGGTTGGATTTCCAGTAGCCTTCTCAGGACAATCTCTGCCTCCTCCGTCTTATGCGCGCTCACCAATTTCATTCCCTGATGCAGGAGTCGTGACGGTCGGTTACTCATGTCTGCCATCTTCCTTCGCGATTTCGACTGTCCCATCGACAGATTCCAATCAGAATCACTTGTCGAGGAAGCGTCATAGTCGGCAAGGATCTCTACTCATCCCACTTTAATTCGCGCGTCCTATTCGGAACTCTTTTCGAACCTTTGATGTTGAGAGGTAGGCTATGATACCGACAGCCATTGCTACACCTATGATATTGCTGAATAGAGTGCTGCTGGCCAAAGAGATGTCCATCATCACCGCGACAAGTACTCCAACCAGCAATCCAACATTTGTCAAAACGCTCCCCCACCATGCCCAGGTATGCAGATCTCGAAGTGCCCATCCCATGGCAATGAGGACGACCCCTCCAACTATCAACAGGAGTCCTAAGGAAATGGCAAAGGACAAGACGAGCAGGCCCAGTAAGAAGTACGCGATTCCAAATAGGAACTGGATGTCTGCAATGATAGCTACGCCCCTGGGGCTACTTGACGGCCTCATACCTTCCAATTTGGATTTCTCTCCATTCTAAGGCCTTAATGGTTTGGTCAGTTCTTAAACCTATAGCCGGTTCGCGAATCATTAGTTGGTACGAATCCCACTGTGCATGCAACTATAGCTCCTTTTTAGTCAGTTAGTCGTTAGCGAAACACAATCAGCGTCGAAAAGGTATTGAGATGGACGACAAGACCGAACGCTATGAAGTGATACGCTTTCCAAAGAACCATATCATACTGATTGATAATATGGAGTTAAGTGCCCGCAAGCATCACGTCAAGGGTCTCTTTGAACTAGACGTGACCGAAGGTCGCAAGATCATTCGATCATATAAAGAGAGAGAAGGGGGAGAGATTTCATTCACAGCGTGGATTTCGAAATGTGTCGCTCAAGCAGTAACCGAACACAAACATGTCCATGCACTCAGAAAGGGCAGGAAAGAGCTCATCATCTTCGACGACGTAGACATATCGATACCGGTAGAGAAGCGACAAAAACGTGACACGACTCCTTATCCATCAATTATCAGGAAAACGAACGAGAAGACCGTCCTGGAAATGACTCAAGAGATTCGCACGGCCCAAGGAAAGAACATACAAGATGAGATTGAAGTTGAAGGCCTGGAGGAGAAGTCCTTGACAATGCGACTTGCCAAGTATTTCCCCTCGTTTCCCAAGTTTCTGAGGAATCTTGTCTATAGACAACTCAAGAACCCATTCTTCGTCAAGAAGACCTTGGGAACCGTGATGGTAACATCTGTAGGCATGTTTGGTCAATCAGGCGGCTACGCGATTCCAATAGCGCCGCACCCCTTGATAATCACGATTGGAGGTATCGCAAAGAAACCTGGCATTGTAAATGATAAGATTGAGGCACGCGAGTATCTCAGCGTCACAATTTCAGTTGATCATGATACTGTTGATGGTGCCCCAGCTGCTAGGTTTGCCAGAAGATTCTCGGAGCTTGTAGAGAATGCGTTCGGTCTTAATGGCCTTCTCTAGCTCTGGCACTAAGGTATGCAAGGACGGAGTTAGTATTCTCTAGAAGATTCTCTTGTTGACCTCACCAAGTTCCTGAGATATGAGTGATATGCCCTCTACCTCCACGATGATAAGCTCCTTCAAGACCCATCCGAACTTCCCTAGATTTGCTCGCACCTTCTTAAACTTCTCTCCGCTCGTGGCCACCTCTCCTCTTCCTTTGAAGCGGTAGCCCCAGGCCTTGTCGAAATCGGCGAAGGTGACACAGATTCTGGGGTTTCGTTTGATGTTCGATACTGTTTCCTCTCCGAAGACTCCCCAAAGCTCTAATGACCCATCCTTCTTCAATCTACCATTCTTGATCGTGACATGGGGAAAACCATTCTCATCAATTGTGCCTACAAGGCCTCTGGAAACCTCCTTTACGAAAGCTCTCATCTCGTCTGTTACGAAAGACATCATTTCACCTCTTGCAGGTTCTCGTGAACTCTCGGCGCACATAGCAGTGAGTCCGACAGTCCAAACTGCCATACACATGGAACCCTGTGGTTATAAGGCCTAGTCAAGGTGCATTTCCGGGCACACGGGATTACAGTTGCAGCATCGCATATTCCTCTGGACTCAAGTCCCAATGGATGCAAATGCTAAATAGAATGTTAGTCAAGCAGACCAGCCTAACAGTCTACTGCATTTTGCCAACCTAATCTCTAAAGGAAGGTAGCTTGAATGGAAGAAGTAACAATCACCGAACTGCAGGAGAGAATGGCATCTGGAGAGCTTTCGGCCCGGAAGATTGTGGAAACATACCTTGGAAGAATCAATGAACTCGACAGGGGGGACCAAAACTCAATGCCATCATAGAGGTCAACCCTGATGCTCTATCGATTGCTGACTCTCTAGACGAAGAGCGGAAGGCCAAAGGTCCACGTGGACCTCTTCACGGCATTCCCGCCGTCCTAAAGGACAACATTGACACTGCAGACCGAATGACGACCACTGCAGGATCTCTTGCTCTTAAAGGCTCAATTCCTTCTCAAGATGCCTTCATAGTGAAGAAACTCCGTGCGGCAGGTGCGATAATCCTCGGCAAGGCCAATCTCAGTGAGTGGGCCAGTTTCAGATCAATGCGTTCAACTAGCGGCTGGAGTAGTCGTGGGGGTCTGACGCGTAATCCATATGTTCTTGATCGCAATCCGTGCGGTTCTAGCTCCGGATCGGCCGTTGCCGTGGCAGCCAATCTATGTGTTGTGGCAGTCGGCACCGAGACCGATGGCTCAGTCATCTGTCCATCGCAAGCAAACTCCATTGTCGGGATAAAGCCCACATTAGGTCTCCTCAGCCGTTCAGGAATTGTGCCAGTCGCGCATAGCCAAGATACAGCCGGCCCAATGGGCAGAACTGTGAGCGACGCGGCAATACTCCTTGGTGGTATGGTGGGTGTGGACCTGGAGGACCCTGTGACTGAGGAGAGTCGGGACAAGCTACGGACAGACTACACACAATTCTTGGACCCCGACGGATTGCAGGGCGCCAGGATTGGCATTGGGCGTAACTTCTTCGGCTTCAACGATGTGGTGGACAGGATAATGGAAGCTGCCATCGAAACGATGAAAAAGCAGGGTGCCGAGATTGTCGATCCGGCGAATATCGCCTCTGCCGAGAAACTGTGGGAAACCGAGTTTGAAGTGTTACTGTATGAGTTTAAGGCGAATCTCAAAACCTACATAGAGAAACTTGGACCAAAGGTGGGTGTGGGGTCTCTGAAGGATGTTATAGAGTTCGATGACCAGAACCGCAAATCTGTCATGCCATACTTTGGCCAAGATATTATGATCAAGGCACAAGAGAAAGGGCCACTTACAAGCAAGGAATACCTAGAAGCTCTAGATACCAACCTCCGACTCTCAAGAACAGAAGGAATTGATGCAACAATGAAGGAGCACAACCTGAATGCCATTGTTGCACCTTCTGGCGGCCCCGCATGGATGACAGACTTGCTGAATGGGGACCACCATTCTGGTGGCAGCTCGTCACCTGCTGCGGTAGCTGGCTATCCTAACATAACTGTTCCAGCAGGGTATTCGTTTGGCCTTCCGGTTGGCATCTCCTTCTTTGCCGGTGCATACGATGAGCCAGTATTGATCAAGTTGGCTTATGCCTTTGAACAGGCGACAAGAGTCAGAAAGCCACCGAGGTATCTGCCAACAGCTGACCTCTGCATATCAGACTGAGTTCTCAAGTTCTGAGCTCCCGAAGAATCAACTACATGAATTGTCGGCGGATCTCCGGTACCAAGAGATAGAACAAGATTATCACACCAAGTGCAATGGCTGTACTGCTCGTCACACGGTCAAAGCTATACAGGATGCCAAAGAGAATGTTTCCGATATTCAAGATGAGCGCGCCCCACCAGGCCCACATCACCTGTTTCCTGAGGAACCATCCGACGACGAACATGACGCCTCCAGCACCAATGAAAAGGAATCCGGAAATGTCGAGAGATGATAACCATGGAAGCCCTGTAAGAATATAGAAGAGTCCTGTGATACCCATCAAAAGTGACAAGGCATTGAGCCCTGGATGTCCTTCTGTCAACCGTCCTCCATTCACTTCAGACTCGTACATCCAGATGCCTCGTCATTTCGTAATTCTGGCAGCTTATAAGCTATCCACACTCTTTGTTTCGGGTTTCCAAGAGAGGCCAAACATGGCGTATCCAAGAAATCCTCATTGAGGATCTAGTCTGATGAGCGACACTTCGCTGGATGAGGGGAAAATAAAGGAGGGTGGGAGTTTTATAGACTTGTGCGCCATGAACTCCCCAGGCATAGACATAGAAACCCTTTAGTTTCACCTGAAGTGAGATTTTGTACCTGGCAACAGCAGGTAGATTACGATTATGACGCTCAGGCCTAGGGCAAGCAGGGTCATGAGATCAAAGATGTTCGAAGCGGTTAGACCTGCAATGATGCCCAGAAGACCGATTATCAGGGTCCACATCCAGGCCCATCCTTTCAAAGTCCAGATTCCATAGAACAGAATCAGCCCGATTATGCCTATCAGCAACGGGAAGAACGCCAAGAACATCAGGATTATGTCCAGGATCGTTCCTGTTCCGGCCATAAGCAATATCGCCCCAACTGCGATCCAGGCTAAAGCTGATATCAACTGCAGCAATGCGAGTATCAAGACGCCTGTTGGTTTACCAGACATATGTCTTTCCTCCGAACCACAACACGGTTGTGGGTCTGCTGGCCCATGTTCTAGGCACTAATAAGCAAACCTCAGACGAAAGACGAAGGCGCGAATTCGGCTTCGTTACGGCTTTTGTCTCTCGTTCCCCACAGGCATCTGATATGCTTATTAGGTCGAGAAGGTCCGCGTAATTGGAGGAGAGCATGTTTGCCCGATGACCTGAGAAGCAGATTGCTCAATCTTTTGGCCCGAGAGTTCGAGTACACACAGGCCCTGCACAGTGAAAAGGAGGATATCGCCCGAAAGCTCGACCTCGGCGACCTTGACGCTCTAGATGATACACTAAGGAGTCTGGAGCAGGATGGCCTCGTGAACTTGTGGGTTGACCCTAGAGGGAGAATCAAGCTGGCCAAAATCACATGGCGTGGACTCAACGAGATTGGTGATGTCAAGCTGCATTATGGCCTTGATCGTTCATCGATGGAGAGGTGATTCAACATTGGAAGTGCTACCCTGGTGGACTGAGAAGAATCGGCGCTTTGCAGAAGAAGTTCAAGAATTCGTGGACAATGATCTCCGACCTTTGGGCGACAAGATGGACCACAACCAGGCCATGGAAGTCCAGTGGGACATAAGCAAATTCGTTGTTGACAAGGGATTCCACCCGCTCGCAGTACTCGTTGAGGAAGAATTCGGTGGTAGAGAAGAGGGTTACACTGGCTATACGATTCTCAACGAGGAGTTTGGACGATGCTATCTCAACATCAATCCCCTCTTGACAACTGTCTTTGGAGGGGGTCCAGTGCACCTGTTTGGTTCACCTGAACAGAAGGATAAGTTTCTGACTCCCATGCTAAAGGGCGAGGCATGGACTGCGATATGCGTGACTGAGCCTGATGTGGGAAACGATGCCTCCAATGTTCAGCTTAGCGCTGCCAAAGAGGGCGATGAATACGTCTTGAATGGCTGGAAACGATTCATCACGCTCGGCTCAAAGGCCGACTACCTGATGACATACACACTTACTGACCCGTCGGCAGAGGCACAGGCCACACACTCTCACCTGTCAGCGTTCTTGGTCACGCGTGCATCGCCTGGGATTACAGTCGAGAAACTTAACGAGTTGACCGGAAGTGTCGAGATGTTCAACAGTGTCATTCGTTTCAGAGACGTGCGGGTGCCAGAGGAGAACATGATTCTCTTTGAAGGCGATGGGTGGACGGTGATGACCTCGGGCCTGAATATCGAACGTCTGGGCATTGCCGCCACGGTGGGACAAGCTCGGATGCTGCTCGAAACTGCACGTGCCTATGGTCGGCGGAGAGTGCAGTTCGGAGCTCCGATATCAAGGTATCAGACTGTACAGACCAGAATGGCTGACATGGCCATCAATCTGAAGCTGGCCCGTACTTACCTCTACGCACTAGCAGCTCAGCTAGACAGCGGAACGGCAGACATGTTTCAGTTCGGTGTGGACGCAGCCATCTGCAAGATATTCTCAACCGAGGCTCTTATTGACATTGCGGAGGATGCACTTGTCATTCTTTCAGGCGATGGCTACACGGAGGAGTACCTCGCAGCATCCATTTTAAAGAATGCACTTCTTACCAAAGTCACTGGTGGTGGAAACGACATTCTAAAGATCTTCATAGGAAGACAAGAATTCAAGAAGACTCCTGACCCCGGGCTACTGCCACGGGTACTCCGAGGAGTCGACCCCAAAGACCTCTAGGAAGCAGAAGAGAATGAGCTTCGAATGTATCAAGTACGAAGTGAAGGATGGAATTGGATGGATTACATTCAACAGACCAGAAGTGCGAAATGCACTCTCCCGACAGACATGGATGGAACTAATGCAAGTGCTACAGGACACTTGGGATGACCATTCAGTACGAGCCTTGGTCATCACGGGGGAGGGCACCGCCTTCAGCGCGGGGTTGGACATCAAGGAGATGAGCACTATTGGATTCAAAGGCCTCGGCGAATTCCTGAGTGTTGTGCTCGATCCAATCGAGCTTCTTCAACGCTATCCGAAACCAGTGATTGCTGCCGTGAATGGTCATGCGTATGCCGGTGGTTTTGAACTCACATTGTTCTGTGACCTCGTCATTGCATCCGATCAAGCAGTGTTTGCCTTCCGTGAGAATCGCCGGGGTCTCATGTCTGGCCTCCTCATTGTGAGGGCTCATGAATACAACATGCGATACATCAAAGAGTTGACATTCACAGGTCGAGCCATTGACGCACATGAGGCATATCGGATGGGCATAGTTAACAAAGTTGTACCGCATGATGAATTAGAGAAGGCTGTCATCGAGCTCTGTGAGGAGATAAAGCTGGTTGCACCTCTGTCGCAGAAGCTCACTAAGGAGTTCTTGCGGAGGGGTCTACGGGAGATTGGAGCCCTCTGGGAGCCATTCAACATTCTCTTCAAGTCGGAGGACGTGATAGAAGGATTCGAGGCTTGGATGGAGAAGCGCCCCCCCGAATGGAAGGGGAAATAAGAAATCATTGACAGAGCAGGATGAAGCAAAGGTGTGAACGAAGTGTCAAAGACAAAGGATGACGTGATTAGTTCCTTGAAGAAGATGGTTGGCAAGATGGACGATCCGAAGTATCAGTCGAGGTTCGCCGACTATAACAAGACTCTACAGTTCCATTTCACTGACAACGAAGAAGCGACATGCCACATTGTGTTTCAAGGTGGGTCCGCCAGCATTGTTGACGGAATTGCAGAGGATGCTGAACTGGAGATCACCACAACCACCGAAGCAATAATGGCAATCATGGATGGTACTCTGAGTCCGACTCGTGCATTCATGGGCGGCAAGGTCAAGGCCAAAGGCCCCATGAATGACCTGATCAAACTTCAGGCGCTTATGAAATAACTCTCGGACGTGGGAGGCCTGCCCAATGAGGGCATTTTGTGAACTACTTTCAGGCAACGCAGAGGACTACGGGGACAAGCTATCCGTGGTCTATGGTGAATCACGTCTCACCTGGGCAGGTCTTGACACTGAGATATCTCGAGTGGCCAACGCTCTTCTGCGTCGTACACCTGATTCACGAAGCAGCAGAATCGCAATCATAATGGAGAATCGTCCTGAGTATCTTGCGGTTCTCTACGGTGCCCAGAGAGCCGGAATGGTTCCTGCCCCAATTAGCACCAGATTCGTCGGCAGGGAGATTAGACACGTCTTCGACACTGCTGAACCGAGTCTCTGTGTCTGCAGTGTCCACTACTTGCCACACTTGGTTGATGCTTTCTCTGAACGGAAGAAGAATCCCCCAGTGATTGCAATTGGTGGAAATGATGGGGTCAAGATAGACACCGAGTCATGGGATGCCTTTGTGACTGGGGTTTCGACTGAAGACCCAAAAGTCCCGCTCTCTGAGAATGACTTTGGGGTTCAGCTCTTCACAGGAGGGACCACTGGTCTTCCCAAAGGAAGCAACTTTACACACCGTGCACTGCTTGACGCCTGCACACTCATTCCTGACCATGGACTGAAACTAATCTTCGAGGGAAGAGTACCTGAATCTGCTTTACTTCCACAAGACTTTGAGCTGAAGTTCTTGGTTCCTACGCCGCTCTATCATCTGTCAGGATTCATGCCTGCGATAATCATGACCGCTATGAAGCGACCCATCGTCTTTCCAACTGCTCTCAGCTTCTCCCCTGAGGAAGTCTGTGCCCTGATTGAGCGTGAGAAGATAACCTCAGTCTTCATGGTGCCGACTCAGTTCAGGCTACTACTTGATTTCCCTGATCTTCAGAAATGGGATTTGTCGTCTGTGACACTCCTCTCATCAGGCGGTTCGAAAATGCCCGCTGAGATGAAGAAAGAGATTCTTACACTATTTCCGGAAACCGTTCTTGTTGATGGCTATGGACAAACTGAGAATATTGGAGCGGCCATCTACTCGTTTCTCACTCCGGATGACATTCCAAAGATAACTGATGGCTACATAGGAAAG
This sequence comes from Candidatus Thorarchaeota archaeon, assembly GCA_046758445.1. GTDB lineage: Archaea > Asgardarchaeota > Thorarchaeia > Thorarchaeales > Thorarchaeaceae > SMTZ1-83. The sequence goes on along the minus strand of JBHIAE010000006.1, from coordinate 80,224 downwards.
CCGATCAGTGGAGTTGAGATGCGCGTAGTAGATGAGGGTGGAAACGAGGTCAGTCCTGGGGAGATTGGAGAAGCTGTCTACCGTAGTCCTTCCTTGATGAGCGGGTACCAGGGAGATGACTCGGGTACTAAGGAATCCTTCGATGGGACTTGGTTTCGTACCGGGGATTTGTTCCGAGTCGATGAAGAGGGCAACTACTACTACATAGAACGCAAAAGCGAACTCATATTCTCAGGCGGGGAGAAGGTCCTCCCTGTCGAGGTTGAGGGCATCATCAGAGAACATCCTGATGTCGAGAATGCTGTGGTCCTGGGTATGGCCGACAGAGTGTGGGGTCAAATCGTGAAGGCATTTGTGCTACCAGTCTCTGGAGCTCAAGTGACTCCCGATGAAATCGACGCATGGTGTACTGGCAAGATGGCTGCTTACAAGAAGCCCAAACTGATTGTGATCTGCAGTGAGCTCCCGGTTGCCGAAGATGGGAAGATACTGAGGTCGGCCCTGAGGCAAATGGAAGACGTTGAGAAATAGGCACATTTCAGACTGATCTGAGTAATCACCTAAGTGAGAATTCGACCATGCCCTTCTGTGTCGGGGTCCTCAAGACTCGGTCTCTCGACAATAGATGTCTGAGTATGCTGTGAATGAACATTCTCCTGAAGACATCTCCGGGCCCTAGCCCTTGCCGCTGCAGTCTAGTAGATAGACCCCCAAGAGTCAATGGTTCCGATTCAAGTGATTCAATGACCTTATGTTGAGCATTGCGGAGAGTTTCCAAAGACCGCTCGATTGCGTTTCTAACCGCCTCCTCACCTACAAATGGATTGCCGTGTCCCAGAATCAGAATCTGGGGTGATAGACTCAGGACAACCTCGAGCGTGTTACCCATTAGCTCAAAGTCGGAAGAAGGAGCCGTCAGAACAGGCTTCATCCTGTGACGGGGGTCCAGCAAATCTCCCGCTACCAGGATCCCTCGTTCTCTGTGGAAGAACCCGATATGACCGGGATGATGCCCGGGCAATGGGAGTGGTTGGAATCCTGTTCCGGCGGGATCTGTATCATCACGAACCACATGGACTGTATCAGTCGGATGATTTCTGCCCATTGTCAGTCGCATCACTCCCTCGACGAACCATTCTGGTGCGAGGAACAGTTCTCTGAAAGTCACGACCATGAAGGGCCGCTCCATGTCCAGCAAAAGAGGAGTCTGGGCCCTGACAAACGGGACTGCCTCTTCTGATGCCCAAATCTTGGCCTGAAAACGGTCCGTAAGAATAGGGTCACCTGCCATGTGGTCTATGTGTCCATGCGTATGGAGGCAATGAACCTCCCCGTTGCTATCATCCAAGAAGCGGTTCACGAGTGGAATCAAGTGCTGTTTGGCTGCATTCCCACCGCTGTCTATGAGAGATATTCCCTGCTCGCCCTGAAGCAGAATGATGTTCCCCGAACGTCGCCAGTTTGCGAATCGAGTGCGAGGCGCTGCAAACAAGAATACGCCATCGGAAACCTGACTCAGATACTTCCGGAATGTCATTGATACTACTCACAGCTGGTTTGTTTCCATGATTTACAGACAGCAACTAAGGACCGTTATTGTTTGTTTGGGTCAGTTCTTTATGCGGGCGTGAGTTAACAATAGTTAATATAATAAGGGTTCGTTCACACAATGAAACAGCAATTTGGTGACAGATTATGATACTTCGTGAACAGAATGTCTGTCTAAACGTAGGCGAAACTGCTCCCGACTTCTCGCTTCCAGATGAGAACGGGAACAGTGTTCGATTGTCTGACTACCGAGGTAAGAAGAACGTACTGATAGCTCTCCATCCCGGCGAGCTCAGCTCAGGCTGCAAGGATCATTTCAGATTCTATCAGCAGCACTTGTCAACCTTCGAGTCACTGGATACCCAAGTTCTGGCTGTAAACATGACCTCTATTGAAGCGAACAATCAGTGGTTGTCAGAAACAGGCGAGCTTGGTTACCCCGTCCTTGCCGACTTCAACCCTCTGGGAGATGTCACGCTGAAGTACGACTGCTTTGTACCGAATGAAGGTTACGGCAAGAAGGTGGTATTCGTAGTTGACAAGAATGGATTGCTCCGTCACATCGAAGTCCTCGGAGCGTCCGACGATGCTTGTCCCAACATGGATGGTATCTTCAAACTGCTCAGTGATCTCAATTAGCTCGGCTGCAGGCCTACAAAGCTAGTGTGAGTGATTGGACTCGCTCTGGGTTGACAGAGAGGAGGAGAACAGCCTATCGCAACTGGTTTGCCTGTCCAGATATGCCATCGATACTCGAAATCATCGGGCGAGATGGACTAGGTAGTCCTAATGGCTATGGCTGTGATCACGGTCCAATGACTGTGGCACTTTGAATGAGAAGAGATTAGTATACTCCACCCCGGATAGTCCACTTACCCGGTCTTTGAGTTTCTGGATGTTCTCACGTGTCCCGCTCAGAGTAAGCACTTCCAAACAATGAAAGGGTGTAAGATGCACGTGCATGGTAGATATCACGTTGGCACTTGACCCATGCTGTGCGTTGGTCAGAGCAGCCATGAGCTTGGGCTTGTGTTTGTATACAACGCTGAGAGTAGCTGCACCTCCTTCTTGACTACTTTCTTGCTCCCATTTAGAAATGAGGTGCCGCATGGCGTCTCTGATTGCCTCAGACCTCCCAACATATCCTTTGGCTTCAACCAGCAAGTCGAATCGCTCAAGCAAATCCTCTGGTATCGACACTCCAAATCGTTTCAACTCTGGTTCTTTCGCCAACTTGTGCACCTCTCAAAGCACGTGACACAAACACATCCGCGAGTAACACGAATCACCAGAAAGTAACACAGATAAAGTCTTCCTTTCCTATTTGGTGTGGAGAGAAGAGAAGGTTGCATGTTCCTGACGGCATAGTACCACTATGGCTTCAGATTCTGCTGTTCGCAGTTAGCGGAATTGCACTTGCCACGTCGACAAGGATTGTGAATAAACAGTTTGACGATAGGCAAGTCCCATTTATGGGTGTCTTGGCCGCGGTAATCTTCGCCGCTCAATTGGTCAACTTCCCTATTCCTCCATTCTCAAGCGGTCATCTAGTGGGCTCAACTCTTTTGGCTGTCATGGTGGGTCCGTGGGTCGCATCCCTGACCATGGCTCTGGTGCTTTTCGTTCAGGCCTTATACGGTGATGGAGGCATCACCTCCTTCGGCCTCAACTTCTTTAACATGGGAGTGTTCTCAGTCTTTCTTGGCTACGGCCTGAGCATTCTCTTGTTCAGGGGTCTATCAAGAATCGGAGAAAAGAAGCAGGCTGCGCTTCTCTCAGCCGGCATAGCATCTTTCGCTGTGACAGTCAGTGCAGCGTTTGTCTTGGGACTTCAGCTTCTTTCAGTCGACGGCTTTGGGCCGATTGCGTTGGTGGCTATTACTTCAATACATGTCTTCATTGGGATAGGTGAGGCCATCCTTACCTCGGTCATTCTACTCTACTTTGTGAAGGCCAAGCCCAGTCTCGTTTCGCTCTTGAGAGATGGCGACGAATCCGAAAGTACCTCTACCTCGCCATCGGAGTCACGAGAAGCCGAAGAGGATGTCATTCCTACTCTGCAGAGCGAGAATCCGGTCAAGCCTCTGGTGATAACGGCCATTATCTCAATCGTTTTGGTTGCTGTAGCGGTGCTAAGTGGATTTGCTTCAAGTAACCCCGACGGGTTCGAATGGGCCCTGTTTGACTTGGCTGGTGTTCCAGAACCAGAAGGTGGCTTCACCGGAATCTGGTTATCTTTTGGAGAGGATCCAATCTTGGATGTGGTCACGGGATCAATTGGAATCTTGGCTGTGCTAGGGCTGGGCATACTGGCGTTCCGCAGAATCTCGAACCATTCACATCACCATGGCCCTGAAACCGGCAAGTTCCTTCTTCCCTTTGCAGAGGGCAAGAGATCAACTGCGCCATTCTCACCTGTTAGTATGATACTTTCAGCAATCGGACTGGCTATCGTGGTGACAGTCCAGACGAGCGTTCTCATGCTATCTCTTCTCATCTTCATGATTCTTGGTACAGGCATAGCAGCGGGGACCAATTGGCGAAGAGTGCTATCGATGGCTGCGAAGTTTGAGATGATTATTCTCTTCTGGATTCTCCTTGAGCCTTTCCTGTATGGGAGTACAGTAATCCTCATACTACAGCTTCCATGGGGCCCAGTCCCCGCCTACTGGGAAGGACTGCTTCTGGGAGTGGCCATAGGGCTACGAATGTTTGCGATACTCATAGCGTTCCTTGCCACACTGTCCCACATGACATTGAGCGAGTTCATTGGTGCTCTGAAAACACTAAGAGTTCCCGTTTCCGTCCTTGGATCTCTTCTTGTGATGTTCAGATACGTTCCCCTGTTCATAGAAGAGAAATCCCGCATGCAGGAGGCTCAGACACTGCGAGGATACGATCACGGAAAGGGGCTCAGTCGGCTTCGCTCGACGGGCTACACCGTTGGCACTACAATCGATAGGGCATTTGATCGCAGTGCCACCGTCTACGAGTCCATGACTCTGAGAGGACTCGGAAAGGGTATGATGATGTCGAGTAGTGGGTTTCGACGCTCTGACTCTATTCTACCTGTCCTTCTTTTCTCACTGATGATGGCAATGATCTTTCTGATACCCCCCATATTGGAGGTAATTCTCATATGACATGCGCAATTGATCTAATCAAAGTGAATTTCCGATACAATGGATTTCGGATGGAAAACATCAATCTTCAGCTTCATGTTGGAGAGCAGAAGGCCATCGTGGGCCTAAACGGCTCAGGCAAGACAACTCTATTCAAACTGATAGTCGGGCTCTTGGAGCCTCATTCGGGCGAGGTCTTCGTTTTTGATCGGAAGCTCACTCGCGAGAGCCTCTGGGAGGTACGCCAAGACATTGGTTTTCTCTTTCAGAATCCGAATGATCAACTCTTCGCACCTACTGTGTGGGAAGATGTGGCTTTTGGACCCACAAATCTCGGCCTATCCGAAGAAGAAGCATCAAAGAGAGTAGAATGGGCTCTTGATACTGTCAAGATGAATGATTTTACTGACCAACCTGTGAACCAGCTGAGTCACGGTCAAGCCAAGAGGGTCGCACTGGCTGGCATCGTTGCTATGCGTCCAAGCATTCTAATCCTTGACGAACCCTTCTCAGGTCTTGACTTTGAGATGGTCTCCGGAATTGTTGACATCATTAGAGAGCTTCGTCAAGAAGGTCTGAGCATTATGTACACAACTCACAATCGTTTCTTCCTTGAGAACTGGGCAGAATCTGTAACCGTCTTGGATGAGGGTAAGATTGTGTTTAATGGTCCTGTAGGAGAGGCTCTATCTACCGGGTCAGTGGTTGACAGAATGGGTGATTGGACAAGTCTTCGGAAACGGATGGCAAAAGCACGTGTTCATGGCTGAACGGATGCATAGGGGCGGATGAATAGTTCATAAGCGATGTTTCGGTTCCTATCTTGCCCTTCTGGACCACAATAAGGGCAGGTGACGTGGTGTAGTTGTCTTCTCTTGAACCGATAGAAGTGAGAATCATAGCATTAGTTCAGCCAGAATCACCAGAAGAGAACGAACGAGACCAGAACCTTGTTTCAAGGATTGTATTCAGAGAAGATCTAGTTCCGGGACTCGTAGGCATTGAGGAGTTTTCTCACGTTTCCATCATATTCTGGCTACATAGAATGTCGGAATCAGACAAGACGCTCATCCATCCGGGGGCTTCATCAGACCTGCCTGTGGGCATATTCGCTACAAGAGCCCCCGTACGTCCCAATCCTATTGGCTTGACGACTGTCGAGTTGGTGAAGCGCGAGGGGGATACACTCTGGGTCAGGGGGTTTGATGCAGTCGATGGCACCCCCATTCTTGATGTCAAGCCCTACGCTGATTGGGCAAATGGTCGCCTGCAAGTCATATCAGACTTCAGAATCCCTGACTGGTTGCAGGAGAAGATTCGTTGATTTCACAGGCTAGTAGCATCTTCCTCAGACGTTCGATTCCCCGAAAAGGTAAAAAGAAGAATCCGGTGCCCACGTATTCCAGTGACTTTCTCAAACAGTGCGGAGGTTGCCAAGCCAGGTCAAAGGCGCAGGGCTCAGGTCCCTGTCTCGTAGGGGTTTGCGGATTGCCTGCCAATTCGTGCCTGAATCGCGAGTTCGAATCTCGCCCTCCGCACCAGTCTAAATTAAGGAGTTGAATTGAATCTGTCTAGGGTATGTGCCTTCCTAGGACATATACCTAGTCACCTCTCAGGCACCGGCATCAAGAACATGGTGTCGATCTTTTCTACACCTCTGATACCCTCGAGCCTGTTTGTGATGAACTGCGACAGTTCGTGCATGTTTCTGACTCGAACAATGCAGACTAGGTTAGTGGGACCCGATGTCCGAAATATCTGCATCACCTGTTCATAATAGGTCAGGGTTTCGTATATCTCTCTGGATGCACCAGTCCATGAAGTGATGAGAAGTAGGACCTGAATGTCATATCCCATCTTTCGCCAATCGACATCCACAGTATAGCGCCTGACGACTCCCAGTTCTTTTAGTCGTGCCATCCGATTACGTACAGAACTAGCACTAAGTTTGACTTTCTTGCCGATATCCCTGAGTGAACTTCTCGAGTCCAGAAGGAGTTCCTCAATTATCTTCTCATCAAATCGATCTATTCTCTCATTTGACCCCATATGGACCATCTCGGAAAGCCTAACGCTCTCTGCATCTGGCAAGAGATAAACTATAGGTCTTTGAGATGTCCAACGCGCCTGTTCTGCTTCTACAGATAGTACTACTTGACCCTGGTAATCACTCGTTTGCCCATGACGTCCCAGACTTCTACCTCTGCGTTGAGCTGAATCTTCGCGGCCATCTTCTCATCGGTTGGTCGACTCACCTCAAACGTTTCGTAAGGTTCCCCTGCATCCATCAGACTCAAGGTTTCGCCCATGTCAGCAATAATGGTTGCACTTCTTTTGTCGATAAGAGGCACGTCAACCATGCGATCGGCAGGCATTATTACGTTTCTTTTCCTATTGTCGAAGAATCCGATTGCGGTAATGTTGGCCTTGGCAGCTCCGTGCTTTCCGGGCTTCGATTTCTCTATTGACACTATTCTGCAAGGTTCATCTTCAATCAGAAAGTAGCTACCAGGTTTCAGACTTTTTACGACTGTCTTCTTGATGCTCAAAATGTATCACCAGGTGAATCTCAGGCTGTTCGAGCCAGACACACTCTGAGTCATCTAAATACTTTGCGGGATGCTAATCTTCTATTGCCACAGGGACAACAACAAGAGTAAAAGGGAGATGTATTCTCGGGCACTCGGAAGTGTGGATCTTGATTGAGGAGAAGCCGCAAATCCTGACGAAGCAGAGAGCGGTAGGTATTGTCTGTAAGCCTGGTCGTCCTGAAGTCGAACAGGCTGCAAATCGGATTGCGGAGTTCTTGATTTCACAAGACATCAATGTGAAAGTGGATCTTGGCTCATGCGGAGTGAATGACGAAAGGGCCGTTGGGACCCCCATCGAAGAAATGAAGGTAGACTTTGTGATCACAATCGGCGGGGATGGCACAATCCTGTACACGCTCTCCAAGCTAAATAACCGTGAAACACCGCTCTTCTGTGTAAATCGCGGCAGTGTGGGCTTTCTCACGGAAACAAGTACAACAACTGCTCTGAATGCTCTGGAGAAAGTGCTCAAGGACGAATGTGTGATTGAGAAGAATGTGAATATTGTGTCTGGTATAGAAGATCAGCAGTTTGAGGATGCACTTAACGAAGTCTACGTTGTGTCCGGTGTACCAGGCAGATTGCTGACTTTCCAAGTTCATCTAGATGGTGTTCGAATAGACTATGGCAGGGCAGATGGTGCTATGGTTGCCACACCTTGTGGATCGACAGCCTATGCTCTTGCGGCGGGAGGGTCAATCTTGTCCCCCGATGTCCATGGGTTCATATTCGTGCCAGTATGTCCTCCTCGCTTTGAGCTGAAGTCGGTAGTCATCCCTGATACTTCTGTGATTGAACTTGAGCTCGTAAAGCCCGGGGCTCCAGGCCTTGCTGTAATTGACGGTCAGACAAGGTGGGATGTCAAGCCATCGGAAACCGTTTGGGTCAAGAAGGCAAAGAGCGTGACTAGGTTCATACGACTGTACGACAACTACTGGGACCGAGTCAATACAAGGCTAGTACCAAGAACGCTCTAGGTGGCCGACATATTGACTCGATTCGTTCTAGACGTGGCTGCGCTTCTCTTTCAATGGACGCGCCAGAATCCAGACGCTGTCTTCCTAACAACACCGGCTGTACTTGATGAGATTCGCAATCGTCCAAGTCGAGAGCGAGCTGAGAGTCTTATCTCCACAGGACGACTGAGAGTTGAGGTGCCTGAACCTGATCACATCAAGGATGCTACGAAGGCCGCTGATGCCACAGGTGATTCATCTGTTCTTTCTGCGACAGACATTGAGCTCATCGCACTCACACTTCAAGAGTCTAGACTAGATCTCAATGTGGCTGTCGTTTCGACAGATCTTGCCCTACTGAATACCGCCGCATCTCTTGGTCTTGATACGATAGACCCAGATCGACGAATGCGACACGTTATCCGATGGCGAATCAGATGTCCAGCATGTGGACATCAGGAAGAAAATGACAAGACCATTCTTGAGTGCCCAGTGTGCGGCACGCAGATGCGGCGAAAGGCCGGACATAAGCGAGAAGTGACCTAACTCTTAGTATTACTCTAGTTATACTACTTGTTTAATGGAATCCACGAGAGAACTCTCAACGAGGTAACTTGAAGTGACAGGGAAATCCACACTCACGATTGACCGAGATATTGAGGAAGTCAAGGCGCAGGTCAAGAAGGAGTTGGAAACGGTTCGGGACCTGATGGACACTTTTGACTACAGGAAGAATAGTCCCGATTGGAAGTCCCCTTTCCACCTTCACAGACTTCGTAGGTCACTGCGGATTCACTACTTGGCCTACAAGATACGCGACTCAAGTCCGGTACCGCTTGGAACAAACGAACTCGAGTGGGATCTAGAGGACGGCATCGACTCTGTCTAGTCATTCTCCGAGAAGCATTAACTCCAATTTCCTATCTCTGGCCCTGTTGTCAAAATCACAGTATGCTATTTGTTGCCAAGTTCCAATTGTCAAAGACCCATTTACAAAAGGGACTGTCAAACTAGGCCCCACAATTGACGCACGGATATGTGAGTGGCCGTTTCCGTCACCCCAACGCAGATGATGTTCATAGACTATATCCTTAGGTGCAAGTCTTTCCATCGCTTCGGGAAAATCCTTCAGAAGGCCGCTTTCGTACTCTATTGTGATTACAGAGGCTGTTGATCCTGGACAGAACACAGTGCATATACCTTCACTAAGCCCACTCTGTTTCACAACCTCAGCAACCCTACTGGTCACGTCAATCATGTCACAATTTCCTTTGGTACTGAACGATATCGTCTTGTGATACGACCCCAACTGAACTCACCTTGTCTAGTATCTGTTGATGCTCATTCATTTCCGAAGAAGCTATGACACCTTTTCCCTCTTTCCTCTCTACGATTGGAGAACAGAAGATAGGGATCCACGATCTGCATGAAGGGGTCGACGGGCCATCATTTGTATAGCCAATGCGTTCTTCCTGTACCCTTGATGTCTTCGGGTGCCCGGACTCTCTTGGACTGGTCCACCAATGTCAGAAGACGTTCACGCTTCGGAAGAAGCTCGTCCTCTCTTTCCTGAAGGGTCAGCAGCGCCGCCGTTGGATTCCCTTTCTCCAGAGAAAGAAGTACTGCCAGCAAAGATTCCATCTTGAAATCCTGCGTGTTCCTAGCAATCTCCTCCATCCGCGATAGTATTTCAGCTATCTCCTCTCGTTTGTCTGGACGATACGTGAATGTGGCCTCAAAAACGGCAAATAGGTCCTCGAATGTATTGTCGATTTCTCCCATCCTTTCAAATCCATCTGCTGACAATCTTAACAGACCTATCGCATTGTCAACCATATCATCATCTTTGGTTCTGAGAGCCTCGCTACCTGCAGTTCTCAGCCAAATCGTTGTGATTTCGGGAATCCCCATTTCCTGATAGACTTTGGCCGCTCGCTCTGCACTCTCACTGGATATCTTGTGGTATTCCTGGCTAGTTGCGGTATCACCCAGCCTCATGGAACATTCAGCCGCCTTGCTATAGAATCTCGAACTCTCGTCGAACTGCTGAGAAGAGGAGAAATCCTTTGCGAGACCAACATAGATATCAAGTGCTGTCGTTGAATGCGATCTGGCCTCCTCGACTCTTCCGGACTCATCCAGCACTTCAGCAGCGGCTTCAAGTGCTACAGCTTGTGCTTCCTTGTTATCGTTCTTCTCTTCTGATTTCGCCTGTTCCAGATAGTAGTCTACAACGTCTTGGTAGATCTCGTTTGCCTCTTCATCACGTCCCCATTTCAATAGGCACATCGCTTGATATCTCAGGAATTTCTTCTCGGAGTCCACTTCTTCGCTCTCTCTTGCTTTGACAGCAAGGTCACCAAAGAGCTCACTCCCACGTTTGAATGCCCATTTGGCCTTCATGTTACTTCCAGCCTCCCAGAAGAGATTCCCGGACTTCACCAAGAGTGGGGCGACGACCTCCGGGACGCCCTCCATCTTTAGGTAGGCCTCGGCAGCTTTCATCATGGCATTCCTTCTTGCAGAAGTCAACCTCAGGAACTTGAATGCCTCCTGAGCGGCATCATATATGTTTCCGGCTTTCTCGAACAGTTCTACGGCCTCGTAGAGCTCACCTGCATCCATCATTAGACGAGTGGCTTCGGGCAACTCCCCTCCTGTTTGAATGATCTGAGCTGCCTCTGCCAGTGCGTTGCCAGCACATAGCAGATCTCCCTCCTCTCTGGCTTTCTTTGCCCATTTCATGGACACCTTCACTGCACGGTCGTTGATTCTTCCCCCCAACTCATCGTCGCCGCTGGTGTAGTAGAGCCTTCCTACCTTCTTTAGAAGGCTGACGGCACTCTCAAGGTCCTGTTCTTCCTCTCTTACATCAGCAAGATTCTCAAGAGCGTCGGCCGCTTTGATGGTAAGGTCTCTCTTTTCCTCTTCATTAGCACTGAAATCGGCGGCTCTGAAATAGAAGTCAGCCGCTCGCTTATAGTCGGTCGCCTCTTCAGCTATCTTTCCTGCCCTAGAGTTCAGATCGACAATCTTTCTGTGAATCTTATCTGATGTCGGTTGTCGTATGAGCATGAGCGTGGCATTGTCAAATGACTGGTAGGACTCGTAGGCGAGATATATGTCACGATAGATGAATCCAGCTCTCTCATAGAGCGTGGCTGCATTCTCGTACTCTTCCTGTGAGGCAAAGACCTTTGCAGCCAAGCTGATTGATCTTGCAGCGGACTCTCTCCTACCCTCTTCGAGTGCGGCTTTTGCGTCCATCAACAGCTTGTCTGCGGAGGTCACTACGATTTCTCCTGTCAACTCCCTCATTTCTTGATGCTTATTAAGAATAGCCGTGTTTCTCGGGACGAACAAGGGGTCGCAAAAACTCAAATATCTACGTGGCCATGCTGCTGTGGTAGTTGAGACCCGTTGAGCAAGGCAAAGACTGGCTTGGGCTTGATTGGAACGGGAACCATTGGCCGAACCCATCTGAATGGCATCATAGCATTACGTGATGCAGGGCTCGTGAATGTAGACATTTCTGCACTTTGTGACATTGATGAAGAATCTCTCAACAGTGCAGCAGAGCTGTTTGGCGCAGCTAACACCTATCTGGACTACAATGATCTCATCAACGACGAAGCTGTCGACATTGTCTACGTGTGCACTCCGACCAACAAGCATACTGACATTGTAAAGGCGGCGGCTCGGGCGAGGAAGGACATATTCTGCGAGAAACCGCTTGCACACAGCTGTCCTCAGGCTCGAGAGATGTTTGCTGTGACAAAAGATGCAGGAGTAAAGGCTGGTTCCGGACTTGTTCTGAGATATGACCCGTTCCTTCTCTATGCAAAGAACCTAATCGAAACTCGGGACTTCGGATACCCCATTCTGGCCCACATTCGCGTCGACCAACACTTCCCGATTGACCACGGATACTATACACAATGGCGTGGGAATCACTTAATCGCAGGTGGAGGGGCCTTGATTGAACATAGCATCCATGACATAGATGTCCTTCAGTGGTTCCTTGGTGACATTGCCAGTGTCTATGCCAAGGTCGGCTTTTACTCAAAACGCGAGGTGGAAGACCAAGCATCTCTGATTCTGACACACAAAGAGGGTGCTGTGAGCACTCTAGATTCTATTTGGCACTCATTGGACCGTGCCAATGAGCGAATGATGGAGTTCTTCTTCGAGAATGGATTCATTGGCATCACTCTGGAGGCTGGAAAGAGATGGTTGGACTTTCAGTTGAAGGATGAGAGTCCTGTGCGAATACATGCGGAGAATGCCAACAACGCGCTACTAGAGGTTCTCGGAGTCCACGCGAAAAACATGGCCCCTGAGGCATACGACGCTCTGACAGTCGTTGGAACAGAGAGATACTCCGCACTCAGCTATGCGTTCATCAAGGCAGTCCAGTCAGATACAGATCCTTCTCCTGATTTCTCAGATGCCATTGCTGCGCATAGGATTGTTGACGCAGCTTACGAGTCTTCGGACAAGACGCGTGCGGTAGAGATACTATAGACTGATGATGCTGTGAAACATCCTCGCGGACAGCCTTAAGTAGGAACGACTCAGAGCGTGACCCGAGTCCCTCATGCGCGAAACAACCATTGAGAGAGTTGACCCTTCCGACTACGACGTGATAGTGGCAGGAAGCGGCGCAGGAGGTCTCCTGACCTCTCTTGCTCTCACAGCCGAGGAGAAGAGAGTTCTGATTATCGAAGAGGCCGAGCGCCTGGGTGGAGTCTGGCACGGTTACTGGGTAGATGGATACCGTGTCGATCAAGGCCTACACATCATCACGCGTGTCAAGAGAGGCGCCTTTGCTCGATTCATGAATTCATACTTGGATCCCCCTCCGGAGTTTGTACTGCATGAAGGTTGGTTCTTTAGGGTACACGACAAGGTAGGTACCATTCCTTCGAGCATAGGTGAAACCCTCAGATGGCCCTTGACTGGGATACGTGGCAGACTTGGACTGGCAAGGATCGGGGCCAAGATCAAGACCATGAGTCTTGAAGAGATGGAGCGGTACAGGAACATCTCGTTCCAAGAGTTCATGGAATCAGAAGGAGCCACAGATCAAGTAATGCTGGATGTGATGCAGAGTGCCATCTACATGGCTGCAGGAGTGCCAATTGACAAGGCGTCAGCATATGAGGCACTGCGTACACTGAAGGACACTGACAAGGAGAGCGGCAGAATTCAGTCGGCCAAGAACCTACTGTTTGGAAGCGACCAATATGACGAAGGATACGTCATTGGTGGAATGAAGGGCCTAGTTGATAGAGTCGCCGAAGCAATCTCAGGTGACTACGTTTTGAATGCCCCTGTGGAGAGCATCCTGGAACAGGATGGGAGAGTCACGGGTCTGGTTGCAGCAGGCAAGCAGATTCCTGCAACAACGGTCGTCAGCAACATTCCTCTTTGGTCAATGGACAAGATTGTTGCCTCTGACCGACCTGATGTGATAAGCTTCTTCGACAGTTGCTGTCGGATGAAGTTCACACAAGGGCTGACCCTTTGGCTAGGCCTGGACAGAGTCGTAGTCGGTGACCGCAAATCTAGGGTAATAGTCCATCCCCGCCCTGAAACTTGGCTAATCTCCCTCTCCAGCTTTGACCCTTCCTGTGCACCCGAAGGAAAAGAGCTTGTGGGTGCGGCGATGATCATGCCGGATGGTGCGGACCCGGAGGAGATTGTTACGAAGGTTAAGGAAGGCAGTCTAGGTAAGTACCATCCCGAGATTCTGAAGCACATCGAGATGGAGCATATGCAGGTTTCTTACGCAACACGTGCCGCGTTGATCCCTGGGCAGACTGACTTGGATCGTCCCGGGCCAAGAACTCCAGTCAGGGGGCTCTACATCGTCGGCACAGACACTGCTGGAGAAGGCGTTGGATTGCAGCAGGCGGCCAATTCGGCGCAAGGTGTCGTCAAAGCACTCAAAGATGACCTCTGGCCATCCAATGAGAAAGACACTTGAAGGAGCCCTACCACATCTCCTAGAGTTTGCTGGCCCTCAACGAGAACATCAGGGGGAGGCTGTCTTGATTGACGGGTAGAACCCACCTCCTATCGCTACGCTTCTTGAGGAAGGGCAACGCTTTCCAAGTTGTGAAAGGAAACTCGTTGAAGAAATCAATGCGAAGAACGGACTCTATTAGCGTGTTGATGATTCTCGATATGCTATGATTCCATTCATAGGTCACCATGGTCTTTAGCTTAGCAGAGTCCGCATAAGTGGAACCATTCTCGAATCTCAGTGGCTCCTCAGGAGTAAAGTATGGATACTTGAATCTCAGTTCCTGAATACCTTCTTGGTCATCGAACACATATGCAAACGGATGAAACTCACGAATATAGAAGAAGCCGCCCCTTCTCACATAGAGAGAGATCACCTTTGCCCATCTCTCAAGATCGGGGAGCCAAGACAGTACACCTCCAGAGGTGAACACTATGTCAAACTCCTCGTCGAGTACATCTGGGAGTCCGTAGATGTCAGATATAATGAACCTAGAGTTCACTCCTGTCTGTCTGCTGAGATCCTCTGCTAGCTTAATCGCCTTCTCAGAGAAATCCACTTCTGTTGCCTTGGCCCCAAGTCTGGCCCATGACAACGTATCTATCCCAAAGTGACACATTAGATGCAGCAGGGTCTTGCCATACACATCGCCAACTTCTTCTAATTCTATCGGATCAAGCATCTGTTTCCCCTGAAGGAAACCTTTCACATCGTAGAACTCACTGTTCCTGTGGACGTCAACGCGGTCATCCCACATCTCCTTGTTTGCCTTGATGAACTCGTCCATTGCGAGAAACCTTCTCAGATTAGCGGCAGATTGGAGTTGTTTGCTATTTAGTCCTAGCGAAACTCCTTTATCTCCCCGATGTGCGCCACAGGTCGACTTGGCAACACCTATGCCGGAGTGACCACAATGATCAAGATGATTGAGATACGTTGGCACGGAAGAGGAGGACAAGGTGGGGTCACCTCTGCGGAGCTGTTAGCCAAGGCCGCCCATATCGATGGGTACGAGGGTGTGCAAGCATTCCCATACTTCGGGGCAGAACGCCGAGGAGCTCCAGTAAAGGCATTCACAAGGATTTCCCACTCGCCTATCAATGTTCGAAGCCAGATCTACGAACCTGACATTGTTGCAGTTCTTGATTCAGGAATCATTGACCTAATTGATGTCACTGAAGGCCTCAAGGAGAACGGCAAGGTGATTGTGAACATCGCAAAGAAGCCCTCTGAGCTGGACCTTCAGGGACATGTGTTCACCTATGATGGCACAGGAATAGCCCTGAAACATAATCTTCTCGTTGCTGGTCTACCTGTCGTGAATACAACTATGCTAGGTGCTTTCGCCAAGGCAACAGGCCTCGTCAAACTTGAAACTGTTCAGGGAGTAATCAAAGAGAAGTGGCCTGGCAAGGTTGGAGAGAGAAACGCGTTAGGCGCAAAGGAAGCCTACGATACGTGCACTGACTAGAGCGCCCAAAGGCGCTGCCTGTCTGAAACGTGACGTCTTCTAGAATCACATGCTCAAGCATACATTCGCTCATAGCCGCGTTGAGATATGCTTGGCTGCTTGCGCCTTATGCCTTCTACCTGCTGAGCCACTTCCTCCATCTTCCGTCTAACCTGTTCAGCGCTTTTCTTCAGATCATCGACATCGACTCCAATCTTGTAGAGGCGGTCAACGGCCTCAAGCAGCTGAATTGCGCCCTCGGGGTCCGGCATTACAGGAATCGCCGGCGTAAGCAGTGCAAAACCCACCATTTCTCGACAAAGGGTTTCAGAGAGGATTGAACCTGCAATACCAGTGATTATCCCTTTCTGCAGGATCTCCATCTTCTCGTCTTTCCCTAGCTCCGTAATCTTCTCTTCCTCTGCGGCATAGAGGACCTTCCGGTCATGGGGTATACCTTGAACGGGAATTCCGTCAAGAACTACTGTTTCTTTGACTCCAATACCTGCAGCCCAGTCCAACAGTGCTGAGCTCACAACATAGAGGCCATCTTCAGCAACAGGCAGTTCTGCAGTAACCACGAGCAAGTTCTTCTCCTTCTTCCCGTAGATTCTGAAAGGATGTCGCAGTCTACCATCCATGAAGATAGCTGCGGACGGCATATACCTTGACCTGATATGAGCGATCTCATCCATGTCGAATTGTTCAATCAGTGTATTGGCCGCAATCGTCCCAATCACGCCAGCCGATGGGAAGCAACAGACAAGCAGTGGCTTATCCATCTCAATATCCTTTGTCTGGACAACCTGCGCCTCAGGAGCGCCCAGTACCAATGCATCACACGGTTCACTCATGCGCCAAGAACCTCGCGGTACCAAGAGTCTGCGTCAATATTAAGCTTCAGATAGACAGGCCTTTATCACCGCTAGGCGACATGGCTTCCCAGAGGGGCCGCCAATATGTCTTTATCAGGTCGGGTGCTGAGCGGAGAGCTGAGTGCAGTTCACTAGAATGGTGTGTCAGATGAAGTTCCGTACTGAAGGAATCATGCCTCCGCCCATCGTGAAACTGATTGAATCGGCTCAAAGATATGTTGATTCTCCAGACTTTCTCAACTTGGGTCAGGGCCTTCCTGGTCATATTCCTCCAACAGCGGCACTCAATGCCTTAGGGAGCCGGCTCCTCCACCCCACAACACACAGGTATACACCAGATCAAGGACACCTGGAGTTGAGGGAGGAGCTTGCCATCTACCTGCGGCAGAATTGGAGCATTCCAGCTGATCCAGAGAGCGAAGTGGTGATAACAGCTGGCGCAAACCACGCATTTGCGGGAGCAATATTCACCGTTCTGGCACACGGTCAGAATATCATCATGCCTACGCCGTATTACTTCAACTCTGTAATGGGGGTTCGACTTGCAGGGGGCCACGTGAAAGAGGTGCACGTGAACGAGGAGTTCCAGCCTATACCCGAAACAATCGAGGCAGCCATTGACGAGCAGACATGTGCTGTATACCTAATATCGCCAAACAACCCAACAGGGGCGGTGTACAAGCGAAACACTGTCGATGCAATTGTAGACTTGTGTGTTGACCGAGATCTGGTTCTTATCTCAGATGAAACGTATGCAAGGCTCGTGTTTGACGACACATCTCACTATAGCCCACGTTCAAGGGGCGATGCTGCTGACCGGGTCGTAACACTTGGCAGCTTCTCCAAAGACTTCGGCATGAGCGGGTGGCGTGTCGGCTTCGTTGTCGGTCCGCCAGACTTCACGCAGGAGTTCCTAAAGGTACAAGACACTATTACTATCTGTGCACCCACAGCGGGACAGATGCTGGCTTTAGAGGTCCTGAAACACAGTCTTGACGCGATCGAGTCGGAAATCGAACGCATGAGCCACTTGAGAAACCTAGCCTATCTACGAATTCGAGAGATCGAAGCATTCGAAACTTATCGAACGGCAGGGACTTTCTACGTCTTCCCACGAGTGAAGGGGTGTTCGGACTCTCGCTCCCTTGTTCTTGATATTCTCAAGAAGTCCAAGATGTTGGTGCTCCCAGGAAGCATCTTCGGAGACTCTGGCGAGGGCCACATTCGTATTTCAATAGGACCACTAACTCCTGAAGCTGTGGATGAGGCCTTTGACAGACTTGCTAGCTACTTCCGAAACGGCTAGAATGAATGGTACTTCCACCATTCCCATTCAGTAACTGTTTCATTGGCGTACTCTCTCCATTCTTCCTGCTTGACAGTGATGAATGTGTCTAGGAGTGGAGATCCGATGGCGTCCCGAATCACAGTGTTCTTCCTGAGGTGACTAAGGGCCTCCTGCAGAGAGGTGGGAAGCATCTTGATTCCAGACTTCTTCAGCTGTTTGTCAGTAAGGCTGAAGATATTCTCGCTATGAGGCTCCGGAGGTGACAAGCCGCGATTGACACCGTCCATTCCTGTGGCAATGATAGCTGAGAATAGGAGGTATGGATTTGTCATGGCATCAGGCGATCGGAACTCGGCTGCAGCCCCGTTAGAGTCTTCGAGGAGAGGGATTCTGACTAGGGCAATTCGATTCACAAAGCCCCAGGTGATATACACAGGCGCTTCATGGCGAGGAACCATTCTCTTGTATGAATTCACTGTGGGGTTTGCCAATGCAGTCAAAGCGGGAGCATGTTCAAGAATCCCTGCTATGAAGTGGCGCGCTGTGTCAGAGAGAAGGTCGCCATCTTCCTTGCCAAAGAGATTACGGCTCCGATCCCAGAGCTGTAGATGACAATGAAGACCGTTTCCAGCGGCGCTTTCGAAGGGTTTCGGCATAAATGTCACGTCCATATCCTGACTCCTGGCAACGGTTCTCGCAAGGTTCTTGAAGACAAGGATGAAATCGGCCATTCTTCGGACTTCGTCGTAGGCAATCTCAATCTCCTGCTGAGCTTCGCCGACTTCATGATGGAATACTCTAGGTTTCATTCCCATGCTTTGTATTGCTGTTGCTATCTCCAGTAAGACGTCTGACCCCGGGCTCTGTGGATACGTGTCTGCATAGCCAGCGCCGTCAATTCGTTCGCCCTCTGCTGTAATGAAATGGAACTCAGGCTCCACTTTCACCCTCAGCTGCTTGTTTTCCGTAAGGTATCTTTCACAGACTGAGTGAAGAACACCTCTCGAATCTAATGGATACCAAGTGGCGTGTCCCAAGTCCTCTTCTTTTTCCCGGACGAAGCACATTGCGGCTGCAATCCTCTGTGCCGAGTAGGGGAGCTCCATCAGAGAACTTGGGTCTGGGACTAGTCGCAAGTCAGAGGCCTCTACTGCTGACATGCCCACAATAGAACTGCCGTCAATGCTGGTGCCCTCAACGAGGATGGGGTCCTTTGCTACGTCCTTGAGAGTATCAGCTGGCTGGCAGGGCACCGTCATTCCCTTCAGACACCCTAGGATGTCCACAAACCTTAGTTCCACGTACTCGATCTGTTCAGACATGCTTCTCACCTCTGTGCGGTCCACGAAGCTTCGCAGAGGCCCCAGTCTTAAAGGTGTTCCGTGAAATGGGGTTTGGCTTCAGCTCTATGTCCCAACAAAGGCACAAAATAGAAGCCTTAAGGGTCATAGTCTATATGTAAAGATGATGAGAAAGGGTCTGCATATTGGCACAAGTGGTTGGTCTTACGTTGACAAGACTGGCTGGTTGGATGTGTTCTATCACTCAAGAAAGTCGCTTCTGAAACAGTATCTAGCAGTCTTCCAGACAGCTGAAATCAACTCGACGTTCTACTCACTCCCAAGACCCACATTTGTAAAACACCTCGCAACTCTGAAAGGTGACAAGTTCTTCACAGCGAAGATCCCGCGGAAGGTGACTCACGACCATCGTCTTGAACTCAAGGGGGAAGGGGGAGAGGTCTTGAGCCAGTTCTTCACACTGATGAAACCTGTGGAGGACCGAGTAGCGGCACTCCTCATTCAGCTACCTCCATGGGAAGTCTCCAAGATGGCCAATCTGGAAGCATTCTTGGCAGAGCTGGATCCTTCGTTTCGCTTTGCAATCGAGTTTCGCAATGAGAGCTGGTTATCCAACTCGGTGTATAGGTTGATTGAGGACTATGGTACTGCATATGTTATCGTTGATGAGCCAAAGCTTCCCATTGATCTCCGTGTGACTGCAGACTTTGCCTACGTAAGATGGCACGGTCACGGCACAAGACCGTGGTACAACTATCGTTACTCTGTAGATGAGCTTGAGAAATGGAAACCACGTATCGAGAATATCATGGATCGGGCTGAATCTGTCTTGGGCTACTTCAACAACCACTTCAGTGGAAATGCGCCGCTCAACGCTCTACAGATGCTCAGTCTGATGGGCACAATAGACGAGCGGCAAACACAAAAGCTCGAGAAGATGCTAAGTCACATGTCTGTTGAACAGACTTCGCTTGAGGACTTCTGATGAGTCCTGAGTGAAATTAAAAGAGAAGGAGACTGGGACTTGGGTGCTCAAGCAACGCTCCGAGGAGCAGAAGCTCACCAAGGTCTACCGGGATAGTGGGCTGGATTCTTTGACTTCATTGTTGTTCAGAATTGTATGGAGTTCCAAGTATTGGGACCACCTATTGAGAAATCTGTACGCTAGAAGTGGGTCAAAGTGTCCATTTCTTGCAGAAGCGCTACCATTCTGTTGAAGGGTTCCAATGTGAGGTTAAATAGCTAGGAACGGGAACTGGGTGTTAAGCTTGTTTTGATTCTGACGAAAGGCCTTGCTATTTCCTGATTGTTCGGTCAAGGTATACAGCCAAAGTGAATTGTCATCACTAAGCGTTTCTGAGTGACCTAATTGAAGCATCAGTTCTTGAACATCTCCACCTCGAAAGCCTAATAAGCGCGCCTAAGGGTTGAGTGCCGAAGTAGGTGATTGTGACAATGAGCTTCGATGTATTCCCAGAACCTCAGGTGAAATCACCGAACAGCGTTCGTACTCGACCAGGTCGAGGTTTCAGCATTAAGGAAGCTAGGCAGGCCGGAGTAGATATCACCGAAGCACGCCAGATGGGGCTGATTATCGATCTAAGACGGAAGACAGTCCACGAGGAGAATGTTCTAGCCCTGAAGCGATATGTAAAGGAGATGAAGGCGCTAGCTGTGGAGGCTTCCAAGCCCAAGCCTGAACCTAGACCTCCCAAAGAGAAGCGTCCGAACGCGTCAGAGGCCGCAGTTTCAGAGTTGTCTTCTTTGAGAGCAGTGAAGAAGGCAGAAGCTAAGAGACTCGTGGCAGCAGGCATTGCAACTCTTTCTGACCTCGCCTATTGTGACATTGACAAGGTTGCCAAGAAGACGGGCATCGATGAGGACAGAATCGTTGCGATGGTCAAGGCGGCCCTGAAGAAGATCTAGTTGGCATCTAGAATGGATGGGGGTAATCGAGCTGGACTACTCCCGGCTCATCGGCGTCTTACAGGAACCTTTCGACGTAGGCCGTCCCGTCATTATGCCAGATTTCTTTGTTGACCATTTCGTGATCAATGGCAGTTTCGAAGACTTCATCCGGGAACTCCGTAGACTGGCTGAACAAGGAGGTGGAAACCTCCTTGACAACACACAGTTCATCCGCAGGGGTGGTAATGCTGTAAACACGGCTTCCGCCCTTCTCTCACTGGGCGTGGATCCAGTTCTGATTGTCACTACCGATGACTATGGTGCTAGGATACTACCTACTCTTGTCCATCCGGACCTCGACCTCTCTCACGTCCATAAGGATGGTAGGCTCTCCTCAACAGTTTCAATTGAAGCAGACTACGAGGGAAGACGGGTAAACCTGATGGTTAGTGACAGTGGTTCGGCATCTGATTTTGCTTTCTCCGATCTCACCAGTGATGATTTGAATGCAATTCAGGAGAGCAGCCTTGTTGCACTACTGAATCTGAATCATAATGCCGACGCACCAAGGCTAGCTGTGGAATTGTTCGAGGTGGTTTCGGAGTCTTCGCACGCAACGAAGTTCATCGACATTGGAGACCCCTCGGGAAATCAAGGAATCATTGAGCCACTTGCACGACAGGTGCTGTCGGACGGGCTTGTTGACATCATAAGCTTGAATGAGAATGAGGCAAGATGGTTCGCATGGACTCTGACCGGTAGACAAGACAGATGGAAGACCCTGTCCTCAAAACATGAAGATTGGCTATCTGCAGCGGAGCTAACCTCCAAGGAAACTGGTGTAAGGGTGGATTTGCATACCCAATACTTTGTCGCAACGATAGCAGAAGGTGATTGCATGGTCGTACCTACCTTCCAAGCGGACTGTAGAGTTGCCCTTGGAGCAGGAGATGCGTGGAATGCAGGGGACATACTTGGGACTCTTCTACACCTTCCTGACACTGACCGACTGACCTTGGCGAACTCTGTTGCGGCTTTATATGTGTCGTCTGCTTCTGCATCTCATCCGTCGCTACCTGACGTCGTTGAGCATCTCTCTACGGAACCTTCGTTTGAGGAAATCGGCGAAAGACTTGTTAGACGCAAATGATAATTGATGGACTGCTACTCATGGAAAGTCTAGGTGCGTCAGTACTTTGGAGCTAGAGCGTGTCCTCAGCAAACTGAAGTTCGATGAGGCCGTTAGTGGATACGCTCTCATAACAAACGATGGTCAGCCATTCCTGTCCTTCTCCTTGCCGGATGACGTCCTACCAATGGTTCAGGGAGCTCTGAGAATCCATGGGGAATCCTTCAATCTGATCAATGTAATGACAGATAGGGGTATCGTCATTCTTGCAAGAGTTGATAGCAATTGGGTTCTGGCTGTACTCTTTTCTCCTGACCTCCAACTCGGAGTTGCCTTGCAGAAGACCAAGGAAGTCGTCGATCTAATGGGAACTGTAGTACTGCCTCCTCCACCCAAGCCTGTTTCTGAACCAGTTGTGACCCAAAGCGCGGGGACAACAGGAATGGTTTCGGAGGATTCAGTGCTGGAAGCACCTTCTGTTGAACCGGGGGTGGCAGTTGAAACTCCACCGGTAGAGGCTCCTCCTTTGGTCGTAGAGGTCCGACATGGATGCGTTGTACATCAAGGTGCAATGTTCAATGAAGCGATGACCCTCGATGCCACCCTGAACAACGAGCTCAAGGCGAAGTTCTCTAATTTAGGCATCGATGTTCTACTCATGGTTAACGAGAAGCGGACTGCCTTCAAGATATTCGAGAGTCTTGGCAGGAGAATCGAGCAGGTTTTTGAGGTCATCAAATGGTGTGTCCAGAAGCAGATCATTTCCATCGAGTGTCCCGAGGAACAGGAAGCCGGGGACATCGAGATTGTGGAATTACCTCTATTCGAAGGTGACATTAACAAGGTCAAGAAAGAGCACAGAGAGCTCTTGGCGATGTGTAATGGTGAACGCACGCTTCAAGACATCTCAAAGCTCCTAGACATTCCGTATTTCAAGGCATTACAAAGCATTATACACTATCGAGGAAAGACTCTAACGTTCATACGCAAAGGAATGAAATCTGTATCAAGAACTGAGGTGTGATGTAAGTGGGAATAAAAGGAAAGCTGGCTTGGACATTCAGAATCGACAAGGTGTCGAGAGTGTTATTTCAGGCTAGCTACCGAGAGCTAATGAATCTGCTCATGACAACGAGCGGCAGTGTTGACGAAATCAATCGCAAGATGCAAGCGATAGGCTTCAGAGTCGGTGAAACGCTATTGATGGACTATGCTGATAGAATCAGAGAGCATGCAGCGGCGTTCGCAGAGTTCTCAAGCACACTAGGGCTGGCCTACAAAGTGAACTCGGGACAGGAGTTCTCAGACATCTGGATAAGTGATGATAAACGCACAATCAAGTTCACTGATGCTGACTGTCCTGTCTGCGCCGGTGTTGTGATCACGGACATGCCTGGATTGCAGTACTGCGCAATTGTCAGCGGTGTATTTGACGCCGTAATGGACCTCCGTGGCTTCGAGGCGGACAGCTACCAAGAATCATGTCGTGCTCTGGGCGACGATGTCTGTACTTGGACTCTGAGGCTCAGGTAAGAGAAGAAGCAAAACTGATGTGACGACGGTCTAGTGGTTGCTCGGACTGCTATTTGCCACGGCCGTCGCGCATATGTATAAATAAGCACAATCCAAGAAGACAACAGTATCACTTGTCGGAGGACCGCCTTTGGGTCAGACGCTTGGAACTTTCGCAGGACTGATTATGGCATTTGCGATTGCTTTTGTAATCCTAACACTTGGAGGGATCATGCCCGAAGATCTCATCTCTGCAACAATAGTAAATGACTTCTTCCTTCACACTGATCTAGAGATGCGACTCGCCATTGTCGGCACGGTTCTCTATCCCGGACCTGTTGGATTCTCTGGCCTGGGGGCAATTCTCGGTACTGGGGCTCAGGGCGGCACGGTCTTGATGGCACTTGCATGGGGCACGGGTGGTCTAGTGGCTGGTCTATTGGCAAGAGACATTCTTTCAGGGATTCTTGCTTCACTCTTCGCGGTTGTCATGGGTGCCTTTCTTACTTGGATCTTGGTTTTCGTAATTCAGACTCCTGACTTCCTTGCTCTCTTTGGGGGACCGTCGATGGTTCTTCTGGAAGCAATACTCTATGGCTCTCTTTACCCAGCAATAGCGGCCGTAATAGGAGGCATTCTCGGCGGCGGGATCACTAGAGAACGCTGAGTGATTGCGACGTCTAGTCATTTGCTCTCAGCAAGTCGTCGTCCGCAATTTGAGCATAGCAAGGGTCTAGATTTGAAGACGGCACCACATTCGCAGACTGTCTGAATCTTCCCGGGTGGGGGCAAAGTCTTTCCCCTTTGAAGGATATTGACTATCCTGACAGTGGGTACCGAAGATGGCAGTGAAAGGCCTGCGATGATTATCGAGGAGGCAAAAAGGAAGACTAAGTCCCAATTTCGATTGGGGCTCGTCCAAAAGAGAGGGTCTAGCACTAGATTTGAGGTCAGGGCCAGAAGGAACATCACAATGCCGGCCCACACTGAAGTTCTTACTGCATTCCAAGACGACTTGGAGAAGAGGCCAGTGACTATCCCAACCACCAACCAGGATACCAGATATGCACCAACGGTAGCCGAATTCAGAATATGCCGGATGACTTGCTGAAGTTCGGCAGCCCCATCGAGAAGGATCCAAACACTGTCAAAGGGGGCCGGATAGGATGTGGGTTCCAATGCTAAGAGTGTCACCAGTAGCCATGCTCCGACGAGAGCTCCCACAAGCCCACCCAATAGATTCCTCATGCTGCGGTTTCCTCATCGACTGAAGTCCTGCCACAGCGTACTTTCAGACCTCTTAACGCTTTCCACATCTATTCGTACCAGAGGAGAGCCTTTCCTTACGTAGGTTTGTCGAATCAATCACAAGGAGCCGTCTCCTGCTACCACAATCCTTTTCAGACCACTTTTGGTCTGACTCACGTACATGCAAGTCTAGGGCAGTCCAGAGCGGCAAATAGGTGCAGTTAGATGAATGGCGACTTGGAGCGCGCACTCTCGAGGCTGAGGTTTGACGATCAAGTGCTAGGTTACTCATTGTTGACCAGAGGAGGGCGACCGTTCGTCAGCTTCTCAATTCCCAATGAGCTATTCCCGCGCGTGAAAGACAGCATAAACCTGTACAAGTCCGAACTGCGTCTCATGACAACCGACGCCGATGAGGGCCTCGTGGTTCTTTCTCCTGTCGACGACAACTGGATTCTCACAGTGCTCTACGTCAAGGACCTGCAGCTAGGTCTGGCGATTGCCAAAACGAAAAACGTGTTGAGGCTGCTGGAAGGTATCGCATTACCTCCTCCTCCAGAGGACTTCGAGGACTCTGCGGAGTCCAATCTGAAGGTCCTTGAGAGTATTGCACTCCAAGCTGCATCGACCTCACAGGCATCTCCAGATGCAGAATCAGACACATTGGTAGGAAGTTTGGACGGAACGGCGCCTGAAACAACGCCTTTCTCAGCCGTGCCGGACCGACCTCCTGAGTCGTTCAGTGTAAAGCCGGAAACGATACCCAAGAGGGGAACGGCATACCAGACTGCTCTCTCGTTGGAGTCGAACCTTCATAATGAAATGAGAGAAACACACAGGCACTTCGGGTTCGACGTCCTTATGCTAGTTGACGGCATTATGAGTGCTTCCCAAATCGCCGACTCCATGTTTCAGTCAAATGAGAGGGTCATAGAGCTTCTCAAATGGGCGGCCTCGAAGTGGATCGTTGACGTGCCGGAAGCCGAGGAGGAAGTTCCAGTTGCAGAATCGATCATGGGCAAGTTAGTCAAGTACCCACGATTCGAAGGTGATCTCTCCAAGGTGAAGAATGGCGACATTGAGATTCTTAGGTTGTGCAATGGTACTCGGACGACCGAAGAGATTGCCGAACTGACACGTATTCCACATCCCAAAGTGGTCGAAACAATTGCGAGGAATAAGAAACACGGCATCAAGATGATAGGAAAGACCGTCTAATTGATAGGAGTCATGAGGTTCTGATACTATGCCAAAACTAGAAAATCCCTTGTTTGTGAGTCTCTATTCGCAAATGGTCGGCAGAGTTCTCTCTGAAACCAACAACATTGAAGAAGCCAACCAAAAACTGCGCGATCTTGGCCGAGAAATGGGATACCATATCTATCTGTCAACAGAACTGGCTGAAAAGACAAAAGAGACGGCAACATCCGACGAGGATATCTCAAAGCTGGTTGATTCCATCTTTCGAGCACTCTACAATAAGAGGCCTACAAGTATTGACAGGACCTCCAAAGGTTCAGTAAGGGTGACGGACAAGGACTGCATCTGGTGCCAAGATATCACCTTGGAAGGAATGAGAGGTTTTAGCTATTGTGAAGGTCTCAGTGGTATTCTTGAGTCGATTCTGGAGTTCAAGGGAGTTGAAGCTAAGGTGTTTCAAGAACTCTGCCGAGCCACGGGAGCCGAAACTTGCACTTGGAACATACGTGTTCCGTGAAATGTCAGCACAAAGCACTTAACACGTGTTGCTTCACTCGGTTGAATGGAGACGCTGCGATGGCGAAACGAGAAGAAGTGGTCCCTTGGTGGGCGGGAAGGCTGAAAGAAAGAGACCTAATGCGGGCCTTTTTCTCGAAGACTTGGAACAAAATCGCAAACCGAATCGCCTTTATGTTTCCTGACCGTGTTAGAGACTTGTTCTATAGCGCTGGTCGTCTGGCCGGCCTCGAGGCACAACGGGAGTACTTCAAGATTGGCAAGCAGAAGCCTCCCGCAGATTTCAAAGGAATCGTCGAGTTCATCAATACTGTTCTTACTTTTCTCATTGTCCCATTTGGTGACATTGCGATAGAGAATGTCAGCAAGGCCGCTCGCGATGAGGAAGGGGTGATTCAGGTCCAAAACAACTCTTATGCATCTGGTTATGAGTCCAACGAGCCCTCCTGTTTCTTTCTCAAGGGCTTCATAGAGGCGGTAGTAGAATACTTGGTTGACTTCAACAGAATCGAGTATGAGAAGTTGGATGTCATTGAGGACACGTGCATGTCTGCTGGTGCGGACGCCTGCAGATTCAAGATTACGCTGTCCCATCCTTCTCCCGAATAGATGCATTAATAGTACGTCCATTAACCATACATATCGCTTAACTAGCTAGATGAGCAAGTCAGAACGGTGGACAGACCATATGGTCTCAGCAAGAACCAGCAAAGCCATCATCGGACTCTCCCTACTCATTCTGGGATCGGGTCTTGCAGGGCTAGTCCTGTTTGGATTCGGTACTGGTGGTGAACCCCTGGTTGTTCAAGATAACTCTCATTCTTCATTTTCAGCCCCCGTGTTGTCAGAACTCGACTTGGGGCTAGGCTGGTTCAAGAACACAACATTCCTTGGGGTCGAGCTAGAGTCGCTGGTTGTCGAGTCTGGAACATCTGTGATACTTCCTGAGGGATTGACACAGTCAATTGTTGCAGGCTCACTCTTCATCATGATTGGTACAGTTTCGATAGACCGCAAAGAGCATGAGCATCCTCAGAAGCTAAGAGATAGAGTACTGGATGTGATCGCCGCAAATCCCGGGATACACCTGAGAGAACTCCACCGAAGCATCGGCTGCGCGATGGGTGCTCTCCAATACCATCTAAACAATCTTGAGGATGCTGAAGTAATCTTCTCTATGCGAAATGGCAACACACGGCATCTGTATCCAAAGGGCTATTGCGAAGATGAACAAGTCCTTCGACTATCATCCCTAGCTAGGAATCCCACAATCCAGTCAGTGCTTAGAGAGTGTATGGCCAATGGTAGAATCACTCAGGCTGAACTGAGCAGAACTCTATCACTCGACAAGAGCTTGGTCTCCTACTATGTTAGTGCGCTAGTGAAGGCAGGCGTTCTGGAAGTAGTCAGAGTGTTTGGAAGAGAACGACCGTTAATCCTAAGTGACTGGGCACGAGTATCTCTTGGCAGCTTCGGGCTGCTGGTACAATAGTTGAAGTACCTCTACCTTTATCTTTCAATGGATGTGAAGCTGGAGTCAGGGTTGTCAGCCGAAACTGCCTGACCACCCATAATGACTACTCCAGGAGGCCCGTTTGATGGCTGATGA
The DNA here is from genome assembly GCA_046758445.1 of Candidatus Thorarchaeota archaeon. Taxonomy (GTDB): domain Archaea; phylum Asgardarchaeota; class Thorarchaeia; order Thorarchaeales; family Thorarchaeaceae; genus SMTZ1-83. The sequence goes on along the minus strand of JBHIAE010000006.1, from coordinate 51,943 downwards.
GGATGTCTGGACTGCTGATGACACCTATGATGAAATCGACAGCGATGAACCGGAAGTTGTGACTAATGCAGTGCGTCTAGTGAACGTTTCCAGGAGATACAACATTGGAGTGCGAGAGATAGAGGCACTCCATGATGTTTCGCTCGAAGTCAAGATGGATGATTTCGTGGCAATATCAGGGCCGTCTGGTTCCGGAAAGACGACACTACTCAACCTGATAGGAGCAATAGACTACGCGTCCGAAGGCCGCGTATTCGTAATGGATGTGCCAATTGGAGACTACGATGAGTCGTTCCGGGCGACCTTTCGGCTTGTGAACACTGGTTTCATCTTTCAAAGCTATAACCTTGTTTCAACACTGACTGCCCTGGAGAATGTCATGTTTCCAATGCAACTTTCTGAGAAGCCTCTCGCTGAGATAAATGCTGACGCATTGAAACTACTCAAGAAGATAGGTCTTGATGACCGCACAGACCATCTTCCGTGGCAACTGAGCTCAGGCGAACAGCAGAGAGTGGCAATTGCCAGAGCAATGGCAAACGACCCCCCAATCATTCTAGCAGACGAGCCCACGGCGAACTTAGACTCCGTGAGCGCTAAGATGGTCCGTGGCCTCCTGCGAGAACTTCATAGTCAAGGTAAGGCTGTCATTGTGATGACACACGACGAACATATCATTGACACCCCGCGTGCACGTCATCTCAAAATGGCTGACGGAGAGTTAACCACAGATGTCTGAGCAGGACTACGCCTCAAAGGACTTGAAACGTAGACCTTTCCGGAGCACTCTGATTCTCATATCGATGACTAGCGTTGTCGCTGCCACTACGTTCCTACTCCTGTTCGGCAATGTTCTGCTTGATGTGACCTCCTTTGTCACTGCAAGTGATACAACTGCATCGCTTGGAGTGTTCTTTGAAACTTTCATCTGGGCCACGCTCCTTCTTGTTCTAATCCTGGGCGTTGTAGTGGTGTCAAGTACAGTGTCCCTTGAGATGGTAACTCGCAGAAAGGACATTGGGTTGATGAAGTCTATAGGCACTTTGATGGATACGATATTCGATCACTTCATGGCTCAAGCAGTCATAATGCTTGGTTCAAGTGTGATACTTGGCATCGCCATAGGAGCAATTCTCTACTTGATTGGTCTCTTCTGGCTGGCATCAGTGGTTCCCACACTCTCCTTCTCAGCAAACTTCCCTCTGCTTCAAATTGCTGGCCTTGGAACAATCTATGTATTGGTTGGGTATTTCGCAGCACAGAAGCCAATCTACGACACGGTACACGAGTCTCCGATTGCCGCTCTGAACCCCGATGTTGGCACCAAGGTCCGCAAGGTTGGATACTTGGACACGTTCGGTTTGTCTTTCCGAATTGCGACAAAGGCCACTGGCCGTCGCTTCAGAGGGTCTCGAAGAACTCTTCTTTCGTTATTCCTCAGTATTTCATTGGCTTCACTGCTTTGGATTGGGGGGGGCGTTGTTGAGTCAACTACCAATGCCTATGTAATCCGATCCATGGGCTCCAACATCGTGGCGGTTGGAAACACCGACCTCTTGAATCAGTACTATGGTGCATACTCTCTGACAGGATCCAAGCTCGATGAGTCGTTCAACTTCACCGATGAATCTTTCATGGTGTCTGCAGATCTCATTGGCAACTTGACTGAACTTGCAGGTGTTCGAGGTCTTGACCAACGGTTTCTCTGCTACGCAGCTATCCGCGAAATGCCTGGAATCATATGGAATCCTACTCTTGAAGAGTATGAGTTCATTGGTGAGAATCGGAGCGGATTTGCACTTGTCGTTGGAATCGATTGGGACCGCACGATATCAGACTGGTACTACGAAGGCGGAGAGATCAATTCATCGCTTCAAGTCTGGATAGGTGGGCAAATGGCGAATGACCTTTACGTAGACCCTCTCGTCCAGAGTCTCGAGGTACAGGGAGCCTCGCTTGAGGTCCAAGCAGTAGCGTTCGACATCTTAAATGGTGGAACGGTGGCTTACATGAGCATCGACCGAATGCAGAGCCTCTACGGAATCGCTGGGGCCAACTTGGTCCTTGTTCAGCTTGACGAATACGACTCTTCAGTCATCGCGCAGATCGAAACACTCGCAAGTGATTATGGGATGGACATCTTCCTACAGCAAGAAGTGCTAGAAGACAATCTAAGCACCATAGGCGCTTTCTGGACGCTTTTGCAGCCACTTCCATTAATGGCGCTACTAAGTGCTTTCCTCAGCTTAGTGAACTATCTTTTGGTTTCGGTCTTTGGAAGACTCAGAGATTACGTGATAATGCGCTCTCTGGGGGCCACACCGAGCTTCATCGCAAAAACGATAGTTGCAGAAGGAGTGGACATGGGTCTCAAGTCTGGAATACCGGGAGTCTTGGTTGCAACCTTCTTCAGCATCTACTTCCTCATTCCTGAGGCTGCAGTTCCATCTCTGTTGTATCTGCCAATGGCAATCACGATCACACTTGCTGCGCTCCTTGTGGTTGTGGTCTTGGCCGCTGTTCCAGCTTACCTCATTTTCAGCAGTAGAGCTGAACTAAGAGTGTCCGAGTTCTCAGTCTAGAGCAACGTTCTTTAGAGTCCGCCCGAGCGTGAAACTGGTGACTGTCAGGTGGCCAAAGGACCTCAAGAAGAGGAGTATAGTATCCACTGGATAAGAGACGTAGTTGACAGTGTACTAGAACGCGATGTTGATGAGTACTTAGTTTCTACCGGGAAGAGCACAAGCGGTAACATTCCCATCAGTTTCTATCGTGAACTCATCATAGCTGATGTTATCAAGCGAAAACTGCTAGAAGCTGGAAAAAAAGCACGCACGCTCTTCGTGGTAGACGATCTAGACCCAGTGCGTTCATTTCCTTCAAGTGTGTCACTCCCTCTTGATGAGTGGCTAGGAATACCATATTCTAAGGTTCCAGATGAGTTTGGCTGCTGTGAGAGTTTTGGAGCACATGTGGCAAACGAGTTCATAGAATCATTTCCAAAGTTTGGTGTCAATCCCGAGGTGATATGGCAGAGCAGACTATACGAAACTCCAGAGATGCTGGAAGCCACTAGGATATGTCTGAAGAACACGGAAACTATTCGTGAGATACTGATTGAATATGTGGCTCGTGACTTCAATGATGAGCAGAAAGCAGCTTATATCGAATCCATGAAGAATTGGTTTCCAGGCTCTGTATTCTGCCCCTCTTGTGGACGTATTCAAGCAGGTGCGAAGGGGGAAATTGTCCCAAATAGAATTACAGGCTACGATCCTACTTCTGACGAGGTTTCCTTTTCTTGCCCATCATGTGGTCATAGTGATGAAGCCCCTCTAGATCGACTTCGTGTGAAACTCTCTTGGAGAATTGATTGGCCGGCTAAATGGTACGTACTAAACGTGATATGCGAGCCTGCAGGAAAAGACCATTCTGTGAAAGGGGGTTCATTTGACACTGGTCTAGAGATATCTCGGCGTGTCTTTGGCTGGGATGGTCCAGTGAAGGTTCCTTTTGAGTGGGTACGTGTTGGAGGTCGTGATATGTCAACCTCTGAAGGCATAGTTCTCAGTCCAAAGGTCTGGCTATCTATCGCGCCTCCTGAGCTATATCGGTACATAGTACTAAGACCACCTCTTGAACGTGCAATTGACTTACAGCCTGAAAGAATGCCTGACATGGTGGATGAGTTCGATAGATTCGAGAGAACTTTTTACGGGCTTGAGGATGCTCCTGAGGAGCGAATGGAATTCGTTCAGCTGTTGTACCCTCTTTGTCTAGCCGGTGATGTCCCGGAGAAACACATTCCAAAACTACCGTTCAAATTCGCGGTCATAACCTCACAGATGGAGGACATTCTTGGCAAGACGACGATTCTAGAACGATGCGAACAGGTTCTCAAGAAGCAGTTTGGACTTGATACTGCTTCACCTGAAGCAAAAGAACTGATTCCAATAAGACTCTATAGAGCAAAGACTTGGGCCCATGACTATGGAACTGAACGAGACAAGGTTGAGATCCCCGAATCTGTGCCAAGTGGAATTATCGATACATTGACAGATAATGACCGTGAATTCCTCCGAATGTTCGTTGAAGTCTTGAAGGACGAATCTCTTGATGATGAGGAATTGCAGAGCAAGGTCTTTGAAACTGCTCGCTCAGTGGGCCTCAAAGATAAGAGAGCGTTCATCGTTTTCTATCGAGTCCTGATATCCAGAGAATCAGGTCCAAGATTAGGTGGGTTGCTGAACCTTCTGGGAAATGAATGGGTCCTCGAGCGCATTATGAGTGTATTGTGAGCATCCCACAACACGTTTATTAACGCAATTCAAGTGGGCGAAGCCCGACCCCGGGTCCTGGAAAAGTGAATCTCATGCTTGGCGAATTGCGAGAAAGATATCAAAAGGCAATGATGCCCGTCGGACGCATTTTGGCCAAGACTGGAATCACTCCTAACATGATAACCGGCCTGACACTTCTCGTGGCCATACTTACAGCCTATGTCTTCTATCTGGGGGACCTATTACTGGGCTTCGGACTTATGTTGCTGACTGTCGTAATGGATATGTTTGATGGGGCTGTGGCCCGAGCCGCGAATCTTGGTTCGAAGTTTGGTGCAACGTTTGATCATACTCTTGACAGGTACGCCGAGTTCTTCTTCCTGTTTGGGCTAATGCTGGGCCCTACAACAGTCGTATCAGTCCCATGGTGGCCTCTATCTCCTGGTGGCGCATTTCTGCCTTGGTCCTGGGGTATCTTCTCGCTTTTTGGGATGATAATGGCAAGCTTCGCAAGAGCAAAGGCCGAGTCCGTTGGCGGGATGGATAGCTGTAGTGTGGGTATTGCAGAACGACAAGAGAAACTCATCCTGACGTTCGCGGGCATTCTGCTCCTTGCACTGTTCCCAACCAACCTCTGGATGGACTTTCTGTCATTCTTCCCGTCTTCGGTAGCTGAGTGGTTCACACTCATTCAGGTAACCAACGTGCTCACTGTTTGCATCGTGATTGTAGGTGTGTTGTCACATATTACAGTCGTACAGAGACTTGCATACGCCCGGAAAGTCATCATGGCATCGGAGAGGTAAAGCGTGGCCAAGTCACCATGACGAATCGGGTTCTCGCAGTGTTTGGTTGACAGACAATGACGATAAGGAAGTGTTATTCTGTCAAGTCGAACACACTGGAAATGGTTGTCGAAAGGAACTGCTTTGCCATCTGCATTGCCTCGCGACCCTTCTCAGTTATCTCATAATACTTGCGAGTGGAGTCACTGGACGTCTGCCCCTGGATTAGACCATCCTTTGTCAATCGATATATGATAGCATAGCCACTGACGACTGCGGGAGAGAATCCGAACCTCTTGGTGACTAGCTCCTTTATTTCATATCCATAAAGGGGTCTCTCTTGGAGTAGACGGAGTATGTATATCCAAAGAACCTCTTTTGTGAGTTTATTGACCAGCCTTGTCATGGCCTTTGGATCCTTAGAAGATCGGTCATCATCTGCCTGCGTCATCATCAACCATTCCTTCGAACCGTGAGATAATCGCGGCTACGCAATGGCTAGTAGGGTAGCTAGTATTTCCGAGCGTCAGACGATAAATGCTGTGGTCATCTATTGCCCGAATAGCTGTGGAATCGAAGCCTCGATGGTCTCCAAGCATAAAACTGTTCTTTCCTCTAGGGACTAGGTCTGTACGCAGATCTAGAGATTCTCCTGACTCTTCAAGAGCCCAAACCTTCTCATGCGGACTGGATAAGATGTCCGTTAGAAGCTCGTCTAGGCTCCTGCTCTCATAAGAAACTGCTGGCGACGTCTCTCCTTCTAGGACGCCTCTAATCACACGTGCCCAATGCGTTTCGCCTCTTCGAAGCACCTTGTCAGGGCTCTCAAATCGTAGCGTGACATTCCCCCCTACAACTGCTACTAGTTCAAGTCTTGATAGTGACCAAGTGGCTGGACCCCAATCAAAACAAGCCGCAAGTGACCTGCAGAGAATGTCCACCCTTCCTCCTGACCCTGGTAGATCCTTTAGCCTGAACTGTCCCGTTTCAGGTATTCTTGGAAGAACGAGAATGAACCTCAGTATGGCTTCATCATTCACCATTTGGAGGACCAACTAAGGTTGTGGGTGCTTCTACGACTCGGTTGGTACAAGAGATCGATCATGTTACAGTTATGTTAACGACGCTTTCGCCTGTCCCTTCTCTGGGAGGCCTGCCTTATCTGGACTCTGCCTGAGTGTACGGCACAACTAACGCAGTAGTACTGCGTGACTTTACGTGTCTGTATGAAGCTGCCTTGCTGCCTTAACTCGCGAGCCAACTGCGGATCGACTGCTGACACTCGTCTAGTGTGTCTCTTGGCCTTGTCAGTCGGTACGATACGGCCGCACTTCGAGCACTGCACTGTCCCACTCTTGCCAGAGCTGCCTTTGCTGCGTCCGCCGGATTTCCTTTTCTTTCCCACTTGTTCTTCACCACTACTGGTACTGGAGTCGCCCAAGTTCTATGGCCTTAAAACGTTGTGCATAAAGGGCGGTGTTGTTAAGAGAAATGACTGCATTCGCGTTAAAGAAAGGGTGAGTGAGTTTCTAGTACCTGCTCAATCACCTGCTTGTTTGCGTTCATTAGTAGCTTGTGTTCTTTTCTTTCTGTTTGATCATCGAGTGTGGGTTGTCGTTTGCCCAGGAGACCCTCAACAGTTCCATGAACACACGGTCCCAGAGCAAGGGGATTGTACCCTCCCTCTAAGACCCAGAATGAGCCCTTTAGACCTAATGTTTGAACAAGTTTCTCCACAGTACTTCCAAGTAGCCAGAAGGTTCTGGAGTCGACATCCATATTTCCCACAGGATCTGCATAGTGTGCGTCGTACCCGGCTGATACTGCCACAATGTCCGGTCTGAAATTCTCTACAGCAGGGGCCATCACTTGTTCAATTGCCATACGATAGGAAATATCTGGTGAGGACTCTACGAGGGGTATATTCACATTCGTGCCCAATCCATCTCCATGCCCAATTTCATCATAATGTCCTATCCCGAAGTTCTCATAGTCATACTCGTGTACCGAGATATACTGAACATTTGGGTCACTGTAGAAGATTTCTGCAGTGCCGTTCCCATGATGGCTATCAATATCCAGAATGGAAACGCGCTCGACTCCATGATTCCTTATCAGTGATCTGACAGCAACGGCGACGTTATTGAAATAGCAGAGTCCCATTGGGGACGATGAAGTAGCGTGATGTCCTGGAGGACGAACAAGTGCGAATGCATGCTTTGCCTTGTCCATCACCACCAAACTCGCTGCCCGCAGAGCTCCCCCCAAAGCGTGCAGCACTGAACGAAGCAGGTCTGGACTCGCATAAGCATACTCTCCCAATTCTCCACCACCAAGTTCAGACATTATCTCGACCGTGTGAACTAGATACGAAGAATGGACATGGAGGGCCTCCTCTAGCTTCGCTTTTGGAGCGCTGGACTTCACGAGATTCTTCAAGACTCCTTCATTCTGCAAGTAACGTAAAGCCATCTGTATCCTGAGTGGCGTTTCAAAAGCTCCTAGATTGGGTTTCGGGAAGGGATGGACGTGTTTATCAGTTGTGGGCTGATGGATCAGCTTGATGTTGTCGGCCGGCAAAGAAGCTCACGAGCAGGAAGCAGCACGGTTCCCTTTTCTACCCTTGCACAGGCGAGATGGGGAACTCGTTTTCCACAGCAAGGACATATTCCTGCATGACGTACTGTAGCCTGACAGAAGTATCACTCAGAGCGACCGGTGACAGTCCCTCTATCGAATTCTCTTCAATCAATGAATCTACTAGACTCTTGGCTCTTGTCCATTTCCTGCGTTCCAGTACCCAGAGATGACCATCTCTCTCAAACGCGTTAGGATGCGCTTCTGTAAAACTATCGACCGCTATCGGTAAGTCGAGTGGTGGTCCTCTTCTTTCATAATCGTCAGAGATGGCTGTCTTTTCAACAAGGAATCCAACAGCAAACCTAGTGCCCTCGAAGTAGACCTCAGACAGTGCTTCGCCGAATCGGTCTTCGCCTGTGGGTTCACGCTGAAGCTCACTCACTATCCTCTTCGCAAGACTGTGAAGCTTGTCTCTGAGGACTGTGTAATGAACTTCTCCATCTGACACAAACTCATGAACTAGGGCTTGCTTTGTGAACCAGAGCGGTAGGGGCGTTTTCGGGATTGGCTTCTCAAGGAGAAGGTTCATCACTTGACTGGTATCGCCCCTGTGCGATAGATCGACAACGAGCTTCCCCAGAGCATTGAGAAGTCGATAGGCTCTGGCGTCGAAGCTAGATGCGACATTCCTGCTTGTATCAGTCGGATCGATTATGAAGATGTGGTCATCCTTGAACGTAGGAATCTGCCTAAGAGTGTTGAGGCTCCGCTCCAAGGGGTCGACAGGTTCTAGGTCGAGTCGCAGGAGAGCTTCTAACGCGTCGTCGAAGCCTCCCTTGAGTATGACAAGTAGTTCAATCGCATAGCCTGTGAATCCCATTCGGCCAACTGCGCAGGTATCTCCGTAGGAGTGACTGGCTCTTACAAATGATTTGAGCATCCTCACGTCTTCTCTGAGATTGCTGTTTAGATGATTCGCAACATACTCTGTATGATGGATAGTGCGGTCCATCACAGTAATGGGTCCATCTTCTGCTAGTTCATTGAAAGTTAGATCGAAGCAGGATACAATGTCTACGTCGAAACCGTCCATCACAAGGGATAGATATGGGTGCTGCGAGAACGCCTTCTGAAGTGATTTCGCCCCAATACTGTCAAGCGCTGGAGCAAACCAGTTGTCAACCATATCTTCCATCAGCTGGTCAATAGCCTGCGTCCTCCTTTTTACGTCCAATTCCAGTATCTCTTCGAAATCCCTCTTCTTTAACGCCACAAAGACGTCTAGGTCGGATGCACCCCTTAGCTGGGTTTGCTTCTTTCCTGTTGAACCCTGGGCTGCTATGAAGGAATAGGGGAAGTCGCCGGACCCAGCATGATTCTCAAGTGCCTCTTTCAGTTTGCCAATGACAGCCGCCTGCATCTCAATCTCACTCACAGTTGGAGTGAGCTCTGCTAAGACCGATGTTCTGACTTCGTGGGAGAGAATCTTGCTCACGTCCGATACCCATTCAGAAAGGACTTGCCAGCCTGCTTTGAATGTTCGCTTCTACTCTATCTTTAAAGCGGGAGGAGGGCTTGATAGATGACCAACGTCGTTCTGATCAACATCATGAGGTTTCCATCATGCCTACTCTTGTTCCAATCGCAATAGCCATCATCCGTTGTGACGACCGCTACCTGTTTCTGAAGCGGAGAAACCCGCCTTATGAGAATCTATGGAGCATGATCGGTGGCAAGGTCAACCTTGGAGAGCACGTACGGGAAGCCGCAATTCGAGAGATCATTGAAGAAACAGGCACCCAGCACGTAGACAGCTACCAGTATAGGGGCATAGTTTCTGAGAGACTTGTCGGGGTTGATGGTGCACTCTCAAATCATTTTCTGATTTTCGTCGGTTCAGCGGAGATAAGTGATTTTCAGGGGAATCACCGAGAAGGCGAGCTAGCGCTCTTCTCTGCCGAAGAGGTGACTGACCTTAGTGAGCAGTTCCTTCCCTCTGATTTGCATATGTTCAACTGCTTCAGAGAAAGAAGTGTTTCGTCACAGCTTTATGAGGCAGAGCTGGAACATGACAATGGTACTTACAAACTTAGATACTACAGGAAGGCCTTAGATTGAGAATCGGCGAGATTGACGTTGTCCCTATTGCTGCCGAGAGTATTGGGGTGCGGTCCCTTTGTACCAAAGTGTCGACTCCGGACATCACAATCATGCTGGACCCCTCGGCCGCCTTGGCAATGCGTGGAGGTCTAGAGCCACATCCACAAGAATATCGTGCTCTCATGAAGAGTCTAGAACGCATATTCGTCGAGGCCCGGAATTCAGATATCTTGTCTGTGTCACACTACCATTATGATCATGTACGTCCTGGATTCACTGACTTTCGGTACAATCTAAGCTCACGAGAAGAACTCCAACGAATCTTTGAAGATAAACTGGTCTTTGCCAAAGACAACAGAGAGCATGTTAATGCATCTCAGAGGAAAAGGGGATTCTACTTTGAAAGGGATACCAAGGGGGTTGTTGAGGAGATTAGGTGGTCAGACGGAAAGGCGTATTCATTTGGTGAAACCAATGTACTCCATTCACATCCGCTCCCGCACGGACCTGTGGACACAAGTCTTGGCTATGTTATTGCGACAACAATTGAGCACTCGGATACACGGATACTCTTTGCTCCAGATGTCCAAGGTCCACTAGTAAAAGACACACTGGAATACATGCTATCCCAGAACTCTGATGTGGCAATTGTCGGAGGTCCGCCAATGTACTTGAACCGATTCAGGAAATCGCAGAAGCAGTCTGCACTCTCGTCCCTCAAGCTCTTGGCCTCTCGTGTTTCACTGCTGATTGTGGACCACCACTTAATGCGATCGGACAACTGGGAAGCCTGGCTCTATCCGGTGATGGCAGAAGCAAGTAAGACCGGAAATGAGTTGAAGACAATGGCCGAGATAGCAGGCGTAGAAGTATCGTGTCTGGAGGCCAAGAGGAAGGAACTGTACTCAATGCATCCTCCTGGCGCAGAATTCATGAACTGGGTGAAGGCCACCGATGAGTATAAGTCCGGGAATCTCCCCCCAATGGATCGACCAGATACCACTGACTAAACTGACCCTAGTAAGTGAGGACATCATAGACACCTTTTAGGGTGTTCCTGTTGTGGTGGACTCCAGACAATGTGATAATCTGGATATCGCACACCACTATGTCCATGGATTTGAAGCGCGAGTCGGATCGTGTGAAAAGGAGTCCTAGAAGCCTAGTGAGTGTGATTAGTCGGTGAAACTGGTGAGCTCGCGTCGAAAGAAGAAACGGGAAACGAAAGCAAGTGGAGCTACGCGCACTTTGCTGAAGCGTTTCAAGGATGCAGTGAAAGAGGCCGACGAGCTCCTGGAGTCTGAGCAGTTTCAGCAAGCAATGGCCCTCTACTACGAGGCCAGCCAGTCTGCAGATGAGATGTGTGAACGCTTTCTGACTCTTCTCATGAAGACCGCTCCAAGTAATGACTATAGGACACTTCTGATTGAGATTCTAAGTTGGCGGCTAAGATACCTGACGGCACAATATGATTATCACCTAGCCGTAGCACAGACACTGACCGGTCTTCCAAGAGAGGAATGGATTGCACGACTAGAAACCCTGCTTGTTCTATCACAAACGTGGGTAGACAAGCTACTGCCTGTCCTCAGACAGGTAGAAGACTCGGGCTTGGATAAGAGAATACAGGAATTGCTGACTGATTGGGTTTCAGGGATACGCAGTCTGGTTGCAAAACTCAAGTCCTGGGGCATGGCAAGCGCTCAAGCCTCTAGAGTACTCGAGTGGGCAATGGACAATGGCATCAAATGAGAACGTTAGCTAGTCTTCTTTGGCTTTGCCCTCTATGTATGCAGCAGCCACCTCTGTGTCAGCGAGCTGCTGATGGCTGTCCACATAACATACAACATGGTGGTCAAGGTGTTTGACTATGACGGCCACTGGAAAGCGTTTGACTTTCTTGAGCGCCTTGACTGGAATCTCCCAGAAGATTGTCTTCTTACAGGCAGGGCACTGCAACCACTTCAGGCTTTCAGCCATCAAGACCACCTTTACCTTGAGAGAGTCGGCAGGTTGTGAGATTCAGCAATCGTACTAAAAACGTTTTCCAGTCGGAATCCCGTGGGTCAAAGGTCCAACTGGTGGTAGATTCGCACCGTTTCAGCTCGCCAGTTCTGGTACAGTAAAAGAAGCCGCAAGAATCTTGACTCTTACTTCAGTTTGCCGCTATTCTTCAAGATCAATGTCCCAAGCACCGGGGTCTTTGAGGTCACGACTCATTATTGGCCCCTTTCTTTCTGCTAGCGCAGAGATGTCATAGCGGTCAGTATCCACGACTAGCTCTTCTGAGTCCGAGTCAAGATAGGCGGGAATCAGCCCCTCTTCAATTCCTCTCCTGATTAGTCTGACAAGCCTCTCTCTCTTCATTCCTGTGCTTTCAATGAGACTAGCGATAGTCACGGCAGCTTCGGACTCAAGAGAAGTGCGTATGAAACCAGTCAGAATTAGATAGAGATGCTGTCTTGTCCTCTTCATTGCCTTTACATCCAATGCTTCGACAAGAACTTCTTCAATGTACAAGTCTGCATCACCGAAGCGATACTCGTTCAGCATGAGGACGAACAGTATCTGATCGTTTGATTCCGTTTCACTAATCTCGGCAGCTGCTTGAATGAGCTGTCTTGCTAGTTCAAGGTCGCCTCCTGTTATGGCACAGAGCGAGCCTTCCACGAAATATCTGGGGTCCTTCTCTTTCTCTGCTGCCAGTATATATGCCTCCGAAGCAATCTGGCAATCAATCTCAAACTTGTCATGTTGCCCTTCCTTAATCCATGCGAGGCCTCCCTCTATCATTACTTCAGCGGCCTTCGAATACTCCTGGGCAAGCATTGCATGCTCGTACGCCCGCTCAAGGGAGATAGCGGCCTTTGCGAAATACTCCCATCTCTTCCAGCAGTTGGCCGCAGCCATGAAGGAATCCATCGCCTCTCTATGCTTTCCATCTGAGGCCTTCTCTTCTGCGAGTTCCTCCTGTCTGCTGCAGTCGGACTTTTGCATCTCCTCTAAATCTCCGAAGAATCTGGAGAACTCTGTTAGGACTCGATACTAAAGGTTTGTTCTACCAATGAGGAATGCCGCTCTCCTTCGTAGGGGCCCCGGTCTAGCGAATGACACCATCCTTCATGTGAAGGACACGTTTTGCAAACTTGGTCAGACTTTCATTGTGAGTCACGAGTACTACGGTCATGCCCTTCCTCCTTGCAAGGTCGGCGATGTAGCTCATCACAGTATCCCCAGTCTTCGAGTCCAAGTTGCCGGTTGGTTCGTCACAGAATAAAATCGGTGGCCTATTCACAAGAGCCCTTGCGATGGCAACTCTCTGCTGTTCTCCGCCAGACATCTGTCGTGGAAAATGATCGCGTCTCTCAAGCATGTCTACCTCACGCAGAACTTCGAGTGTCATCTGCTCCTGTTTCTCTTTGGTGATCTCCTCACTTGGCCAGAGTACTGCTTCTACGTTCTCGTAGGCAGTGAGGTCTTCAATCAGTAGAAAGGCCTGGAAGACGAAACCAATCTTCTGTGCTCTGACCTTTGGAAGATCCCGCTCACCAATTAGCGTGACATCCACAGCATCTAGCAAGACTCTTCCCGAGGTTGGTGCCTCGAGTCCTGCCATGACATGAAGAAGAGTTGACTTCCCACAGCCAGAAGGTCCTAGAACTGCAACGAACTCGCCTTGCTCGATTCCGAGATTGATATGTCTGAGGGCAGCAACTGTCTTCTTCCCTCGCCCGTACTCCTTGTTGACGTCTTCAAGCTGGATTATCGGATTCCCCATGCATCATTCCTCCCTGAGTGCCCTCATCGGCGGTATCATCATGGCTCTCCGCTGTGCAACGAAAAGCCCGGGCAATTGCAGCACCACAATGACAATCAGAGTGATAAACAATGATGCAGCAGGAACGGCGAGCCACGCCTGTAGCGTAGTTAGCAGACCAACATCGAATGAGGGCTGAAAATACGCAGCCAAGCCCAGCAGCTCCACGCTCACTTGAAACACAAGTAGGAATGCTGTCATAGATACCAATACCACTTCTCCAACCAAGACAAGGAGGATGTCTGCATTGTTCCAGGACACACACTTGAGAATAGCTATGTCCTTCGCTCTGGACTGTGATATCAGCACGGCATAGAGTGTTGCTAACACGAACGCAGCAAGCAGCCAGAGAAGCTCTTCTCCTGGTGTTGTGAGTCCACGTGATACCATCACAATGAGAAAGGCATAGATGACAATGAATGTGAGGACACGTCTCTTGGCACGGAATGCGAATTTGATGCTCTTGAAAAGAACTCTCCAATTCAATAGCGTGAAACCTCCTTACTGCAGGCCCACAGTGAAATCAATCACGTTTGCTGCACTAATGTGTGTTTCTTGTACAACTGGACATCTTTGCCTGAAGAATGGAGTACGCCAGGTTCAAGTTCCGCGTCTAATCCTCGTCTTTGGAACTCTCGGAAGCCGATAGTGGACTGCCTTCTTTTGGCCAAAGCTCACGGCGTAGCAGATCACGTATTGCCACTCTGATAGCTTCACTTCGCGATGGGTACATGCCTAGTTCTACAAGCCTGTCGATGCCATTCACGTAGATATCACTCATCTTGACCGTGATGAGACGCATGCTATCAGGTCCTCCCGGCAAGGTACGACCCCGGTAAGTCCTGTTATAACACCTTCTAGTCTTCACACCTCCCTTATGAGATGGGCGCCAACTCTTCAGGCATCTGGACTAGTCAGTTCGCCCATTTTATGCCATAAAAGGCTAAATACAGACATGACACCCCTGTCCATGAACCCAAGTAGTGACTCGTGGGGCAGGACTTTCAGCGTTGAGCGTCCTCCCTAGGACACTCACTAGACCGGTATCTGGTGTGCGAGGGACCGATTTGGCTAGAACGTCAGAGTTTGATTTCATGCGAAAAGTCGTCATGATTGGTGCTGGCGGTAGCGGAAAGACGGCTCTCGTGAATAGATTCTTGACGCAGAAGTTCTCCGAGCAATATATAGTGACAATCGGATCTCAATTTGCCGTGAAGACTGTCGGGGTTCCTGATTCAAATGGGCGCGATGTTGTCGTGAAGCTGCTGGTCTGGGACTTGGCAGGACAACAGCGTTTTGACTTCATCAGAGGGAGCTACTATAGAGGCTCGAAGGGTGCACTCCTTGTGTATGATACAACTCGGAAGTCCACCTATCTAGAGCTACCAAAGTGGATCGAGGAAACTGAGAACGCACTAGGAGAGCGGATTCCCATCATCCTCTTGGCAAACAAGGTCGACCTAATACAGGATCGAGTCATAACCTCGGAGATGGGAAGGCAGTTCAAAGAAACGTATCATCTTGTGGAATATCTGGAAACAAGTGCTCTGACAGGGCAAAACGTTGAAGAAGCCTTTCGTCTACTTGCCAAATCAAGCATTCAGTAGTCACCTGCATAGACCGAAACGACTATACACACTACATGAATCTCCAGTCGTTATCATTTACTAGTCAGACCGATGTGAATTCCATGACCGACAAGCGACTCGACCTCAAACTTCTGAAAGAGCTGTGCAATGCTTTTGGCCCAAGCGGACATGAGCATGAGGCTCAGAAAATCGCTCGTGACTATGGGAAGAAGTATGCCGATGAAGTGCTATATGACCGAATGGGTTCCGTTGTGTTCCGGAATGGTGACAAAGGCCCCAAGATAATGTTGGCTGGACACATCGATGAGATTGGTTTTGTCATCACAGATATTGACAAGAATGGCTTCCTACGATTCCACAAGCTAGGTGGCTTCTGGGATCAGGTTCTCCTTGCTCAGGAAGTTCTAATCAAGCCGTCCAAGAGTGACAAGAAGATAGTCGGTATTATCAGCGCACCACCACCCCATGTATTGTCTGCAGAGGCTCGCAGCAAAGTCGTGACGATGGAAAAGATGTTCATTGACATTGGCGCCAGTTCAAAGAAGGAGGTCAAGGATCTAGGGATTCGTGTTGGAAACCCCGCTGTTCCAGTTTCTCTATTCAGAACCATGAAGCGTACTAGGAAGGAAAGGAAGGACGAAGACGACAAGGATGCAAAGGAGGAAACCCGCGTGGTCACCCTTGCCGCCGCCAAGGCGTTTGATGACCGGATTGGTGTATTCATGGGACTTGAAATCATACGCAGGATTTCAGAAGACAAGATGGAACATCCAAACATAGTCTACTTTGTGTCCACGACCCAAGAGGAGATAGGTCTCAGAGGAGCGAGGACTTCAGCTCAGATGCTCTTGCCAGACATCGGTTTTGCACTTGATGTGGACGTTTCGGGCGATGTTCCTGGTGTGGAAGGTTATGTTCAGAAGATGGGCAAGGGCGTGTCCATCTCTGCAGGTGATGGGTCAATGATACCCAATCCAAAGTTCAGACAATTCGTTTTGGATATTGCAGAAGAGATAGGTGTACGACATCAACCTGCGTTCCTCAAGGGTGGTGGTACTGATGCAGGCATCATACACATCACTGGCATGGGTGCGCCTTCGTTGTTCATAGGAGTTCCAACACGCCACATCCACTCTCATCATGGGATTCTGGATCTCAGTGATGTAGAGGATGCAGTCCGACTTCTGGTCGAAGTCATAAGGCGGCTGGACGAGAAGACGGTGGCGAGCTTCACCGAGCTCTAGCTTGAAACTAACGCTGCGAGGGGTGAGATCTCCACTAGCGTTCTCTCTTTCCTTCTATAAACTCATCAACACGCTTTCTAGCCTCGAAGTCGTCTATCTGATAACGTGGATGCTTGAAGGAATAGGAGCTGATGCTAGAGAGCTCGCCGCCGATACCGCGGTCTAGTGCAATCTTGACTGCACGAGCCACATCGATGATGACTCCAGCACTATTGGGTGAATCCTGAACCGAGAGTTTGAGGTCTAGGTCAATGGGAAGATCTCCAAACGCCTTGGAACGCATGCTGATGTAACAGACCTTGTTGTCCTCAAGGAAAGGCACGTAGTCACTGGGTCCTATCTTTGTGGGAAGTTCGTATTCCACGCAACTTGTGACTGCCTCTGTCTTGCTTATCCGTTTGGACTGAAGTCTATTCTCGACCTGCATGTTCTCAAAATCTGTGTTTCCACCTATGTTCAACTGATAGGTGTTCTGAAGTGTGAGTCCCCTCTTGTCAAAGAGCTGAGCAAGGACTCTATGCAGAATTGTCGCACCTAGTTGGCTCTTGACGTCATCTCCAGCGCATGGAATGCCCTTGGCCTTGAACCCTTTCGCAATGGGGTCTTCGGGATCAGAAACAATGAATTCCGGTATCGCATTGATGAATCCTACTTCAGCCTCAAGGGCAGCCTCAGCATAGATTCTGGAGCTCTCTGCACTCCCAACTGGAAGATAACTGACTAGCATGTCTGCCCTTGTCTTCTTGAGTTCCTCTGCAATGTCAACGGGCTCGATTTCGCTCTCATCGTAGGCGAAGAATGACTCTCTCATGTGGGGAGCCACTCCATCCGAGACTGGGCCTGGGAGAACTTTGACACCAGATTTTGGCACATCTGGATAAAACTCCCGACAACAATTGGGTTCCACCCAAATGGCATCCGAAATATCAAGTCCTATCTTCTTGCGGTTTGCCTCAAAAGCAGCTACAAACTTCAAGTCCCTGGGGAAGTAGCCACCAAAGTCAACGTGCATGAGACCCGGGATTTCTTCGTCTGCCTTTGCATCCTTATAGTAATGTACTCCCTGAATAAGTGCAGATGCACAATTCCCCAGACCGGCGATTGCTATTCTAACATCTCCCATGAGAATGTCACCCTCTTTCAGGTATTCTCTGGCCATAGAATAGTGTGGTCTTTTAAGATTATCGAGCTAGCCCTTATCCTCTTCGGACTCTTCAGATTCATCATCCAAACTCTGGTAACCTGAATATAGGAGCTTCTTAGCAGACTCTACTGTTTTCGGTCCAATCCCCGGCTGCTTCGTCCACTCGTCAGTGCGAGTCACGACCTCAATCGGGGATCCAAATCTCTTGAGCAGACTACGGGCCCTAACCACATTGATGCCTGGGAATCCAGCCACAAAGAACTCTTGCTCATCGGCCACTGATGCCAGTCCCTTTCTTGTTCTTATTACAGGCAGACGCTTTTCCTTGTCTCTCTTCTCATTCTTGTCCCCGAAAAGAACACCAAAGAGCAGTCCCGCTGAATGCAGGGCATTGAATCCCTCGATAATCTCAATTCCGCTCTCTTTCACGGTTTCAATCAACCCATCCAGGGAATTAGGATGAATGTGGCTGACTCTTTCCATAGTGATTACGTAGGGCTTCCCCTTCGATGGTTTCGTCTTGAAAGGGATATGCACGCATCCTTTCAGTGGATCTCTTCTAATTGCCAAAAGATCTTCTATCAAAAGGCAAGGTCTCTCATATTCCAGGAGAGCCTCCATTTGTTTCGTAAACCTTGGAACACCCGCCGCACTGCCTTTCAGAGTACTTACCAGATCTGAAACAGTCTTCCTTTCAATTGCCACACCTTCTGGCCCGAGAACATCTCCAATGGGAATCTTCTGCACAGTATAGGTGATCTTCTCCTTGTCCATCATGGACATAAGATGCTTTACCGCGTTCTGCCGTTTCCCTGAAGTTTCGTGTATGTCAACCACAACTTCTGGAACATTACCAAACAAATCCATCTGCATGAGTTTTCATCTCAGAAGAGAGTCATAACGGCCGCCATTGAGACTTCACGTGCCATGTTTCGATTGTCAGCCGAGCCGAGAACAATTGCGTCATTCTCCTCAGGTCTCAGACTGTCAAGGATCAAGAGTGTTTCTTTCTCGTACTCCGGAAGAGGCTGGAAGTTGTCCGGGGGCATGACAAGAAGGCCGTCCCTCATCACCAGAGAAGTAGCTCCTGCTTTGCCGTAGCCCCCCTGAATTATGGCCTCATCTCGCTGTCTGATTCCATCTCGTAGGAAAGCACCCTTACTCTTGACTAGGTTTGCAAAGGCTTCTTGATACATAACGAGGCCAGGAACCTCCAAAAACAGGCCAAGTGGAACGTCTCGGGAGAAGGCTTCAAAGAGAGTGCGCCCCCTTGATGTAAGCCTCTGTCCTTGTTTTCCTTCGGGTGAGATGTATCCTGCATCAGTGAGTCGCTTGAGAAGAGTTCGCGCACTGCCCTCGCCCACGGACAAGTTCTGATTCAGTTCGTATCTGCCAAGAGGCTCTTCTCGTCCAATGAGAACCAACGCCACTGCTGCATGATGCGGTTTGAAGGCTGGGGCAACTCTGCCTTCCGCGGTTTCAGAGAGCTGGATGAACTCGTCCTTCCATGACAATCGAATCTACGCTCCACGATGTTTTACATAGTGTGTCCTTTTATTCTTCGCTCAAGAGCCCGACTTCCACGCTGGTTTCCCAAATGTAAGATTCAAACTGGGTCTTTATGATATTGTCCAGTCGAGGTGTTGCTGCTGCAAAGATTATTGCATTTGAAACAACATGAACGACTGTGAATGGGATGCCGGTAAGAATAGTGACCCAATAAGGAAGGCCAAACGCTATGGCATAGCCGAAATTCGTAAGCAGTTCAAAGAAGAGCGTCAGGAAGACCCCTGCTGCACCCAGTCGCAAGACATCCACATGCGTTGTCTTGCTTAGTTTCTGGTTGGTTCCCATAAGACTGCCTGCAGCTACTATGTACAACCATCCCAGGATCTGCGTGATTAGGATCTCCGGAATAGGAATTCCCCATGGATTTATCGAGCCGAAGACAATTGCCATGATTACAGCGCAAGACGCACCGATGCTGAAGCCAAAGATATAGGATGTCACGAAAAGAATACTGGAGCCAAGCTCTACGTTAGGAATCATGACCAACGTGTAATTGCCGACAAGTGCGAGAGCCGTCATCATCGCAATGATGGATACCCGCTTACTACGGTTGATGTTTAGCTCTCCATGAGTATCCATCAAATCACCTTAGGGTCTGTCCTACCTTCTTCTGAGAGCAATTACTGCGACAATCATAACAATCCCTGCACCGACTAATACAACCCACACTTGAAACCCATTGATTGGAGTCATAGGAATCACAATCGAGTCAAGTTCAAGTGTTAGAATGTAGGGAGTTCCGAAGGAGAAGCTTGTATTTGCCATCACCAGAACGCCAGTTACAGTGTCGTACGCAAGATACGTAATTTGAGGCTCTCCAAACACTGGTGGGTCCTGTTCGTACTCAAAGACTAGGCAGTCATATGCAACTTCACTTACAGTCACCGTTTCATAGGATGATGTGATTGTGCCATTTAGAAAGTTTCCAGGTACTCTCGCTGCAGCTTCGTAGGCTGTTGCGTTTAGCTCATCAAGGTTGGTTACTCCAACTGCCACCACAAGACCTGGCAGCCATGGAGTGAGTCCCCATACACTGAGTGCCAAGTCCATTGCGATGAATGTGTCATTAGCAGACCATGTCATGTTTCCCAGCGTCAGCACACCTTCGATATCTTCCCCCACGCCTGTCACATTGAAGGTCATCTCACTTCCTTGGTCTGCCAACCATGCTCCTGTTCCTGACCACCAGAGAGCGAACGCCGCATCTGGACTGTCGAGGACTGTCCAAGTTATTACTGTGTTTCCCCATTCCTTTGGTGCCACTATCTCATTGTACCCTGCTGGAGATGCGACCACTAATGCGGCCAGCAGGCAACCTATTAGGCAAGCTACAGCCATTGAGCGTCCTCTCATTGTCATCTTCAACTCTTTCTTCTCGTCATGTAGAGAATCCCTAGAAATCCAAATCCCAGGGCCGCCAGAATCGCGGCACCATATAGGGTAGATTGGTCATAGAGTGGAAACCTGTCTGGATTCTGTCCTCCGTGCCCCTCGACCTGTGAACTGGTGTACCGCCAGATAATTGCATCACCGTCTTGAACCTCGTATACGTTTGCTGCAACGGGTCCATACTCATCATTCACCCAATACTGCCACCAGAGTCCTTCACCCTGGTCGTTCGTCACCCCAGCGATACTTTCCACAAAAGCAAAGTTTCCATACCAACTGACCTCAACTTCAAACTCAGACTCTGTCACGTTGAGGACCGTGTTTCCAGTCAGACCAACGTGTTCAGTAGTTGTACCGTTGCCGAAGTCGATCTCGAGTGAGATGTTACTCGAAGCATTTGTGAATTGCATCTGAGGCTGAGTCACCAGTCCAACCGTATGATTGGGAATGACTGCCAAGAGAAACACGAGCAACAACGGGATTCTCGAGGACATCATTCATCATCAACGTCCTAGGATAGGTTAACCTATCCTACGACTCCGCCAAGTAATAAGCCTTACCGTCCAAGCTGATGGGACCGGGACACGTGATTAAACGAATCGGGGGCATGAGAACTCTGCAAGGGGACCTTGGCCCCCCTATACAGGGGACCCAAAGAACGAACGAACGCGGTTTCGTCTCGGGGACGCTCAAGCTTCACCCGAATGGACGCAAGTCGCTATCGCAGTTTGTTACATGGGAGGGGGATGCCCTTCCGATTTATCGCCTCACGTGTCCACGCTGGGATGGTTTGATTTCCCCTTGAGGTCCTCGTTTGAACAGAGTGGCCCCATCCTAATAAACATTGTATGATTCTCTTCGTACCTCTTTTCCGATGCTTCCACAGTCGTTTCTCATCCTTGTCTGAGCGAATGACCCATTACCTATATGAAGGGGGAACTTCTAGACTCTCGCAGAAGGAGAACAGTGAAGTTGGTATCTGAGAGTCCTCGGAGAAGCGGTCTCCTCTTTGTGCTAGAGGGGATCGATGGTGCTGGCAAGACGGTGGTCTGTGATAGACTCATTGAGCTTCTAGCCGACGAAGGCAGGGATGTAGTACGCCTCAGAGAGCCAACTAGCGAGAGTCCTTGGGGCAAGGAGATAAGGGAGCGTACACCGCGTGGCGAGCTCACGCCAAGCGAAGAACTTGAGTTGTACATGCGGGACAGAGAATGGCATATTCGGAATAGGATTAAGCCAGCACTTGCTGCAGGGAAGATAGTTCTCATGGACAGATACTTCTTTGCCGCCGGTGCCTACCAATCAACGAGCACTGGGCTGCATTGGAGTGAAATCGTACGGCGAAACAGGGAAGAGATCGGCGCTCCAGAACCGGACATTGTGTTCTTGCTCAATGTCCCAGTAGAGGTGGGACTGGCAAGGATTGCTGCAGCACGTGAAGGCAGTTTGAACGTACAATTCGAGAAACATGATCGATTGGCAAAGGTCAGGCAGGCATATCTTGAGATGGCAGCAGAAGATTTGGGTAATTTCACAGTTATAGATGCTACAAATGAGCTGGAAGAGGTAGTATCGGAAGTGTACACGCGTGTTGTTGATTTTATAAGGAAGCACAGAGCCCAGGATACTTCAACCTGAAAGTGCGCTTTTTGGGCGATTTTGACTGTTTTGCGAAGCGCCTAGTGACAAGCTTTTTTAGCACCCACAGGTCAACGTCTCCAACCAGCTCCAGTAGACCAGTCACATTTGGGACCGGAGAGAAAAAGAATGCCAGAAGCAATGCTTTTGATTGACTGGGATAGCAAGATCGGTGCAGTCCTCAAAGCGAAAGTCCCTGCAGACTTCGCTGACTACTACCGAGAGGATCTCAACACAGAGATAATGAGGATCTTTACGTCACACGCCATGGGTGATGCCACCGCCGGTTTCTCGTCTCTTAGCGTTCGCATCGGAGGCGAGGAATACCTCGTCGCATCCTACTATACTGGCATCGTAAGAGAGGAGGAGCAGTATTGCGTTTCACTCCTGCTCAGACCCCCTGAAGATCCAAAGGCCTACGAGGCCGCGATAACCTCGATTGTTTCGCCACTCACAAATGCAGTTGTTTCTATGACCGATGCTGAGTTTCAGACCGAGCTCGAAAATACGTATCGGCGAATCATAAGACTGGCGGGCATGACAGACGAGTCACGACTCGCTCGTCTGTTCTCTGACGAGATATCGCGGGCGGTGTTTCCGAAGCTCTGGAAAGGCGGCATCTCTAAGGAGGATCTTGAGGAATGGCTGAAGATGGTCACCGGTTTACCCAGTGTAAGTGTGGAGTCAATAATCGCGCCATTTGAAGAGCTAGGCCTCGTAAAGTCAGAGTGGGTCGACGAGATTGGTCGAACATGTATCTTCATGATAAAGGACCTTGAGGTCTTTCGTGCACCGCCGCTCATGGCCATGGAGGCATCAAGCTCCATACTTGACCCTGAACTGGCAGCAGAGTACAAGTCCGAAGTCCTAGAGTTCCTGACGGAATGGCAGAAGACGCCTGAAGACACGGTTTCAGTGGCCTCCATCCTAGCAGACCCAGACTGCTATGACACTCTCAATGAGCTTCGCAGAAGACCTGTCAACATATCAGAGCTTGAAGCCACTCTTGGAATACCACCGAAAGAACTCAAGCAGGCTGTTCAAACTCTGAAGAAGTACAGAGTGGTTTCTGAAAGAAGAAGGAAGGGTCCTTCGGGAGAATACGACAAGTGGTTGTTCCTTCTCAATGATATCAGAGTGCGGCTCTTCTTCCCAGAATACTTCCTACAGACACTTGTGACAGACCTTGAAAAGACTCCAGACGACCCCAAGGAATTGGAGATGGTTCACAACCATCTGCGACTCTTGAGGGACAACTTCCCACGCTAAACCGGGAATCAGGTCACAATTAGCTAAGACTCGGGGCGATATCTGTAGTTGATTCTGTGCAATTTGGTAGAACTGCGCAGAGGTTCTTTTTTGACCGCGTTAACGCTCAATGAAGTATCGTTTCGTAATTTCGGGAACCAGAAAGCTTCATATGCCGTAAGAGCTCTCGACATCCTGCATACCCCACCCGGGGTAGGCTGCCTTCGTAAATGAGCAGGACGTACGACTTCCCCGTCACAAGAACTCGCATTCACAACACACGGTCCCTATTACGAGTTCTAGCATTGGACTCTCGGAACATTCGCTTCCGAGAGGATGAATCCCCTTGCAAACAATACTTGCGCAAACCGATTTCTGCGTGCGTCCGGCTTGAAGGCCCGACGGATGCGGAGGATCGCCTGTGCGAACCTCTGCGTCCCAAATAGCATCCTGGTCAGCATGGTGTACGACATCGCTATTTCTCTGCAATCACGCGCAGTGTACGGTCTTATCACAGATTGTCTCATATGTCATTGTGAGTATTCCTGCCGTCACAGAATGTTGTAAATAGCATTGAAACCGAAGATTTGACTGTGAACAAACCGATTCACAATCCTGCATCCAGAACAACGGTATCACGCTATTGAATCATATGATCATGGTGAGCTTCACTTGATAATCGCGACGTATCTAGTCCGCATATCTACGGGTGATCTTCTTGCCTCGTCTTCATACTGGCCTATTGAGGTCCCTTGGGAGGCGGTCGAGGAGTTCCTTTCTACACGTCGTGAGATACAGTCAGCCTCCGGAAACGATACGGCCGAGCTAGCCCTTGTGATTGAAGATGACAAATTCATGAGCAGAGAGGTGGTTCAAGACGTTCTCTTGGTCTATGTTAGCGATATGGGCGAAGACGAGAGAGTCCTCGCTGACAAGCTGAAGGACGGCACATCCAGCATCAAGAGAAAGATATCAAGCTCTGGCTTCGAGAGCTTGCTAGACAATTATGAGGCCGTCATTGAATCTTCCGTGATTACAAAGCTGAAGATAGCACTTGTCGGGGAGGGCGGTGTCGGGAAGACCACGACACTTCATCTCCTTCTTGGAGAAACGCCTCCCACTCAGTATGTGCCAACTATTGCACTGAATCTTGAGACTGTTGAGAACATTCGTTTTGGGAACTACTCTCTAGTCCTGTGGGATTTCGCAGGTCAGGAACGATTCAGAAAACTGTGGCGATTCTACTTCCACGGTGCGGATGTTATCTTTCTTGTATGCGATTCTTCACTCCGCAACGTCATAATCAGCAAGGACATTCTCAAGCTCATCAGAAGAGATGCTCCGAAGGTGCCCCTCTTCGCAATTGCCAACAAGCAAGACAAGCCTAACGTGATGAAGCCAGAGGTCGTGCAGAAGATACTTGGGGTTCCTACTTATCCGATGGTTGCCATTGACAAGGGTCGTCGGGATGAGATGTTGAGGATCCTGATGAATGCTGCCGCAACCTATGTCGGAGTTGCTCTTCCAGATCTACCGACGTCACAGCTTCTGAGTTTCACCGACAAAGCCACCGAGGAGGCCATTGCAGAAGTGGATGCAATGGCGCGTGCACGTGAAGAAGAGCTTGCTGAAGAATATGAAACAGTCGAAGTCGTGGAAGAAGTACTTGTTGATGAATATGGCAATGTGATTGAAGATGTCGGCGACTACGAGGTTGTAGAGGAAGTAATCGAAGAGATTGGCGACGTAATGGAGTCTGATGTGGCAGAACCAGAGGAAGTTGAGGTAACGGTTGAGAGTTCTGATGAAGAAGAGCTTGTTGACATCGAAGTCTCTGAAGAGATCACCACAGTAGAGCAAGTTGCTACAGCTCAGGTAGAAGAGGAATCTGCTGAGTTTGAGATTACAACAGAAGTACCAGTTGTCGCCGAATCAGATGCGTATGATGTAGTTGCAGAGGCCATCGATGAACCCGAAGAACCTGTTTCGACTGAGGAAGTCGAAACAGTCGAAGTATCAGTTGACGGAGCCGAGGAAGAACCCGCCGACATAGAAGTACTCTCGACCGAAGATGGGGGACGAAAGATGGCCATCGAGTTGATATTTGAAGCGCTTGAGGCTGACGAGTTTGTCGGCGCTGAGATTGAGAAGGTGTCAAAGGAAGATCTAGATACGGCTCTGGAAGCCTTCTCCCACAACGAGGTGGTCGCAACTGATGCCGACCCTGACATTGAGCCGGAACTTGACGAGGAAACCATGAGAGAGCTCTCTCTATTCTTGGGTGAGATTGAAAGATTGGGGCCTGACGAAGAGCCAAGCACTACAGCTACGCTTGACGTAATTGATCAAGAAGCTATTACGGAGATTGATGATATTCTCGAGCGTATCTCACAGGAGGCTTCCGGTAAGAAGTCGAAAGACGGCAAGGATGAATGAAACCTGGTCTTCACGGAAAATGAAGCCCCCATCTACTACGACACCGCTTCTGCTTAGCACGGAAGACTGATTTGCATGTGTAATATCAGGAATAGGCACAGTGCAGAGAGTCCATAACCGATAGAGGTAGAACCTTGAAACTGAACGAAGTTGAGGTGGGAAAGAACGTTCCAGAGGTTGTAGTCCGCATTGTTTCGGTTGCTTCTCCTCGCATAGTTCGGACTAGAGGTGGCCGAAAGACCCAGCTGACTGAGGTGCTGGTTGCAGATGAAACAGGCACCGCAATCATGAGCCTATGGGGCTTTGGAGAGGGTCGTGACTTGTCGGCTGGAATGGTCGTCAAGCTAGTGGATGGGTGGGCGAAGGAATGGCAAGGGAGAATGCAACTCTCACTTGGTCGCTCTGGAACGCTCGAGAAAGTCGAGGATGATGGCTCAGTTCCTTCTATTACGGAGCTCAAGACCCAAACAACTCTGCTCGACTTGGATGAGTGATAATCATAGGTCCTAGAGGAACTGAGGAAGAGAGATGGTTCTAGCATACTTGTCCGGGCCGATAATTCAGTCACACGAGAGAAGAGACGACTTCTACAAGCTGGTGATTAGAACACTTGCGGAAGAGGATGTTGAAGTGTTTGCACCGCAATTCCTCCCGCCTGCATCTGCAAAGGAGATCTACGAACGAGACGTGCACTATGTGAGGTCGTGTGACCTTCTGATTGCTGAGGTTTCCAGTCCTTCACACGGAGTGGGAATGGAGATCATGCTGGCTATCGAGCTCTCAAAGCCTGTTCTCATGTTCCACCATCGGAACAGTGGGAGCATCTCCCGCATGGTACTTGGTGCGGATGGCAAGGCTTTGTTCACGTATGAGGATCTTGAGGAGGTCGTCGAGATTCTCCGTGGCCATGACCTGGGCAGTCTTGTCGTGACCGAATGCCCATCTTGTGACTCTCAAGTTGCGACAACGAAGAAGGAGCTCACAAAGTGCATACTGTGTGGATCGACTACAACGGGCTCGGCGAGGTAGAATAATGCACCAGAAGACGGATGGGGAATCCAATAGGCTTCGCGTTGTACTGCTTCTAGTCCTCTCTGTTCCTATGGTTTCAAGCGCCAGCATCCTAATTCGCATCACCGATCCAGTTCTATCACCTCCTTTGGTGACTGTGTTCTGGAGAACACTCTATGGCGCATTAGTCATGGCGGGCATTGGTTTTGCAAAGGGGGACCACACTAGTTATCGCAGCCAACAATTGAAACGCACTTGGGGCTGGCTTGTTCTGATTGGAATTGTCCTCTCTCTCCATTTTTCAACTTGGTTCACGTCATTGTTCATGACAACGGTTGCCGCTAGCGTGGTTCTAGTCAACACTTCTCCAATTCTTACGGCAATTCTCTCAACCGTGGTCCTCGGTGAAGCTCTGCGCCGTAGATCCTGGGCTGGTGTGTTGGCGGCCGTAAGCGGTGCAATCTTCTTGGCCTGGACTGATTTCGAAACGGTCGGTGCGGGCGCATTGACGGGTGACCTTCTTGCGCTCCTCAGCGCTCTCTTTCTGGCCATTTACTTCATTGGCGGACGGAAATACGCTGTAGGTCTGCCAATCACAGTATACACTTCAGTAATCTACCTAGTAGCGGCAGCAACCACATTGTCATTTTGTTTCATATTGGGCCTAAATGTATTGGTCTTTGACCCTAGAGAGGTGGCAATCTACTTGGCCTTAGCAATCTTTCCCACTGCTCTCGGCCACTCAGTAAACAACTATCTCTTAACTCTGGTTCCGGCATATGTCGTATCTTCTGCAGTACTCGGTGAACCCATAGGCGCCACGTTGCTGGCGCTGGTATTCCTTGGAGAAATACCTACTATGATGACACTTGTGGGCTTTGCCGTGATTCTAGTGGGCATTGCTCTTGTCCTTGCAGACATTGCCTCCAAGGAACGTTCTTCGGCACTATCCCTTGATGACTCCGATGGGACGTAATCGGACTGCCTTTGTTGCAATGCCAACGGCGTCAGAAACTCGCACTACTTCGTCAACATCCTTGTAAGCCCCGGGTGCTTCCTCCGCAATGACCACTGCCTTGGCTGACTTGACGACTATGCCCTCTCTTGCCAATCGGCTTTGGACCTCCTTTCCAAAGAACTGCTTCTTCGCCCTTGTCCTGCTCATGAACCTTCCAGCACCATGAGCGGTTGAGCCAAAGGTCAGCTCCATGCTCTTCGGGTTTCCTACAAGGATATAGGAGGCTGTTCCCATTGTGCCTGGAATTAGAACTGGCTGTCCGATGCTTCGGTAGGCAGATGGAGTTTCTGGATGGTCCGCCGGAAACGCTCTCGTTGCACCCTTTCGATGAACCACGACCTTTCTTCTCTTCTGATCTATGTCATGCTCCTCAACTTTACCCATGTTGTGAGCGACATCGTATATCAGTCGCATGTCTAGGTCTTCTGCAGACTGACCCATGACCATCGAGAAGGTCTTCCGTGTCCAATGCATCATCGCCTGTCGATTCGCCCAGGCATAGTTTGCGGCGGCACTCATTGCTCCAAGATACGCCTGCCCTTCCGGAGTTGTGGTTGGCGCGCTACACAGTTCTCTGTCGGGCACCTGAATGTTGTATTTCCTCATAGCTTGCGTCATTGTTTTGATGTAATCACTGCAGACTTGATGGCCCAGGCCCCTTGACCCGCTGTGTATCATAACGGTGACCTGCCCTGCCCGTGTTATGCCCATTGCCTTGGCGGCCACCTCATCGTAAATCGCATCAACTAGCTGTATCTCTAGAAAGTGGTTCCCTGAGCCCAGAGTGCCTACTTGCCCCATACCCCTCTTCTTAGCATGAAGTGAAACCTTGGATGCATCAGCGAAATCAAGACTCCCTCTAGCCTCGATATGGTCGAGATCCTTCTCCCAACCATAGCCTCCCTCCACAGCCCATTCTGCTCCTCTATTGAGAACCTCATCAACACCTCTGTTGCCACTCAACTGAATCTTGCCCCGGCGACCCACCCCAGTTGGCACTTCCTCAAACAGGCGGTCGATGAGGGCCCTAATCTTAGGTCGCACGTCTTTCTCATCTAGATTGGTTGTCAGGACACGGACTCCGCAGTTGATGTCGTAGCCTACGCCGCCGGGAGATATGACTCCGTGTTCGTAGTCAGTTGCAGCGACGCCTCCAATGGGGAATCCGTAACCTTGGTGTCCATCTGGAAGAATCGTACTATGAGAGTAGATTCCAGGAAGACAGGCCACATTCGTGCCTTGCTCGAACGTCTTGTCCTGTTTCATCTTCTTGACAAGAGCATCTGAGGCATAGATCTTCACTGGAACACTCATGCAATTGATTGTACCCATTGGGATCTCATGCAGGTTCTCGGCTAACTTCTTGATTTCCAAGGCAAAACACTCCACAGGTTGTTTGAATCTGGGCACCGGCTATAAGGATTGTGAAGAGGGGTGTCAAGGAGCATCTGTACGGATGACGCATTACTTCTCCTAAGGACGAGACGGATTCCGTCAGTCCTTATCAGGAGAGTCCGTGACTCCTGTGAGCCTGTCAAGAACAACGGACCCGGATATCACTATGCCATGGGAGTTCTCAGGCAGGTCCGTCTAGCATTTGATAGGCATATTCTTGATGCGTTCAGACTTCAGATTGAGTGGAGAGGACGCCAACGAAAGAAGGTCACCTCTCCCCTCATGAAGAACTCTTCTGAATGCCAACGAGTCACTGACCTCGTAACCTCTCTCTTGAGGGATTGGAAGAAGAATGGGTATCCCTTCTCAATCCCCCAGCTCAGGAGGTATAGTCTGGATTTCTCTGCATCAACTGAGAACAGCACCGGACAGGGATACTGGTTCTCCCTTGATCTTGAGTGTGAGAATGAGATACTTCTTCATCTCAGACTTCCTCCCGGAATAGATGGAAAAGACCATGGAGGGTCTCCCTATAAGAGAAAGACCCTCACCTTTCGCTTCCTCAACTGGTTGCCTCGAGCTGCAGCTGAAGACGGGAGAAAGGCTGACCAGGCCAGGCGAGAGAGTGAGATCTATCGAAAGGAGCAATTGCAGTTCCGAGCAGCAAAGTTCGAAGACATGCATCAACAACTCATGAACACTATCCAGATCCAACATACAGCCCATAGGCTCTCACAACTCAGACGGAGGAAGGGAAGTGACTCTGAACAGACACTAGGGCTAGAGGCCAAAGTGAAGGACCTCAAAGAGCGTAGGCGGAGTGCTCCTCCCCGTCTTCTCTTGAGAGGTCATCGAGCCACTCTTCAGATACCATTCCTGTCACCCAATGGAGAGGTGAGCACGCAGGTTCCTGGTGAGAAGGAGTATACAACAAGAGCAGGAGTTGACAGGGGTCTCCGGGCGCCTGTTGCTATATCAGTTGAGAAGCAAGATTCCTTTGCAGACCTCCTCATCACAGTAGATCACCTTGTAGAGAAACGTGAGAGACTTCGAAAGCATGCCTACAGACTCATCTCAGAGTCAAAGAGAAGGAAGAACAACTGGGAACGCAAACGGTCAGGACTGTCATATCCGGGGCATGTCCTCAAGAAGGAAAGACATGTCAGTGCCCTGTGGAGAAAGGTCCGTCGTCTTGATCGTGAGATTGCCCGAGTAGTTGCATCTCGCACTGTGTGGTTCTGTGAGGAACATGCAGTGAGAAAGGTGTTCTTTGAAGACCTCAGGAGCTTTCAGGCTCATGCAGGTTCAAAGGACATGTCCTATAATCTCAGTTCCAACCTCTGGGGGAAGGTAATTGATACTGTTCGCTACATGCGAGAGCAATTAGGACACAGTCCTTACTCTGTGTGGACCGTGCACCCACGATACACCTCTCAGACCTGTCATGTGTGTGGAGAGAGAGGGATTCGAGTAGAGGGCAAGACTTCGACCACTGAAAAGAGAGGTGGCAAGTACTTCTACTGCGAGCAGTGCGACAAACACTTCCATTCTGATGTGAATGCGGCAGGAAACATCATTCATGTTCAAGACAATGCATCCAGTGTCGTTCCTGGACGGGCAGCTTGATGTCCAAGTTTGCCCAACTTACAATGAACGACTGTGAAGAGTAGAACACGACAAACCATTTATCTCTCAGAGTTTTACAGTGAACTTAGCTCTCAGCTGCAAAGAACGGAGGTGCAATCGCATGAAGATCATTGTCACAGGACCTTACGAGTCTGGCAAGAGCCAAGTGGTACATCAAATAACGGACGGAGCATGCATCAACATCGAACGGAATGGCACGACGATTGCAATGGATCATGGAATGGCGAACATCAGTGGTATGAGTGTCTTCCTTTTCGGGACTCCTGGACTTCTTAGGTTTAGAACGATCCGCAAGATCCTGAGTGAAGGCGCCGATGGCATCATCTTTGTGGTAGACTCGGCTGACGCCGAGTCCGATGCAAGAGCCAAACTGTTCTTCCGAGAGATTGCCTTCTTCTTGCCGGGAGTGCCTTGTGTTGTTGCAGCCAACAAGCTAGATCTTCCCAATGCGCGTCCTGTGGACCAGCTGAGAAAGAATATGCGTTTTCTGGCAGGACAGGCAGTCATGCCATGCTCTGCCGAGACCGGCGAGAATGTTGATAGAGTGCTGAGAACTCTGCTCTTCCTATCAATGATGCAGTGGAGTTCTGTCTTCTCCAAGTTCGCGAAGCACAGCGGCGCCTCCGATGGTTTGAAGAAGCTCATGAAGGACCTGAATGTCACGCGTGAACAGGCCGTGGGGTATCTTCGCAGATTCGAGCTTCGGAAGCTTCTTGAGGTTCAAGTAGGGGACGAGCAGTTCGTTGTGAAAGATTCTGTCAGAGCACTACTTGAGAATCCCAATCAGATAATGGGACCATGACGTATACGCAGAAAGGCTCAAAAGCGAGATGAACCGCCACAGCTGACAATCGGAGAAGTGTGCCCCTTGAGCGACGAAGAAGCGTCATTTGAAGACTTAGATCCAGCCGAGATGCTAGAGCAGGCTTCCAAGGCACGCGAAGCTGGCGAAATGGATGTTTCAGCGAAGATCCTCAACGCGGTCGGAAACATCTACATGGCAGTCGCTGAATATGAGGAAGCCCTGAAGAGCTTTGAACAGTCTCTTGAGATTTACAGAGAGATTAAAGACGAGCCTGGCGTAAGCGATGCTTTGTACAACCTCGGGGTCGCTCAGATCAATCTAGAGCAATGGACGGAAGCCTCGGTGACCTGTGAGAAGGCAATGAAGCTTTTCGAGAAGGTATCCAATAAGGACGGGGCGGCTGACGCCATGTATGCGTTTGCTCTCGCGAAACATGGTCTCGGTGAGTTTGAAGAGGCACTGGGCTTCTTCAAGAAGGCTCAGAAGGCATACAAGGCCGTCGACAACCAGCAGGGCGTGGCCAGCACGATAATGGATGTCGGCAACGCATATGCTGACAAAGAGGAGTGGGAACCGGCGCAGAAGGAGTTCAAGAAGGCTCTCAAGATATACAGAGAGATTGATGACAAAGCAGGTTCAGCAGACGCACTCTCTCTTCTTGGCGACATTGCTGAGATGAATGATAATCAGAAGAAGTCTGCTGAGTACTTTGTAGAAGCTGCACAGAACTACATGGATGCTGAAATCTTTGATATTGCCCGAGAAGTAGTTGAGAGAGCAGAGCAGAAGATGTGGGACATTCCAAGATCGACGCGCCGAAGACTCAGAAAGGTGATTGACGAGATCGTTGATGCCCTTCCTGAGGCAGAAGAACTTGAAGACTCAGAAGAGGATATCGACGAAGATCTGCTCGGTCTGACGTAAGTGGCTCAAGCTTCTAGATCTGTACATGTTCCTGTCATAGTATATTGCTTGACCTAGACACAGAGTACCGCATGAGAAAGCTTGATTTGCATCGATTTTGCAGGTTTGATATCCGACCAAGGAGTGCCCAGTATTTGACATCTAAGACCCACAAACCGCTCTCTGTTCTGCTAATGATATTGTTGCTAGCTCCTCTTGTTGCTCCAATCATTCCAGCAGGTATGGTTGTGAGGCTGGACTTCCCTAAGATGATCAATAGGGCAGTGACCTCACAGGGAGGTCTTCCTGGGGAATTCTCGCCTCTTCGCCGAGCTACGTTTGTTCACAATGATCCCACATCCTACATGGATGACTTCGCCTACATTGCCGCAGTCCCGACGTCAGTCTTTCTACATGGGGGATCACAATACATTTCGCCTCTAATCTTCACAAGCGGTTCTGATACAGAGCAATGGTTTGTCGAGGACTGGGCTGAGTATATGGAGCCGGACGGTGGTGCCGCACAGTTAATTGGTATAGGGCCTTTGCCGCCTTCAATTGCCGACAGCATTGAGGAGAGCTTTGGGACGCCAATGTATCCGCGAATCTCTGGTTCCAATTCATCAGATATCGCAGCCCAGTTGGCATTGATGGATTGGGAGTCATCAGATACTGCGGTGTTTGCACTCGCGAAGGACAGCTTCGCTCAACCATCAATCACATCTGATCAAGCAACATACACGTTTGAGAATTCAGCATTGACTCCTTACTCGACGAACGAGATTGTTTCATTCGGGACGATTGCGAACATCACTTTCACGCCGCCATCGACAGCAGTATGGATGGAGGGTGCATTTGATTGGGCAACTCAGGACCTCCAAACGCACGAGCTTAAGGATCCCAATGGAAATGTCGTGGACTATTCGGTACTTAGTCAAGTATTCTTCGAGCGGAATCTTAATTTTGTCGAGTCACGGGTGCCACTCCGTTTTTGGTATCCCAAAACATTAGATGGCTCTTGGACTATGTCTGTGGAGCGGCTGTTTGCAGGTTCCACAGATATGACCTGTGAAGTCAAATACCATCCCGGTTTCACAAGGACAGTCACGGTGCCGTCAAATGCCAATTGGCTAAACGTCAGCATATCGTGGGACAAAATTGCCACGGATTTGAACCTCGCTCTAGTTGACCCAACAGGACGACTCGTCCAGTGGGCCCCGGCAGGGAGCATTCTTGCTGGACTAAACACTGAGTCAATTGAGGTTCCGTATCCTATACCAGGTGAGTGGACAGTCTTGATGGCTTGGATTGACGCAACAGATGAACAGAACAATGTCAATCTGTCTTGGGAAATCTCTGCGCTTCCTTCAGACCTCCAACCCTACCTTGAGTCAGCCGCAAATGGAGCTGTGCTGGCATCTCTCATGAACGCACCCCTGCTCTATGTTACGGAAACAACCGTTCCTGAGTTCACTAGCTGGACCGCACAGAAACTGGGTGTGAACAACAGCTACCTCGTGGACCCAGCCAATATTCACTCAAGTTCTCTTGAAGTAAGTCTTGGTAGCTTCTCCACTTTGACTCCGCTGAACAACTACTCGGTGTTAGCTCAGCAGATTAGAGGCATTTCCGAAGAGAATGATGTTGTAGTCACCATCCCCCTGGGAAACGGCGATGAGTTGTTTGCGCCGGCGGCTTTCTCTGCGGCAGCACATGGCGCTCCAGTGTTCTCCTTGTGCGGCGATGACAACCTCTTGACAACTAGGGCCGAGGAAACATGGGCTCCCTATCTGATTGGTCCCGAGATTGACATCTACATCACTAGCCGATGGACGACTCGTCATGAGAATGGTTGGTATGACGAGAGAATTCCAAACAAGTATTCAATGATGGAGTCCGTGGATGAGTTTGAAACCTTCCTTAGTGACCGGGGGGCATACAATTCAACCAGTCCACAGTCTGTAGTGGTCCTTTCACCTCCAGACTTGATTAAGCTGAGCTTTGACCGGTCTTTACAGAGCCATTTTCAGGCTGGAAGGATTCCTGCAGGTGATTCTGCTATGGCGAGTGTTATGGTAAACAGAGCACTCCATCACAGATTCTTGTTCCGTACCGCGGAATCAGCAGATGAAGCGCTTCTAACTATGTACGCGTACACCGATGGCTCGTCATATCAAGACAACTTCGGAGGAACTATCACGATCAACCAGATTGAAGACACCTCCTCTGCCCTTGCAGCAGCAGGATTCTCAATTGATTCCCACGTCGGATTCAACGAGGTGTTTGCCGGCGTCGCATCGCAGGTTGCCCTATGGTCGATTAGCACTCACGGAACACTCACTAGCGGACCCAGAGACCCTCCACACCGACCTGGAGGACCGGGGCTGTTTTCGCTTAGAGATATTGACGCGGTTTACGGATTTGAAGAGTCTGTCGCCGTGAGAGAGAGTCCTTCTGATATCGACAGCCTCGTGAACCCTGTTGCATATGAGGCAGAGATTGCTCACCATGTAACTAAGACTACGGATGAATTGGGGGCGGCCATAGACAATATTGGTTCGCCAATCGTCATTATCACAGCATGCCTTTTGGGCGGATCGAGGATGCCAATGATGCTCATGGAGCATGGTGCCGTTGGAGTGGTGGCATCTCCGAGAACGGTCTATTTCCAGCCCGCTGGCCTCCTCTCGATTTTGCTCGCTGAGGGACTTGCTTCTGGAAATTCCACGGGTGAAGCCCTTTCCGATGCTCTTGTTATGATGGCTCCTGACTACTCTTATCCACTTGCCGGCGATCCTGTGGACTATGGGAATCAACAGACTCTGTTCGGAGATCCTGAGGTTCATCTGTACTCGCCGTCCACGTCACCAAGGGTGACGGCCGCTGATCCTGCTGCAAGCAGCTATGACGGCCATGTGCCTGGAAGGGGGGTTCCTGGAGTGACTGGACTTGGCTCTTCAGACTACCTTCCACTCACGTTCATGGAGCTTGGAATCGAGCATGATTACTATGAAGCGTCAAACTTCACACTCTTTGAAAGACTGCTGCCACTCAGTCGGGTTGTCATTCTCGAACCGGGAACTCTGCCCACTTTCTCATCTCTTCTGTCAGCTGCAACTTCACAATTAGATGCCTTTGTGAGGAATGGAGGCACTCTAGTCCTGATGGGAGTTTCGGGCAACTTGGACTGGATGCCATGGCATATCGAGTATCAAGCTACTGGAATTGGTTCTACCATTGACATGGTGGACGACGGACATCCTCTTGTTTCTTCGCCCAACACTCTTAGTGAGAATGTCGACTATCAAGGACATATCTCAACTGTATGGGCGAACCTGACTATATTGGCAACAGATGGAACCAATGCTGTGATGGTGGCTGGTGTAGTTGGCAATGGTAAGCTCGCCCTTACGACCACACACCCGACAGCTGCAGAACGCAACGCTACCGTAGAGAATGCGGCTTTGTGGAACAGCATGCCGTCTCTAGTCTTGAAAGATATTACGCTAAATCAGCAGATAATCTGGGAGGGAGACCGAGTCATTGTCACACTTGAAGTCACCGACCGTGTGGGAGTCGGAATCGACCTCATCAATCTGCAGGCTTGGATAAATGATACAGGAGTTCCTGTGCAGGAAGTCGGTTCAGGGGTCTACACGATAACACTTACCGAAGACTGGACCCGGGGTCGGGTTGGTGATTTCGATCTGAAACTGCTGGCAATCAAGTCCGGTCATGATACACTCTCCCTGCTGCTGCAGGATTTCATGACTATCAGGTCATTC
The DNA here is from genome assembly GCA_046758445.1 of Candidatus Thorarchaeota archaeon. GTDB lineage: Archaea > Asgardarchaeota > Thorarchaeia > Thorarchaeales > Thorarchaeaceae > SMTZ1-83. The sequence continues at coordinate 15,560 of JBHIAE010000006.1, read as the reverse complement.
CCCTGGATACCAGTTCTGCTTGCAGGTGGCGTGGTTTCCATCATCGTGATTGGGTCAGTAATCTTCAGACGGAGACGCGGCGAAGATGTGGTCTCATGGAAGCGCGATCAGGGGAAGTCGAAGGAGGAGCGGCAGAGGCAGAGAGAGGAAGACGAGCGTTTTGATCCAAAGGAGTACTTTGGCGTCTGACAAATGCGCAAAAACCGTGCTTCGCTACGCCTTTAGCACAACAAGGTTTTATAGTGGCACCAGGCGACCTATCTCCGTTAGGACTGAGCTGAGGCCTGAGAGATGTCCAGCCGTGTTGATACTATCAATAAGATTATTCGTGACTTCGAAACGGTACCTGGCGTCGAGGGTGCAGCTCTGGTTTCACTAGACGGTCTTCCAATCTCCTCTGCTCTTCCGGAAAGTGAACAAGAAACTGTCGCAGCTATCAGTGCGGCGATTGTATCCCTTGGCGAGAAAGCAACAACTGAGCTTGAACGGGGGAATCTGTTGGAGATCTACGTGAAGGGGGACAAGGGCTACACATTGATGACCTCGGTTGGAGATCACGCACTGATTCTGGTTCTAGCAAAACCCGATGCACAACTTGGACTCATATTCGTTGACATGAGAAGAATGGCTGATAGCCTTCTTGAGATACTGTGAGATGGGAATCTCTTCTGCGAACCTACTTGATAATCGTGTCCAGTATCTCCCTCGCCACATCTCGCTTTGAGGATAATGGAACCTTCTTGACAAGGCCTTTCTTGCCAACAATGAGCACTTCATTTGTTTCTGTCCCAAATGCCACTCCTTCTCGTGAGGCATCATTTGCTACCACTAGGTTGCAGACTCCGGAGTCGATATAGGCCATGGCCCTCTTCTCGAGCTCTTTGTCTGATATTCCTGACTCTAACTTGAAGCCAACAATGAAGAGACCCTTGTGCTTCTTCCGAACTTCGCCGATGATCTTTGGCGTAGGCTTTAGAGTTACGCTGAGTTCTGACGACCCAGAGGGTATCTTTGTGTCTTGCTTCTCAGAGGGCACGTAGTCCAAGACCGCTGAGGCCGATACAAAGAAATCGGTGCTCGACTTGCCCAATAATATCAAGACCGACTCAAGCATCTCCTCCGGGGTTTCCACCTTCAGAACATTTGCTTCACGAGGAGTATCAAGACTGCTCGGACCAAGGACTAGGTCGACTGTAGCTCCCCTTAAGATTGCATCTCTCGCGATTTCTATTCCCATCTTTCCGCTCGAAGGTGTCGTGACAAAACGCACTCTGTCGATCCAACCACGTGTGGGTCCTGCCGTGATAACGAAGTGTTTCCCACTCATATCTTGAGGCAATAGAAGAGACATGACCCTCTCGACGATCTCTTGAGGGTCTGGAATCTTCGCCTTGGCCTCCTCTAGTTTCGGGCTCATGACACGGACTCCGATTTCTTGGAGCTTCTCGATATTCTGAGTCACAGCGGGATGGTCATACATTGACTCATGCATAGCCGGGACGACCAGAACGGGTATTCCTGCTCCAATTGCAGAAGATACTGTGGTTGTCACCGGTGTGTCATCGATTCCGTTTGCCATCTTTCCTATCGTGTTGGCAGTTGCTGGAGCCACAAGCACAAGGTCAACATGTTCATCGTGCATCCCAGCCAATGCAATATGCTCGATTTGTCCTGTGAGTTCAACCACAACTGGGTTTCCTGTAGCCCACTCCAGAAGGTAAGGATGGATTATCTTGTGTGCCATCGGGCTCATGACGCTGTACACTTCAGCCCCATGGCGCATCAGCAATCTCGAGATTGCAGCGCATTCGACAGCTGCGACACTTCCAGTAACACAGAGCGCTATGGATTTGTCTTTCAATGTCTGGCTCATGCTCCCAATGATGAGTTTCGACGTGTGTGTGATTTAACTCACCCGTTTGAGCCTCTGAACACACACTGATAAACTGAACGACATCTTCGAATCGTTCGAGCCGACGGCTGCGTCTCTGGTGAGAAGGAAAGGGTGTGAGCTTGTTTTCTGCGTATTCTTCCAGTATTACTGAGTCTGGTGAGTCCAATGTAAGCAAAGAATATATGAGTCGAGTCGAATGAGCGAAGGTGCCGGAGTTGACCGTCTATTCGGTATCAGCTTGAAAGGCACGCCACAATCGTTTAAATCGGGCCGTAGCTCTTTGAAACTGCGAACAGAAACAACAAGGAATAGTGCATTGGCAGGTGCTTGATGTTTGGCTGACTCTTCTGAGAATCCGGATGATTTGTTTAGTGAGTTCATCCCTGAGAAGAGAGCACGTTTCTTGACATATGACAATGTTGTATCATCATTTGGCACTCCGAGCCAGTCAATGTTTGTACTTGATAACGACAACGAGGTAGATACTTTCCAGAGAGACTTCAACGAGTTTCTAGATCACAAGGGCCACATGGGCGAAAACCCCAGAGACCTTCCCTATCATGTGGTAAGAATCGGCTACGACGGAGACATGTTAGACGACATGTTTCGGTTGGTGGTCTCTGACGCTGCTACAGAGTTCGAACCTGCCAAGCTAGACGCCGGCATGTTGTTCTCGAAGCAGGCCATCTTCCAACATCTTTACCAGACCATAACCCAGGACAAGTTCTTGCTCTTTCACATAACCGAGTTTCCGCTCGCATACTACTTCGAAACTGCTGTAGTCGTGGACGTGGAAGAACTGTCGGATGTGATGGACCCAGCTGTTCACGACGAAACAATAGTCAGGTATCTCAACGATCTGAGAGAACAAGGAACTGAGGAACACCGCAAGACCTACAGCTTCTTCTACCGCATCAGCACGTCACTCCTGATGGAGCTCTCAAACGTCTTCCTCGTGGTGCCTACCGCAGGAATGAACAAGCACATGGTGGTCTCCAGCTGGCGGACTCAGACACTTCTCCTCGGTTTCAGTCCTCTGACATGGTCCTCCGGTAGCTTCAGAGTCTACGATCTCAGCGGACGTGACATTGACGCACGATGGGGCTATCCAGCACCTCCCTCGAAGGATCCGCGTGTGAAGCAGTACACAAGTCTGGTGCCGCTTGGAAAGGAGTAGGCTGTCTTCTTCTCCCCCGACGAGTCTTGCATAATGACATCTGTTTCACTGATTTATCTCTTTGACAGTGTATGGAGTAACGAATGAGATTCTAAGTTTCCTGTCCTTCCAGCAGAATATCGCTGAATTTGCTTAGATGCGAGTCGGAAAGCACTTTCTTCAAAGATGTAACTAGCTCAGCTTGAAATCTCGAGCCGACAAAGATGAATTCTTCCAAGCATCTGGTTATAACGAATTCATCATTACACACTTTCAGAATCTCAAGGTTTCTTGATGAGTTCGGAATCAGTGAGAAACACCAGACTATGCTCAAAGGTTCGGGATGCCTGATGACAGAATGAAATAACAAGCCTTTCCTTTTCTCCAGCAAATCGAGAACATCTGAACAATCAACAATCTGAGGAACAGCTCGAAGTGACCACATAATCTCCCAAGGCTTTGACGAAACACTCAAGGCATCAAGAATCTTGGGCTTTGCTCTTTGTATTGCTTTCTGAATCGGTTTCTTGGTCAAGAGATGTGAAGCTTCTGTAATCGATTCAAGGCAGTCCCATGGGGTTTCAGACTCCTCAATTGCATTTGAGATCGCGTCCAATAGAGCATTCCCTTCATCCAACTTTGTTATATACGCGATTCCACCTATCTTCCAGCCGGGTGTTTGAGGAATCTTGTTTAGCAGCCTAGGTAAGGTGCGTTGAATAGATTCCTGAATCGGCGTTTCATTCAAAAGACTAGGGTACGAACCAATCCTACGGAGTTGGTCAACAATATCCTTTGCATCATCAATAGTCTGAGCTAGGACTCCAATCACATCATCTGATTCACGAATCTGTTCTATCTCTAGAAGATAGGATTTCAGACCATATCCATCCTTTCTTATGATGTCCATAATCATTGGCATTGCTTCAGAGATTAGGTGTCTTGTCTTTGAGTGTTCAAGCATCTCGCTATAGTTAGAGATAGCATGGAGGAATTCATCAAGGTCATCAATCTCTATAATGCTGGATGGCATGTTAGCTATCACTCTCTCCAAAACTCCTGTCTTCAAGATACTACACTTGAGTTGAGGAATCCGTGCCACGTCATCCAGAATCTCCCAAGGATTTGGGGAGCAATCAATTGCCTTAACCGTCCGCTCCGCAACTTTGATGATAGATTCACGAATCGTAGGATTGTTTCGAAACCAAGGAACTCCCCAGATCATTGCGATGGCCTCCCATGGCGTTTCAGATGCATGAACATATCCGTCCATGCTTGCGATGACTTCAGGATTGCCATTCAATTCTGGATAATGTGAGATCGGTCCTAGGAATTCCCAAAAGGCATAGGTTTCCTCGGCTTTCTTCATCGGTTTCTGCTCCGGCTTAAGCAAGGGAGGAGGTGAGATTCGGACCCATACTACGTCAGTAGGAGCCTTCATCATCCCAGCAAGAAACTCGGTTGTGGTATCTCGAACTGCCTCTCGTATCACTTCCTGTCTTTGCAGCAAAGGTAGATCCGACAGATTGGACAGAATAACCCAAGGAGTGGGTGATTCTCTTATCCCCTCAGCAATTCTGGGTACGATTTCGATTATGGATTTCTCAAACTCCTCGATTTGAGTCCATTCATATATCCAACCTATTTCACCAATAGTTTCGAAGGGAGGCATATCGTTTTTTTGCAGCACGAGAAACTGCCTTTACAATGTACGAACTGCTCCTTAGCTTATCGATTGGAATTATCGCACGTATAATCTCTTTCGGATTATCTGAAACCTCAATTGATTGCGCAATAGCCGGAGCAGAGGATTCGATAGCATTCAGAATGTCTTTGTTTTCCAGCAATTCATTTGAATCAGCAATAGCCTTCAGGAGAGTCCAGCCATCCTTATCTTCCGATAGTTTCTGACAAATCATGGGGAGTATGGTTTTGCTACTGATCAGTTCCTCAAGAAGAGTGATGAGTCTATAAGAGCGGTGCCAGCCCTTAACTAAGTCAACAAGCATCACTGCCCCCTCTGATTTGAGGAATTCGAATAATCTAGGCAAGACCATGTCATTCTCTTGACAGTAAGACAATATGCTGTATAGTGGGCCTATAACTTCGAATCCCACCAGCGACTTCACCAGTTCAACCGTCATATCATCGATGCGCTTAGAATATTCTTCATCGGATGTGCCATCTGCAATCGCCTTTTGTCTGTTGCACACTGAAACTACATTAGCTACTGTTGGGTTGGAGAATAGATTGAATCTCCTACTACCTAACGTTGCCTCGCGGAGTTCTCCGCAATCTACAAGGTAATTGATGATGTGTCCCGCTATAGTACGTTCTGAACCATTGATTTCCGAGAAACTCAGAAGATGTGTTTGAGGGAGATATACCTCCATCTTGCTAAAAGTGAAGAGAACTTCCGTTATTCTGTTGAAGACATAAGATACATCATCTGGTAGGAAGCTCCTCTCTTTGTCGATAATGGATGCGACGCACCTATTCCTGAGGTCATTCAAGTAGTCTTCAGCGGCTTGGCAAATGTCTAGGTCAGAGGCTAGATTTGCCCTATCAGTGTCTATTCTTCGAAGCAATAGAGAAAGCAGAGTTAGGTTCCTATCTGCTGTTTCTGCGACGCTTTGAATGAAATCCTTTGCAATCCTCTCTTTCAAACCTAGTTGACCAACATACCACCGTACTATGGATTCAACAGTCTTGTGGGATATTCTACGTTCAATGGCCTGCAAGATCCAATCTGCATCTTTGTCAAGTGAACCGTATTGGTACGGACCTTTTGTTTTGTCGGCGAAGGTACTGCTCTGCAAAAGAGTGTTCGCGTAGTCCTCTATTTCTTCGTTCACAAACGGAGTTCTTGGCCTTGCAATCATGAGAACTCCGACCCTATCTTCAAACAGATGCAGATTCGACCCAATGCTCTCTACCTGCTTCTTGCTGAAGAGGTGAATGTCGTCAAGAATAACCAAAGCTCTTTTCTTGCTGTAGGTAGGATGAGCATCCATCAGCTTGGAGATGTGGGCCAGACGGGACCCAACAGTACGGTTCAAACCGACATCGGAAAACTCCGCGCTGAACGGAGCTCTTTCGTAATACACTTTATCGAAAACACTTCTCTTTAGAGCCTCTATCCCTGTCAGAGAGGCTAGTGTTGTCTTTCCCTTCCCTGCTTCCGCTATGAGGAGTATAAGAGGTGATTCCTTTACAGCATCATAGACCTGAGTGTCCTCAGAATCCCGATATACATACTCTTTCTGATAGTCGATCCAAAGTGGACCTCCATCTCGGAAAAACCGTGGAACTAAGACTGAGTGTTTCCGAAGTTGCGATGAAAGAGGTAGAAATGTATTCACAAGCTCAGACTCGATTGATATTCGAGCCCGTCGCATATCTCTGACACGTTCTGGGAAAATGTAGAAATAAGCTATGAGCGCAGGAATATCGGCTAGCAACCCAATTGATTCAATCTCACTAAGACTTGAGCCAGTATGGAGTGTCCTAAGAACTAACGCAAAGACGACTCCGAGTCCAACAAAACCAAAGATAAGTGAAACCGAAAAGTATACGACTTCTCTGGCTGTCCAGTCCTGAGATTTGAGTTGAATACGATTTCTCTCCAAGTTAGCTTTCAGTTATCTCTCTAAGCTGAGGGATTTTAATGATTTTCAAAGTCGATTCAGGGGCCTTAGCATGGCCATATGCTGGAGAAGACTTACATCAGATATACTTGGTCAATCCTAGCGCATAAGCTGAAAGGAGCCAAACTAGTGCTCTTGGACATTTGGATACACGTCATCCAGCATCAAATACCTTCTCATAGAAGGAGCTGGCTGAGGCACCAGACTTGAAAAACAAGGTCAAGAAGTGCTTGAATCACTTGGTCAGAACAATGATTTATTGGGGTATCAATGACGGACATCTCTCAAGACCTTGTCACTCTGTTTTGGTATCAGAACTCTGCAAGGCTTCGAGAAGCCGTCATATCCACTGTACAGAGCTCGGGTTGGAATGAAACCCGAGAGAAGCTAAGGGAGGCAGCTCGAGGCTCTGGTTGGTATTACACCAACCGGACAGTGTTTTCACTCTTCGACCTTGAGGAGCTCATCGGATATGATGGAGATGTCTTGGATGTGCTTGACTCGATTGACGACACCAAAGATCCCGTCAACTTGTCAAATGCTGTACAGAAGGCGATGATCGACAAGGTTCGCCAACAGGTGCAAAACGGGGGTTCGACCCTCTTCCTAGACACAGCTAGAATGGAAACTCGTCCTACAGGCACTCTGATCTCAGACATAGCAGAGGCCCGGCGATCTGAGCTTGAATCGGCCTTGTCATCCATTGCGAATGGTGGAGGCTTTGTAGACGGAACACTCACAGACCTGTCGCCCCTGATACTCACAGCATACGGGTTCTCCCTCATTAGGAGTCTGCCTTTGGTGAGCTTTCTAGCCAATGACCAAGACTTGAAAAACCATGTTCTACCTGCCTTGACCGAGCTAGAAGAGGACATGACCTTCAAAGTTCCAGAATACCCCCAAGACCCGCCTGATGGGTCATATGACTGGTACCCAAGAGTGTCGCAGAGACTTGCTGACCTTGCGAGAGCAGCAATGCGTTTCTATATGAGTCAGATAGGGCCAGAAGATGCTGAAGTCCTTCTATCATCCGGGTTTATCTCTTGCAAAGAAGTAGTAAAGCACGTAACTAGCCCTACTAGTAAGAAACCCAGCTCCCCTCTCATAGAAGAGATTGAAGAGGAGTCTCAGTTCTACATGCTATATCCTTCGGCCGTGAAGGCACTTGTTGAATCTAGACTCCCTCAGCGTACTGACCTGCTTGTCAGAGTGCTCCAGACATTTTTCGACGTTTCAGAATACGAATACTTCCATCCAATCCACGAATTGGTCCTGAAGGCTCTTTCTGAGGATGAGAGTGAGCCAGCAACTCGTGCCATCATACACTTCATCGACTCCATATACTGGGAAGACAGCGAACGCAGTGACATTGTGCTTCATTATCTGTCGGGCACTACCTCATTTCATGCCTTGGAATTGGCTCTTGACATCGCTTTGGAACGTGGACTGTCAATCCTCGATAAACTCGAGTATCTCGTTACAGGGCTCCCGCAACTTCAGAAGGACCCACGAGTTTGACTTGTATATACGCATACGTATTTTTTGTTGGAAGCTTATATAACTACGAAGAAGACCTCACGGATGAACACCTTGAGTTCACAGGTAGAGAAGAAGCCACGTAGTGCTCGTGCGTATGTGCCCGGACACGTGACGGGAATCTTTAGGATTCATGACAGCCATGAAAACCCACTCCACTGTGGTTCCACAGGAGCCGGGTTCTGCTTCGCCGCAGGTACTACAACAACTGTGAAACTTGAGGAGAACCCATTCCTCGAGATCTCGGTAGAGTACAACGATTCCAAGATAGATGCGCCAGTAACAGTGACGGTGATTCGGAGATTGCTGGAAGGCAAAGACTCAGAATATAGGATTAACGTGAAGCATGAGTCCTCTCTTCCGATTGGAGTTGGATTTGGTGCTTCAGGAGCTGGTGCTCTGGGTACGGCTCTCGCATTGTCGCATCTACTGGGTCGGAGCGATGACATTCAAAGTACCGCATCGCATGCTCACTATGCCGAGGTCGTGAATCGTACGGGGCTAGGAGACGTCATTGCTCAGACTGCAGGAGGGATGGAGATACGTATCCGTCCTGGCGCTCCGGGAATCGGGAAGGTCGTCAATATCCCAGTTCCAGAAGACCTTCAGGTAGTACTTGCTGGAGCACCTGGCCTAGAAACTCGGAGTGTTCTTTCAGACAAGACTCACCGAGAGAGGATAATCAAGGCTGCTGACGGTCTGATGAGTGAACTGATACAAGACCCCTCAGTCGAACGATTCATCTCAAGTTCAAGAGAGTTTGCGCTTGCGACCAATCTCATGACGCCTCGTGTCAGGAGTTCTTTAGATGACCTTGAGTCGCAAGGTTTCAACGATGCAAGTATGGTAATGATTGGCGATTCGGTGTTTTGCTTAAGTGAACCAGGGGCCTCGCAACGGGCGGCGGACATTCTTGCCGAGCGTTGGGATCGATCTGAGATACTCTTGTCGTCAATCTCTGACAATGGTGGGAGGCTGGTCTAGTTGACTAAGACTCATGTGCCAGCTGATCACCCGCGCAAGGACTCACTCGACATCCGAGAGCGAATCATCGAGGGACATGAAGCCAATGTCGTTGCAACAGCAGGACTTCTAGCCCACGGTCGTGGAGAGGCCTTTGACTACCTGATTGGTGAGCGGACTAACGAACATGCGAAGAGTGCCTGCAGAGCTGCAGTTGCTGCAATCCTATTGGCCGACCACCCTGTCATTAGCGTCAACGGGAACGTTTGCGCTCTGGTTCCAGAAGACCTCGTGATGCTCTCTGAATTGACTGGGGCTCCTCTTGAGATCAACCTGTTCTATTATAGACCCGAACGTGAGAGGGCGATCGCGGAGGCACTCAGAGAGGCCGGAGCTGAAGAGATTCTTGGCACAAGCGATAGAGCGTCTGAAACAATCCCCGAACTAAGCAGTAACAGAAGAAAAGTTGACTCAGAAGGGATTGCCAAGGCCGATTTGGTTCTGGTTCCGCTTGAAGATGGCGATCGGACAGAGGCGCTGAGAGCCATGGACAAGTTTGTTGTCACAATTGATCTGAATCCATTGTCGCGGACTTCTATTTTCTCGAATATCACAATTGTTGACAACGTTGTCAGGACCCTTCCTCTCATGGTCGAATATTCCCGAGAGATGCAGACGTGGCCCAAAGAAAGGCTGCGCAACACAGTCTCAAGCTTTGACAACATCGTCAATCTGAAGCAGGCTCTTGCACTGATGATTGACCATCTCTCATCTCAATCTATGAAGGGGGATATTGCATGAGAATCGTGATAATGGGCTCAGGGGCTATAGGCAGCCTCTATGGCGGACTATTGAGCCATGCAGGAGAAGATGTAGTCCTGCTTGTAGGCAGAAAGCCATACGTCGACGCCGTCAACAGGAATGGTTTGAAAATCAAGGGAGTCCTAGGTGAGCACACTCTAAACTTGAAAGCCACGCAGAATCCTTCTGAGGTCGATGAGGCTGAACTTGTCCTAATCACCACCAAGGCCTATGACTCCGTGGAGGCGGCCAGCAGAATACAACATCTCGTGGACAATGGTGCGTCGGTTCTTGTGCTTCAGAACGGAATCGGGACCGAAAAGAAGGTTGCAGAGGTACTTGGAACGAACCGAGTGCTTAGAGGGACAACCTGTATGGGGGCCATAATGACGGGGCCCGGAGAAGTCACTGTAACAGGAATTGGAATCACAGAGATTGGTTCTCACTACCCTGAGAATATGGAAATGGTGGAGAGAGTCACATCCATCCTGAGAAAGGCAGGATTCGATGCACGTTCCTCAGACAACATTGAGGGAGTTGTCTGGACCAAGACTATCGTGAACTGCGGTATCAATCCGATTGGTGCGTTGACAGGCCTGACCAACGGGGAGATCTACAACGACCCACGCCTAAGGAAACTCGTGATCAAACTCATTCGGGAAGCAGTTGAGGTCGCTTCAGCACTCAACATAGAACTTACCACTGACGATCCAATCCGCTATGCACTTGGTACGGCCAAGGCCACCGGGGACAATATCAACTCTATGCTTCAAGATATTCGCCTATGCAAACAGACTGAGATTGATGCAATTACCGGAGAGGTAATCCGCTTGGCTCGAGAGCTTGGAATAGAAACACCCCTGAGCGACTCAGTCTATGCCCTTGTCAAGGCACTCGAATCCAAGCTCGTGAAGCTAGGCGCCGACGGCGAGCAACTAGCCTCTCTGTCTGTGGATGAAATCGAGAGGGCCATTAGTAGTGTCTGAACATGCTCTGGGCCATCTCATAGGACATCTGGGCTGATCTTTTGGCATTCCCAATTATGGCACCCATGTGGCCAGGAAGCGCGATCTCGAATTCCCATTCAGTGATTCGCCGTAGAGATTCAACCAGCTGTCCAGGACTTCCAGTGGGGAAATCAACTCTTCCGAAACTCCCTCCAGGAAACATTGTGTCACCTGTGATGAGGATCCCCTTGTCTTCAATGTGAAGACAAATGCTCCCAATTGAGTGGCCCGGAGTGCTATAGACCTTGAAGTCCATATCACCAAAACTCACAACGTCGCCCTCCTCAAGGAGTCCCTCAACCTTCATCTCCGGAAGCTCAACACCAAAGGTGTTGGAGAGTGTCAGAAGCATATCGCCAGAGTTGATCATGTCCCCCTCAGTCTTGTGGAGGTGTAGTGTCGGACTTCCGAGGTTCATTATTGGAGCGACTCCGCCGATGTGGTCTATGTGACTATGCGTAAGAATGATGTCTGTGATTGATTGGAGAGAGGAACCGACCTTCTCAAGGTCTCTGTTCAAGTTGTCCGAATAGATGCCAGTGCCTGTGTCTATGAGAAGCTGCTTCTCCCCAGCATCCATGTATACGACATTGGAATCAAAAGATCTACTCACTAGGAAATACAGACCTTGCGTTATTTGTTGAAACAATGAATCACCTCAGATGCTCCATGAGCCTGTCTATCTCCTCTGTCGTATTGTAAAAGTGTGGCGACACCCTAAGCCTCCCGTTCCGCACTGAGCAATGTATCTTCTCCTTTGTCAGCTTCTTGTTTAGTTCTTCAGCATTCCTTGGTTCACATGACACAATTGGTGAGTTATGCTTCTTCCCAAAATCATAGTGGTCTATTCCTTCCTCTGATAGCCTCTTCCTCAGATAGTCACCATTGTTCATGGCCACTTGTTCCCGCACTTCAGCAGGCATTTCCATTATCGTCTTCAAGGACTCGAGCATTCCGACATAGCCTATAACGGAAGGAGAACCAATCTGGAACTTCTTTGCATCAGGCAAAGGTTCTCTATCGAAGTAGGTGAAGTCTTCCATCTTCTCCACACCCCACCAGCCTAGGAATCTCGGAGTGAGCTGGTCGATCACTTTGTTGTCCACGTAGAGATAACCAGCCCCAATGGGTCCAAGCAACCATTTTGCGGCGTGTCCTGCGGCGAAGTCTACCTTATCCTTCTTGAAGTCAGTTTCTGCCCATCCGATGGCCTGAATCACATCTGCGGCAAGATAACCGCCGACTTCATGGACAGCGCGCGCGAGCTCACCAAGATCCACCCGGAAGCCCGAACCGAACTGTACTTGGCTGACTACAAGGACTCTAGTATTCTCATCAATGAGATCCCTGAAAGCATCAAGCGACGCAGCCCCATTCCTAGATTTGACAATTCTCAGCTCAACCCCATTTAGTCTGCTGACGTTCTGCCATGGAACGTAGTTTGCAGGAAACTCTAGGTCACAGAGAACAACGTTGGAGAGCTCCGGGTACTCTATGCTGTGAGCAAAGGAGTTGATTCCTGCGGAGGTATTCGGCTGTAGACTGTACTCACTTTCCTGACCCCCCTGAAGCTTAGCGAGTAGTTCTCGAACTTCATCTAGCGTCCTGTTTGTGTCCTCTATGTCGCCTCGTGCATTGATACGGTCATCCAGGAATCGAGTCATTGCATCAACACTTGACTTGGGAGGGATACCCGTGGCCGCATTGTTCAGATACGTCATCGCAGAAAGTGTGGGGAAGTTTCGTCGGATGTAATCGTGATCTATGGTTCCGGGCATGGTAGACCCTCGAACTACCACCATCAGATAAAGGTCACTGCGGAGATTATCCCCCCAAGATTTAAGTCCGCCAAGATATCCCTAAATCCTCAGAGAGCGGTTGCCGATGCTTAGGAGGCTAAGGTCGCGATTTAGGCGAGCGAAGAAGGAAGAGCCTGAAAAAGAAGAGCGTCCAGAAGCGGCCCCCGGCGTTAGCGATGAGCATGCAGCCAAGGTAACAACATTACCGCGGGAAACAACGCCCCCCGAAGCTGTTTCTACCGAGCCTGGCGAGCCATTTCGGGCCCCACGTGAAACGCCCAGAGTTGGTAGGCGTGAACCGATCCCCGCAGGAACCCTCATTGCATCCTCTGCTGAACTAAGGATTGATGCGGAGGCAACCTCCAACATTGCGAAGGCTGCCCGGATACATCCCAGACGCGTGACTGAGATAGTTCCCGGAGTGGACCTACGTCGTGACGAAGAAGGTCGCATTCGCATCAAGATTGTCTTTTACGGGCCGTCTCTCTCTGGCAAGACGACCGCGTTGAGATGGTTGTTTGCCAACGTTCGAGCCTTGTCCAAAGGTAGGATTGTTGAGATATCTGATGAGCTCGGACGAACCACCTACTTCGACTTCATTCCAGTTTCTGCAGGCGAACGAATTGTCTTTGATGTCTTTACAGTTGCTGGACAGCGAAGACATGCTACACAACGAATCAATGTCCTCAGAGGTGTTGACGGCCTGATATTCATGGCTGACTCTGCACCTGAGATGATGAATGAGAACTTGGCCTCCATTCAGGAGCTACGCATCGCGTTGGGAACGGACAGAATGGCAACACTCCCAGTCATTGTGTCGCTCAACAAGAGAGACCTTCCCAATGCCATGCCCGTCGATCGTATGATTCAGATGCTGGATTTGGAAGGGTATCCAGTGTTTCCAACCATTGCCACAGAGGGGAAGAACCTCCTTCGGATGATGCAGAGAATGCTTCGCGATGCTATCATATTCAAGATTGGTATATAGAGAACAGAAGCAGAGTGGATCAATCGCAGAGCTATGTCCGTCCGGTTAGCCAGTCATCTATACCGTTCAAGCTGCTCAAGGAAACAGGAATTTGACCGAAAAGGTAATTTGGGGCTCCCAGAGTGCCGTAGACTCGAGGCGGTTGTTTCGAAGTAAAAGCCCCGTGGTGTAGCGGTCAAGCATCAGCGGTTCTGGCCCGCTGGACCCAGGTTCGAGTCCTGGCGGGGCTACCATCTCTCTCTTCGCGGCTAATCCTAGTAACGTTGAGTCGTACACCAGTCGACATCATTCCTTTCTTTTCCTCTCTTCGCACCCAAGACGGCTTCTTGCATGGTTTTCGTTGTTTTTACGTCGATTTTTGTTAATCAGGACTAAAAGTAGAGAAGTCCTACGATTGCCGCGTACTCGTGGAAGCCGTTCTCGTCAGACCAGACGCCCTCATCCTCTGGAAGACCATCGGTTTCAGAGCAGGCAATGTCCAACACGGAGCCGAACTCCCTCTTCAGTTCATCATCAATGATGCCTGAGTCCTTCGTCACGAGGAACCTCACGGAGAAGTCATCGGGGTCTGTGATCTGCTTCACCGAAATGCCGCGAAAATCAAGTGGCCCATCGCGTTTCTTGGCCCTCTCAAGAGCCCTCTGAACGCGGTTCCGTACATCTTGTAGTGCTGTCATGCCCCTATGTCTGGAAGGGACGATTTAAGCTTCCATGAAAAACCGCTGACAGTCACAGGACCGAAGGTCCAGATGTGTCGGAACTATCCAGCGCATAGAGGGCTATTTGCTACCTTCTCCAATCTCTTATACTTTGTCTTCACGAGCTCATCTTTCATGAACCTGTATGGCTCTCGCTTCTTCAGCATGTGAAAACACGCCACAGCAATCTCTCTTGCGACAGCCACATAGACCTTGGACTTGCCTCTTCTCTCGTTTATCCTCCTGGAATTCTTCTGGAAGTGATCATCGTATCTCACTCCTGAGTGAGCCACCTGAACCAGTGCCTATCTGACCCTTGGAGAGCCCATCTTGGTGATGGCTCCATTATAGCACTTCTCCCCGCTCTGACTGACCCTCGGTGCAAGACCAAGCCAACTGGTGAGCTTGCTTGATCTCGGGAACCTGTCTATGTCACCAATCTCACTGACAAACAGCATGGCAACATAGTAGTCGACTCCGGGAATGGTCATCAGGAGCCTGACCCTCTCGTCCTCCACAGCAATCTGAGCAATGGTTTCCTCCACATCCTCTACGAGTCTGGTGAGGGCATCGATCTGACTGAGATAGGTCTGTAGGATGAAGCCTTCAGCTGTGGGCAGCTCTAAGGCGTTCAGCCACTTGATGCCAGCCTTCCCCCACAGAGTGCTTCCGGGATATCGTGGAACATCACACCTGTCAAGGAGCGCGTGGATTCGATTCTTGACTCTAGCCCTATCCCTCACCGGGTTCATCCTCACACGAGTCAGCTCACGGACATCTCTCAATTCGGCAGGGGGCACATAGCACGGAGCCACCAGGTCAGCCCTCAACAGGTCTGCGAGCATGGCAGCATCAACCTTGTCACTCTTCAGTCTGGCCTCAGCAATCGCCTTCGTCTTCGAGGGATTGGAGAGGATGACCTCCACACCATTCTTCTCCAGAGTCAGGAACAGCCTGAGCCACAGGTTTCCAGTGCTCTCAATGACCGCCTTGGCTGGTCTTGCTCCAATGACCCCGAGAAGCTTGGTGAATCCCTTCCGGGTGTTGAGAAATCTGAACTCCCCTAGGATC